>CAZVRW010000070.1:0-17457 GCA_964630265.1 uncultured Rhodospirillaceae bacterium
GCCGGCCGGGCTGGCACATCGAGTGTTCGGCCATGTCGACGCGGTATCTCGGCGAGACCTTCGACATCCACGGCGGCGGCGCCGACCTGATCTTCCCGCACCACGAGAACGAGATCGCCCAGACCACCTGTGCGCATGCCGGCCAGCCGTTCGTCCGGGTCTGGATGCACAACGGCTATCTGATGGTGGAAGGCGAGAAGATGTCGAAGAGCCTCGGCAACTTCTACACGGTCCACGATCTGCTCGCCGAGTTCCCCGGCGAGGCGATCCGTCTGGTGTTGCTGCAGACCCACTATCGCGCGCCGTTGGATTTCACCAAGGAGGCCGTCGGCGCCGCGCGAACGACGCTCGATCGGCTCTATGGCGCGCTCCGCGATATCGATACGGCGGCTCTCGACGACGCGGCGGCCGCCGCGCCGCCGGCGGTGATGGAGGCGCTCGGCGACGATCTCAACACGCCTCTCGCCATCAGCCACCTCCACGAACTGGCACACCAAGTCAACCGGACCGCCGACGCGGCCGCCCGGCGCGCCGCGGCGGTGCGTCTGGTGGCGGCGGGCGCCGTGCTCGGCCTGCTGACCAAGGATCCCGAAGACTGGTTCCACGGCCCGCCCATGGCCATCGACCCCGTCGACGAGATGTTCATCGAAACAATGATCGAAGAACGCGCCGAGGCGCGCAAGGCCCGAAACTTCGCCCGCGCCGACGCCATCCGCGACGAACTCGCCGCCAAGGGCGTGGTGCTGGAGGACGGTCCGGCCGGGACGGCTTGGCGGCGCGGCTGAGGGCGCCCGATCAGTCGATCACGAACAGCATGATCGCGGCGATGGCGATGGCGATGCCGCAGACGATGAGCACGAACCTGAGCGGCGGTGCGGCCGACGGCGCCGGCGCGTTCAGGTCGTCGCTCAGGCGGCGGCGCAGACCGGGGCGCTTGTCGGCAGGCTTGCCGGAGGGCTTGTCGGCAGGCTTGTCGGGGCGCTGCGGATCGTCAGGTTCGGAGGACATGCCCTTGATGCTACCCGTTTGGGGTATTCTTGTCACCCTCCCAACGCGTCGGCGGGGATGACCGCGGCATCGGACACGCCGACCGTCATCGCCGTCAACACCTGCACGGGGGCGGTGAGCGAAATGTGATGGCCCGCCCCGGCCCTCGACGTCTGCGCCGCGCCGGCTTTGGGCATCCACGCCGGCGCGACGAGCCCAGCCGTTACCAGGCCAGCGTCTTGACGTCGGGATCGAACAGATAGCCTGAAACCAGCTCCCACGATCCCATCTGGACGCCGTCGATGTAATCCTCCGTCGTCAATCCCGCGGCCTGGGAACAGGCCTGACACATGATGACGATGCCGCCGTCGTTGATGAACGCCGTCAGCATGTCCTGGATGGACAGGTTCTCGCTGCGCATCAGGCCGTGCACGTGTGATGGCCGCTTCTTGTCGGCGAGATAGACGGCGCGGACGTTGAGCCAGACGACCACCGGCGCGTGACCATTCTTCAACGCCTTGTCGTGGGCGAAGAAGATCGCCTTGGCCGCGGACCAAGTGTCGTCCGTCGTCAGGTTGACGAACAGGCCGGGCTTGCCGTCCGCGGCGCGGGCGTCGGTCAAGGGCGCCATCGCCAGCATGGCGATCGTCGCGAGGATCATGGCAGTGCGCGTCAGTGTCGACATGTGAGATCTCCTCTTGGAGTATGAGCAGTTGCGATGATCCCAGACGGTGACGCCCTTCTTGCCGAGGTTTTTTTGTCGCTATCCTCGGCGTCTCCGTAGGCGCCGGGCGGACACTCAATCCAACGGCAGCGAGAGCAGGCCGTCGGCCAGCTTCGGCTCGAACCAGGTGGATTTGGGCGGCATCACCTGACCGGCGTCGGCGACCGCGATCAGGTCGTCCATGGACGTGGGGTACAGGCTGAAGGCGACGGCGGCGTCGCCGGCGGCGACCCGCTGGGCCAGGCCGTCGAGTCCGCGGGCACCGCCGACGAAGTCGATCCGCGGGTCGGTGCGCGGATCGCCGATGCCGAGCAGCGGCTCCAGTACCGCGCGCGACAGGATCGCGACATCGAGCCGTTCCAACGGCGGCGCCGTTGCCGGGGGCGGATGGCGCAGGCTGAGCCGATACCAGCGGCCGTCCAGATACATGCCGAAGCTGGCGCGCGCCGTCGGGCGCACCGGCGTCGCCACGGCCTCGATGGCGAAGGCGCTCTCCAGCGCCTGCAGGAACGCCGCCGGGCTGAGGCCGTTGAGGTCGCGGACCACGCGGTTGTAGTCGAGGATCCGCACCTCGTCGGCGGGGAAGCTGATGATGAGGAAGCGCTCGTCGCCCGCGCCCCGCCCCGCCGTCTTGCGCGCGGCCTCGCGCGCCGCCGCCACCCGCACCGCGGCGGCCGAGCGATGGTGGCCATCGGCGATGTAGACGGTCGGCATCGCCTCGAACGCCGCGCCGATGGCTTGGCCCGCAGCGGCGTCGCCGACGTTCCAGATCCGGTGGCGCACGCCGTCCGGCCGGGTGACGTCGGCGAGCGGTTCGGCGTCGACAACCGCGGCGACGATGCCGGCCATCACCGGGTCCGGCCGATGCGCCGTCAGCACCGGACCGGAGTGGGCACCCACCGCCTCGATGTGCCGCGCCCGGTCCATCTCCTTGTCGGGTCGGGTGAACTCGTGACGGCGGATGCGCCCGCCTTCGTAGGCCGCGACGGCGGCGGCGGCGGCGATTCCCGTCTGCTGATGCTCGCCGGCATCGAGCCGGTAGACGTAGAACGCCGGCTCCGCCTCGCGCACCAGCACGCCGGCGTCGAGCAGCCGCTGCATCGCCGCCGCGGCGGCGGCATAGGCTTCCGGAGCATGCGGATCGAGTCCGTCGTCGAAATCGACCTCCGGCCGCGAGACGTGCAGGAAGCTCCACGGCTGGGTCGCCGCTTCGGCCCGCGCCTCCGCCGTGGTCGGCACGTCGTAGGGTGGGGCGGCAACCTCGGCGGCGCGCCCGGCCGCCGGCCGCAACGCGGTGAACGGGCGAACCAGCGGCGTGCTCACATTTTCCTCCTGAATGGTGGTCGCCGACGGACGACGGGTGGATCTACTCGGCGGCGACGGTCGGCAGGTCGGCGAGCGAGCGGGCGAGCGCCGCCTCGCCGTACGGCTGGTCCGACAGCTTGCCGGCGAAATAGTCGAGGTAGGCCTGCATGTCGAAGTGGCCGTGACCACAGAGATTGAACAGGATCGTCTTCGCCGTGCCGTCCCGCTTGCACACGAGCGCCTCGTCGATGGCGGCGCGCACCGCGTGGTTGGCTTCCGGCGCCGGGATGATGCCCTCGGCCTTGGCGAACTGCACACCGGCGGCAAAGCAGGCGAGCTGGTCATACGCTTTCGCCTCGAACAGCCCGAGGTCGAGGACGTGGCTCAAGAGCGGCGACATGCCATGATAGCGCAGCCCGCCGGCATGGATGCCGGCCGGCATGAACGACGAGCCCAGCGTGCGCATCTTCATCAACGGCGTCAGATGCGCCGTATCGCCGAAATCGTAGGCGAAGACGCCGCGGGTGAGCGTCGGGCACGCGGTCGGCTCGGCGGCAACGATCCGCATCGGCGTGTCGCCCCGCAGCATGCGGCCGAGGAAGGGAAAGACGAGGCCGGCAAAGTTGCTGCCGCCGCCGGTGCAGCCGACCAGGATGTCCGGCTGTTCGCCCGCCAGCGCCATCTGCTCGATGGCTTCCAGGCCGATCACCGTCTGGTGCAGCAACACATGGCTCAGCACGCTGCCGAGCGCATATTTGGTGTCCGGGCGCCCGGCCGCCTGCTCCACCGCCTCCGAGATGGCGATACCGAGGCTGCCCGTCGCCCCAGGATCGGCGGCCAACACCGCCCGGCCGGCGGCGGTCTCCTCGCTGGGACTGGCGACACAGCGCGCACCGTACGCCTGCATCGCGGCCCGGCGATAGGGCTTCTGATCGAAGCTGACGCGAACCATGTAGACGTCGACATCGATGCCGAAGACGCCGCCGGCGAAGGCGAGCGAGGTGCCCCATTGGCCGGCGCCGGTTTCCGTGGCGAGCCGGCGGGTGCCTTCCTCCTTGTTGTAGAAGGCCTGCGGCACGGCGGTGTTCGGCTTGTGGCTGCCGGTCGGGCTGCCACCCTCGTATTTGTAGAAGATGCGGGCCGGGGTATCCAGCGCACGCTCCAACCGGCGCGCGCGATAGAGCGGCGTCGGTCGCCAGAGTTCATAGACCTTTCGCACCGGCGCGGGGATCTCGATCTCGCGCTCGGCCGACATCTCCTGCGCCACCAGCGCCGCCGCGAACAGCGGGGTCATGTCGTCGGCGCCGATCGGTCGCCCGGTTCCCGGATGGAGGGCCGGCGGCGGCGGCGTCGGCAGGTCCGCAACCACGTTATACCAAGCGCGAGGGATATCCCTGTCGGCGAGAAGAAACTTGGTGTGACCGGTCATCGCTCGGGTCCGAACGCGAAAAGGATGGGCAACCGCGCCAGTGATACCCCTCCGCATCCGGGATTTCCAGGAGGGATCGACGCCCGGCATCGCCGGTCACCGATCCCTCCCGGATGGTCGCTCAATCGGCGATGCGGGGCGCCACGAAGCGGAGCCCGTTCGGCCCCTGGATCAACAGCAACACCTGCTTGCGGCCGGCATCGCGGGCCTCCTCGACACGGGCGGCGATGTCGCCCGGCGATTGCACCTCCTGCTGCATCACCTCGACGATGACATCACCCGGGCGAATGCCCTTGTCGAAGGCCGGTCCGTCTTCGGCAACGTCGGTGACGACCACGCCTTGGGCATTGGCGTCGAGGTCGAAGCGTTCGCGCGTGTCGTCTTCGATCTCGGCGACGGTGATGCCCAGCGAGTCGATCGCGGCCGCCCCGCCGTCGGCAGGCATCGCCTCTTCGCCGGCGGCCATCTGCTCCTCGCCTTCGGCCAGCGAGCCGACGGTGACGGTGACCATGATCTCTTCACCGTCTCGCCAGATCTTGACCGGCACGGTGGCGCCGACATCGGTTTCGGCGACGATGCGCGGCAGCCGGCGCATTTCCTCCACCGGCTTGCCGGCGAACTCGATCACCACGTCGCGCCGGCGGATCGACGACGCCTCGGCGGGTCCGCCCGGGATCACCTCGGCGACCAGCGCGCCGCGCGCTTCGTCCAACCCAAGGCTTTCGGCGATTTCTTCGGTCACCGTCTGGATGCGGACGCCGAGCCAGCCGCGGCGCACCTCACCATGGGCGATGAGCTGACGGATCACCGGTTCGGCGACATTGCTGGGAATGGCGAAGCCGATGCCGATGCTGCCGCCCGACGGCGAGAAGATGGCGGTGGCGATGCCGATCACCTCGCCGTCCAGATTGAACATCGGGCCGCCGGAGTTGCCGCGGTTGATCGACGCATCGGTCTGCAGGAAATCGTCGTACGGACCGGCCCGGATGTCGCGGTTGCGGGCGGAAATGATGCCCGCCGTGACCGTGCCGCCGAAGCCGAAGGGATTGCCGATGGCGATCACCCAATCACCGACCCGGCTGCCGTCGGAATCGCCGAAGGCGATCGCGGTCAGTGGCGCTTTCGGCTGCACCTTCAGAACGGCGATGTCGGTTTTCGGATCGCGCCCGACGACCTCGGCCTTGAGGCGAGTCTCGTCGTGCAGGATGACGGTCACCTCATCGGCTTCCTGGATGACATGGTTATTGGTGACGATGTAGCCCGAGGCATCGACGATGAAGCCCGAGCCGAGCGACGTCGCCCGGCGCCGCCGCTCTTGCGGAGCCTGCGGCTGGCCGCGTTCGAAGAATTCACGGAAGAACTCCTCAAACGGCGAGCCGGGCGGCACTTGCGGCGGCTCCATGCCGGACGGCGCTTCGATGCGCTGATTGGTGGAGACGTTGACCACTGCCGGCAGCAACTTATCGGCCAAGTCGGCGAAGCTTTCCGGCGCGGTGCGGGCCGCCGCGGGAAACGCCGCGAGGACGAGGGCCAACACCAGCAGTGCGCCGAGCACGCGGACCATCAGACCGCGTTGGCCATCCGTCAGCGGGGGGGTCAAAGTGGCTCCCGGCATCGGGAGCGCCTTGCGCAATGCAACCACGATACAGTCTTCCTTCGTGCCGCCTACTTCGTGTGGAATGCCAAGTCCGCCGGGGAGTTCACCCACGCAACAACCAGACGGCGCCGACCCCGATCGCCATGGCGACGAGGCCGGCGGTCCGCAGTGTCCCGGAGGCCTGGGACAGCATCTGCATCATCATGGCGCGCATGCCGTCCGGGAACAAGGCATACGCGGCTCCCTCGATCACGAGCGCGAGTGCCAGAGCGGTCAGGAGGTCGATCACCTCGCGTCCGTCCCACGCGCCACCACATGCTGCGTCCGGTCAATCCCTGCCGGGAGTCCGCCCTTGTTCGTCGAAAAAGAACCGGAAGAACTCGGCGTCGGGGCTCAGCACCAGCGTGGTCCCCTCCCCGGTCAGCGCGTCATAGGCTTCCAGCGATCGGTAGAAGTCGAAGAACTCGGGGTCCTGACCATACGCTTCGTTGAGGATTTTGGTGCGCTGGCCGTCGCCCTCACCGCGCAGGATCTGTGCCTGCCGATTGGCCTCAGCGATGATGATGGTCCGGTCGCGATCGGCTTCGGCCTGGATCCGGGCCTTTAACTCTCCTCCTTCGGCGCGAAGCTGGGCGGCCTCGGCGACGCGCTCGGAGCGCATGCGGTTGAACACCGCCTGGGTCGCGCCATCGGGCAGATCCGTTCGCACGATTCGCACGTCGACCACCTCGACGCCGAAGTCGACCGCCTGCTCCTTCATGATGTTTGAGATCGTCTCCATCACCGAGCCGCGCCGCTCCGACAGCATGTCAGCGAGGGACGCCTTGGCGACCTCGGACCGCACCGCTGAGTTCAGCCGTCCGCCGAAGACGTTCAAGAAGTTTGCGGTGGTCCCCGCCTTCTTCCGGAATTCCAGCGGATCGACGATCCTGAAGCGGGCAAACGAGTCGACGATGACGCGCTTCTGGTCGGCAAGCAGGACTTCCTGCCGCTCCGGATCCAGCGACTGGATACGCTTGTCAAAGTACAGCACATCCTGGATTGGCAACTTGAAGTGGAGCCCAGGCTCCTGCACGACGCGGATCGGGTTGCCGAATTGTAGCACCAATGCCTGGTCACGCTCGTGCACCGTGAACGTCGAACTGTAGAGCGCGATGCCGCCGATGATGACGAGAACGCCGATGGCGATCAGACCGAAGCGCTTCATTGCGTGCCCTCCGCGACACTCTTCTTCAGTTCCGGCAGCGGCAGATAGGGAACGACTCCCTGGCCAGTGCCCTTGTTGTCGATGATGACCTTCTGGGTGTTGCCCAGCACCTCCTGCATGCGCTCGAGATAAAGCCGGCGGGTGGTGACGTCGGGTCCCAACTTGTAGGCTTCGAAGACCGACGAGAACCGCTGGGCCTCGCCGTCCGCTTCGCGGATCATTTTTTCCCGATAGCCCGTGGCTTCCTGGACCACCACATCGGCTTGGCCCTTGGCGCGTGGCACGATGTCGTTGCGATAGGCCTGCGCTTCGTTGACCGCGCGTTCCCGGTCCTGCCGAGCCCGCTGCACGTCGTTGAAGGCATCGATGACATCGCCGGGAGGGTCGACCTTCAGGGACTTGACGTCGACGATGGCGATACCCGAGTTGTAGCTGTCCAGGATGTTCTGCAGCAGGTCGCGGGTTCTCTGGTCCACTTCCTGACGGCGAATGGTCAAGGCGTCTTGCAGCGGCGTCTGCCCCATGATTTCACGAATGGCACTCTCCGCCGCCACCTGCACCGTCTGTTCCGGATCGCGGATGTTGAACTGGTAGGCGGCCACATCCTTGATGCGCCACTGCACCACGAAATCCACATCGATGATGTTCTCGTCGGAGGTCAGCATCAGGCTTTCCTGGGGAACGTCCCGGGTGCCGGTGCCTCGCGTCTGCTCGGTGGTGCCGCGGAAGCCGATGGTGATCTGGTTGGTCTTTTGCGTGTCGGTGATGATCACATCGCCGATCGGCGGCGGAAACCAGTAATTCAGGCCGGGAGCGGCGATCTTCACGTACTGTCCGAACAGCAACGCGATGCCCTCTTCACCGGGCTGGACGCGATAAAAGCCGAATACCAACCATACGCCGACGATGCCGGCAATCAGCAGGGCGATACCGCGACCGCCACCGAAGTTGCCGGGCATGAAGCGCTTGAATCGGTCTTGCGTGCGCCGAATCATTTCCTCGACGTCGGGCGGCTGGGGGGCCGACGGACCACCGCCACCCCACGGGCCGCCGCCACCGCCGCCGCCGCTGCCCCAGGGACCGCCTTTCGGGTTCCAAGCCATGCCTCGGGTTGCTCCTTTTCACATTGTTGCGTGGCCGGTCGCGCGACGCAGAGTAGCAAATGAACGCAGCGCCGACCTATATAACGGTTGACGATGATGTAAGGCTTGGCGCACGCGGGCGCAATCGCGAGCCGGCTGCGGATTGACCGAAACGAGTGACGCAAACAGGGAGCGGAGTTCAATGGCGGCAGTGACCGAACAGCAGATTCTGGGAGCGCTCGGGTGCATCGTCGATCCCGACCGGAAACGCGACATCGTCAGCCTCGGCATGGTCAAAGGCTTGCAGGTCAAGGAAGGCCACGTGGTGTTCGCGATCGAGGTGGACGCGGAGCGCGGACCGAAGCTCGAACCGCTGCGCGCCCAGGCCGAGAAGACGGTGCACGCCTTGCCCGGCGTGCTCACGGTCCAGGCGATGCTGACCGCCGAACGGCGGCCGGCCGGCCCGGCGCCGGCCGCCCGGCAGGCGCCGGCCGCGGCGCCGCAGCCGCAATCGTCGCCGCAGCGCGATCTGCTGCCGGACGTCCGCGCCATCGTCGCCGTCGCCTCCGGCAAGGGCGGCGTCGGCAAGTCGACCACCGCCGTCAATCTCGCGATCGCGCTGGCGACGCTCGGCCGGCGGACCGGGCTGCTCGATGCCGACATCTACGGCCCCTCCATGCGCCGCCTGCTCGGCATCGCCGGCAGTCCGGTATCCAGCGACGGTGTCAAGCTCGACCCCATGTCCAAATACGGCATCAAGGCCATGTCCATGGCCTTCCTGGTGGAAGAGGAAACGCCCATCGTCTGGCGCGGTCCGATGGTGCAGTCGGCGCTGGAGCAGATGATGCGGGATGTCGCCTGGGGCGAACTGGACGTTTTGATCGTCGACATGCCGCCCGGTACCGGCGACACCCAGCTGACGATGGCGCAGCGGGTGCCGCTGGCCGGCGCCGTCATCGTCTCCACCCCCCAGGACATCGCCCTGATCGACGCCCGCAAGGGCCTCAACATGTTTCGCAAGGTCGACGTGCCGGTGCTCGGGCTGATCGAGAACATGAGCTATTTTTGCTGCCCGAACTGCGGCCACCGCACCGAGATCTTCGGCCACGGCGGTGCCCGTCAGGAAGCCGAGCGGCTCGGCATGGAATTCCTCGGCGAGGTGCCACTGGACATCGCCATCCGCGAGACGTCGGACAGCGGCACCCCGATCGTCGCGTTTGACCCCGACGGCGAGCATGCCCGCGCCTATCTGGAGATCGCCGCCCGCGTCTGGAAGCAGGTGGAGGCGAGCTTGAGCCGCCACGCCGAATCGGCGCCGAAGATCGTGATCCAGTAGGGACGGTGGGCAGCAGGGGACGGCGAACCGCTGCGGCTGGCGCGAAGGGGGTGTGGCGACCTCAACCCGCCGTCTCGCGGCCGAGGGCGGCCATCAGTTCGCGCCACTCGCGGGCACTCAGGCCGCTGTCAGCGGCCGGCACGTCCTCGCCCGCCAACAGCCGCTGCACCACGGCGAGCGCTGGCGCCGACAAATGGACGCCGCCCAGTCGGTAGTCGCGAAATGCCTGACTGGTGATCGGCACCCAGCGCTCGACGGTCTGCAGCATGACATCGGCATAGGCGCGAATCTCGGCCTGCGCATGCGGGTCGGCGCGTAGGCTGAGGAAGTGAAGGAGATTGTGCAGGTCGATCTTCCAGTACCACTGGGTGTAGGTGTTGAGCGTCAGGTTCATGCGCGCGAGTTCGCGCGCCAGCCCCGTCCGGTCGGGGTCGATGCGGGTGCCCGTCCGGTCCTCGTTCAGCATCTCCTCATAGTGCGCGTAGCAGCGCTCGGCGTCGCCGCGCAGCATCTCCAGCACTCGCTCCGCCTCCGCGCCCGCGAGCACGTCGCCGCGGCCCTGCCGGTTGCTCTGCGACTGGGCGGCGAGCTGATCGGCGGCCGGGATGTAGTATTCCTTGTCGAGGATCGAATAGCGGGCAGAATACTCGTTGACGTTGGCGGTGCGATGGCGAATCCACTGCCGCGCCGCGAAAATCGGCAGCTTCACGTGATATTTGATCTCGCACATCTCGAATGGCGTGGTGTGCCGGTGCCGCATCAGATAGCGGATCAGTCCGGCGTCGTCCTGCACTTGGCGGGTCCCCGTGCCGTAGGAGACCCGGGCCGCCTGGACGATTGCGGCATCGTCGCCCATGTAATCGACGACGCGGATGAAACCGTGGTCGAGCACGGGGAGCGCCTCATAGAGCAGCACCTCCAGCGCTGGCACGGTGGCGCGCTGCGTCTCGAACCGCTGCTCCCGCTGCGCGGCGATCGCCGCCCGTTGCTCCGCTGTCAGTTCCATCCCATTCCTCGCTGCCGCCGTCGGTAGTCGCCGGCGATCAAAGCAGCCTGCGCCCGGCGCGTCCAGACGGCGCGTCCAGAACCTGGCGATCCGGGGCACTGCCGGCCTTGCCCCCACCGCCGCCCAGTGACTATATTCGAAGCGTCGGGTAACCGACTATGGCGATAAACGCTGCACGGAATAAGCGTAGCGGACCCGGGGGCAGTACCCGGCGCCTCCACCAATCTCCCGACGACCGGCGTCGTGCCGGTCGACGGTGCCGACGGGGGCGAAACAGGATCGACGCGCGTGGTAAAGGTGTGGTTTTCGCCCGGCATGGTACCGCCGTTATCGGGCCAAACACACAAATGCCAATGACAATGAGGCATTTGCTCTCGCCGCATAAGGCTTGAGCGGGGTTTCGGGAGGCACCTGGCAACAGAAGCCTCCCACTAACTCCGGAACCGCACCGGAGGGGAGCGCAGATCGTCCTGAGGGGAGCGCACAACGTCATGTCCGAGCCGTTGCTGCCGTATGACCAGTGGATCGATGGGGCACTCCGCGGCGTCATCCACAAGGCCGTTGCCGAAGCAGCGGAGAACGGCCTTCCCGGCGACCACCATTTCTATGTCACATTCCGCACCACCGCCGACGGCGTCGAGATCGCCCCGGCCCTGCGCGCCGCCCACCCGGAGCAGATGACCATCGTGCTCCAGCACCAGTTCCGCGACCTCAAGGTGGACGACGACGCACTGAGCGTCACCTTGCGCTTCAAGGGGCGCTCGGAACGGCTCCGCGTGCCGTTCGCCGCGATCATCGCGTTTGCCGATCCGTCGGTGAATTTCGGCCTGCAGTTCAAGCTGCTGTCCTCGGCCGACGACGAGGAGCCGGGGGCACTCGCCGACCGGCCGGAGGCCGCGGCCAACGGCGCGGGCGAGACCGACGGCGACGACGAGACCGAGGCCGCTTCGGGCCAGGTGATCGCCCTCGACACGTTCCGCAAAAAGTAAACAATGGTCACCGCGCCGCCGCCGGCGGCCGGAGACAGAGCGAGAGAGACCCCTGGGGAGATGGGAGCATGACCGACTACGACCACCACACGCTGTTTCCGCTCGGGCCGGACACCACGCCCTACCGGAAGCTCACGGACGACTACGTCACGACGGCGAGGTTCAACGGTCATGAGGTGCTATCCGTCGATACCGCCGCGCTGACCCTGCTCGCCGACCAAGCGCTGCGCGACTGCTCGCACCTGCTCCGCCCCGGCCACCTTGCGCAACTCCGCAAGATCATTGACGACCCGGAGGCCTCCGACAACGACCGCTTCGTCGCGTTGGAGTTGTTGAAGAACGCCAATATCGCGGCGGGCGGCGTGCTGCCCATGTGCCAGGACACCGGGACCGCCATCGTCATGGGCAAGAAAGGGCAGTTCGTCGTCACGAACGGCGACGACGAAGCGGCCTTGTCGCAGGGCATTCTCAAAGCCTACACCGAGACCAACCTGCGCTACAGCCAAGTGGCGCCGCTCAGCATGTTCGAGGAGGCCGACACCGGCACCAACTTGCCGGCGCAGATCGACATCTATGCCGAGCCCGGCGCCGCCTACAAATTCATGTTCATGGCCAAGGGCGGCGGTTCCGCCAACAAGACCTTCCTCTATCAGGAGACCAAGGCGCTGCTGAACCCGGCGCGGCTGCGATCCTTCCTCGACGAGAAGATCCGCACCCTCGGCACCGCGGCCTGCCCGCCGTATCACCTGGCCATCGTCATCGGCGGCACCTCGGCGGAGATGACGCTGAAGACGGTCAAGCTCGCCTCGGCCCGCTATCTCGATGCCCTGCCGACCCAGGGCAACCGCTACGGCCAGGCGTTCCGCGATGTCGACCTGGAGGCCGAGGTGCACAAGATGACCCAGGACATGGGCATCGGCGCCCAGTTCGGCGGCAAGTACTTCTGCCACGACGTCCGCATCATCCGCCTGCCGCGGCATGGCGCCTCCTGCCCGGTCGGGATCGGCGTCTCCTGCTCGGCCGACCGGCAGATCCTCGGCAAGATCACCCGGGACGGCGTCTACCTGGAGCAGCTGGAGGCCAATCCCGCCCAATACATGCCCGAGGTCACGCACGCCGAGTTGGCGGGTGAGGTGGTGCAGATCGACCTGACGCAGCCGATGGCGGAGGTGCGGGCGACGCTCAGCGGCTATCCGATCCGCACGCGGCTGTCGCTCACCGGGCCGATGATCGTCGCCCGCGACATCGCCCACGCCAAGCTGAAGGAGCGGCTCGACGCCGGCGAGGGCTTGCCGCAGTATTTCAAGGACTTGGCGGTCTACTACGCCGGCCCGGCGAAGACGCCCGAGGGCTACGCGTCGGGCTCGTTCGGGCCGACCACGGCGGGGCGCATGGACTCCTACGTCGACCAGTTCCAGGCCGCCGGGGGCAGCATGGTGATGCTGGCCAAGGGCAACCGCTCGGCGCAGGTGACCGCGGCCTGCAAGAAGCATGGCGGCTTCTATCTCGGCTCCATCGGCGGTCCGGCCGCCCGGCTGGCGCAGGACTGCATCCGCAAGGTCGAGTGCATCGAGTATCCGGAACTGGGCATGGAGGCGATCTGGCGCATCGAGGTGGAGAACTTCCCCGCGTTCATCGTCGTCGACGACAAGGGCAACGACTTCTTCGCCGAGTTCATGACCGCCAAAGCCGCCTGAGAGGTTGTGAAAGAATGCCCGCGAAGCCCGTTATCGCCGGAATTTTCCTCGTGTTTTCAAAGGGCGTTTTTTCGCAACCTCGATTGGTTCACAGGCTCTGAGCCGATGGCGGACGGTCCCACCGGCCCGCCAGACCTGCTGGTCGACGGGCCGGACGACGCCGCCATCACCATCGCGCTCGCCCACGGCGCCGGAGCACCGATGGACGCCGACTTCATGGCATTTTTCGCCGACGCCTTGGCGGCGCGAGGGCATCGGGTCGTCCGCTTCGAGTTCCCCTACATGGCGAAACGGCGAGGGGACGGGAAACGCCGGCCGCCCGACCGTCCCGAGGTCTTGCTGGCCGCCTGGCGGGCGGTGATCGATGACCTGGACGCAGAGGTCGGCCGGGCGCGGCTGGTGATCGGCGGCAAATCCATGGGCGGGCGGATCGCCAGCATGATCGCCGACGAGGCGGGCGTACGGGGACTCGTCGTCCTCGGCTATCCGTTCCACGCCCAGGGCAAGCCGGAGGCGCTGCGCGTCGCCCACCTGGAGCACCTGAACACGCCGACGCTGATCCTGCAGGGCACCCGCGACGCTCTCGGCAACCGAGCCGCGGTGGAGGCAATGGTGGCTGCGGGGCGGCTTTCGCCTGAGATCCGGCTGCACTGGCTGGAGGACGGCGACCACAGCTTCGGCCCGCGCGGCGCCTCGGGCCGCACCCGCACCCAGAATTGGGCGGAAGCCGCAACAACGTTCGTGGACTTCGTGGAGGGGCTGGGCAGGACTTGAAGATCTTGACGCACGGCTGACGCGGGGTTGGCGACGCGGCAGCGGGCTTTGATTGGCATTGGACACCTCCAATGACCCTGCCCCCCCCCTGCGTGTCGCCGCCGGGGCGCGCCGCGATCCGAAAAATTCATGATCTGGCGGGAAAAGGATGGAGCTTTGCCAGTTATCCTAGCCAGTTATCCGTGCCACCTATCAATGACTTAAGATGCTGGACATGCTGGATGGGGAAGCCATCGTGGATGGCGATGACAACTACGTTGAAACACGCAAAAACAAGGACGTGCATACATTGGACCGCGTATTTTTCATGGATAGCGCCAGAAGCATTCTCATGTCCCTCGGTGTCGTCCTGCATACGGCGAACATATATTCGCTCGACGGCTCCTGGATCATCTCTGATGAGTCACAGCACAAAGTGTTTGGCTTCGTCTCCGAATTTATACATGCATTTCGGATGCCGGCGTTTTTTTTGATCTCCGGATATTTTTGTGCCATGACAATAAAGCGATATGGAGTCCCGCGCTTCCTGCAGACACGAGGCGTGCGTATTGCGGTCCCCCTGCTGTGCGCGGGAGTTTTTCTAAATCTACCCCAAACCATTTTGACCAACAGCCTTGGATATACCCAGTACGACATAGGTTCAATTGGTTTTTTTCTAGACGGACAATGGGTCTATCATCTTTGGTTTCTGCTGAATGTCATATTTTACTATCTTGGCGTGAGCTTGATCTACAGCGCAACGACCGGTACCAATTTTGCCTTCGATTCACCTGGCAGCTTTTTGAATAATAGAATCTTCAGCAGCGGTTATGCGCGCTGCGCTTTCTTCTATGCGCTCTTTTTCTTATTGTTTATTTCAATACAGGCCATGGCGCACGTATTCCCAGCACTTTACCGCCAAATCTGGTTTTTGGGGAGTATTTATGGACTAGCTTATTATTTTCTATTCTTTCTCGCGGGCCTCGCGCTTTTCGTCGTCCCGAACTTCCTTGCGGACTTCGTATCAAAGGGCTGGATAATTTGGCTGTTTGCCGTCTGCCTCTATCTCGTCGCGGGCGTGATTGGTGATGAACGTTCTATTATTGCGCGCACATTGGATAGTATCCAATTCATAGGCCTCACGTTCGCCTTGGTCTATTCAGTGCTCGCGCTTTTTCGGGCCATTTTTGACCGCCCGTCGCCACGATGGGGGTATTTGGCAAACGCGTCGTATAGTATCTACCTTTTCCACCACCCGATTGTCATAGCATTCGGTATCGCTCTCTTGTCATGGGAAGCCCATCCAGGCATCAAGTTCATCATCGTCGCCAGCGCTGCATTCTTCTTCTCGCTAGCAATTCATGAATTAGTCATACGGCGTTTTCGAATCCCCTCTCTCATGTTTAATGGCAAGTAAACTCGGCTCCTCGAACATGAAATGGATGAACGTCGCAGGGTGAACGCGCGGCTCAAACATCGCCGGCTGCGGCGAACGCCGTGGTCGATCGCAATTCACCCGATCACCCGGCCCCCACCGGGGACATAGTCCGCGGAAATGTGGGTGTGGGCGGTCGCGGGACAGGCATTGCTCGGGAGAGGCATGGATATTGCCGGCATCCTTCCGGGGCGGGAGCTCAGAAGCTGGCCCATTGCCTCTTCCAGTCGCGCCGCGTCATGGTGATTCGGTCTTCGGTCGCTCCCTCGGGCAGACCGGCCGGCGCGTTGCGGCGCAGCAGGCTCCACAGCGAGGGGGTTCGTTCGATCTCGCCCAGGCCCCACGCGGTGAACGTCGCGGCGTTGTAGACGTGCTCGGACAGCAACGGATTGGTCAGCGCCTGGGAGAACGCGTCCAGCGCCACCATGATGCCGATGAGGGTCGGCATCGGCGTGTTCGGATTGACGTCGTCGGCGAACAGCCCGACGTAGAACTCGAGCTTCGCCGGGCTCCCGTAGAGCGCCTTCAGGGCGGCCCGGCGATCGGGGTCGGCGGTGATCTGGGCGAAATCGTCGGCCGGCCGCATGCCGACGGCGACGCGGAAATCGTTGTACGGTGGCACCCGGTGGTTACGCCCCTGCACGATCGCCCGCAGTTCCACGTCCTCGAGAAACGCCGCGGTGTTGAACAGCCCGAGCGCGCCGGCATTCTGCCCGGCGACCGACAGCATGGCCCGGCCGACGCCGATCTCGGTCAGGAAGCGGTTGTCCCGGACCATCCGCTTCGCGTCGATGGTGGCGCCGTCCCAGACGACGGTCTCCGGGATCAGCGGGTGCCAACGATAGAGCAGGGCGAACTCGATGGTCATCCAGTTCGGCCGGTTCCAGGTCGCCGTCCAGGCGACCGACGGATCGGCTTTCAGTTTGAAGCACGCCGACGAAATGTGATTGATGTACTCCTCGATGACGATCTTGATGAACATCACCGTCACGATGTTGCGGGCGGTCTGGAACACCCGTTCGTCGTCCCACGCCGGATGCTGCAAGGCCAGTTCGCCGGCGAGGCGGTTGTGCTCTCTCAGCAGCAGGGTGTTGATCATGCAGACCTGGGGCGTGGCGTTGACCCGGTCGCCGCCGACCGCGAAGATCCGACGCTCATAGCCGTCGTCGGAACCGACCTTCAACCCGAGCGGCAGGTCGAGGACCGGGGTACCCCGCTCGTCGAGGAATTCGGCGCGGATCGTCTTGCCGTCGGGCTCGAAGAGAAACGTGGCGTATTCCTCGCCGTCGATGATCTGTGACTTGAGTTTGCCGCGCAGCTCCCGGTCCTCGCTGCGGGTGCGGAGCACGTCGGTTTGGGGGCGCGTTCGCCCGTAGAGCGTCGACAGGTCGATCTCGTGATTGGACGTCGTCCGTAGCCTGTCCGCCATGTCGGTGCGCAGGAATCCGTCCGTCAGATACTGCGCGAACACCGGGAACAGCAGGGTCGACTTGGGGCATTCCCGGGCGGTGTCCGGCGTGCGCCGGAACAGAGCGACCACGTCCTGCTCGGCGGGCAGGGCGGGATCGGCGGCGGCAGGCGGCAGATGCCGGGCAAAATAGCTGCGGTCGGTCAGCGACAGCCAGGACGTATAATCGGCGACGGTGCTCAGCGGATGCGGCCGGTTTCGCGTCACCTGCACCGCGGTGTTGATCAGGTACCGGTTGACGATCCTGGCGACCAACGGAACGGCCTCGACCAGCCGCCAGAACGGCTCGAAGTTCTGTAGCACGAAGGAGCGCATCCGTCGCTTCAGCCCGTCGCGGCTCTTGTCACGCCCCACAGCCATCCAGCCCTCCTGTCCCTCCGGAAGCTTAGCAAAGGTGTCCCCCACTTCGCGGGAGGTTTAATCTCGGCCGGGAGAGCTCTAA
>CAZVRW010000071.1:0-16611 GCA_964630265.1 uncultured Rhodospirillaceae bacterium
GAAGGCGCTCCCCTGCTAAGGGAGTATGGGTCAAAAGCCCATCGAGGGTTCGAATCCCTCCCCATCCGCCATTACTCTCAAGAGATCGATCGGTTGAAGGTCCGGGCGCCGGGGTGGCGCCGGCGAGGGGGCACGGTTGCTTGAGCCTGACCGCATTCAGCCGCTGAACGCCGCGCCCGAGCGCGACGGCGCCTACGTGCTGTACTGGATGCAGCAGTCGCAGCGGGCCGACGGCAATCCGGCGCTGGACCTGGCCATCCACGAGGCCAACCGGCTCGGGCTGCCGGTGGTCGTCGGCTTCGGCCTGACCGAGCACTACCCCGACGCCAACGCCCGGCACTTCGCCTTCCTCCTGCAGGGGCTCGCCGACACGGCCGACCGGCTCGCCGGCCGTGGCATCGGTTTCGTCCTCCGGCGCGGCAGCCCCGAACGGGTGGCGCTCGACCTCGCCGGTGACGCGGCGCTGGTGGTTTGCGATCGCGGCTATTTGCGCCACCAGCGGGCGTGGCGCGAGGTGGTGGCGGCCGACGCCGGCCGTCGGGTCGTTCAGGTGGAGGCCGACGTCGTCGTCCCCGTCGGCAGCGTGTCGGGCAAGGAGGAATACGCCGCCCGGACGCTGCGGCCGAAGCTGCTGCGCCGCCGCGACGACTATCTGATCGACCTCGCCGACACGGCCGTCGAGCGGCCCTGCGACGGTGCCGTGCCCGACGGCGACATCGACCCCGCCGATCCCGCCGGCACCCTCGCGCTGCTCGACGTGGACCGGTCGGTGGCGCCGGTCGAGCGCTTCACCGGCGGCACCACCGAGGCGCGCCGGCGGCTCGCGGCATTCCTCGACGAGGGCCTCGCCGGCTATGCCGACGGGCGCAACGAGCCCGCCAACTGGCAGGGCTCGTTCCTCTCGCCTTACCTGCACTTCGGGCACATTTCGCCGGTGGCGGCGGCGCGGGCGGCGGCGACGGCGGACGTCGGCAGCCGCGAGGATCGGGCGGCGTTCCTGGAAGAGCTGATCGTTCGCCGCGAGCTCGCCGCCAACTACGTCACCTTCCAGCCCGACTACGACCGCTTCGCGGGGTTGCCGGCCTGGGCGCGCAAGACTTTGGCCGAGCACGCCGACGACCGCCGCGCGTGGGTCTATGCGCCGGCCGAACTCGCCGCCGCCGACACCCACGACCGCTACTGGAACGCGGCGATGCGCGAAATGGTGCACACCGGCTTCATGCAGAACTACATGCGGATGTACTGGGGCAAGAAGATCCTGGAGTGGTCGCCGTCGCCGCAGGCGGCCTTCGCCACCACGCTCGCCCTCAACAACCGCTACTTCCTCGACGGCCGCGATCCCAGCTCCTATGCCAACGTCGGCTGGATCTTCGGCCTGCACGACCGGGCGTGGACCGAGCGGCCGATCTTCGGCAAGATCCGCTACATGAACGACAAGGGGCTGGAGCGGAAGTTCGACATGGACCGCTACATCCGGGCGGTCGACCGGTTGGTGGCGGCGGAAGGCGGCTGAGCTACGTGGCGGCCGGCGCCAGCGCTTGGCGGACCTGGATTGGCGTCATCGCCCGCCCGCCCAGCTCCTCGAAGAAGAACGCGAAGTAACCATCCAGCCTGGCCAGGAAGGCGGTGCGGTCGGCCTCGGTCTGCACATAAGGCGTGTGCCCCGGGGCGAGCGAGGGACTGTGCCAGGCGCAGTGCAGGACGCGCTGGCCCTGGGCGACGAGGGCGCGGGTGAGGCGCTTCATCTCTTCCAGGTCGACGCTTTCCGGGGTCAGCCGGCTGCGCTCCAGCAGGCCGAGCCGGGACAGGATGCCGGGAGCCCGCAGCCGTGCCGGGAGGCCGGACTGGGTCAGCGGATACAGCATGGGCCCGAGGCCGGCGAGCCGGCCGAAGAAGCCGGACGCCAGCGGGATTTCCAGCACGCTCCGGTCGGGCGTCAGCCAATAGGGGGCCGGACCGAACGCCCGGAAATCCGGGCCACCGTCGCCGTCCGGCAGCAGATGGGCGAACACGCTGATGTCGGCGCGATAGCCGAGGGCGGCGAGCATCGTCGGCGTGTTGGCGCCGATGCCGTAGCGGCCGGCCTTGTAGATGGTCGGGCGCGCGCCGAACGCCCGTTCGATGGTCTCCGTCAGCACCTCCAGCTTGGCGCGCTCCAGCGCCGGCGCGAGGTTGCCGGCGAAGCTGTTGACGGAATTGACGGCCTCCTCGTGCGGCGGATTCACCCAGGGGTGCAGGTGCGTGCCGATCACCGCGCGGCCGGCATCGGCGAAGGCGCGGAGCACCGCCGCCGCCGTGGCATCGGCCGCGACGGGATAGTCGACCACGTACGTGGGCACGATGCCCCAGCGGTCGCAGATGGCCTGGGCGCGGTGCTGCTCCCCGATCGAGGTGACCGCCGTGGCCGTGCGGCAGTGCGGCTTCGACCAGTCGAACTCCTCCTCGGTGTCGACCACGACGGTGAGCACCGGCCGGTCGCCGAGCGGCGTCGTGTCGGCGAAGGCCTCGGCGGCCGGCGGGAGAAGCCTGGCAGCGACTTCTGGTGGCATGATGAAAGCTCCCGGCCGACCGATGCTTGCAGCCAAGCCGCTCGTAACCGCTTGGGCGGCGTCGGCGCAAGCGGATTTTCCGACGCGTCCCCCCTCGTCGTCGCTGTCGGCGACCCCGAGAAGATCGCTGTCGGCGACCCCGAAAAGATCGCTGTAGGCGACTCCGAGAAGATCGCTGTCGGCGACCCCGAGAAGATCGCTGTCGGCGACCCCGGGAAAATCGCTGCCTGGGCTGCATGCCGGCTTGCAATCGTCGGTTGACGCCCAACATCATCGGTGGACCGCAAAAGGGGCACTGTGCCCTTTTTTTGGGGGTTTGTTCATTCCTTTGCGCGAAACTCGGGTGGATTGGCGCCGGTCCGGCGAGGGCGGGGGCGGACCCCGGCGGGTTGCACCGATTGTTCTTGTTTCGGGGGTGGCATGGACCCGAGGCGTTTTGCTACGATCCGGCCGGCCGGATCGACGACACCGGGCGCCGCTGACCGTGCCGGCAGACAGGGTCGCCGGGTGGGCGGCGCCGGACATGCGCCAAGCCGGCCGAGTCGCAGCGGATGGGTCGCAGAGAGGATGGAATGTACACGGACTTCTACGGCCTCTCCGGGTTTCCTTTTCAACTGACACCGGATCATCGGTTCTTTTTCGACAGTGGCCCGCATCGGCGTGCCATGGCCTACCTGAACTACGGCCTGAGCAAGGGCGAGGGCTTCATCGTCATCACCGGCGAAGTCGGCGCCGGCAAGACGACGATGATCGACCACCTGTTGTTCCAGCTTGAAGGCCGGCCGATCACTACCGCCCGCGTCGTTACCAGCCAGATCGAGGCGAACGACCTCCTGCACCTGGTCGCCGATGCCTTCGGCATCGCCACCGACGTCCGGGGCAAGGGGCAGTTGCTCAGCCGGATCGGCCAGTTCCTGACCGAGACCCATGCCGCGGGCCAGCATACGTTGCTGATCATCGACGAGGTTCAGGCCCTGTCGGGCTCGGCCCTCGAGGAACTCAGGATGCTGTCCAACTTCGGCATGGGCAGCCGCTCGATGCTGCAGATCTGCCTGGTCGGCCAGCCGGAGTTCCGCAACACCCTGGCCCGCGCCAGCCTCGAGCAACTGCGCCAACGCATCATCGCCTCGCACCACCTGTATCCGCTCGATGCCGAGGAGACGCGTGGCTACATCCTGCATCGCCTGGGGCTGGTCGGCTGGCAGACCATGCCGGCGCTCAGCGACGACGTCTTCGACGCCGTGCACGCCGGCACCGGCGGCATTCCCCGCAAGGTCAACGTGCTATGCGATCGCCTGCTGCTGTTCGGCTATCTCGAGGAGAAAACGGCGCTGACCGGCCAGGATGTGGAGGAGGTGCTGATCGACATGCGGGAAGAGATGATCCCGCCACCGTCGGCCCGCGCCGCCGCCCAGGCCGCGTCGCGCGAACGCGTCGACGATGGCTCGGACACCAACCTGGACGACCTGCTTGGCCGGGTCTCCTCCCTCGAACATCGCCTGCGCCGCGGCGGCGAGTGACCGCCGGGTTGCGGACACTGACCGGACACCGATGACAGAATTGGTCCATCGCCGCTGGGCGGACGGCGTCGACGCTGCACCGGGTGATCGCGGTTCGCGGTTGGCGTCGCCTGCGTCGCCCGAGCCGCCTGAGCTGGGCGCCGACGACCGGCCAATCGACGACCGGCCGATCAATGCCATGACCGTCGACGTCGAGGACTATTTCCAGGTCTCGGCCCTCGCCCCCTACGTTGGCCGAGACGCCTGGGAGGCCATGCCGAGCCGGGTCGAGCGCAACACCGACCGGGTGCTCGAGCTGTTCGCCGACTGCGACGTGCGCGCCACCTTCTTTACGCTGGCCTGGGTCGCCGAACGCCATCCGCGGCTGATCCGACGGATCGTCGACGCCGGCCACGAACTCGCCAGTCACGGCGTCGAGCACGTGCGGGTCAGCGATCAGACGGCCGCCGCCTTCGCCGCGGATGTCCGCCGTGCCAAGGCCGTCCTGGAAGACGTCGGCGGTGTCGCGGTGCGCGGCTATCGCGCCGCCAGCTTCTCCATCGGGGCGAGCACGCCCTGGGCCTTCGAGGTGCTCGCCGCCGTGGGGCACGACTACAGTTCCAGCGTCTATCCGATCCGCCACGATCATTACGGCTTGCCCGACGCCCCCCGGTTCGCCTATCGGCCGCTGGCCGACCGGGCGTTTCTCGAAGTGCCGATCAGCACGACGGTGCTCGCCGGACGCACCGTGCCGTGCGGCGGCGGCGGCTATTTCCGGCTGTTGCCCTATGCCCTGTCGCGTTGGACCCTGCGCCGCGTGACGGTACGGGAGCGGGCACCCGCGGTGTTCTATTTCCATCCGTGGGAGATCGACCCCGATCAGCCACGCGTGCCCGGTGCCGGATTGCGCGCCCGCTTCCGCCACTACACCAATCTGGACCGCATGCAGGACAAGCTGCGCGCGGTGTTGCGGGACTTCCGGTGGAGCCGGATGGATCGCCTGATCGATGATGTGAACGGCGCGGCACCGCCGACGGGCCGACGCCTCACATGATGCCGACGGGCGGACGCCTCACATGATCATGCGCGGGTGACGGCATGGGTCCATTGCATCGGTCCGACAACGCGACGCCCGAGGAAACCGAATTCGTCGGTGTCTCGGACTCGGCGCCGATGGGCCCCGTCGCCTCCGGTCCTCTTGCCGCCGGATCTCCGCCGCTCGACGCCATGGCCAGTGCGACGGCATCCGATGATGCCGTGGGGGCCCGCTGGCGCCTGCCGCTCGTCGTTCTCGGTCTCGTGCTCGCCGCCCTGCTCGGCGCCTTCGCCGAGACCGCCTGGTCGATGGTCCACAAGTGGTGGTCGGTTGGCACCTACGGCCACGGCTTCCTGATCGCGCCGGTGAGCGGCTATCTGATCTGGCGCCGTCGCGCCCTGCTTGCGGCGATCACCCCCTCGCCCAGCCTCTGGGGGCTGCCGCTGATGGCGGTGATCGGCCTCGGCTGGCTGCTCGGTGACATCGCCGGCATGATGGTCATCAAGCAGGCGGCGCTCGTCGCCTGGATCTGCGCCGCCGTGCTGACCGTGCTGGGATGGCAGGTGGTCCGCTGGATCCTGTTTCCGCTCGGATTTCTGTTCTTCTCGGTTCCCGTCGGCGATTTCCTAGTGGCGCCGATGCAGGACGTGACGGCGCTGATGTCCGTCGACCTGGTCCGCCGGTCGGGCGTGCCGGTGTTCATGGATGGTCTGTTGATTCATATCCCGACCGGCAGTTTCATCGTTGCCGAAGCCTGTTCCGGCGTTCGCTTCATGATCAGTACGCTGGCGCTGGGTTTCCTCGGCGCGTATTTCTTCTACACCTCATGGTGGCGGCGGCTGCTGTTCCTCGGCTTGGCGATCGCCGTGCCGATCGTCGCCAACGGCATTCGCGCCTACCTGATCATCATGATCGCCCACTGGAGCGATCACACCATGGCGGTCGGCGTCGATCACCTGGTCTATGGCTGGGTGTTCCTCAGCTTCGTGACCCTGTGCCTGCTCGGCCTCGGCATGACGTTCCGTCAGAATGTCGACGAGCCCGGTCCCGAGGCGGTCGCCGACGATCCGCCGCCCGCCACGCGCGGTCCGGCGCGGACGGCCGCGGTCGCGGTGGCGAGCTTGCTGCTGATCGCGGCTTTTCCGGCGTACAGTCGGATGATCGAAGATCGCGGTCTTCAGGTTGATCACGCCGCGCCCGTGGCGCCGCCGGCGGTCGGCGACGTATGGCTCGCCGTCGACGAAGGCGATCCGCTGGAGGTGCGCCTGGCCGGCCTCGACCCGACGCTGCGGCAGTCGTATGCCGACGGCGACCGGCGCGTCCAGTTCATGACCGCTTACGTGCCGGTGCAGCGGCAGGGCCAGGAAGTCGTCAGCCGCTACCACAGCTTCGAACCGGGCTCCTGGCTCAGGGTGTGGGGCTGGGTCGAGATGGTTGCTCTCGCCGGCAGTGATCTCCAGGTTCGCGCCGTCGAGTTGCGCCGCGGATTGGATGGTCGCCTGGTCTGGTACTGGTATTGGGTGGACGGCCACGCCACCGCCGATCCGCTCGTCGCCAAGCTGCTCGAGATCAAGGCCAAGCTGCTCGGCGGTCGGCTGGATGCGGCGCTGATCGTCGTCGCGGCGGACTTCGACGAGGATCCCGCCGAGGCGGCGTCGGCGATGGCGGCCTTCGTCGCCGATCTCGGTCCGCTCGATGGCCTTTTCGGCGATGCCGATGGCTGATCGAAGGCGCGCGGGCCCGCCACGGTCGATCGCTCGCGAGCACCATCGCCAGCACCACCGCAAGCACCACCGCCAGCACTACTGCCACCGGGCCGACCGGCCGGTGGCCGAGGGGTGGGTGGGCGCCCCTCCCACAGCCACGGACAATCCTGCATGTGTGGTATCGTCGGCATTCTCGACACCGTAGGCGCCCGGCCGATTGATCGCGGCCTGCTCGCCGCGATGAACGATACGCAGGCCCATCGCGGGCCCGATGCCGCAGGCCTGTACACCGGGGACGGCATCGGCCTCGGCCATCGGCGCCTGTCGATCATCGATCTCGCCGGCGGCCAGCAGCCGCTGTTCAACGAAGACGGCAGCGTCGTCGTCATCTTCAATGGCGAGATCTACAACTTCCAGGCGCTGACGCGGGAGTTGCAGGCGGCGGGCCACCGCTTCGCGACGCACTCCGATACCGAGGCGATCGTCCACGCCTGGGAAGAATGGGGCGAGGCGTGCGTCGACCGGTTTCGCGGTATGTTCGCCTTCGCCATCTGGGACTCCCGGACACGAACCCTGTTCCTCGCCCGGGACCGGCTCGGCATCAAGCCGCTGTACTACGCGTGTCTCGACGACGGCACCTTCCTGTTCGCTTCGGAACTGAAAGGGGTGTTGCGTCATCCCGGCCTGCCGCGGACCCTCGACGTGTGCGCGATCGAGGACTACTTCGCCTACGGCTACGTTCCGGACCCGCGCACGATCTATTCCGGCGTGGCGAAGCTGCCGCCGGGCCACACGCTGACGGTCCGGCCCGGTGCGTCCCGGCCGGCGCCGCGACAGTTCTGGAACCTTGCCTTCGCCCCGCGCGACGATCGCAGCGAGCGGCAACTGTGTGACGAATTCCACGCGCAGTTGCGGGAGGCCGTGCGGCTCCGGCTGATCGCCGAGGTCCCGCTCGGCGCGTTTTTGTCGGGCGGCGTCGATTCGAGCGCCGTCGTGGCGACGATGGCGGGGTTGTCCGCATCGCCCGTGGTCACGTGTTCGATCGCGTTCGGGGAGGAAGCCTACGACGAGGCCCGTTACGCGCGGATGGTCGCCGACCGCTACCAGACGGACCACAAGGTGCGCGCCGTCGACCCGACGTCGTTCGACCTGATCGACCGGCTGGTGACGGTCTATGACGAGCCGTTCGCCGACAGTTCGGCCATCCCCACCTACCGGGTCTGCGAACTCGGCCGCGAGCACGTCACCGTGGCCCTGTCCGGCGATGGCGGCGACGAAGCGTTCGCCGGCTACACCCGGTATCGTTGGCTCGATCAGGACGAGCGTGTCCGCCGGCGGGTGCCGCGGTCGCTGCGGCGGCCGCTCTTCGGCCTGCTTGGCGATGTGTTGCCGGGCCGCGCGGCCTGGGGCTCGACGCTGACCAATGCGAAGGCCACCCTGCAGTCGCTGGCGCGCGACTTGGTGGACGGCTATTTCCATGAAATCTCGGTGATCAAGGACGCCGATCGGAACCGCCTCTATGCCCCGGCGCTGCGGCGCGCGCTGCAGGGGTACCGGGCGATCGACGTGCTGCGCGGCCATATGGACGCGGCACCGGCCGACGACCCGGTGGCGCGCGTCCAGTATGCCGACTTCAAGACCTACCTGCCCGGCGACATCCTGACCAAGGTGGACCGCGCCAGTATGGCGCACGCACTGGAGGTGCGGGTGCCGATCCTCGACCATGTGCTGCTGGAATGGGCGGCGACCGTGCCGACCCGCATGAAGCTGCGCGGCCAAGAGGGCAAGTACCTGATGAAGAAGGCTCTGGAGCCGCTGTTGCCGCACGAGGTTATGTATCGCCGGAAGATGGGGTTCGCCGTGCCGATCGCCGAATGGTTCCGCGGACCGTTGCAGGAGCGGGTGCGCGCGGCGCTCACCGGCCCGCGGCTGCTCGACACCGGCCTGTTCGACCGGACGGCGATCGCCGGCCTGATCGACGACCACGTCGCCGGCACGCGCGACCACAGCAACAGCCTCTGGGCGCTGTTGATGTTCGAGTCCTTCCTGCGGCAGGTGCACGATGTGGCCGCCGCCCCGGCAGGCGGTGGGCCGCCCGCGCCGGCAGGCGATGCGCCCCCTGCGCCGGCGGCCCTCGAGGCCTGAGCCCGCGCCGCCGCGGCTGCGGCCGTGCGTCGTCGTGCGGACCGCGCGTTGAGATCAAGTCGCGTTTCCGGGTTGACTTGGCGCGGCCACATGACGATACACTTTAAGGAGGGTTGATCTCAGTGACAGGTCAATGAGCGCATCGAATTGCATGCAGAACGGGGGGGACGTCGGTCCCGCCGGGGCCGATCGGGTCCGGGCTACCCCGCGTGCGACTTGCGCCGCCCTGCCGCGTACGGGCCTTCGACTTATCGGCCCCTGAACGCGCGACCACCCGCGCTCGGGTAGGCTGCGTTCAGGGGGAAAGTGGCACCGTTCCGACCGCTTCCTTAAGTTGCGACACGAAGGACCCGAGACCATGAGCACCAGCAGCGATCCCGATCGCGTCATCATCTTCGACACGACCATGCGCGACGGCGAGCAATCGCCGGGCGCCTCCATGAACCTGGACGAAAAGCTGAAGATCGCCGCCGTCCTCGAGGAACTGGGCGTCGACGTCATCGAGGCCGGTTTCCCGGCGGCCTCGCCCGGCGATTTCGAGGCGGTGCAGGCGATCGCCCGGACGGTGACGCAGTCGACCGTCTGCGGCCTCAGCCGCGCCGGACGTGGCGACATCGAGCGCACCGCCGAGGCGATCAAGCCGGCGGCCCGCGGCCGCATCCACACGTTCATCGCCACCAGCCCGCTGCATATGCAGTACAAGCTGAAACTGACGCCCGAGGCGGTGTTGGAGCGCATCGCCGACAGCGTCAACTTCGCCCGGCGCTTCACCGACGACGTCGAATGGTCGTGTGAGGACGGCTCGCGCAGCGAACACGACTTCCTCTGCCGCTGTGTGGAGACGGCGATCACCTGCGGCGCCCGCACCATCAACGTCCCCGACACGGTGGGCTACGCGGTGCCGGAGGAGTTCGGGGCGTTGATCGCAATGCTGCGCGACCGCGTGCCGAACATCGATCAGGCGGTTCTGTCGGTGCACTGCCACAATGATCTGGGGCTGGCCGTCGCCAATTCCCTGGCCGCGGTGCGCGCCGGCGCCCGGCAGGTGGAATGCACGATCAACGGCTTGGGCGAGCGCGCCGGCAACGCGGCGATGGAAGAGATCGTCATGGCGCTGCGCACCCGCCGTGACCGCATGCCGTACACGACCGGAATCCAGACCGAGCACTTCATCCGCGCGTCGCGCCTGGTCTCCGCCGTCACCGGCTTCGTCGTGCAGCCCAACAAGGCGATCGTCGGCGAGAACGCGTTCCGGCACGAGTCCGGCATCCACCAGGACGGCATGCTGAAGCACGCCGGAACCTACGAGATCATGACGCCGGAATCGGTCGGCCTGCAGAAATCGACACTGGTCCTGGGCAAACTGTCGGGTCGCAACGCCTTCCGCGAGAAGTTGAACGAGTTGGGCTACGAACTCGGCGACAACGCCATGGCCGATGCCTTCGACCGATTCAAGCGCCTGGCCGACCGCAAGCGAGAGATCTTCGACGAGGACATCATCGCGCTGGTGGACGACGCGGTGCTGCGCGTCAACGACCGCATCAACCTGGTCTCCATGGACCTGACGTGCGGCACGCACGAGCCGCGGGCGCGAATCGAACTCTCGATCGACGGCGCGGTCGAGAGCTGCGAGGCGACGGGTGACGGCCCGGTGGATGCGGCGTTCCGTTGCATCCGGCAACTGGTGCCGACGGAAGCGCGCCTGCAGCTCTACCAGGTGCACGCCGTCACCGGCGGAACCGATGCCCAGGCCGAGGTCACGGTGCGACTCGACGAGCACGGACGGACGGTCAACGGGCGCGGCGCCGACACCGACACCATGGTCGCGTCGGCGAAAGCCTACGTCAACGCGCTGAACAAGCTGTTGGTCAAACGGGAAAAAACCGCGCCGTCGGCGCGGAGTGCCTGAGCGAGCGGCGCGACGGCCTTGTCAACCGCCGGCCGTCGTGTACAAACCCGCTAGGGTCATGCGCCGGGGCCTCGCCGCCCCGGCGCTCCCCGATCCCAGCTTTCCATCCCCGATCGGGGCGAGGTCGAACCGACAATCATGCTCTCCGGACTCTTCGGTTTTCTCTCCGCCGACATGGCCATCGACCTCGGCACGGCCAACACGCTCGTCTACGTCAAGGGTCGCGGTATCGTCCTGAACGAGCCGTCCGTCGTCGCCATCGCCGAGTTCAAGGGGCGCAAGCAGGTGCTGGCGGTGGGCGAGGAGGCGAAGCTGATGCTCGGCCGCACGCCGGGCAACATCCAGGCCATCCGACCGCTGCGCGACGGCGTCATCGCCGACTTCGAAGTCGCCGAAGAGATGATCAAGTACTTCATCCGCAAGGTGCACAACCGCCGGTCCTTCGCGAGCCCCCTAGTGGTCGTCTGCGTGCCGTCCGGCTCCACCGCCGTCGAGCGCCGGGCGATCCAGGAGTCGGCGGAAAGCGCCGGCGCCCGCCGCGTGCTGTTGATCGAAGAGCCGATGGCGGCGGCGATCGGCGCCGGACTGCCGGTGACCGAGCCCACCGGCTCGATGGTCGTCGATATCGGCGGCGGCACCACCGAGGTGGCGGTGCTGTCGCTGGGCGGCATCGTCTACTCGAAAAGCGTCCGGGTCGGCGGCGACAAGATGGATGAGGCCGTCATCGGCTACATTCGACGCAACCACAATCTGCTGATCGGCGAAGGCAGCGCCGAGCGGATCAAGGAAGAGATCGGCTCCGCCTGCCCGCCGGAGGATGGCGACGGGCGGACCATGGAGATCAAGGGCCGCGACCTGATGAACGGCGTGCCGAAGGAACTGGTGATCAGCGAACGGCAGATCTCCGAGAGCTTGGCCGAGCCCGTTGGCGCCATCATCGATGCGGTGAAGGTCGCCCTCGAGCACACGGCGCCGGAACTCTCGGCCGACATCGTCGACAAGGGAATCGTGCTCACCGGCGGCGGCGCGCTGCTCAGCAACCTGGACTTCGTCCTGCGCCACGCCACGGGGCTGCCGGTCTCCCTCGCCGATGATCCGCTGAAATGCGTGGCGCTCGGTACCGGTCGGGCGCTGGAAGAGATTAAACGCATGCGGAACGTCCTGGTTACCATGTATTAGTTGTTTTCAGCGAGATGTTGTGAAACGCTGGCTGGCAATCGAGAACGATTTTGGGGAGTGACGCGCGGACGAGGACCCGTGTGATCCCTCCTAGGACGGTTGAGGCTCCGTGAACGACAGACCGAGATCCGATCCCCGTCCCGCCCTCGCCGTTCGCGGCGTCCTGCAACGTTTCGCCTCCGCCGGCCTGATCATGACCGCTGTCAGCCTGTTGCTGCTCGGCAAGATCGACGCGGTCCTGATGGAGCGGTTCCGCAGCGCGGTCAGCGATTCGGTGGCGCCACTGCTCGACGTCCTCGCCACGCCGACGGAAGCGGTCGGCGGCACCATCGCCGGCGTCTACGACCTCGTCACCCTGCGCGAGGAAAACGCCCGGCTCCGCGAAGACCGTGAGCGCATGCTGCGCTGGCAGGCGATGGCCATGCGCCTGGAAGCGGAGAACGTGGCGCTCCGCAAGCTCCTCAATCTGGTTCCCGAACCCGGCGCCCGCTTCGTCACCGCCCGCGTCATCGCCGATCCGGGGGGAACCTTCGCCCAGAGTCTGCTCGTCAACGGCGGCCGCGCCGACGGGATCGGCATCGGCCACGCGGTCCTGTCCAGCGTCGGCGTGGTTGGCCGAATCGTCGGCGTCGCGGAGCACTCGGCGCGGGTGCTGATGATCACCGATCTGAACTCCCGCATCCCCGTGGTGGTCATGCCGTCCGGCGCCCGTGGCGTTCTCGCCGGCGACAATTCCGACCGGCCGCGCCTGCTGCACACCGGCGCGGATGTGCAGGTCGAACCCGGCGACCAGGTGCTGACGTCCGGCGACGGCGGCGCCTTTCCACCGGGCCTGCGGCTCGGCGTCGTCGCTAGGGTGGAGGAGGGCGGTATCTCGGTGGTGCCGCACGTCAACCGCGATCGGATCAGCTACGTCGAGGTCGTCGATTTCGGGCTTGCCGGCATTCTCGGCAGTCGCATCGAAGGCGGCGGCGCCTCCGAGCCGGACACCACGACCGGAAACGGACGACGGAGGATGGCGTCGATTCGGTGAAGCGATCGCTGTGGATGAAGCTGGACGCCACGGCACGCCAGCTGACGCCCTTTGCCTCCGCGATCCTGTTCACGGTTCTGGCCGTCTTGCCTCTCGACCTGCCGCTGATCGGCAGCGTCAGTCCGGTGTGGCCCTTGATCCCGGTCTATGTCTGGTCGCTGTTGCGCCCCGACCTGTTTCCGGCGATCGCCGCGTTTGCCACCGGCGTGTTGTATGATGCGCTGAGCGGCGCCCCGATCGGCGTCAATGCCGCGGTGTTCGTCGGCGTCCAGGTCGTCGTCTCCGGGGAGCGACAGCGGCTGTTCTTTCATGGCAAGCCGTTCCCGCTCGTCTGGTTCGGCTTCTCGCTCATTCTGGTCGGCGCGCTGACGGTCGCGTGGTTGCTGTCCAGCGCCTGGAACGGCATGCTGTTGCCGGCCCGGGTGCTGGCGCTGCAATTCCTGGTGACGCTCGGACTGTTTCCACTGGCGGCGTGGGCGCTGTACGGTTGGTGGCGGTTGATCCTGAGGCAGTTGTGAGATGTATCGGGACGGCGATCGGCAGAAGGTCTTCACCCGTCGGGCGCTGATGCTGGCCGGCGGCAAGCTGCTGCTGCTCAGTGGTCTCGCCGGCCGCATGTACGAATTGCAGGTGGTCGATTCGAGCCGGTACGCGACGCTGGCGGAGGAGAACCGCATCAACTTGCGATTGCTCGCGCCGAGCCGCGGGCGAATCTTCGACCGTTTCGGCCGGCCGCTGGCCGTCAACCGGCGAACCTATCGCATCCTCCTGGTCGCCGAAGATGCCCCGGACGTGCACGCCACGCTGACGGCGCTGCGCACCATCGTTGCCATCGATGCCGAGACGGAAGCGCGCATCCTGCGCGACATGCAACGGCGTCGGAAATTCGTCCCGGTGACCGTGCACGACGACCTGCAGTGGGACCAGGTCGCCCGCGTCGAGGTGAACACGCCGGAACTGCCCGGCATCTCCATCGACGAGGGCCAGCGGCGGACCTATCCGCACGGAGCCGAGTTGGCGCACGTGATCGGCTACGTGGCCGCCGTCGCGGAGAACGAACTGACCGGCGATCCGTTGCTGGAGTTGCCCGGCTTTCGCATCGGCAAATCGGGGATCGAGAAGGTCCACGACCTGACCCTGCGCGGCAGCGGCGGCCGTTCGGCGGTGGAGGTGAACGCCTACGGCCGTGTCATCCGCGAGCTGTCCCGTCGGGAGGGCGTCGACGGCGGCGACCTGCGCACCACCATCGACCTCGATCTGCAGTTGGCGGCCAGCCGGCGGCTCGGCTCGGAAAGCGCCGCGCTCGTCGTCATCGACGTGCATTCGGGCGAGATTCGCGCGCTCGTCTCGAATCCGGGCTTCGATCCCAATGCCTTCTCGCGCGGCCTCTCCCAAAAGGAATGGCAGGAACTGATCGAAGATCCGCGCGCGCCACTGACCAACAAGGCGATCGCCGGCCAGTATCCGCCAGGCTCGACCTTCAAGATGGCGGTGGCGATGGCCGCGCTCGACCGTGGCATCATCGCCCCGGCGTCGACGGAGTATTGTCCGGGCCATCTCAAGATCGGCAGCCACACCTTCCATTGCTGGAAGCGGGGCGGGCATGGCCACATGAACCTGCGGAGCGCATTGGTCCAGTCGTGTGACGTCTATTTCTATGAGGTGGCACGGAAGCTGGGCATCGACCGCCTCGCCGCGGGCGCCGGACGGCTCGGCCTCGGGCAAGCGCTCGGCATCGACCTGCCGGGGGAGCGGAGCGGGCTGCTGCCGACCCGCGCGTGGAAGCAGGAAGCACTCGGCAAGCCCTGGCTCGTCGGCGAAACGGTGATCGCCGGCATCGGTCAGGGCTATGTCCTCTCGACACCGCTGCAACTCGCGGTGATGACCGCCCGCCTGGTCAACGGCGGCCACGCGGTGACACCGCGGCTGACCTCGGCGGCGGCCGGTCGTGGTGCGCCGCCGCTCGGCTTCGCGCCGCAGCATCTGAATGCGGTGCGCGAGGCCATGGTCGGCGTCGTCGCCGACCGTCGCGGCACCGCCCGCGGCGCCGCCATCGGCGATCCGGCCCTGGAGATGGGCGGCAAGACCGGGACCTCGCAGGTGCGCCGCATCACCGCCGCCGAGCGCGCCGCCGGCGTCTTCAAGAACGAGGATCTGCCCTGGGAACGCCGCGATCACGCGCTGTTCGTCGGCTTCGCCCCGGCGCACGCACCGCGCTACGCCGTTGCGGTCGTCATCGAACACGGCGGCGGCGGCGCCAAGGCCGCCGCGCCGGTGGCGCGGGACATCCTGCGCGAGGCGCAGCGGCTCGACGCGGAGCGTGCCGGCGGACGGCCCGCCGCCGATGCGTCGCCGCCGCCCGCCGACGGCGCGCAGACATGAGGCAGGAGCCGTAGCATGGGCCTGCAAGGCCATCGCCAGCACGAGGTGACGCTCGGCCGCAAGCTGTGGCAGGTGCGCTGGCTGTTCGTGCTGTTGCTCGCGGCCACGGCCACGGTCGGGGTCGGGCTTTTGTATTCGGCGGCCAACGGCAGCTTCGAGCCGTGGGCGGTGCGCCACGCGGTTCGGTTTGCGGTGTGCCTCGTCATCCTGCTCGGGGTGGCGCTGGTCGACATCCGCATCTGGCTGCGCGGCGCCTATGGCATCTATTTCGTCTGTCTTGTCCTGCTCGGCGTCGTCGAGTTCGCCGGATCGGTGGGCATGGGCGCCCAGCGCTGGATCAATCTCGGCATCATCAACCTGCAACCGTCGGAGTTCATGAAGATCGCCCTGGTCCTGGCGCTGGCCCGCTATTTTCACTTCCTGGCGGTGGACGACATCGGCCGGCCGCTGATCCTCCTGCCGCCGCTGGCGCTGATCGCCGCGCCGGCGTTGCTGGTGCTGCGCCAGCCGGATCTCGGCACGGCCCTGATGCTGCTGCTGGCCGGGGGCATGCTGTTTTTCGCGGCGGGGGTGCGCTTGTGGAAGTTCGCGGTGGGGATCGCCGCCGCCGCCGTCGCCGCGCCGCTGGTCTGGGGTATGCTGCGGGACTACCAGCGCCAGCGGGTGCTGACGTTCCTGGATCCCGAGAGCGATCCGCTCGGCGCCGGCTATCACATCATCCAGTCGAAGATCGCGCTCGGCTCCGGCGGCATCGCCGGCAAGGGCTTCCTGCAGGGTACGCAGACCCACCTGAACTTCCTGCCGGAGAAGCAGACCGACTTCATCTTCACCATGCTCGCCGAGGAGTTCGGCCTGATCGGCGGGCTCGGGCTCCTGCTGCTCTACGTGCTCATCGTCGGCTACTGCTTCGCCATCGCGCTGTCATCCCGCAACCAGTTCTCGCGGTTGCTCTCGGTCGGCGTCGCGATCACGTTCTTCCTCTATCTGTTCATCAACATCGCCATGGTGATGGGGCTGATCCCGGTGGTCGGGGTGCCGCTGCCGCTGGTCTCCTATGGCGGGACGGCGATGCTGTCGCTGATGTTCGGCTTCGGTTTGTTGATGAGTGCCCATATCCATCGCGACGTCCTCATCGGCCGCCGCGGAGCCGACGATGCGGTGTGACTGGCGACG
>CAZVRW010000072.1:0-16483 GCA_964630265.1 uncultured Rhodospirillaceae bacterium
GCGATACCGGTCACCGAGCGTTTCAGCGGTGAAAATGCGGCGATCACAGCGATCACGCCGAGCACGGCTGGGATCAACGCCGTGTAGTGCACCATGCCACCAATCAGATAGCCCGCCACGCCAACAATGATCATCAACACCCCATAACCTTTGAGCGCATTCGGCATCATGGCTCTTCTCCTTTTCTGTCAATGGCCCAATTTTCAACGTATTTCTTGGTCAGAACTGGCAGGGCGGGTAAGAGCCCCTTTACCCGCAGTACGACGCACGCGCTGACCCAGTTCACCCGGTTCAGCGAGCGTGATGCTCGATTTCTTTAATTGGTTGAGCCGCGGTCAGTCAGAAAATCGAAGTCGGGGATTCCAGGAGGGCTACGGCGCGCACGACGGAAATTGTGCTCGAACCCGAACAACCGGAAACGCCTGCGGGTAAGAGCGATGTGCAAAACCACTCGAGCCATCGCCAACCAACCGATCACGGCGATCAGGCCGTGGCGGCTTCAGCTTGGCGTTCCAGGTGATCGATCAGATCCCGTGGCAGGGACAAGCGACTGGCCAAAGCCTCGAGATAGGCCTGCTCCATCGGGTGATCGGGATCGATGGCCAGGCGAGACACCAGATAGAGCTCGGCCGCCTGCTCCGGCCCCTCCGCCAGTGCGACAATATCCCGAAGGCTCGGTGGACTTCCGAGGGCGTCGAAAACGAAAGCCTTGCCCTCGGCGTCGAGCGGCATTTCTCCAACGCGATCGAAGATGAACCGTTGCTCGTCCGGACCGATGTGTCCATCTGCGTTGGCGGCGGCGATCATCGCCATGATCAAGGCTAGTTCGAACGGTTTGCCGTCGCGGGCCGGCGCATCTCCAGGTAGGAACTTGGATCCAACCGGTGGCTGCTGGAGCACGACGCTGGAGTTTGGTTCAACCGAGTGGCTGGCTGCTTTGCCGGTTAGTGCGGATTGTGTCGTTTGCTGCCCCGACTGCCAGTTCTGATAAGCACGATAAGCCAGCGCGCCCAGCGCCGCGGCGCCGCCGTAGCCCGCGACACCTCCAGCAAATTTTCCAACCTTCTTTCTCGCTTTTTTGTTGCCCAGGAGGAGTCCAAGCAATCCCCCGGCTGCGACCCCACCCGCAACGCCGGCCAAACCGCTGTTCGCCAGGGAGCCCCTGGCGCTTTGCACGGCTCCACCGGCGCCCGTGGCCACGTTTGTGCCAAGAAACTGCTCGAGAATGTTCTGGGGATTCATCGCCGACCTCGCATGGTTTCGCGCGAGCAAATGGGAGCAATCTGAACGGCTGTCAATCGCCTTCCCAACCCTCGCGCGGAGGTTTCAGTGTGAACCGGCGTGGAAAAATGGTTCTGGCGCGATGTTCGTGCAGCTTTAGCGGATTCCCGGTCGGTTGAGCGGTGGATCTGGTAGGCGCCGAGGAGGGCTCTACCATATGTCGATCAAATCCAAACTCATGAAGCTGATTCCGTCGGGTCTTGTGGCGGACCACTGGGCACTCGAGGGTGAGGACATCGAGGTCCAAGCGCACTGCCGTTCGCCGGACGCGGCGTGTCCCGACTGCGGCGTCCTGTCCAGCCGGGTCCACAGTTGCTACGAGCGCACCCTGCGGGATCTGCCTGCGCACGGGCGGCGTGTGCTGATCCGGGTCAGGATCCGCCGGTTTCGCTGTTCTGAAACGGCGTGCGCCCGCACGACGTTTGCCGAGCCGCTGACGGATGTCGTTGCCGGGCGCTTTGCGCGCCGGACGGCTCGCTCCGATCAGTTTGTCCACCAGATCGCCGTGGCGCTGGGCGGCCGACCGGGCGAGCGGCTGACGACGCGATTGCGTCTCGGCGGCAGTCGGGACACGCTGCTCCGCTTGATCCGACGCCGCGCGCCCGTCAACGACGAGGTGGCCGGCGTCCACGTCGTCGGGATCGACGACTGGGCTTGGCGCAAGGGCCAGAGCTACGGGACGATCATCTGCGATCTCGAGGAACGTCGGGTGCTGGCTCTTCTCGCCGACCGCGACGCGGGCAATGTGGAAGCGTGGCTGGCCAGGCATCCCGACATCGCCGTCGTCGCGCGGGATCGCGGTGGCCCCTACGTTCGGGCCGTCCGCCGGGCGCTGCCGGAGGCCACCCAGGTCGCCGATCGCTGGCACCTGATGGCCAATGCTGGACGATCTCTGGGACGGCGGCTGCCGCAATGGCGCCGAATTCCATAGACGGCTTCAGGCCGCCGGCTTCAGGCCGCCGGGTTCACGGGCGGCCTTCGCGTGGTGACCGAGTGGGCGACGCGACGCCGGCACGAGGCCGCGGCTGCGGAGAAGCAGAAAGCGCGAACATGCCCTTCTGCGCGCACGCTCGCGAAGATGATGACCACGCACCGCGACGGCGACAGCCGCCGCCAGATCACGCTGATGGCGGTCGTGGCGAAGGCCACGCCCGAACTCGTCGCCGCACGCGACCATCTGGATGCCTTTCACGCGATCGTCCGGGACCGAAAGCACGACGCCCTGGAGACGTGGCTCGCCGACGCCCAAGCGGGCCCGCTGGCCTCATTCGTGGCGGGCATCCGCGCCGATCTGCCGGCGGTGGACGCCGCCTTGCGGGAGCCGTGGTCGAGCGGCCAAGTCGAAGGTACGATCAACACGCTGAAGCTGCTGAAACCCCAGATGCACGGCCGCGCGAAGGCCGATCTCCTGCAGTCCCGCCTGATGAGCGCCGCATGACCAGAGCCATGAATCTGCACAGAGTTTGAGTCAGAGCCAAACTTCAACGCCGATTTACACTACTATTGATTCGCCACATTGGACTGTGGCAACGCCACCGCGAGGCCAGCCTTGCGCAGGCCGTCAACCAAGTGGTGCAGCAGGGGCTCGGGAAACTGCCAGTGCCGCATCAGATCGATTGCCCGGGTTTTAAAGTCTGGCTGAAGAGCCAAGAGCGCGCGGCTCGCCGCCGCCGCCTCCTCGGCTCGCCCGAGTTGCGCCCACGTCGCCGCCCGCAGCAAGTGGCTCCACAGGAAGCGCGGCATGTCGATCTTGACCAGCTGCGCCGCGGCCAGTGCGTACTCTCGTCGGTCGTAACGATAGACGGCCTCGGCGAAGCCGTACCACTGCGGGTGCAGAGGATTGATCGTCTTCGCCTTGCCGATCAGGCTGAGGCCGCGCTCCCATTCCCCCATCACGGCGAGGCGGGTGCCGTAGTGGGCGAGCAGATCTGCATCGTTGGGGTTGAGGCGGATGGCTGTTTCACCGGCCTCCTTGAACCCGGCGATGTCGCCTTCCGTGAACAGCAGGTTTGACAGAACCAGGTGCCCGGTGGGCTCCGCAGGATCGAGGGCGATCGCCCGTTCGGCGAACGCCCGCGCCTTAGCCACCTGTGCTTCGGCGGCGTCCGGCCGTCCCATGCCGAAACGCTTCTCCTGCATGTAGACGTTGGCGAGGACGGCCCAGGCCTCGGCAAACTCGGGTTCGAGTTCCACGGCCCGCTCCAGACACACCTTGACCGCGGCGTGCCGTTGCGGATTGATCGTGATCTGGTAGTCGTAGTACCGGAGAACGCAGTCGTAGACGTCGAGGCTCTCCGGTGGCTGGCGTTTGCTCTGCGCCATGGCCCCATGGGCGAGGATGCCGTACTTGCCGGCCACCCGGCCCGCCACCTCCTGGGCGATGGTGTCCTGCATACTGTAGATGCGACCGGGATCAAGCGGCGCCTCGAAGCTCTGGACCCAGATTTGCCGCGCGTCCCGCGTATCGATCAGCCGCGCCGTGACGCGGACGGTGTCGTCCGCCGCGCGAACGCTGCCTTCCAGCACGAAGAGAGCGCCAAGCGCGTCGCGGAGTCGCCGTGGGTCGGAGAGGGCATCCTCATCGCGCTCCATGGTTCCGAGCCACAGCACGCGGAGATGGCGGAACCGCCCCAGTTCGGTTGCCAGTTGCTCGGTAACGCCGTCTGAGAAGTACTGCCTGTCCGGCTCGCCACTCAAGTTGAGGAAGGGGAGGACGGCGATCGACGGGCCGCGCGGCATGGCCAGCACTGGGTCGTCCGGCGTCGTGGAGAGCACGCGCTGATCGGGCAGCAGGCCCGGCAGGTGCCGGGCGCCGACGATCGCCAGGGCGAGAACGCCGGCGCCAACGGCGAGCCAAGGCCAGCGGCGCGGCGGCGCCGGGCGGCGCTCGGCCGCGGCCTGCCCCACCTCCGGCGCGACGGGATCGGCCGCCGGTGCCATCGGCGACTGCGGGGCGTGCAGCCAATAGAAGCTCGGGACATAGCCGCCCTTGGGAATCGAGATCCGCACCGGATCGTTGCGGCCTTCAGCGGCGTAGTAGCCGTCCAGGTCGCGGCGCATGCGGCGGGCCTCGAGCCGGACGACGGGGTCGCTTTGTTGATCGAACGTCTCGTCGCGGCCGAAAACGGCGATGGCGATGGCGACGCCCTTCAGCCGTTCTCCCCGCCCCGCCAGCGCCTCCTCGACCACGAAGCGAAGGAACTGTGGTCGGCGCCCGCTCTTGGGAAAGCTCTCGCTGGCGAGGATCCGATCAAGCTGATCACGAACAGCCGTCGGCCCGGGCCCGCGTTGCGCCTGTCCCGTGCGCGCGTCCGGCATCGTCCACTCCCTTAATTTCGATAGCTTTTTTCAGCTGCTCCCTAACCTTACCACACTCAGCATGCCGCCGCACGCGAACGATTGCCTACGTTCGAACACGTTCGCACTCCCGAAACTGCGACGCATTGGCATACCGATGGAGTTATCGTCGGGAAGCGTCCGGGACGACGGAGCAAGGCGCCTCGGGCGCCAACGACCTGTTCGATCCACTACTCCTCTCCGCCCAACCAGGCCAAGCTCGGCGAGCCGGAACGGTCTTTCCGTTCCGCTCGCCAACTTTTTTCGCTGGGATGGCGATCGTCGGGTCGAAACGGCGAAGGGGCATTGAAGCGATGGGAGATCGAAGAGTGAGTATGTCGCGAAACCTGTTCGCCAACCTCCTCGGCACACGGGCGCTGGGCGACGTGGGTTTGAAGGCTGCCGACATTCACAGCCAAGTCTGGCAGCAGGAACGCTCGAACGATGGCGTCGTCAGGTTGCGATTTTCCGGGCAGCCGTACGCCTGCGACCGGGGCCATTTATTGGTCTTTTTCACGCCAGAGTGCTCGACGTTCGACGCTCATACGACGGGCGCGTGCCGGGTCGAGGGGCTGGACCGGCAGTGACGGCGCAAAGCAATCTCACCTCCACGACGCTGGCCGCCGCCGCCGAGCACGAGTTCCTGATCGCCAGGGGCGGGCCATTCTGGGATGCGCACGCGCGCGCGGGGCTGGTCGGGACGGCGGCCCCGCCGCCGATGGCCCGGGCGTTGATGTACATGGCAATCGCGTGGGTGCCGCTGCTGGTGCTTTCGCTCACTGCGGGAACCGCGGTCGAACCCCGAGACGGCGGCGGGCTGCTGGTCGATTTTCGGCCCTATGCCACGTACCTGATCGCGATGCCCGTGTTTGTTCTCATGGAACGCCCAGCCGAACGGCGCCTGAAGACCTTGCTGGACCAGTTCGTTGACGCGGCCATCGTCCCGCACGAGCGGCTCGCCGACTTGCAGCGGCATGTGCGCGACGCCCTCAGGCTTCGGAACTCTTGGATTGCGGAAATCACCATCCTCGCCTTTGTGTACCCGGTCTCCTATCTCACGATGCAGGAGACCGTCGTTGTCTATGGCGCATCGTGGCTCGGAACGCCGGTCGACGGCGGCAGCCAATTCTCGCTCGCCGGTTGGTGGGCGTCGCTGGTCAGCGGCCCGCTGTTCGGCTTCCTCATGGTCCGCTGGTTATGGCGCTATCTGATCTGGGTCAACCTCATCCGGCGGATTTCGCGCCTGGATCTGCAGGTTGCCACCGGCCACCCGGACAAGACCGGCGGCCTTGCCTTCGTTTCCCAGTACCCGTCTGTTTTCTCCTTGTTCGTCTTCGCCGTCAGCAGTGTCGTCGCCGCCATGGTTGCGCGGGACATCGTCTATGCCGGAGCGCCGATCGCGTCCTTCAGGCATGGGGTGATCGCCTGGATCATCACCATGGTGGTGATCTACACGATCCCGTTGACCACATTTTCGCGACCACTCAACGAGACCAAGCAGCGGGCCGTGCTGCGCTATGGCGCGCTCGCCAGCCGCGAGGCATTCGCCAAGCAAGACCAATGGCTCGACCGAGATCCGGGCAGCAACAAGGCCGAGCCGGAGGAGCCCGGCGTCGACGTCCCCGGCGACCTCAAGGCGCTCTACGAGGCGGCGCGGGCGATGAAAACCCTGCCGCTCGGCGGGCGCGCGATCTTGCCGATCTCGATGGCCGCGGCGATCCCGTTCGCCGTCGCCGCCACTACTCAACTTCCCGTCAGGGACATTATCAAGATGCTCAAGTTCCTGATCATCTAGACACACGATGACTCAATGCGAACGATCGCAATTCCAGCAAGGAGAAGATGACATGCGAAAACAGAGGCTTAGACAAACAGCGTGGGCGGTGACGGTCGCGATTGTTGGTTTCGTCGCCGTCCCGACCCTCGCCCAGGAGCAGAAACCAAATATCCTGGTGCTGTGGGGCGACGATGTCGGACAGTCGAACATCAGCGCCTATACGCGCGGTCTCGTTGGCTACAAGACCCCCAACATCGACGAGATCGCCACTGACGGCATGATGTTCACCGACTATTATGGCGAGCAGTCGTGCACCGCCGGCCGCGCCTCGTTCATCATGGGCCAGAGCGTGTTCCGCACCGGCCTGTCCAAGGTCGGCCTGCCCGGTGCCGACCTTGGCATGCGCGAGGAGGACCCGACGATCGCCGGCCTGCTGAAGGCCCAGGGATACGCGACCGGCCAGTTCGGCAAGAACCACCTCGGCGACAAGGACGCGCACCTGCCGACCAACCACGGCTTCGACGAGTTCTTCGGCAATCTCTACCACCTGAACGCCGAGGAAGAGCCGGAGAACGAGGACTATCCGCGCGATCTGGTGCTGCAGAGCGGCAAGACGTTCCTCGAGACGTTTGGGCCGCGCGGCGTGATCCGCAGCTATGCCAACGCCGACGGCACGCAGCGGATCGAGGATACCGGTCCGCTGACCAAGAAGCGGATGGAAACGGTGGACGACGCGACGTCGGACGCCGCCATGGCGTTCATCCGCGAGGCGCACCAGGAAGGCAAGCCGTTCTTCGTCTGGTGGAACGGCACCCGGATGCATTTCCGCACCCACGTGAAAGACGAACTGCGCGGCATCTCGGGCCAGGACGAGTACGCCGACGGCATGGTCGAGCACGACATGCACGTGGGCAAGTTCCTGAAACTGTTGGATGAGTTGGGAATTGCCGACAACACAATCGTCTTCTACTCCACTGACAACGGGCCGCACATGAACACGTGGCCCGACGCCGCCTGGAACCCTTTCCGCGGTGAGAAGAACACCAACTGGGAAGGGGGCTGGCGGGTACCCGCCATGGTTCGGTGGCCCGGCCAGATCGCGGCCGGATCCGTTTCCAACGAGATCATGCACCATATGGATTGGCTGCCGACGTTTCTGGCGGCGGCAGGCGTCCCCGACGTCAAGGAGAAGCTGAAAGAGGGCGGCGTCGAGGCGATCGGCCGCGACTACAGGGTGCACCTCGACGGCTACAATTTTCTGCCGTTTCTCACCGGCAAGGAAGACCAGACGCCGCGAAAGGAGATCTTCTACTTCTCCGACGACGGCGACCTGACGGCGCTGCGCTATGCGGACTGGAAGATCATCTTCATGGAGCAGAAGGCTCCGGGGACCTTACGGGTGTGGCAGGAGCCGTTCGTGCCTTTGCGCGTTCCCTTCGTCTTCAATCTGCGGCGCGACCCCTACGAACGGGCGACGATCACCTCGAACAGCTATTACGAGTGGCTGCTCGACCGCGCCTTCCTGCTGGTTCCGGCGCAAGCCTACGTCGGCAAGTTCCTGGAGACATTCGAGGCGTTCCCGCCGCGGCAGAAGGCGGCGAGCTTCTCGGTCGATCAGGTCATGAAACGGCTGAACGCCACGTTGGGGACGCACTAGTCCCCGTTCGCGGAGGCTTTGCTGCGGTCGGGGATCATGGAGACCCGACCGCAGCCCTTCTCGCCGAGTGTGCCTCCCACGACTCGTCGAGCTTTCGCAGCAACGTACGGAAGGGAAAAGCAAATGGCCACGGGCCGAGCGATTGTTTGGAAACGGACTGTGTGGCGGTTCTTGCTGTTGCTGACCGTCGTCGCAGCACCGGTGCACGCCCTCGGGAGGTCGGGCGACCCCCTGCCCTCCTGGAACGACGGCGACGCCAAGGCCGCGATCGTCGCATTCGTGGCGTCGATCACGACCGAGGGCAGCCCTGACTTCGTGCCGCCCGCGGAGCGAATCGCGGTGTTCGACAACGACGGCACCCTGTGGGTCGAGCAGCCGATCTACACGCAGCTCGCGTTCGCCGTCGACCGCGTCAAGGCGTTGGCGGAGAAGCATCCGGAATGGCGCGACACCCAGCCGTTCAAGGCGGTGCTCGAGGGCGACCGCGACGCCCTCGCCGAAGCGGGCGTCAAGGGAATTGTCGATCTCGTCATGGCCTCCCACGCCGGCATGACCACGGACGAGTTCGCCGCCATCGTCGCGCACTGGCTGGAAGGGGCGCGGCACCCGCGCTTCGATCGCCCCTACACGGCCCTCGTCTATCAGCCGATGCTCGAACTGCTGGCGTACCTGCGGGCGAACGGGTTTGCGACCTACATCGTCTCCGGCGGCGGCATCGCGTTCGTGCGGCCGTGGGCGGAGGCGGTTTACGGCATTCCGCCCGAACAGGTCATCGGCTCTTCGATCAAGACGACATTCGAAGTTCGCGACGGTGATCCCGTCCTCGTCCGCCTGCCGGAGGTGGACTTCATCGACGACAAGGCGGGCAAGCCGCTCGGCATCGACAAGTTCATCGGCCGGCGGCCGATCGCGGCGTTCGGCAACTCCGACGGCGATTTGCAGATGCTGCAGTGGACGACGGCCGGCGACGGCCGACGGCTCGGCGTCCTCATCCGTCACGACGACGCGGAGCGCGAATACGCCTACGATCGCGACGGCCACGTCGGCCGCCTCGATGCGGCGCTCGACGCCGCCGGGCCGGCCGGCTGGGTCGTCGTCTCCATGGAGAACGACTGGACGGCGGTGTTTCCGGAGCCGTCCAGATGAACACCCTGCGCGTTGGCGCCTTGTCGGCCGGGCTCATCGCGGCCGTCGCCTTCGACGGCGGCGTGGCGGTTGCCGCCGACGCAAGCGCGCCGGCCGGAGCGACGGGTGGGGACGAATGGCGGTTCGTCATCCTGCCGTACGCGTGGCTCACCGCGCTGTCGGGGAACGTTACCGTGAAGGGGCGGACGGCAAGCGCCGACGCGTCGATCGCGGACGTGCTGAACGACCTCAACATCGCGGCCTTCATTGCGGCCGACGCCCACAAGGGCCGCTTCGGCCTTTACGGGAACGTCCAGTACGCAAACCTCGGCAGCAAGACGACGGTGGCCGGGATCGGCATCAAGACCACGTCGGAGACGGTCATCGTCGGCTTCGGGGCCTCCTACCAGATCGGGACGTGGGACCTGGATGCCGATGGCAGGCCGGATGGGCCGACCGTAACCGTCTCTCCCTACGTGGGTGGCCGCTTCACCTACCTGAATGCCGAACTCGACTTCCAAGACATCCGGACCTTTCGGGACGACGTCGCCTGGGTCGATCCCGTGATCGGCATCCGCAGCCGCTGGGACCTTTCGCCGCGCTGGACGGTCCTCGCCAGCGGCGACGTCGGCGGCTTCGGGGTTGGATCGGATTTCGCTTGGCAGGCTTTCGGCACGGTCAGTTATCGCTTCAGTCTGCTCGGCGACGACGATGCCGATGCGATCGTCGGCTATCGGGCACTGGGCCAGGATTACAGCTCCGGCTCCTTCCGCTGGGACGTCGTCCAGCACGGGCCGGTTCTCGGCCTCGCAGTGCGGTTTTGAGACCCTTCGACCTGTTTTTATCCCGATGTGCCACGCACGAGTTCCTGAGCTATGGTTGCGACAGCGCGGCCGGTGCGCGCTGTCGTCCACGGCGACGTCGCCCCGGGGGAGCATCACCGGTGCCAAGGCAGCCGATGGGAGCATAGCCATGAGAAACCGAAGAGCGGAGGAAACCATGCGGCGCTTCGCCACCTGGCCGATTTCAACAAGGGCAGTCCGCGTTGCCGCGATTGCCTTAGCCATTGCCTGGGCGATGATCGTCGGGCCGGGCATCGCGGTCGCTCAACCGGCGGCGGACGCCGCCTTTGAGCAGGCGGCGGCGAGCGACGAGGCCGCCGTCTCGACCGAAGACGTGCGCGCCATTGTCGCCCCGGTGGCGCTGTTTCCAGATCCGATGCTGGCCCTCGTCCTGCAGGCGTCCACACAGCCGCTGCAGGTTGTCCAGGCCAACCGGTTTCTCGCCAGGCGCCAGAAGGAGCCGACGCTGACGCCAGATCAGGACTGGGATTCAAGCATCCTCGGCCTGCTGAACTATCCCGCGGTGCTCGGCGCGATGAACGAATATGTCGACTGGACGGAAGCGCTCGGGAATGCCGTCCTGGATCAGCTGGGCGACGCGCAGAACGCGGTCGTCGACATCCGGTGGGGTGCGTACAACACCGGCATTCTCGTCTCCAACGACCAACAGACAGTGGTCGCCGAAGGCGACATCATCCGCGTGATGCCGGCGGACGGCAAAACGATCTCGGTGCCGCAGTACGATCCGGTGGCGCTGCTCGCGGCGATCGAACCGGACGAACAGGTGGCTGAGGTCACCGAGGCGGCGGCGCCCGCGGCCGAGACGACGGCGCCCACGGCCGAGACAACGGCGACCGCCCCCGCTGCCGCCCCGGCGGCGCCCGCTCCTTCGGAGCCGGGATCTGCCGCCGAACCAGCGGATCCGGGGTACGCCGTGCCCCCCGCCTACGCCGAAGGGTATCCGCCGGGCTACGGCGCCGGCTATCCGCCGCCGTACGCCGGCCCCCCGATCGTCAGCTACGCCGAGCCGGAGACAGGGTTCTGGGACAGTGCCGCGAGCTTTGCCGGCGGCGCAGTGATCGGCGGTCTCCTCGGCTGGGGGATCTCCGAGGCGTTCGACGACGACGATTGGGACTGGGATGGTGATGGCGGCGGCTTCTACGGCGGGCGATCGTTCAGTCGCACGACGAACATCGAGGGCAACACCGTCGTCGTGAACCGGGATCGCGACAACCAGCGCATCCAGGATCAACTGGGCGACCGGCGGCCGGATCGGGACAGGGTTCAACGACCGGGCAAGGATCTGAAACCACTGCCGGGTCTCGCGGCGGACAAACGGCCCGGCCGCGATCAGGCCGCGAAGCAGCTTCGCCGCGGTGACAGGCCCAAGCGAGAGGTCAAGCTGCCGGGCGCCGGGACCGGCGCCGGCATCGCCGATCGCGCGCGCCCCGCGGATCGCACCGCCACGGCGACGCGCCCCGCGGCCTCGGCAAAGCCTGCCGTCGCCAAGGGGCCGGCGACGGCCGGCAAGGCCAAAGCCTCCGGCAAGGTCGCGAGCAAGTCAGGCTCCGGTCTCGCCGCCAGTGTCGGCCCGCGAACGCAGGTCCGCAAGGAGGCGGCCCGCGGCGCGAAGAGCCGCGCCGTTGCCAAAGGGGGTGGCGGCGGCGGGAAGGCGGTGAGGGCGGCCGCCGGCGGGGGCCACCACCGCGCCGTCCAAAAGCCGTCCCGCGGCAAGTCGAGCATGGCGTCGGGCGCCCGGAACGGCGGCAAGGCCAAGGCGCATTCGAGCCGCGGCAAGGCGAGCAAGGCGAGCGGGGGCGGCGGTCGTGGCGGAAAGCGTCGTGGCGGCAAGCGCGGCTGATCGGTTGTTTCTACTAAGGTGTGACTTCTTCGACTTGGAGATTTCCAGATGACATCACTCACAGGTTGGACGGCGATCCGCCATCGCACGGGGCGGGGCCTGATCGCAGCCCTCTCGGTCACGGCATTGGCCCTCGCGACTGCTTCGGCGGCGGATGCCGCGGCGACGATCTTCAAGACCCCGGAAGAGGCCGTGAAAGCCTTCGCGGCAGCGGTCAACAGCGAGCAGGGTCAGGGCCTCCTCGAGCTGTTCGGGCCCGAACACAAGGAGGATCTGATCGGCGGCGATCCGGCGGAGGCGCGCCAGGGCGTCCAGACGCTGCGCCGCACCGTCGCCGAGGGCATCACCATCGCCGACGATGGTGAGGGGCGCAAGGAACTGGTGATCGGCCGCAACGGCTGGCCGATGCCGATCCCCCTCGTCGAGGTGCCGGGCGGCTGGTCCTTCGACGTCGATGCCGGCATCGAGGAAATCAACGACCGCCGGATCGGCCGAAACGAGTTGGCGGTGATCGAAGCCTGCCGTGCGTATCTTGAGGCCCAGGCGGCCTATGCGAGCGTCGATCGCGACGGGGATCAGGTGCTGGAGTTCAGCCAGAAGCTGATGAGCACGCCCGGTCAACGGGATGGCCTCTTCTGGGACGCGTCGGCCGGCGGCGACGCAAGCCCCCTCGGCCCCTTCTTCGCGTCGTCGGAACAGTACCTCGACTTCCGCCGCGAGAGTGAGCCCTTCCACGGCTACTACTTCCGCATCCTGCCGGCACAGGGCGGCACCCCCCCTGGCGGCGCGTACAGCTACGTGATCAACGGCAACATGATCGTCGGCCACGCGCTGCTCGCCTGGCCCGCCGACTACGGCCGGTCCGGAATCATGTCCTTCCTCTGCAGTCATCTCGGCTCAATCCTCGAGAAGGACCTGGGCGAAGACACCCAGGCCGTGGCGGAGGCGATGGGCACCTACGATCCAGATGACACCTGGACGCCCGCCGAATAGGCGATCGGCCGGCTTGGCGCCGCGGGCGGTCGCGGCGGCCGTCCGCGGCCGCCACGCACGTGGCGGGGCGGCCGTCGTGGTTGTCGTGGCCTTTGGTGCGAGCGCTGTCGCCGACGCCCCGATCCGTACCAGGATGCCGCCGTTGCCTCGGGATCACCCGCTCGAAAAAACGGCGCGTCCAGTTCGTGCATGACCACGGCGCGGCCGAGGCGGTCGCGCAGCGCCTTCATTGGCAATACCATTTGTGACCGAGTAGGCCTTGGGGCCCGCCGCTCGGCACCGGCCGCCCAGCCGGGGCGCGGAACGTCGGCGCCGGAAGCCGGCCGACGAGGCGGCGGCTTGCGTGCGGTCGCCTTGCGGGTGTGCCAGGGGTCCCCATCTGCCTGAGGGAGCGGGTATGCCGGCCCGCGGTGCGATCACGGGAGGCGATCAGGGGAGGGAAGACACGATGGCCTACACCATCACCGTCAACGGCGCGACGCACACCGTCGATGTCGACGGCGACACGCCGCTGCTGTGGGTGCTGCGCGACACCCTCGGTCTCACCGGGACCAAGTTCGGCTGCGGCATCGCCCTCTGCGGGGCATGCACAGTACACGTCGACGGCGCCGCCGAGCGGTCCTGCGTGCTGCCGATCGAGGCCGCCGACGGCGCCGACGTCATCACCATTGAGGGCCTGTCGGCCGGCGGCGCCCTGCACCCGGTGCAGGCCGCCTGGGTCGTCGAGCAGGTGCCGCAGTGCGGCTACTGCCAGCCCGGCATGATCATGGCGGCGGCGGCGCTGTTGAAGCAGACGCCGGAGCCGAGCGACGGCGACATCGCCGCGGCGATCACCAACGTCTGCCGCTGCGGCACCTACAATCGCGTGCTTGCCGCCGTCCGGCGCGCGGCCGGGGCGTGAGGAGGACGGGCGATGAACGACATGGGCCTCTCGCGCCGCGCCGTCCTCGTGGGCTCGACGGCGGTCGCCGTCTCCGGCCTAATTACCGGCCTGACCATCGGCTTCGTCAGCGGCCCCGCCGCCGCCGCCGGCGACGGCAGGCTCAACACCTGGGTTGTCGTCACTCCCGACGACGCGGTCCGCATCCTCGTCGGCTATTCCGAGATGGGGCAGGGGATCGCGACGAGCCTGCCGCAGGTGGTCGCCGACGAAATGGAGGCCGACTGGTCGACGGTCGGCATCGAATTTGCCCCCGCGGGCACCGAGTTCGCCAACCCCGTCTTCGGCATCCAGGGGACCGGCGGGTCGACCACCACCTGGGGCTCATGGGAGACCATGCGCACCGCCGGCGCCACCGCGCGCGCCATGCTCGAGCAGGCCGCCGCGCGGCGCTGGGGCGTCGACGCGGCCGCCGTCCGGGCGGAGAACGGCGCCGTCGTCAACACCGCCACGGGCGCCTCCGTTCGCTTCGGGGCGCTCGCCCTCGACGCCGCGAAGGAGACACCGCCGTCGGCGCCGCCGCTCAAGTACCCCGCCGCGTGGCGCTTGATCGGCACCGCCATGGACCGCCTCGACGTCCCGGCGAAGGTCGACGGCAGCGCCGGCTTCGGCATCGACGTGCGCCTCCCCGGCATGCTGATCGCGGCGATCGCCCGCTGCGCGGTGTTCGGCGGCTCCCTCGTTTCCGTCGACGAGGCGCCGGCGAAGGCCGTCCGCGGCGTCCGAGCGGTGGTGCCGCTGCAGGACGCGGTCGCCGTCGTCGCCGACGGCTGGTGGCCGGCGAAGAAGGGTCTCGACGCGCTCTCGCCGGTCTGGGATGAGGGCGCCTTCGCCGAAGGCTCCAGCGAGGCAGTGCTCGAAGGCTTCCGGGCCGCGCTCGCCGACGACGGCGCCGTCGCCGACGCCGAGGGCGATCTCGGCCCGGGCTTCGCTGCGGCGGCGGCGACGATCGAGGCGGACTACACCGCGCCCTACCTGGCGCACGCCACCATGGAGCCGATGAACGCCACCGCCCACGTAACCGCCGACGGCGTCACCGTCTGGGCGCCGACCCAGGGCCAGGGGCCGCTGACCTTCGTCGTCGCCGGGGTGCTGGGCGTCGAGCCGTCACGGGTGACGGTGCATACCACCTACCTCGGCGGCGGCTTCGGCCGGCGGTTCGAGCAGGACTTCGGCGTCCAGGCGGCACTCGTCTCGAAGGCCGTCGGCGCGCCGGTGAAGCTGGTGTGGAGCCGCGAGGAGGACATGCGGCACGACTTCTACCGGCCCGGTGCTGTCTGCCGCATGCGCGTCGGCCTCGGGGCCGACGGCCTGCCGATCGCCTGGGAAACGCGGCTCGCCTGCTCGTCGATCTTCTCCCGCGCCCTGCCGAAGTATGTGAAGGACGGGCTCGATCCCTCCTCGGTCGAGGGCGCGGTGCACCTGCCCTACGCCCTGCCGAACCGCCGCGTCGACTACCGCCTGATGCCGGCACCGATCCCCGTCGGCTTCTGGCGGTCGGTCGGCCACAGTCAGAACTCCTGGTTCACCGAGAGCATGCTCGACGAGGCGGCGCACGCCGCCGGCCGGGACCCGCTGGCCTATCGCCTGGCGCTGCTCGCTTACAGCCCGGCCCACGCCGCGGTGCTCGCGGCGGCAGCCGAGGCGGCCGGCTGGGGGCAGGCACCGGAGGGTCGTTTCCAGGGCGTGGCCCTGGTCGAGTCCTTCAAGACCATCGTCGCCGAGATCGTCGAGCTGTCGGTCGCCGCGGACAAGCGGATCACGCTGCACCGTCTCACCGTCGCCGCCGACCCGGGCCGGGTAGTGGATCCGCGCAACTTCGAGGCGCAGTTGCAGTCGGCGATCGTCTTCGGCCTGACCGCCGCGGTCTTCGGCCGCATCGACGTCGACGGCGGCCGCGTGCGGCAGGGCAATTTCGACACCTACGAGATGCTGACGCTGGCGCAGCTTCCGTCGATCACGGTCAGGCTGGTTCCATCGGGCCGCGCCATGGGCGGCGCCGGCGAGCCGGGGACGCCGCCGATCGCCCCGGCGCTGACCAATGCCCTGTTCGCCGCGACGGGCGAGCGCCTCCGCGCGCTGCCGCTGAAGGACCACGGCTACAGCCTCGCCGGGGTCTGGGGATAGGCACCGGGGCACCGGGGCGGCGGGCCCGCTTCGGCCCGCGGCCCGGCCTCCCGTCAAGTCTGCGGTTGCGGCCCCCGCTCCCTGGCGGTGACCTGGGCCGCCGCCAGCGTCTTCCGCAGTTCCGCCTCGCACTGCGGCGGCTCGACCTCCGCGGCAACGCGCTGGCGCTTGCCCTCGTCGGCGATGCCGAGGCTCTCCTCGATCGTCTCGATCAGCGTGCGGTTGGCCTGCTTGACGGTCTCGATGTCGAAGACGCCGCGCTCGATCTGCTCGCGCACCTCGCGGTTGGCGTCCTTCAGATTGACGGCATTGGCGGCCAGCAGCTCGTTGGTCAGGTCCGTCGCCTCCTTCAGCCTCTGGCCGGCCTCACGCGAGCGGAAGATGGTGACAGCCTGGGCGAGCTGGGCCCTTCGAGGTGGCGGTCACTTCGAATGCGTCGAGATACGCCTGCAGACGCCTTGCCCTTTCCCATGCGCCGCCATCTCTCCACGACTCGCTCACGTTCGAGAGGCTCGCCCCGCCGTTGCTCGGCGATCGCGAAGAC
>CAZVRW010000073.1:0-15350 GCA_964630265.1 uncultured Rhodospirillaceae bacterium
GGCCTCCACCTTAACAGCCCTATCCGGTGGTCTCACGAACCAGGACCACCGCTGTGGCCGAGACCGGCAGGCAGCCCAGCTCCGAGAGGAAACCGCGCATTCCCATGGCCGCGCGCGCCCCGCCCCACTGCCCGGCCGAATAGGTCACGATGGCGCTGGGCTTCCAGGAAAAGCGCGACGCGCCGAAGTGATTGAGAAGATGGGCCAGTGCAGGGCTCATCGAATGGTTGTATTCCGGGCTGATCATGACGTAGCCGTCCGCTGCCGTGATGGCCGAGGCAAGGTCGTCGAGCGCTTGCGGCGCCCGCCCTTGCGGATAGGCGAAATGCGGCTTGAAGACGCCATGCGTGTCGATGTCGAGCGGATCGACCAGCTGAACACAATGGCCGCGGCCCGTCAGCAAGCGGTCGCACATTCGGCTGACACGCAAGCCCAGACGCGCGGGGCTTGGTGGCGTGCTGTCGCGCGCCGATCCGAGAAAGACCAGGAATTCCATGACCGGTAAGTAGCGTGCGCAGACGTGGCACTCAACCCGGCCGGGCGGGTCGGGCTGGATCGCGCGGCAGTCGCAAGCCCCATGGCCCCGCCGCGCGCGGTGCTGCGTCCATCGCTTGCGCGCCCGTCGGCGCGTGCGGATGCCGGTGTAAGCGAATGTTGGAGGATGGGCGGTACCGCTCGGCCGGCGAGATCGGGGAGGCCGAAAACGTCACGAAAAGCTTCGTCAACCGGCTGATCCGGCTCACGTTGCTGGCGCCGGACATCCAGGAGGCGATCCTGGATGGGAGGCAGCCCAAGGGCATGCAGCTGGAGGAGCTGACGCGGGTGATGCCGAGCGAGTGGGGGGAGCAGCGGCGGCGCATGGGCACGTGATTTTCGGCTCTCAGATCCTTTGCGAACACTGGCGTCATGCACGGAATTCTCCTGATTTTTTCTCCATGAGCCGTTAAGCTCACATTCTGCCGTGGTTTTTTTTGGGGGGTGCATTGAGTCGAACCACGCGTGCGATCGACAGTTCTTCGACGTCGCCAAACCTGCCTGCACCAGGCGATTTCGTCGAGGTTCGGGCGCGGCGGTGGCTGGTCGAGGGCTGTGACGATGACGCTGACGCCCTTTGCGTATTATCTCTGTCCTGTGTCGACGACGATGCTCAGGGTGAGCAACTCAGCGTCGTTTGGGACGCTGAGATCGCAGCACGGCTGATTGATGACGACCCTTGGTCGCAAATCGCCAGTAACGGCACCGACGACCCCGATGTTTTCGCGGCCTTTCTGCGCACGCTGAAGTGGCGCACCGCCACTGCCGCGGATCGGCGCCTCTTCCAGGCCCCGTTCAGGGCCGGCATCCGACTGGATGCCTACCAGCTTTCGCCGGTCGACAAAGCGCTTCGGCTTCCGCGGGTCAACATTCTGATCGCCGACGACGTCGGCCTCGGCAAGACGATCGAGTCGGGCCTCGTGATGCGCGAGCTGCTCTTGCGGCGGAGAATCGATTTCATATTGGTCGCGGCGCCGCCGTCCATGACCCTGCAATGGCAGGACGAGATGGAGGCGAAGTTCGGCCTTTCGTTCCAGATCATCGATCGCGAGCGGCTCGCCGACCTGCGGCGTCTCCGCGGCTTCGGCGTCAACCCTTGGGCGACCGGCTCACGCTTCATCATCTCCCACCGGCTGCTCACCGACGAGACCTACGTTGCCGGCCTGCGGGATATGCTGGGCGAGTTCCGTCCGCGTGCCCTGCTGATTCTCGACGAAGCCCATCACGCCGCGCCGGCGAGCGGTTCCCGCTATGCCGTCAACAGCCAGTTCACCAAAGCAATCCGCGACATTGCGCAGCGGTTCGAGCACCGCCTGTTCCTGACGGCGACGCCGCACAACGGCCATTCCAACAGCTTTTCGTCACTCCTCGAGGTGCTCGATCCGCAGCGTTTCACCCGCGGCGTCCCGGTTCGCCCGTCGGACCTCGATCCGGTTATCGTGCGACGCTTGAAGGCCGATCTGCGTGAGCTCGGCGAGAGCTTCCCGGAGCGGGTTGTCGACCCCGTGGTGTTGACCGGACTGCCAGAGGACGCGCCAGAATTGGTGCTGGCCCGCAAGCTTGCCGAGTACGAAGAGCTACGCGAGCGCCGGATCGCAGGTCTGCCGCGCACCCAGGCGGCCCAAGCGAGGTTGATCTTCTCCGGCCTGCAGCAGCGACTGCTGTCGTCGGTCGCGGCGTTCGCCAAGACCTTGTCGGTGCATCGCCGAACGCTCGTCAATCTGCTCGACAAAGCGGAAAGCGCCGAGAAAGGCGTCAAGGAAGCGGCCGAGGCCTTCGCGCGCAGTGGCGGAGAGTTGGAGGAGCAATCCTCCGAAGACGACGGAACGGACACCGAAGCCCAGATCGATGCAGATGAAGAGGCGGCGGCCGAACAGGCATCACTCCTCGGAGCCGTCGGTGCTGAGATTGCCGCCTTGCGTATCGAGCTGGCCGCCGTCGACGACATGCTGGCCATTGCTGACGGCGCTGCGCCGCGGCCGGACGCGCGGGTGCGCTGGCTGGTGGACTGGATCCGTGCCGAATTGCTCGAGGGCCGGCGCTGGAAGGACCGCCGCCTCATCGTTTTCACTGAGTACGAGGACACCCGGCGCTGGCTGGAAAAGCGCCTGCGCGAAGCCATCGGCACCACGGACCGGGCCGACGACCGGATCGCGGTGTTCACGGGCGTCACCACTGCGGACCGTCGCGAGGCTGTCAAGCAGGCCTTCAACGCCGACCCGGCCAACGAGCCGGTGCGCATCCTGATTTGCACGGACGCGGCGCGCGAGGGCATCAACCTGCAGACGCGATGCTTCGATCTCATCCATTTCGATCTGCCCTGGAACCCGGCGCGCCTGGAACAGCGCAACGGCCGCATCGACCGCAAGCTGCAACCGGCGCCGAGAGTCTTCTGCCGCTATTTCCGCTATGCCCAGCGCGAGGAAGACGTCGTTCTCGAGGCCCTGGTCCGGAAAACCGAGACCATTCAGCGCCAGTTGGGCTCGGCCGGCCAGGTCATTGCCGAGCAGATCAGCCAGCGCCTGACCAGCGGAGGCATCATTCGCAGGAGCGCTCGGCAACTTGCGGACGAGATCGCTGCGGCGGCCGACGACGAACGCGTCCGCACGGCACGGAACGAGATGGAGGATGCCGAGACCAAGCGTCTGGACAAGGTCAAGAACGAGATCGATGGCTTGCGGAGGTCGCTGGAGCGCGCCCGGGTGCGCGTCGGTGTCGAGCCGGGCGAGCTTCGCCATGTCGTCGAGATCGCGCTCAGCCGAGCGCGGTTCCCCCTTGGAGAGGCGAAAGGCGAACCGGCCGGAGCGATCGAGACCTTCGCCATCGACCCACACCATCCCGCATTCTCCCGTGATTCTGCTTGGCAGGATGCCTTCGACGATCTTCGCGCCCGCCGCCGCGGCCGGCGCGAGCGGGTCAACGAATGGCGACGCAAGGTGCCTCCGCGCGCCATCGCCTTCGAGCCGCCCGTGTTGCCGGACGGACGCGACGCCGATCACGTCGTCCAGGTGCACCTCGAACACCGCCTTGTGCGGCGCTTGCTCGGGCGGTTCCTCAGCCAGGGTTTTCAGAGCGGCCTCAACCGGGCCTGCGTCATTCTCGGCCCGGGCGCCCAACCCCGCGTCGTGCTGCTCGGGCGCATCGCGCTGTACGGTCCCGGCGCATCCCGGTTGCACGAGGAGATCCTGCCGGTCACCGCGCTGTGGACGGAAGCCGGCCGCGGCACGAAACCGCTCCGTGCCCTCGGCCGCACCGGCGAGGAGACGACGCTCGACCAGCTCGAGGAAGCGCTCACCGGCGGTCTATGCCCTGTAGACGCCGTCGTCGCGCGCGCCCTTAGTTTCGCGCGGCAAGATGTCGAGGACCTGTTGCCGGCGCTCCGAGAGCGGGCAGAGGACGCCATTACCAAGGCCGCGAAGCAGCTTGAAGAACGCGGCCTGCAGGAAGCAGCATCGCTGGAAGATTTACTCCATAAGCAGCGGGAGCGGATCGCCGAAGCTGATAAGAACTTCCGGGATGTGCAGCCCTATTTGCCGAATCTCGACCCTGACCTTGACCGGGAAGTCCGACAGAAGCGCGCCGACCGGGTTCACTGGCGGCATCGCCTCAAGCGCATCGAACAGGAGCTGGTGGAGGAGCCGGCGCGGGTGCTCGCTTCCTACGAGATCCGCGCACGGCGGCTGGAGCCGGTCGGCCTCGTCTATCTCTGGCCGGTCACGGGGTGAGCATGCCGGATATCTCCGAGGGCATCGTCCGCGACCCCGACCTGGAGTGGCTCGACCACGTCCGGCCCACCGGCCTGGTGCTGTCGCCGACCGTGATCAAGGAGCGGACACTCGTCCCCGAGCGGCAGACGCAGGCCGACACGGCCCAGGTGGGCGCGCTGCTCGGTCCGGACGACGGGCCGGCCCTCGCCGATCCGTGGGCGTTCGTCGAGACCGTGCTCGGTTGGGACGCGCGCTACGTCGCCGGCGCGCCGGGTGGCCCGACACTGCCGGAGGATCTCACCATCGCCGTGCCGGAGCACGACACGGCACTGGTGCCCGACTGGGCGGTACAGGGCTTCGATGCCGACGCGCCGTGGCAGCTTCTGGTGCAGCTGGAGCCGCCCGGTGTCGACTCCGACAGGCGCGGCGGCGCCGAGGGCTGGGAGGCGACGCCGCAACAACGGTTCGAGCGACTGCTGCGCGAGACCGGTGTTCTCGCGGGGGTGATGATCAGCGATCGCGAACTTCGGCTCGTCTACGCGCCGCGTGGCGAGACCTCCGGCTGGCTGGCGTTCCCGTTGGGCTCGCTCGCCACCGTCGCCGGCCGGCCGATGCTGGCCGGGCTCAAGCTGATCCTCGGTTCCTTCCGGCTGTTCAACGCACCGGTCGAGCAGCGGCTGCGCGCTCTGCTCAAGGAGAGCCGCGAGGCGCAGGCGGCGGTATCGACGGCCCTGGCCGAGCAGGTACTGGGCGCGTTGCACGAACTGCTGCGCGGTTTCCAGGCGGCCGAACCCGACGCCGTCGGCGCGCTGGCCCGGCGTGACCCGCACCACCTCTACGAGGGGTTGCTGTCTGTCCTGATGCGCCTCGTCTTCGTGCTTTATGCCGAGGACCGGGACCTGATCCCGTCGCGCACGGATGCCAGGGCCCGCAAGCTCTACGACGACGGCTATTCGGTGCGCGGCCTCTACGCCAGGCTGACCGAGGATGCCGCCCTCAACCCCGACACCATGGACGAGCGCCACGGCGGCTGGGGCCGGCTCTTGGCGCTGTTCCGGTTGATCCACAAGGGCCATGCCAGCGGCTTCGTCATCGGCCGCCGCGGCAAGCTGTTCGACCCGGATGTCTTCCCCTTCCTCGAGGGCCGCGCCGCGGCGAGCGATCCGCCGAGGGTGGCGAAGCTCACAGACGGCTGTGTGCTGCGCGTCCTCGAAGGCCTGATGACGGTGCGGGAGCCGCGAACCAAGGTGCGACAGCGTCTCTCCTACCGCACCCTTGATGTCGAGCAGATCGGCTCGGTCTACGAGACGGTGATGGGCTTCACCATCGAGGTGGCGCCGGGCCGCGTGCTCGCCATCCGCGCCGGCAAGAACAACCGGACGCCGGTGTTCGCCGACCTGGACGCGCTCGCCCGCCTCAGGCCCGCCGACCGACCCAAGTATCTGAAGGATGCGTGTCACCGCGGCGGCCTTTCCCAGGGGGTCGAGCGGGCGGTCAGGGCGGCGGCCGATGCCGAGGCGATGGCGGCGGCGCTGGAGGCGATCGTCGACGAGCGAGGCGCGCCCGGTAAATCGCCCGTGGGCGCCGGCACGCCGATCCTGCAACCGACCGAGGAACGCCGCCGCACCGGCAGCCACTACACGCCGCGAGCGCTCACCGAGCCGATCGTCCGCCACGCGCTCAGGCCGACCCTGGACCGGCTGGGGCCAGATGCCCGGCCGGAGGCGATCCTCGATCTCAAGGTCTGCGATCCGGCCATGGGCTCGGGTGCGTTCCTGGTGGAAGCGTGCCGGCAGCTGGCCGAGCGTCTGGTCAGGGCCTGGGCGCGGTGGCCGGAGACGCGGCCCGTCATCCCCGCCGATGAGGATGAGGAGTTGCACGCCCGCCGGCTGATCGCCATGCGCTGCCTCTACGGCGTCGACCGCAACCCGATGGCGGCCGACCTCGGCAGGCTGTCGCTGTGGCTGGCGACGCTGGCGCGCGACCACGAATTCACCTTCCTCGATCACGCCATCAAGAGCGGCGACAGCCTCGTCGGCCTCGACGTCAAACAGATCGAGGCGCTGCACTGGGACGCAACCCAGGCCGACGTCGACCTCGGCCTGATGCGCGGCCTGGTGAAGGCGCGGCTGGAGAAGGTCGATGCCGAGCGGCGACGCATCCGCCTGGCGGTCGAGGACGCCACCGAGGAAGACCTGCGGCCGATCCTGAAGCGGGCGGAGAAGGCGCTGGAAGACCCCAAGCTCATTGGTGATGCCGTGATCGCCGCGTTCTTCGCGGCCGACAGATCGAGGGCGCGCGAGGCGGAGCGGGTGAAGGTCCGCGCCGCCATCGAGATGGGCGGGCCCGACTGGCGCGACCGGCTGCGGCCGCTGACCGCGCCGCTTCGCGCCGGCAGCCAGCCGGTCACGCCCTTCCACTGGCCGGTCGAGTTCCCCGAGGTGTTCGACCGAGCCAACCCCGGCTTTGACGCGGTGATCGGCAACCCGCCGTTCGCCGGCAAGAACACGATCATCGCCGCCAACCCGGAGCACTATCTCGACTGGCTGCAGACGCTGCACGCGGGCGCCCACGGCAACGCCGACCTGGTCGCCCATTTCTTCCGCCGCGCCTTCGCTTTGTTGCGGCAGGGCGGCTGCCTCGGCCTGATCGCCACCAACACGCTGCGTCAGGGCGACACCCGTGCCACCGGATTGCGCCCGATCCGGCGGGCGGGCGGCACGATCCTCCATGCCGAACGACGGATCAAGTGGCCGGGCGAGGCCGCCGTCGTCATCAGCACCGTGCATATCCACAAGGGGCCGATCGCCGGGCCATACATGCTGGATGGTCGGGACGTCGAGCGCATCACGGCGTACCTGTTCCACGCCGGCAGCGACGACGATCCGGCAACCCTTGCCGCCAATGCCGGCAAGAGCTTCATCGGCAGCTACGTTCTCGGCATGGGCTTCACCTTCGACAATTCCAACACCCGGGGCGTGGCGAGTCCGCTCGCCGAGATGCACCGGCTGATCGCCAAGGACCCGCGCAACGCCGAGCGCATCTTCCCCTACATCGGCGGTGAGGAAGTGAACTCGAGCCCCACCCATACCCATCACCGCTACGTCATCAACTTCGAAGACTTTCCGCTGGAGCGGGCCGATTTGGGCGCGCGGTGGGTGGAGGCGGACGAGCGACCGCAGCGGGACTGGCTGCGCGAAGGCGTCGTCCCCCTCGACTACCCCGACCCGGTCGCCGCCGACTGGCCCGACCTGCTCGCGATCGTGCGAGAGAGGGTGAAACCGGAGCGCGAAAGACTGGGTGACAATCCCGACGCGCGGCGACGAAGGAAGTTTTGGTGGCTCTGGGGTCCTTACACGCCTGCATTATACGAAGCCATCGCGCCGCTCGACCGCGTGCTGGCGAATTGTCAGGTGAGCCAACATGTCGGCTTTGCATTCATGCCAAGCGAAAGAGTGTTCGCGCATACGGTCAATGTCTACGCACTTCCTTCCAACGCCGCGTTCGCCGCGCTGCAGTGCCGCGTGCACGAGCTGTGGGCGCGGTTCTTCGCCTCTTCGATGAAGGATGACCTGCGCTACACGCCGTCCGACTGCTTCGAGACGTTCCCGTTCCCGCCCGGCTTCGAGGACGACCCGGCGCTGGAGGCGGCGGGCGAGGCGTACTACCGCTTCCGCGCCGAGCTGATGGTCACGCGGGACAAGGGCCTGACCAAGACCTACAACCTGTTCCACGACCGCCTGGTGCGCGACGACGACATCCGCCGCCTGCGCGACCTGCACGCCGAGATGGACCGCGCCGTCCTCGCCGCCTGCGGCTGGCACGACCTCGCCGAGCGCGCCGAAGCCGTCTTCCTCGACGAGTCGAACGAAGACGAGTTCGCCTACCAGGGCCGGCTGTTCTGGCCGTCCGATGTCCGCGACGAAGTCCTCGCCCGCCTCCTCGCCCTCAACACCGCCCGCCACGCGGAAGAAGTCCGCGCCGGCACTGCCCCTCGCGGCTCGGTCACTCTCGATGACATCCTCGGCGGCGTCGGCGATGCGGATGACGCCGCGTGATCAACCTCGCCGCCGCCGTCTTTACCGATCACGCCCGCGGGCAGCTGGCGCGCCGCGGTCTCGATGAGCGGGAGGTGCTCCGCGTTTTGACGGCGCCCGACGATGTGCAGCCAGTGAGACCGGGCCGTGTCGTCGCCCATAAAGTCCTTCACGGCGGCGCACCTGCACGCGACTATCTCATGCGTGTATTCGTCGATATCGACCGCGTCCCACCGGAGATCGTCACCGCGTACCGCACCAGCAAGTTCGCCAAGTACCGGAGGCCCTGAATGAACGTCACCTATGATCCCCATACCGACACCCTCAGCATCGTGCTCGCACCGGGCGACGTCGCCGAAAGCGACGAGGACAAGCCGGGTGTCATCCTCGACTACGACGCCGCCGGTCGTTTGCTTGGCCTGGAGATCCTCGACGCTTCCAAAACCATGCCGGACCCGGCCAGCGTCAACCTGAAGGTCGCCTCGTAGGCGCATGCGCGGTGGAGACAGTTCCGCAAGAAAATCTTGCATTTAGCGTTTTGCACGGATATATGGCTCTCAGGAGGCAGCCATGAACACCCAGCTTATCGGTGCGCGGATCAAGGCGGTGCGCGAGGAGCGGAAGCTCTCGCAGGACGAGGTGGCGCGCCTGTTCGGCTTCAAGGACCGGCAGACGGTGTCGGCGATCGAGACCGGCGAGCGCCGCGTCTCGGCCGAGGAACTGCTGCGCGCCGTCGAGGCCTTGGGCATGCCGCTGGATTTCTTCACCGATCCCTTCCGGCTCGTCGGCGAGGGCCGCTTCTCCTGGCGCCATACCAACGTCAAGACCGCGCACCTCGCCGGCTACGAACGCAACGCCGGCTGCTGGATCGCCGCCTTCCGGGAGATCGCGCCGCACGTCGACAAGACGGGCTTGCTGCCGCGTCGGGCTCTCGGTCTCACCAAGCAGTCAAGCTTCGAAGACGCGATGGCGGCGGGGGAGCGGTTCGTCGCCGACTTCGATCTCGGCGCCGTGCCGGCGGCGCGCCTTGCCGAGGTGATGGAGCGGGAGCTCGGCATCCTGGTGCTGATGGTCGATGCCATCGACGGCATATCCGGCGCCGCCTGCCGCCTGCCGGAGTTGGACGCGGTGCTGATCAACCGCCACGAGGTGATCGGCCGGCGCCACTTCGACCTCGCGCATGAGCTGTTCCACATCCTCACTTGGGACGCCATGCCGCCGGAGCACGCCGAGGCCGCCACGGAAACGAGCCGGAACCGCGTCGAGCAGCTGGCGAACAACTTCGCCTCGGCGCTGCTGATGCCGCGCGATCTCCTTGAGCCCCTCGGTGATTGGGCGGACCTCGACGATGAGGAGTTGATCGCCCGGCTCAACGCCACGGCCGACACCCTGCAGGTGACCGCTACGGCGCTGAAGTGGCGCCTGGTGGCGCTCGGCGCGCTCAAGCCGGCGCGCGCCCGCTCGGCCCCGGACGCGGCGCTTCGCTACAACGGCCACGAGGCCGGGGAACCAAACCCGCCGCCGCTGTTCTCCCGTCCGTTCATGGAAGTGATGGCGCTGGCGATCCGGGAGGGCCGTGTCTCCGTGCGCCGCGCCGCCGACCTGTTGAGCCTGACCATCGACGACCTGGAAGACCTGTTCGCCGCGCACGGGGTCGAGACCCCGTTCGATCTGTAAATCAGGGATGGTCCGCCACACCGGCCCGGTTCTGGTCGACACCATGGTCATCCTGGTGTGCCACCGGATCGGCGCGTGGCGGGCGCTCGCCGGCGGCTACGGCGTGGAAACGGTGGAGGACTGCGTGACCGAGACCCAGACTGGCTTCCAGCGGCGGCGGCACGAACAGCAGATCGATGCCGCGGCGCTGCGCGCATCGCTGGCGGGAGTTCACGCGGTGGACGACGCCCAGCGCGCCGCGATCCTGGTGCAGGCCCTCGATCTCGCCGTCGATGAGGGCGAGCGGTCGCTGTGGGCCCACGCGAAGGGCCGGTCCGACGGGTGGATCCTCTGCGGTCCCGACACATCGAGCCTGCGCCTCGGCGTGCGCTTGGGCTTCCGCGACCGGCTCGTCGCGCTGGAGGGACTGCTCGCCGATGTCGGCTACCGGCCGAAGACGGTGCTCAAGCGCCACTACACGCGCGACTGGCTTCAGCAAACGCTGGTGGAGATCGAGCGGCTCGAAGGGATGGGACGGCCATGACAACCTCCACCGAAGTCCGCGCCCGCCTCGTCGAGATGCTGCGGCGGGACCTGGTCGGGCCGCTGCCGCCGGACGTTGCCCCTGGCGATGCCGACCTGCAGACCGAACGGCTGCGCGAGCCGCCGTCGTCCTGGTACCTGACCGGCTTCATCGCCCCGCTCGACGAGGGCGGCGACACAGTCGACGATCTCGACACGCAGGAGGAAACGGAGACCAACGCCGGCGATCTGACCGACGGGACGCCCGAGGCGGGCCCCATCGCCGACGACGACACCCAAGCCGAGGCCCCGAGCACCAGCCGGCGCTACCTGCCGGCGTCGATCGGCCTCACCGTGCTCGTCCCGGACGGGGTCGAGATGGTCGACGTCCGCGTAAGCTGGGGCGACTACGTCACCGAACCGCCGCTCCCAGCCAGCGTTCTGGCGTCAGAGGACATGGACGCGCCCAAGGTCGAATGGCTGCGCCGTCCGAAGGAACGGCGGATCCCCGTGCCGGTGCCGAAAGCCGGAAAGGGGGCTCCCATTCTCGTTCCCGACAGCGCCTCCGAGCAGCGCCCTGGCGGCGGTCTCGAACTGCAGGCGCACGCACGGCCGTTCACGTTGCAGCCTCCGGGCGAGCCGCAGCAGCCCGTCCGCGCGCTCAGCCTCTTCCTTGTCAATCGCCGCAAGCCGGCGCGCCACAAGTACGCCGATGTGGCGTTCGCCTTCCAGGCCCGTCTTGAGGTGCGCTGCAACGAAGGTCTGGCGGCGAACCGCGACCGAACCGGCTACGACTCCGATGACGCCGACCTGCGCATCGCCGATCTGCACTACCGCGACGACGCCGAATATGCGGTCGGCCGCAATACCTCTGGCGCTTGGGAAGCGCCCGACGCGGGCGGTTGTGTCCGCCGCGCCTGGACGGACCCGCTGCCCGTGGCCGAAGTGGAGCGCGTCGCGCCCAACGAAACGATCGGCGGTGTCACCTTCGGTATGGAGGCACTGGCGGATGCGGCCGCAGTCGGCGGGCCCGCCCTCGCAGAAGCCCTCTCCGACCTTCCGCGCCAGTATTCCGCCTGGATTACTGGACAGATGGATGGGCTTGGCGGCCTTCCCGATCGGCGGCGACTGACAGCGGAGCGCCTGATCGCGGGCATGCACAAGGCGCGCACGCGCATTGCCGTGGGCATTGATCTCTTGCGCGACGACGAAAAGACACGCACAGCCTTCCGCATCATGAACCTGGCCGTCGCGCGGGCGGCGCGGCGGCGCTTCGCCGGGCCCGACGGCGATCCCGATGCGATCGCCCCGCCGACGTGGCGGCCGTTCCAGATCGCCTTCATCCTGCTCAACCTAGCCGGTCTGCACGACAAGCGGCACCCGGACCGGGAGCTGGTCGACCTGCTGTTCTTCCCCACCGGCGGCGGCAAGACCGAGGCCTATCTCGGTCTCGCTGCCTTCGCCATCGCTCACCGACGGATGTCGTCCGGCGGTCGGCTCGGAGCGGGCGTCACCGTGATCATGCGCTACACCCTCCGCTTGCTGACCCTCGACCAGTTGTCGCGCGCCGCCGGCGTCGTCTGCGCCCTCGAACTAATGCGCGAGAACCCGGAGTTCTCGCTGCCGAACGGAGCGCGCATGCTCGGCGACTGGCCGATCGAGATCGGCCTCTGGGTCGGCTCCGACGCATCGCCCAACATCCTCGGCGGTCGCGGCAACACGGGTGACCACACGGCGGTGACGCGGCTGCGAAAGTACCGTCGGGACGGCAGGAACGCGCCGGCGCCGATCAAGGCGTGTCCGTGGTGCGGAACGGCCTTCTCGCGGGACTCGTTCGACTGCGTGCCGAACGCGCATGCGCCGACCAACATGATTATCCGCTGCGCCAACCCCGCCTGCGACTTCACCCGCGACCGGCCGCTACCGGTGCTAACCGTCGACGAGGTCATTTACCGCAGACTGCCGGCGTTCGTCATCGCCACCGTCGACAAGTTCGCGGGCCTGCCCTGGGTCGGCGAGGCGGGCGCGTTCTTCGGCCATGTCGATCGCTACGACGAGACCGGCTTCTACGGCGCCGCCCGGCCGCGCGACGGCAAGCCGCTGTTTAATGACAACATGCTCGATCCGCCGGATCTGATCATCCAGGACGAATTGCACCTGATCTCCGGTCCGCTGGGCACCGTCGCCGGTCTGTACGAAACCGCTATCGACCGGCTCAGCACACGCATTAGCGACGGCGGTCGGGTGCGCCCGAAGATCGTTGCGTCGACCGCCACCGTCCGCCGCGCCGAGGGCCAGATCCGGGCGCTGTTCGACCGCGCCGAGACGCAGGTGTTCCCGCCGCCGGGAATCGAGCGGACCGACAGCTGGTTCGCCCGGACCGTTCCGTCGAGCGACAGTCCGGCGCGCCTCTACCTGGGGCTGGCGGCGCAGGGGCGCGGGCCGAAGCTGGTGTTCCTGCGCGGACTGACGACGATCATGGCCGCCGCCAACGCCCTCTACGAAGCGAACGGCGGCGCCGACGCCGACGCGAATCCCGCCGATCCCTACATGACGGCGCTTTGCTATTTCAATGCGCTCCGCGAACTCGGCGGCGCCCGCCGCATCGTGGAGGACGAGGTGCGTGACCGCCTGCGCCAGTACGGAAGCAAGCGACGCCGCGTCGATCCTTTGAACCCCGTGTTCATTGACCGTGAAATGGCGGATCCGCTCGAACTGACCTCTCGCGTCTCGACAGACGACGTGGCGCTGGCCAAGGCGCGGCTGGAACGGCCGTTCCGCGGCGACCGGCAGGAATGGGTAGACGTGGCGCTGGCCACCAACATGATCTCCGTCGGTCTGGACATTACGCGGCTTGGACTGATGCTCGTCCAGGGCCAGCCCAAGACGGCAGCCGAATACATCCAGGCGACCAGCCGTGTCGGCCGCGCGGTCGACAAGCCGGGCCTCGTTGTCACCGTGCTCAACCTGCACAAGCCGCGTGACCGTACCCACTACGAGTCGTTTCGCCTCTTCCACCAAACCTTCTATCGTTCTGTCGAGGCAACGACCGTGACGCCTTGGGCGGCTCGGGCCCTGGATCGCTCCCTTGCGGCCGTTGTGGTCTCTGTCGCTCGCCACCTGCGCCCGGAGTTGACGCCAGAGCGCGCCGTCGGCCATCTGCGCGACGTTCCCGGCTATCGCCGTCAGGTGATCGACGCCATCGCCGATCGTGCCCCGGAGGCCGCCATCGTCGGCGGCCGCGCGGCCTTGGAAGCGCTCGTCAAAGGGCTGTTGGACGACTGGCAAACCGTCGTCGACGACATTCCTCAGATTGCCTATGGCGATCGCCGGGAGGGTCAAGGTCAGCAACTGCTTCACCAACCGCTCGATCCGGCTCTGCCGAATCTGACGCCGGAATGCCACCGGCATTTCGTCGCTGCCCGTTCGATGCGGGACGTGGAGGCCAACGTGCTGCTCCGGATTCGCGATCCCCATGGGCGCCCGTTCACGGCGGACGACGTGTCATGAGCAAGAAGACCGTTCTCCGGCAGAGCCAGATCATCACCACCTTTGGGCCTGGCGCGATGGTGGACTTGCCGACGCGCTCGGTGCTGATCGGAGGCCTCGATCGCTGGTATGCGCCGGCGCACAGCTACACCAAGATCGACGAACCCTCTCTTGCGCGCATCCTTGAGCGGCGGTTGCGTGAGCGGGGTCGCCTCGGCGATGGGCAAGCCTTACGTCTGCTGACGCCCCCGCTGGCATCGGGCGACCAGAACCGAGAGCTGCCGGGTATAGATGTCAGCGTGTTTCCCACGTGGTTCGTTTGCGAACGGGTAGAAATGCCGAAAGCCGGCGGCGAGGTTCGCCGCGGCCGGCGTCTGGTCCGCTGGCAAGACCTTGAGCCGACGAGTGGTCGCCGAAAGTACCAGCACGAAGACGGCAAGAAGGATGACGTGACGCCGCTGCGCTTCGTCGGCGCCTGCCCTGACGGGCATCTGCAGGACATCGACTGGCGCTGGCTGTTGCACAGGGGCGAGCCGTGCCAAGAACCCATGTACCTGATCGAGGAGGGGACCAGCGCCAGCCTTTCCGACCTGGAGATCCTTTGCAGCTGCTCGAAATCACTCTCGCTGCGCGACGCGACCAAGCCGGGACGGCTCGGCGAGTGCGCCGGCCGTCAGCCCTGGCTCGGCGACGGTGCCGTCGAACGGTGTTCAAAGCTCCTGAAACTTCTCACCCGTTCGGCAACCAACGCGTACTTCCCGCAAGTCGTCAGCGTCATCTCCCTTCCGGTCGAGGAAGACGCGTTGACCGAGATCGTGCAGCGGCACTTCGCCGACCTCTCGGACGCCGAGAGCGTCGCGGAGATCGCTCAGGCGCGCAAGTTCAACAGGGCGCTGCGCATGGACGTTGAAGGTTACTCCCACGCGGACGTGTTCGATCGCCTGCGGCAGATAAAGGCGTCGGCTGGTCGGGATGCCCAGACCAATCCCAAGGTGCGCGAGTTTGACGTTCTGGCGAGCGGAGATGCCGAGATCGGCGTCAATGCCCCCGATGCGCGGCTCTACGCCAAGACGCTGCCCCGTGACTCCTGGGACAAGCCGGTGAAGCGGGATCTCGGCACGATTCGTTCGGTCGTTGCGGTGCATCGCCTACGCGAGGTGATGTGCCTATACGGCTTCACGCGTTTTGAGCCGGCGGCCACCGATGCAGACAGCGACCTCGAAGACATCCAGCTTGCGGTCGAGGGCGCGCCGATCGCCCAACACGCCGACTGGCTCCCGGCCATCGAGCAGTTCGGCGAGGGTCTCTTCATCCACTTTGACACGGTCGCCATCGATCGCTGGGAGCTTCGCCCGGAAGTGGCGCACAGGATCAGTGTGCTCACCGACGGATTCCAGGCGCATAA
>CAZVRW010000074.1:0-14643 GCA_964630265.1 uncultured Rhodospirillaceae bacterium
ATCGTGCCGACGTTGCAATGCGGCTTCGTCCGCTCAAATTTCGCCTTCGCCATGACTTTCGCTTCTTTCACATCCCCTGACCGCGCGGCCTGCCCGCGCGAACCTTGCTGCATCGGTCGATCCGGAGGTCCGTCCCCGAAAGAACAGTCCCAAAGGAATGTCCTCGAAGACGGCTCCCCCACGGGCGTCTATCCCCACGGGCGTCTATCCCCACGGGCGTCTATCCCCACGGGCGTCTATCCCCACGGGCGCCTCCCCCACGGGCGCCTCCCCCACGGGCGCCTCCGTGGTGGAGCGGGTGATGGGAATCGAACCCACGCGACCAGCTTGGAAGGCTGGGGCTCTACCACTGAGCTACACCCGCAGAGCCGGAACGGCGGCCCTCCCGCCCACGGACTTGGTGGAGGGGGTTGGATTCGAACCAACGTAGGCGTACGCCAACGGGTTTACAGCCCGTCCCCTTTAGCCACTCGGGCACCCCTCCGGCGTGTCGACGTCGACGCCGAGGAGCCGGCGCGACGCGGCTGGTCACTATGTCGTTTTACCGCGCGTTGTCAACGACGGAACTGGACCGAACGGGTCCAACAACGGCTTCTGCACAAGCGACCGTTGCGGGTGTACGATCGTCGGCCGATGAAAAGACCCGTCCCCCACCACAAGGAGCCGGCGGCACAGCCGTCGCCACCCGGCTCGCGCCACGGCCGCGATCGCGCCGCCGGCTTCTGGATCTACGGCAGTCACGCGGTGCTGGCCGCCGTCGCCAATCCCAGGCGCCGCTGCCGCCGCCTGCTCGCGGTGGCCGAGGCCGCCCGGCTGCTCGATGCCCGCGGCCGCGCCGGCGGCGCCGCCCACCCGACCTTGGAAATTGTCGGCCGGCGGATCCTGGATGAGATCGTCGGCGCCGACGCGCGCCACCAGGGAGTCGCCGTGCTGGTCGAGCCGCTGCCGGCAACGCCGCTGGAGGCGGTCCTCACCTCAGGACCGTCGGGGCCCCTCGTCGTCCTCGACCAGGTCACCGACCCCCGCAACGTCGGCGCCGTGCTGCGTGCCGCCGCCGCGTTCTCGGCGGCGGCGGTGGCCGTGCAGGATCGGCACGCGCCGGCGGAGACCGGGGCGATGGCCAAGGCGGCGTCGGGCGCGCTGGAAACCGTGCCGCTGGTCCGGGTCGTCAACATCGCGCGCACCCTGCGGGCGCTGCAGGATGCCGGCCTCCGCGCCATCGGCTTCACCGCCGATGCACCGCAGGCGCTGGCCGAGATCGACGCGGCACCACCGCTGGTGTTGGTCCTCGGCTCCGAGGGCGCGGGGCTCAGGCGGCTGGTGCGCGAGCAGTGCGACCTGCTCGCCCGCATCCCGATCGCCCCGGCGGTCGAGAGCCTCAATGTCGCCACGGCCGCGGCGATCGCCCTTTATGCCTGTGCCAGCCATCGGGCCTGATCGATGGGGCTGATCACCGGGCCTGATCACCGGGCCTGATCACCGGGCCAGCTGACCACCGGACTTGCTCGGCGGCGCACTCACGCCTTTACGCCGACGGCGCGACGCGCACCAGGACGACCACGGAGCGGGGCCGCACGGGATAGCCGGCGCCGTCCTCGAACCGCTGATCGGCAGGGGCTTCCCCCGACATGTCGAGCGGTGCCGCCGCGTCGGTGTCGATGATCCGCCGCCAGTGGCCGCCATCGGCGAGGCTAGGCAGGGACCAGTCCACCGGCTCCGGATCGGCGTGCAGGACGACAAAGAAGGTGTCGTCGGGCTGCGGCTCGCCGCGGCTGGTCAGGTGGTATTCGCCGGCCTCGCCGTGGATCAGCACGCCGATCGAGCGGGCCTCCGCATCGTCCCAGTCCTCCTCCGCCATCTCGCTGCCGTCGGACCTGTGCCAGACGATGTCCTGCACGTCGGTGCCGCGGATCGCCGCTGCATGAAAGAAGTGGCTGCGGTGGAAAACGATGTGCTCCCGGCGCAGGCGGATGACGCCCTGGACGAACTCGAAGAAGGCGCGCTGTTCCGGATCCTCGAGCAGCGACCAGTCGAGCCAGCTGATCTCGTTGTCCTGACAGTAGGCGTTGTTGTTCCCGCTCTGGGTCTGCCCGAACTCGTCGCCCGCCAGCAGCATCGGCAGGCCCTGCGAGAGCAGCAGGGTGACCAGCAGGTTGCGGCGCTGCTTGCGACGCAGGGCCAGGATGTCCGGGTCGTCTGTCGGTCCCTCGACGCCGCAGTTCCAACTGGCGTTGTGGCTGTGGCCGTCGCGATTTTCTTCCTTGTTGGCTTCGTTGTGCTTGTTGTTGTAGCTGACCAGATCGGCGAGGCAGAAGCCGTCGTGCGCCGTGATGAAATTGACCGAGGCCCATGGCCGCCGGCCATGGCTCTCGAACAGATCGCTGGAGCCGGTGACGCGGGTGGCGAGATCGCCGATCAGGCCGCCGTCGCCCTTCCAGAACGCCCGTACCGTATCGCGATACCGGTCGTTCCATTCCCCCCAGCCGGCGGGAAAGCCGCCCAGCCGGTAGCCGCCGTCACCGACGTCCCAGGGCTCGGCGATCAGCTTCACGCGCGACAGCACCGGGTCCTGGCGCGCCGCGTCGAGGAAGCCGCTGTGCGGATCGAACGCGCCGGCGCCGTCGCGGGCCAGCGTCGTCGCCAAGTCGAAGCGGAAACCATCGACGCCCATCTGCTCGACCCAGTAGCGCAACGAGTCCATGACCAATTGCAGGACGCGCGGATGGCGCAGGTCGAAGACATTGCCGCAACCGGTGAAGTCCACGTAATAGCGCTCGTTTCCGGGCACCAAGTGATAATAGGAACAATTGTCGACGCCGCGGAAGGATAGCGTCGGTCCCATCTGGTTGCCCTCGGCCGTGTGGTTGTAGACCACATCCAGAATCACCTCGATGCCGGCGTCGTGCAGTGCCCGCACGCAGCGGCGAAACGCACTGTGCCCGGAACGGCCGAGATAGCGCGGATCCGGCGCGAAGAAGCCGAGCGTGTTGTACCCCCAGTAGTTCCGAAGGCCGCCGTCGATCAGGAAGCGATCGTCGACGAACGCCTGGATGGGCAGCAGCTCCACCGCGGTGATGCCGAGCGCCCGCAAGTGGCGCACGGCCGCGGGGTGACCGAGGCCGTCGAAGGTCCCGCGCAGCGGCTCCGGGATCTCGGGATGGCGGATGGTGAAGCCGCGCACGTGCAACTCGTAGATCAGGCTGCGATCCCATTCGGTGCGCGGCGCCCGGTCGGTGCCGCGGGTCGCCGCCGGATTGACGACTACGCATTTCGGCATGCGCGCGGCGCTGTCCCGGGTATCGAAGCTGAGATCCTCCTCCGGGTCGCCGACCTTGTAGCCGAAGTGGACGTCGGACCAGCGCAGCCGGCCGCGCAGCGCCTTGGCATACGGATCGAGCAGGAGCTTGTTGGCATTGAAACGATGCCCGGCCTCGGGGGCGTAGGGGCCGTGCACCCGATAGCCGTAGCGCTGCCCCGGGCGGACATCCGGCAGATAGCCGTGCCAGATCTCGTCGCTGTATTCGGGCAGCGGGATCCGGTGCGTCTGCTTGCGCCCGGCACCGTCGAACAGGCACAGGTCGACCTGCTCGGCGTGCTCGGAAAACAGCGCGAAATTGACGCCCTTGCCGTCCCAGGTGGCGCCGAGGGGATAGGGCATTCCAGGCCAGACTCGCATGCGGCGACGACTCCTCGGTCGAAGGGTGGGGGAAGGTAGGCGGTGCGACGTCCGCCGATCCTCCCCGTTCCAGACCGCCGTCGCAAGTCAGTTTGTCGTTGATCTCGCCTGCATCCCGGCACGCAAGGACCGCCGCTTCGGAATGCGCGCAAACCAAACACGTCTCGATTCTGGACGGGTTCGACCGCATATCGGCGCACGGGCCCGCGGGAGCTCACGGCCGCCGCCTCCGCTCGCCGAGATTCGAGCCACGGATCCCAAGGTCCCCGCAAGCATCCCCTTAAGGCCCCCCAAGGGGCCCGTGCAGCGGCACATTCGGCCTGAGGGTTGAACGCGCCACCTCACGGGAAGCGTCTCCTCCGGCGGTTTCCCCAAGGCCCGCCGAGCGGCATCACGGTCGATGGGAAACGAGACGGACCTTGCGCGGTGTCAGCTCCGCGGATCGTTGGCAGGGTCGATATACCGGATGCCCCAAGGACCGGTTCCGTGCAGCTGGATCACCGTATCCTCCTCGGTGTAGCCGTACATCGGCTCGCCCGGCGCCATGATGGCGACGCCACCGGACGGCAGTTCCCGCGTTTTTTCACGGTCGAATGTCTCCCCATGCGCGAAGTGCAGGGTTCCCGAAAGGACCGTCACCCGCTCGTATTCCGGGTGGACATGGGGCTCGATCCGATAGCCGGCCGGCAGCTTCAGTCGGAACGTGAACGGCTCGGCCGCCGACAATTTGCCTTCGATCACCGCGATCTGAGCCGGCGCAGCCATCGATTTGATGTCCATCCACTCCAGCTGAGCGGGCTCGAGCATGATGGACCCGTCGCCCCGATAAGGCACATCTGCCGCTGCGGTGGCTACCACGGAAAGACCCAGGGCAACTGCGACGGCGGTGGTCAGGATCTCGGGCTTCGTTCGGATAACAGGGGTGATCATGGCTGTTCCTCCTGGTCTCGGGGCCGCGTCGTTTACGGCGCGGCTGCTCGCAAGGGGGCCTCGGACGTGATCACACCGACCCGCGGAAGCACGCGCCGAGGCCCTCTCGCCGTCCACCGAGTCACGTCGGGGCGATGATCGTGTGGTGCAAGCGGCGATACGCCCGTGAGGGGGTGACGAGCGGATGAAGTCCCGCGTCACCGCCGGTTGCCTGCCGCGTCGGCTCCGGTGTGCCGGTTTAACGGTACCGGTAGGCCAGGACGGTGCCGTCGTCGTCGCTGTCGCCCGCGACATGGAAGACGTGCACATTCAGGGCCGGGTCGTAGAAGCCGTTGGCCGGCTTGAAATACGGTCTGTCGGGCCACCCCGGCGGTAGGCCCCGCAGCAACACCGACCAGGCGTTCTCGGCGATGTCGTAGAGGAAAACGCCGCGATGATCGCCGCCGTGCCGGACCAGCAGGACGGCGTCGTTGGCCAGATCGCAGAGCATCACCGCATGGTTGGTGCCGAACGAGGTGCCGACGGCATAGCCGGTCGGGCGCGGATCCACCCAGGCGTTGGTGGCCAGATCGTAGATCCAGAGCCCGTTGGGCGCGGGCGCTTCCGGGTAGCTGCCGCCGCCCAGGTAGATGCGGTCACGCTTCGGGTCATGGCACGACGTCGCATCGATGCCGAACGGCGGCGGTGGCCCGCTCGGGGTTTCCCGCGTCCAGCGATTGTCGGCGGGATCGTAGAACCAGATTTCCTGCTTGTGGCGCAGGAAGTAACGGTCCTGCGCGGGGATCACGTGCAAGGTTTGGCCGAACCAGGGCTGCGGCGAGGGCGAGGGCGTGCGAAAGCGCAGCCACGCGGCGCGATCGACGTCGTAGAACCAGGGGCTGGCGAAGCCGGTGTTGAGGCGCGCCGCTTGGGCCGCCGCAAAGGCGGCGACGCCGGGGAGCGCGGACTTCCAGTACACGCCGGGGTTGGGCATGCTGACGAACCGGCGGCGGCGGGCATCCCACGCCGTCATCTGATAACCATGGACGCTGGGCGCGATCGGCAGCAACGCGCCGTCGGGCCGCGCCAGAAAGCCGTCCGGATTCACCGTCAGGTCAGGCGGGTTGCGCGTGTCGGTGCCCGGGTGGACGGCGATCCAGCGATCCGCCATCAGGTCGTAGAACCACAGATCATCCATGTAGCGGCCGGTTCGGGGATCGACCCAGCCGTGCACGCCCTCGCCGTAGAGGAAGGCCCCGCCCAGTTCCGGGGCGTGCGCCATGGTCGCGGTCCAGGCGCGCCCGCGCGCCTTGCCCCAGGTCGGGTCCGGGCGCGGCGACCCCAGCTCGATCCAGGTGTCGGCGGGCAGCGCCATCAGGCGCGCCATGTGTGCACCGGGCAGCGACGGCAGCCCGGCCAGCGGCGTGCCCGCGTCGGCCGCGCCGCCGGGGCTCGGGCCCCATGGCATTGCCAAGCCGATGGCCAGCGCGGCGGCGCGGGTGAGCGCGCGGGCGCCCGGGGTGGTGCCGGTGACAGTGAGCGCGAGGGCTTCCGCGAGGGCACGGAACAGGCAACGGCAACAGCGGACGCGCATGGCAGCGTCTCCGTCGACGGTGGAATAAAGTGTAGTTTCTATCCGGGGGCGCCCGACCGATCGAGCGACGATCGCGCCCCCGCCCCGCTCAAATGGTGCCCAGGGGCGGAATCGAACCACCGACACCGTGATTTTCAGTCACGTGCTCTACCAACTGAGCTACCTGGGCGTCCGGCGTGTCGCCGAAACCAGGGCTTATACGGGTGAAGCCGCAACGTGTCCAGCGGGTTGCGCGTCAGCGGTCGATATCCCCGGGGTCCAGGTGCCCGGCTCGCGACCCGCCACCGCCGGGGTCATCGCCAAGGTCGTCACCGCTCGCATCGTCGCCGCTCGCGTCGTCGACGCTGGCAATGCGATAGTGCTCGCCGAACCAGCGGCCGAGATCGATGTCGGCGCAGCGCTTCGAGCAGAACGGCCGCCAGCGCGCCTGTTGTGGCTTGCCGCAGATCAGGCAGCGGGCGGTGCGGCGTGGTCGCGGGGCTCCGCCCCGGTCAGTCGGCTCGGTCATCGCCCGCTCCCGCCGGTTCGGCTTTCGCGTCGGCCGCGGCCGTTATGCGCACGGCGTCCGGCGGCACCAGCGGGTCGGCGTCGAGGACGAGCGGGCGGCCGAGCCGCGCCTCGGTGGCGGCCAGCGCCGCCGCGCACCTGTCCCTCAGGACGTCGATCACCTGGGGCGCCGCCCGCAGCACCCATCGCCGTCCAGGCTGCGCAAGATCCTCGGCGAGGGCGGCGCGCAGACCGGCCAGCGCCGTGGTCGTCGGCGAGCCGACGCGCCCCGTGCCCGCGCACACGGGGCAGTCGATCAGCAGCCGGTCGACGAGGGACGGCCCTTCGCGGCGGCGGGTCAGTTCCAATCGGCCGAGGGACGTCCAGCCACCGATGCGCACCGGCCGCGGATCCTCGGCGACGGCGCGGCGCACCTCGGCGAGCAGGGTTTCGCGATGCCCCGGTTTCGCCAGCGGCACGACATCGACGACCACGTAGCCGCCCAGGTCGGCGGCGCGCAGACGGCGGGCGATGGCGGCGACGGCCTCGCGGTTGACGGCGAGCGCCGTGGCGTCGGCGCTGCCGGCGCGGGCCGTGCCAGTGTCGACGTCGACGGCGATCAGCGCCGGTGTCGGCGTGATCGTCACCACCCCGCCCGACGGCAGTCGGAGGATCGGTGAGGTCAGCGCCGCCATCTGGTCGGCGACATCGTCGGTGAAGGCGCTGCCCCAGCGCACCACCTCCACCCGATCGGCGAGGTCCGGCAGAGCCATGCGCGCCGTCCGGGCCATCGTGTGGTCGTCGACGACGAGACGCCGCAGCGCCCGGGTCGCCTCCTCCCGGAGGGCGGTGACGAGGGTGTCGGGACCGTGGGCGAGGACGGCCGGCGGCCGTGTCGCCGGCGCCATGCCCGCCCAGGCGCCGATCAGCCGCTCAACCTCCGCCGCCAGCATGGCCGGTGACGCGTCGGCGGCGGCGCGACGCAGCAGCCAGCCGCCGGCATCGCCGGGCAGTAGCGCCTTGATCCGCTGGGCGACCGTGCGGTCGGCGAGGCGGCGGGAGACGCCGATGCCCGTCTCCACCGGCAGGAACACGAGGAAGCGCCCGGCCAGCGCGGGGCGGCGGCTCAGTTTCGCGCCCTTGCCCGGCTCCGGCGCGCGCACGACCTGGACGACGATGGCGTCACCCTCACAGACGTGGTCGCCGATGCGGCCGCCATTTCCGGCATGACGGCGCGCCTCCGTCAGGCCGAGAAAGCCGGGACGATCGGCGCCGATGTCGACGAACGCGGCGTCGATGCCGCCAGCCAGTGAGGTCACCCGCCCGGCGTAGATGTCGCCGACGCGCGGGCCGGGCTCGTCGCGTTCGACCACGACCCGTATCAGCGCGCCGGCCTCCAGGAATGCCGCCCGCGTCTCGCCGGGACCGACGGCAATACGGATGTCGTCAACCGGCATCGTCGTCCCACCGATCGTCGTCCCACCGGTAGCCGAGACCTTTGAGGAGCGCCGCTGTTTCGAACAGCGGCAACCCGACGACATTGCTGTAGGAGCCGGCGAGCCAGCGAACGAAGGCGGCCGCCCGCCCCTGGATGGCATAACCGCCGGCCTTGCCGTGCCATTCGCCGCTCGCGAGGTAGGCCTCGATTTCCGCCGGCTCCAGCCGCTTGAAGGCGACAGCGGTGACCACCAGGCGGCCGACCAGGCGACCGTCGGGGGCGGCGACGGCGATGCCGCCGAGCACCCGATGGCGGCGTCCCGACAGTAGCGAAAGGCAACGCCGCGCCTCGGTCGCATCCTCGGCCTTGGCGAGCACCCGCCGGCCGCAGGCAACGACGGTGTCGGCGCCGAGCACGAAGGCCTCCGGGTGTTGTGCCGCGACGGCGGCGGCCTTGGCAGCGGCGAGCCGGCGGGCGAGATCCGTCGGCAGCTCGCGGGGCCGGGGCGTTTCGTCGACGTCGGCGGGAACGATCGCGTCCGGCACGACGCCGATCTGGCGCAACAGGTCTCTGCGGCGGGGCGAGGCGGAAGCGAGAACGAATGCGGGCCGTGGCAAGCGGCGAATTACTTGAAACGGAAGGTGATGCGGCCCTTGGTCAGGTCGTACGGTGTCAACTCCACGTTGACCCGATCACCGGCGAGAACCCGGATTCGGTTTTTGCGCATGCGGCCGGCAGTGTGCGCGAGAACCTCGTGATTGTTGTCGAGCTTGACGCGAAACATGGCGTTGGGCAGCAGCTCGGTAACGACGCCCTGGAACTCGATGATTTCCTCTTTCGCCACGGTCTCTCCCCGTCCTCGTTGCACAACGGACCCCTAAATGACCGCGGGCGGCGGCCCGGTCAAGGGCTTTCCCGGACCATGCGCAGGGGGTTCCCGCGCGGCTTCGCTCAGAGGCCGCCCATGCGCGGCACCGGGAATTGCGCGCGGATGCGCCGCAACAGTTCGTCCCGCACCATCCGGTAGGCGTCCAGGCGCGTTTCCCGGCTGCCTTCGACCATGCTGGGGTCGAAGGTGTTCCACAGGACCACGTCGCACGCCATCCCCCGCGTCATCTCGACGGCGCGGTGCTGCGCCTCCGGCGACAGCGACACCACCAGATCGAAGGACTCGTCGTCCAGGTCCTCGAAGTCCTTCGGTCGGTGCCGGGCGATATCGATGCCGATCTCGTCCATCACCTGCACGGCGAAGCCGTCGAGTGCGCCGGGACGAACGCCGACCGAGTCGACGAAGACGCGCTGCCGGTGCAGATGCTTCAGAATGCCTTCGGCCATCGGCGAGCGGATCGCATTGTGCGTGCATGCGAAGAGCACGGCGCTCGGCATCTCCGCCATCGCCCCGCTCAGCCTCGGATGTGCAGTACGCAGATCAGCGTGAACAGGCGCCGGGCGGTGTCGGTGTCCATCGTCACCTTGTCGCGCAGCCGCTCGCGCAGCAGGTCCGCGCCTTCATTGTGTAGGCCGCGCCGTCCCATGTCGATGGCCTCGATGCGGCTCGCCGAGGCGGTGCGGATCGACTTGTAATAGCTGTCGCAGACCAGGAAGTAGTCCTTGACGATGCGCCGCAGCTCGAGCAGCGGCAGGGTGAAGCGGGTCAACGGCTGGTCCTCGGCATCGCGAACATCGAACACCAGCCGTGCGCCCTCCAGCGTCAGGTGCAGGTGAAAGGGGCCGGGAAAGTCACCGGCCGGCGCAAACCGGTTGTCCTCCAGCAGCGCGAACAGCGCGGTGCGGCGTTCATGCTCGATCTGCGGGCTCAGCCGTACCCGCGCCGGCTCGTCGAGCATCACCCGGGCAATCCGTTGGCCGTCGACGCAGCGGGGCTCGGGCACGGCGGGTCAGGGCGACCGCGGACGATTGAGGCGCATGGCCACCGATCGCGCGTGCGCGCCCAGCCCCTCGGCTTCGGCCAGGGCGATCGCCGCCGGGCCGATGGCCGCGAGCCCGCCGGGCGTGCAGCCGACCAGCGTCGTCCGCTTGACGAAATCGAGAACGCCCAGTCCGGAAGAAAAGCGGGCGCTGCGCGCCGTCGGCAGCACATGGTTCGGCCCGGCGACGTAGTCGCCGATGGCTTCCGGGGTCAAGCGACCGAGAAACACCGCGCCGGCGTTGTGGATCTTGCCGAGCAGGGTTTCCGGATCTTCGGTCGCAAGCTGCAGGTGTTCCGGTGCGATCCGGTCGATCAGCGCCGGCGCCTGGTCGAGATGCTCGACGACGATGACCAGGCCGTGGTCACGCCAGCTCAACTCGGCGATGGCGCGGCGCTCCAGGGTCGCCAGGTGATCGGTGACGGCGGCGGTCACGGCGTCGGCAAAACCGGCGTCGTCGGTGATCAGGATCGACTGGGCGGCGGGATCGTGCTCGGCCTGGGCCAGCAGATCGACGGCGATCCAGGACGCATCCGCGCCGGCGTCGGCGACCACCAGCACCTCGGACGGACCGGCGATCATGTCGATGCCGACGGTCCCGAACACCCGGCGCTTGGCGGCGGCCACATAGGCGTTGCCGGGGCCGACGATCTTGTCGACCGGCCGGATGGTTTGCGTCCCATAGGCCAGCGCGCCGATCGCCTGGGCGCCGCCGATGCGGAAGATCTCGTCGACGCCGGCGATGCGGGCCGCGGTCAGCACCAGGGGGTTGATCGCTCCGCCGGGCGTCGGCACCACCATGGCGAGCCGGCGGACCCCCGCCACCTTGGCCGGCAACGCGTTCATCAGCACCGATGACGGATAGGCGGCGGTGCCCCCCGGTACGTAGAGGCCGGCGGCCTCGATCGGTGTCCAACGCCAGCCGACGCGCACGCCCGCGTCGTCCTCGATGTCCAGGTCCTCGGGCCGCTGGCGGGCGTGGAAGTCGCGGATGCGGCGGGCGGCCAGGTCGAGCGCCGAGCGGGCGTTGCGGTCGCAGGCGGCGACGGCGGCGTCGATCTCCGCTTCGGGGATGCGGAAGCGGTCCGCCGTCAGTTTCAGGTCGTCGAAGCGCCGGGTGTATTTGATCACCGCCGTGTCGCCGCGTTCGCGGACGTCGTTGAGGATCCCCGCCACCACCCGGTCGACGTCGTCCGCCGCCGCGCGCCGTCGCTCCAGGGCGGCGGTGAGGCGCCGCTCGAAGGTCGCCTCGCGCAGGTCAAGCCGCGCGGGCATCGACAGCCTCGCGGAACCGCTCGATCCAGCCGCCCACCTGGGCCGGCCGCGTCTTCCAGGCGGTGCGGTTGACGCAGAGCCGGGCGCTGACTTCGGCGATCGTCTCGATCTCCACCAACCCGTTGGCGCGCAGCGTCGCCCCCGACGACACCAAGTCGACGATCCTGCGGCATAGGCCCAGCGCCGGCGCCAGTTCGATGGCGCCGGAGAGGCGCACGCATTCGGCCTGCACGCCGCGCGCGGCGAAGTGGCGCCGCGTCGTCTCCGGATATTTGGTGGCGACGCGCACGTGGCTCCAGGCGCGGGGATCGTCGTCCGCGGCGGTGGCGGCGGGTTCGGCCACCGCCATCCGGCAGTGGCCGACGTCCAGGTCGACGGGCGCATAGATTTCGCCGTAGTCGAATTCCATCAGCACGTCGCTGCCGACGACGCCCAGATGCGCGGCGCCGAAGGCGACGAACGTCGCGACATCGAAGCTGCGCACCCGGACGATGTCGAGCCCCGGAACGTTGGTGGCGAAGCGCAGCTTGCGGCTCTCCGGGTCGGCGAAGGCCGCCTCCGGCTCCAGGCCGACGCGCTCCAGCAGCGGCGCCAGGTCGTCGAGGATGCGGCCCTTGGGCAGGGCGATGATCAAGGATGTGTCGGCGCTCACGGGCGGGTCCTCCTGAACCGTTTACTTATCCGGCCCCGGCGTCGCGCGCCACCCCGCACCGACGAAGGCCGCCTCGGCCGGCCAGTCCAAGGGCTCAGCCGCACATATTTAAAAGGTCGGCATGGGTCAGTCGTTCAGGCGTTCGATGTCGGCCCCGCAGGCGGCAAGCTTCGCCTCGATCCGCTCGTAGCCGCGATCCAGGTGATAGACGCGGTTGATGATCGTCTCGCCCTCGGCGGCAAGCCCGGCCAGCACCAGCGAGACCGAGGCGCGCAGGTCGGTGGCCATCACCGGCGCGCCGGAGAGCCGGGGGACCCCGCGAACGATCGCCGAGGCGCCGTGAACATTGATGTCGGCGCCCATCCGGCAGAGCTCCGGCACGTGCATGAAGCGGTTCTCGAACACCGTTTCGGTGATCATCGCCGCGCCGTGCGCCGTCGTCATCAGCGCCATCACCTGCGCCTGCATGTCCGTGGGGAAGCCCGGATAGGGCTCGGTCATCACGTCGACGCCGCGCACCGGGCCGTTGCGCCGGGCCACCCGTAACCCGCCCGGGACGGTCCGCACCTCGCCGCCGGCGGCGGTGAGCACGTCGTCCACCGCCTCCATCAGCTCGGCGCGGGCACCGGCCAGTTCCAGCTCGCCGCCGGTCATCACCGCGGCGACCGCATAGGTGGCGGCCTCGATGCGGTCGGGCACCACGGCGTGGGTGGTGCCCTGCAGCCGCTCGACGCCGCGAATGCGCAGGGTGCCCGTGCCGATGCCGTCGATCTCGGCACCCATGGCGACGAGACAGTGGGCGAGGTCGGACACCTCGGGCTCGCGCGCGGCATTGGCGAGCACGGTTTCTCCCTTGGCCAGCACGGCGGCCATCAACAGGTTCTCGGTGCCACCAACGGTGACCGTGGGAAAGATGATGGACGCGCCCGTCAGGCCCTGCGGCGCGCGCGCCGTGACATAGCCTTCGGTCAGCTCGATCTCGGCGCCGAGCTGGGCCAGCGCCTTCAGGTGGAGGTCGATGGGCCGGGTGCCGATGGCGCAGCCGCCGGGCAGCGACACCCGCGCCCGCCCCGAGCGGACCAGCAGCGGACCCAGCACCAGCACCGAGGCGCGCATCTTGCGCACCAGGTCATAGGGGGCGGTGGTGTCGGCGAGCGTGCCGGCATCCAGCCGAACGGTGTCGCCGTCGCGGTGGATCTGGACGCCCAGTTCGGCCAAGAGCCGCGCCATGGTGGCGATGTCGGCAAGATCGGGCACCCGCTCCAGGGTGAGCGGCGTGTCGCACAACAGGCCGGCGGCCATCAGCGGCAGCGCCGCGTTCTTGGCGCCGGTCACGGATATGGTCCCGGCGAGCGGCCGGCCGCCGCGAATGCGGATGCGGTCCATGCGGATCCTTTCGGGTCGGTCGGCCGCGACGGTCGCCGCGAAACCGGGCGGTTTCGAGGCGACGCAGGACGGGACGGCCGGCGCACGCGACAAGCGGCGCTTGTAGCGTCCGGGACGCCCGGTCGCAAGCCACCGTCCGCGCCGGCCTATGTGTTTCGGTCCGGCTCTGCCGGCCTATGAGTTTCGGTCCGGCTCTGCCTCGCCGGCGCGGGCCCGCGCCTGGGTCTTGCGGCGGCGCAGGTTATCGCGCAGCGCCTCAGCCAGCCGCTCGGCGCGATCGGCCGGTGGCCGTTCCGGCGCGGCGGCGCCCGAATCGTCCTCCGATGGCGTTGGCTCCGATGCCGGTGGCGCCAACGGCGGTGGTTTGGCGGGTGGTGACGTCTGCATGGCTGGAGCATCGCCGCCGACGGGGCCGCCCGTCAAGGCACTCTTGCCAGCCCCGGCAAGGCACTCTTGCCAGCCCCGGCAAGGCACTCTTGAAAGCCATGCGGCGGCGTGGCATGGTCCGTCGATGCCTCCGGCGCTGCCGCCGTAGCTCAGGGGTAGAGCACACCCTTGGTAAGGGTGGGGTCGAGTGTTCAATTCACTCCGGCGGCACCAGCGCGCTCGGTCCTCGGGCGTGCGTCGGGCGCGGGCGTTGGGACGTGCCAACGCGCACCGCCGCGGCGAACCTTCTCCATGCGGCACCTCTCCGGCTGAACGACATCAAACTGCAACAGAAGCGGGTCGGGCGAACGGGGCGCGCACCGCAGCGGTCTCTCGCCGCCGACGCCGGGGCGTTTGCCGGAACTGCCTGAAATTGCCTGGGTTTTCGCTGCTCTCGGGCCCGGGGGACGGGCGCCCGGACGCGACTGTAAAGAATCCCGACAGCTTGGTTTCCGCGGGAAAACGTCGTGTTTCCAGGGTGTTGGGTGGGGCCGGGGGGCCTGGTACCGGGTCGGGCCGCCGCGACGGTGTAAAATTTTTTTACAGTTACAACCGTTTTGCGGCGGCGCGGCGCTCACGTCGCCGCGCCGCGGCGTGCCGGACGACTCCATAACCCACTGATTCTTCGGAAGGTTTCTGTCATGAGCGCGAAATGGCTCTCGGCTGGCATGGTGCTTGCATCTTCGATGGCAGGTGTGTCGGAGCGGACCGCAGCGGAAAAGGGTTCACCGCCACGCTCAAGCGAGGACACTGGGAAAAAACGCTGCCCCGTGCGGGCAAACAGGAGGTAAAAACATGTTGAACAAACTTCTCATCGCGGGGGTCGCCGGGGCCGCGCTCGTCGCCATCGGGACCAGCACCGCCAACGCGCAG
>CAZVRW010000075.1:0-14246 GCA_964630265.1 uncultured Rhodospirillaceae bacterium
TTCGCACCAGCCAGTCGGCGAGGTCGGTGGCGGTGGTGAAGCCCTCGGCGGCGGCGGTGCGCATACGCGCGCGATCGAAGCTCGCCGTGCCGATCATCCCGGTCATCGCCGCGAGGCAGAGGGTCAGCGTGTCGGCGGCATCGAACACCGGCTGCTTGTCTTCCTGCAGGTCCTTGGCGTAGGCCAGCGGCAGCCCCTTGACCACCATCAGCAGGCCGGTGAAGGCGCCGAGCAGGCGGCCGGTCTTGCCGCGCACCAGTTCGGCGGCGTCGGGGTTGCGCTTCTGCGGCATGATCGACGAGCCGGTGGCGAAGGCGTCGTCGAGACGGATGAAGCCGAAGCGCTCCGACGACCACAAGACGATCTCTTCGGCCAGCCGCGACAGATGAGCCCCGAGGATGGCGCCGGCGGCGAGGAACTCCAGCGCGAAGTCCCGCGCCGAGACCGCATCCAGGGAGTTGGCGCAAGGCCGGTCGAAGCCAAGCGCCGCCGCCGTCTGCCGCCGGTCGATGGGGTAGGGCGTGCCGGCGAGCGCCGCGGCGCCGAGCGGACACTCGTTGAGCCGCCGTCGCCCGTCGGCCAAGCGGCCGCGATCCCGCCCCAGCATCTCGACGTAGGCGAGCAGGTGATGGCCGAGGGTGACCGGTTGGGCCGCCTGCAAATGGGTGTAGCCGGGGAGGATCGCGTCGGCGTGCGCTTCTGCTTGGTCGAGCAGCACCCGTTGCAGGGCGCGCAGGTCGTCGTCGAGGGCATCCACGGTGTCCCGCAGCCAAAGGCGCAGGTCGGTCGCCACTTGGTCGTTGCGCGAGCGGGCGGTATGCAGGCGTCCGGCGGCTTCGCCGATCAATTCGGCGAGCCGGCCCTCGATGTTCATGTGCACATCCTCGAGGGCGCGGGAAAACGTGAAGCGTCCATTGGCGATCTCGTCCGCCACCCGATCGAGGCCGGCGAGAATGGCGTCACCGTCGGCCGCGGACAGGATGCCGCGGCCGATCAGCATCAAGCAGTGGGCGCGCGAGCCGGCGATGTCGTGTGCCGCCAGCCGCTGATCGACGTCGATGGAGGCGTTGATCTCCTCCATAATCGCCGACGGGCCGGCGGCGAAGCGGCCGCCCCACATGGTGCTGGCTCCGGCGGTCGCAGTGGGCTCGGCACTTGCCGTGGCGCCATCGTGACCAGATCTCTCGGTCATCGGGTGAACCCGGCGATCTCAGGAAGGGATGACGACATGGCGCGGTGGACCTTTGCGGCACTGATCTCGGCGGCAATTCTGGCGATAACCCCGGTGTATGCAAGTGCCGCGAGCGAAGCGGCAGCCGCCTGTTTGCCGGCGCCCGAGGCGCTGCCCCGCTTCGAGCTGTCGGTGGACCCGGCAGATGTGCCGGATCAGAGCTTTCTCGATGAAGGCGAGACCGAGCGGACCCTGGCCGACTGGCGGGGCCGGCCGGTGGTGCTGAATTTCTGGGCCACCTGGTGTCCGCCTTGCGTCAAGGAGATGCCGGCGCTGGATGCCCTGAACGCGTCGCTGGCCGCCGACGGGATCGACGTGCTCACCGTCTCCAACGACTTCGGCGGGCTGCCGGCGGTGCAGAAGTTCTACATGGCCAACGGCATCGAACACCTGCCGGCGCTCACGGATCAGCGGGGGCGCTTGGCGCAGGCCTTCAAGCTGCCGGGCCTGCCGACCACTATTCTGATTGATCGCAGCGGACGCGAGGTCGCCCGCGTCGTCGGGCCGGCAGAGTGGGACGACCCGACGGTGGCCAACTTTCTGCGTGCCTGCCTCGCGCCGGAGGCGTGAGCCGCAGCGGCAATGAGCGACCCCGACGATCCGCAATTGCTCCGCATCGCCACGTTCAACGTCGAGACGCTGGGGGAGCCGGAGTCCGGTGGACTTTCCCTCGAGGATCGACTCAGCCTGCTGCGCCCGCAGCTGCTCCGGCTGCGCGCCGACATTCTCTGCCTGCAGGAGGTGGACAGCCAGCGGTCGGGCGAGGGGCGGACGCGCAGCTTGGCCGCGCTCGACCGACTGCTCGCCGGCACGCCATACGCGAACTGCCAGCGTCTGACCACCACCAGCCGCTCGAAGGGAGTGGTGCGCGACAAGCACAATCTGGTGGTGCTCAGCCGGTTTCCGCTGATCGTAGGACGACAGGTGTTTCACGACATGGTGGCGCCGCTGACGCATCGCCGCGCCGCGGACCCGGCCTCGCGCGGCGAAGACGTCACCATCGAATGGGATCGACCGTTTCTGCATGCCGTCCTCGATATCGGCGGGGCGCAACCGCTGCACGTCATCAACGTCCATCTGCGCGCCCCACGGGCCGCTTGGCTGCCTGGTGGCAAGACCAGCGCGCGGACTTGGCGGACCATGGCCGGCTGGGCCGAGGGCTTCTTCGTCGCTGCCGTCAAGCGGGCCGGGCAGGCGCTGGAGGTGCGGCTTCTGGTCGACGCAGTGTTCGACGGCGATGCCGCGGCGCAGATCGTCGTCTGTGGCGACTTCAACGCCGATCACGCGGAATTGCCGGTACGCACCATCCGCGGTGACGAGGAGGACGCCGGAAATCCACATCTCGCCGGCCGGATGCTGGTGCCGCTGGAGCGGAGCCTCGCCGATTCCCGGCGGTTCACCGTGGTTCATCATGGCCGACCGCAAATGCTCGATCATATCCTCGTATCGCGCCCGCTTTTGGCATGGTATCGCGGCATCGAGATCCACAACGAGGCTCTCGGTGACGAGATGATCACCGCACACGCCGTGCCGGGATCACCGGAATCCTTTCACGCGCCTGTCGTCGCCACGTTCGCGCGGGAGGACGGCGAGCATGCCGACACCGACTGAGGACCAGTTCTCCGGCTGCCTGATCGGCCAGTGCGTCGGTGATGCTGTCGGCTTCATGGTCGAGGGCTATCCGGGCAACATCTGCGCGCCCTATGCCCACTCCGTGCTGAACCGGCATGAACTCGATCTCTATCTTCGCGGCCCGTTTCGGCTCGGCCAGTACTCCGACGACTCACAGCTCGCGCGCGCCTTGGTCGAAAGTCTGGTCGACCGGGATGGCTTCGATCCGGCCGACTACGCGGACCGCATCGCGAAGCTTTTCGCTGAGCAGCGGATCGTCGGTGGCGGCCGGGCGACGAGCGAGGCGGCGACGCGGCTGGCCGCCGGCGTGCCGTGGGAGGCGGCGGGGACGCCGGCGCCCAATGCCGGCAACGGCAGCGCCATGCGGGCCGCGCCGATCGGCTTGATGTTTCATGACGACACGGAAGCGCTGGTGCGGGCAGCAGTCGACCAGGGACGTTGCACCCACGCCGATCCGCGGTGTTCCGCCGGCGCCGTGGCGATCGCCGGGGCAGTGGCGCTGGCGCTGACCCTGCCGACCATCGCGCCCGAGGCATTCGCCGCGCGGCTCGCCGAGCTGACGGCGGGCATCGATAGCTCAGTGAGCCGGGCGCTTGCGGCACTGCCGCCGGTGCTGGCGTTGTCCCCGACGGAGGCGCTGCCGTGGTTGCTCGAACTCTCCAACCCCGACGTGCCCGATATCGCGGGCGGGGTCTCGCCGTTCGTCACGACGAGCGTTCTTTGGAGCCTCTATGCGTTCCTGCGCGCGCCGGAAACGTATTCCGAGGCACTGGTCACCGCGATCTCCGTCGGCGGTGACGTCGACACGACGGCGGCGATGACGGGCGCCATCGCCGGCGCCCGCCTCGGCCTCGGCGCCCTGCCCAAGGACTTGGTCGGTCGCGTCAACGACCGAGGCACTTGGCGGGCCAGCGACCTCATCGCGTTGGCGGCACAACTCTGGCGGATGAAAGCGCAGCACTGACAGGCCCCCGGCAGCAGGCACGGTTGCCGGCATCGGCCGCTGTGCGCTACCGTTCGTCGACGTTGGCCGGCGGCATCATTGTGGAGCGGGAGCGAATGACCAGAACGAGGCGGGTGTGGGCGGTGGTACTTGGCGCCGTCATCGCCGCCGGATGCAGTACGCCCGAAGAAAAATGGGAGAATCCGTCGGCATCTCAGGCGACGTGGGAGGTGCACGAGGCCGAATGCCGGCGTCTTGCCAACGAGCGCGCCGAACGGGAGTACGCGCCGGTCGAGCCGGTCATCGCCGAACGGTTCGGGCGACAGACGACGCTTCGAACCGACGTAGCGCGCTTCGATGCCCAGCGGCGCCGCGAATACCTATTCGAGCGGTGCATGAAGGATCGCGGATACCGGCGGACGGGCGGGGGATGGCCCACGGAACCGGTCTCGCCCGTGCCGCTGCCGTCACCGGGGCGCTGACGGTCTTCGCGGCTGGGCTGCACGTTTGCTTGATCAGGCGCCTGCGGGTCCCTAGCTTGTTGGAGGTTAAGCGATGGACCGAACGACGAGAAGCGCCGTAACGCCATGTCTTTCAATGCCGCGGACGAGGAACTGAGCGCGCTGCTCGCGAAATCAGGCGTTCGCCTTGACCCGGCCGCCCTGCAATCCCTGCTCGAAGGAGTCGCCGCGGCGCCGCCGAACCCGGAGGCGGAGTTGTGGATGGACTTGGTGGCGGCGGATCCCGATCCGCGCTTGCGCGGTCGACTCAGGACGCTGCTGGCAGCAGCGCGATCCGATCGATCCGCGCCGACCGACACGCCGCCCGACCGGCTTGCGAAGCTGCGAAACTTGCTCAAGACGCACGGTCTCGCCGGGTTCGTCGTGCCCCGCGCGGATGCCCATCAGGGCGAGCAGGTGCCGGCCGCGGCCGAGCGGCTGGCTTGGATCTCCGGCTTCACCGGCAGCGCCGGCTGCGCCGTTGTCTTGCGGGAATGCGCGGCGCTGTTCGTGGATGGGCGCTACACGGTGCAGGCGCACGGGCAGGTGGATCCCCGCGCCTGGGAAATCCGACACGTCATCGACGAGCCGATGAACGACTGGATCGCCAGCCGGCTACCGGTGCGCGGCCGCCTCGGCTACGACCCGTGGGTGCACACCCCAAGCCAAGTGGAGCAACTCAGCGAAGCTTGCCGGTCCGCCGGCGGTCGTCTGGTCGCCGTCGAAGAGAACCTGGTCGACGTCGCCTGGACCGATCAACCGCCGGCGCCGGTGGCGCCGATGATGGTTTACCCGGATGACCTCGCCGGCCGGTCGTCCGCGGACAAGCGGGACGAAGTCGCCGTCGCGCTGGTCAAAGCGGGCGATGCCGCGGCGGTGATCGCGGCACCCGATGCCATCGCTTGGCTACTCAACGTCCGCGGCGGGGATGTGCCGTTCGTGCCGGTGACGCTGGCGTTTGCGATCATCCACAGCAACGGGACTGTGGTTTTGTTTGTTGATCCGCGAAAAGTTACCGCGCCGGTGCGCGAGCACCTCGGTACCGACGTCGGCATCGTGCCGCCGGAGGCGCTTGGTCCGGCCTTGGATGCGCTGGGTGCCGAACGCCGGCGCGTCCGCATCGATCCCGATCGCACGCCCGCCTGGATCGCCGCGCGTTTGCGCAGCGCCGGCGCGATCGTTGTCGACGGCGTGGACCCCTGTGCGCTGCCAAAGGCGATCAAGAATTCGGTGGAACTGAATGGCATACGCGCCGCCCATCATCGCGACGGTGTGGCGCTCGCGCGCTTCCTGGCTTGGCTGGATGGCGTCACCGGCGACGGTCACGTCAGCGAGACCATGGCCGGCGATCGCCTGGAGGCGGTTCGCCGCGAGCAGGAGGGGTTCCGTGGCCTCAGTTTTCCGACAATCTCGGCCGCTGGACCACATGGTGCCATTGTCCACTACCGGGCGACGCCGGCAACCGATCGGCCGCTTAGCCGTGGCACGCTCTATCTCGTCGACTCTGGTGCGCAATACGTGGACGGGACCACCGATGTCACACGTACCGTTGCGATCGGAGACCCGAGCGCCGAGATGCGGGATCGGTTCACACGGGTGTTGCAAGGCCACATCGCCATCGCCACCAGCCGTTTTCCGGAAGGGACCACGGGCCCCCACTTGGATACGCTGGCGCGGACGGCCCTCTGGCGGGCCGGGCTCGACTACGACCACGGCACCGGTCACGGCGTCGGCTCCTATCTGAACGTGCACGAAGGCCCGCAACGGATCTCCAAGCTGGCAAACAAGGTACCGCTGCAACCGGGCATGGTCGTCTCCAACGAGCCCGGCTACTACAAGACCGATGCTTACGGCATCCGAATCGAAAACCTCGTCGTTGTCGTCCGCGTGCCGGCGCCGGACGGGGCCGAGCGACCGCTGCTCGGCTTCGAGACGCTGACCCTTGCGCCCATAGACCGTCGGATGATGGAACCCGGACTGATGACTTCGTCGGAGGTCGCCTGGGTCGACGGCTATCACGCTCGCGTTCGCGAGGTGCTGATGCCGGATCTTGATGCTGAGACCGCAGCATGGCTTGCCCAGGCGACCCGGCCCCTGAACGGTTGAGGCGGCGTCCGCCTCGTCGGGTCCATCGTGCCGATCGCGCGCCGGGGCTCCATGGGCGCTGACATGCGGCACGCCGCGCGCCTGCTATCGGTCGCTTCGGCGGTTCCAGCGATTACCTTGCGCCAGCCGGAGGTTCGCGACCGCGCCGCCGTCGTCTTCGATGCTGTCGGTGATTTGGTTGCTCGACTCGCCCCGGTCTATGACAACGCCGGTATCGAAACGCGCTATTCGTGCGTGCCCATCGACTGGTACGAGGCGCCACACGCCTGGGCCGATCGGAACCGCACCTACATCGACAACGCCGTCGCACTGATTTGCCGGGCGGCCGAGCGGGCCCTGCACCGCGCTGCACTCACCGTCGAAGACGTCGATGCCATCGTCGTCGTGTCGACCACCGGCATCGCCACGCCGTCGCTGGACGCTTTGGTCATCGAGCGGCTGCGGCTGCGCCGCGACGTACGGCGCCTGCCGGTCTTCGGGCTCGGCTGCGCCGGCGGGGTGCTCGGGCTGGCGCGCGCCGCCGACATGGCGCGCGCTTCGCCTGGGGAGCGGGTGCTCGTCCTCGTTGTTGAGTTGTGCGGCCTCACATTCCGCCGCAACGACTTATCGAAGAGCAATATCGTCGCTACCGCTCTGTTCGGCGATGGTGCCGCGGCCGTGCTGCTGTCGACCCATGGGACCGGACCCGCAGTCGTGTTCTCGGCCGAGCACACGTGGCCGGACAGTCTCGACGTCATGGGGTGGGGGGTCGAGGACGACGGGCTGCGCGTCGTGTTCTCCCGGGATATTCCGGCGTTGATCCGCGACGAGTACCGGACGGTGTTGGACGCGGTGCTGGCGCGGCAGGGGCTGACACGCGGCGACATCGACCGGTTTCTTTGCCATCCTGGGGGCGCCAAGGTGCTGGATGCGATGGAGGAGGTGTTGGAGTTGCCGCCCGGCGGTCTCGTGACGGCCCGCGACGTGCTGCGCGACTTCGGCAACATGTCGGCGGTGACCGTCCTGTTCGTCCTGGAGCGCGCGTTGGCAGCCGGCGACCTCGGCCGGCGGGCGCTGCTGACCGCCCTCGGCCCAGGCTTCACGGCCGCATTTCTGATGTTGCAGTGCGATGCCGATGCCGGGGGTGCTGCGGCCGAGGATGCCGGCGGGTGAGCCTGCTTGCCGTCGTGCTGCTGGCGGTCGCCGTGCAGCGGCTGCTGGAGCTGTTGTGGGCCAAGCGTAACGAGGCATGGTTGAAGGCCCGCGGCGGCATCGAGGCCGGGGCGACGCATTATCCGCTGTTCGTTCTGTTGCACGGGGCGTGGCTGCTGGCGATTTGGCTCGGAGCACCGGTCGACCAGCGCGTGTCCTGGCCGCTGCTCGCCGTCTTCGTCGCGCTGCAGGCGGCGCGGGTCTGGGTGATCTGGAGCCTCGGCCGCTTTTGGACGACGCGGGTGATCAGCGTTCCCGACGCGGCGCTGGTGCGGCGTGGTCCCTATCGTTGGCTGCGCCATCCCAACTATCTCGTCGTTGCCGCCGAGATCGCGGTGCTGCCGCTGGCGTTCGGCGCCTGGGATGTCGCGCTCGGCTTCTCGCTGCTCAATGGCGTGTTGCTTGCATACCGGATCCGCGTCGAGGACAGGGCGCTGGCACCGCGTCGCGCCGCGAGCGCGAACCAATCGCAAAAAGTCTGAGTATTCTGCCGAAATTTTGCGCTCGGTGGCGAACCCTGCCGCATCGGTCGAAAACGCGAATTAATAAAAACAACTGAGCGACTCGCGTGTCTCGCGCTTGTTTCTTGCCGGCGTGTTCGCCCCTACACGAATTGTGCACATGCGAAGATTGACACCGGTCCGGCGTCGGTCTTAAGATCATTTCTCGCAAACGATTTAAGTCGAGAGAGTCAAAGGGTTTCTTCCAATGGTCGCAGCAAACCGTCCACTCTCGCCCCACCTCCAGGTGTATCGTCCGCAAATCACCTCCGTGCTGTCCATACTGCACCGCATCACCGGCGTCGCGCTGACGCTCGGCACACTGCTACTGACGTATTGGCTGGTGGCTGCCGGATATGGGGCCGAGCAATTCGAGACTGCCCAGGGGTTCGTCGGCTCGTGGTTCGGGCATCTGATCCTGTGGGGCTTCACATTCGCCCTGTTCTACCATTTGTTCAACGGCATCCGGCATCTGCTCTGGGACTTCGGCTGGGGCTTCGAGATTCCGCAACTCAAGCAGTCAGGGTACGTCATGCTCGCGGCATCCGTCGTGTTCACGCTGATCACCCTGATCATCGCGTATTCTTAAGGGAGGGGCCGCCATGGAACTGCGTTCGTCTCTCGGCCGCGCCCGCGGCCTCGGCTCCGCCAAGGAGGGTGTCGGCCACTGGTGGATGCAGCGGGTCACCGCGATCGCGCTGGTGCCGCTCGGCATCTGGTTCGTCTTCTCCGTCGCCGCGTTGTCCGGCGTCGATTACGCCGGCTTCCAGGCATGGGTGTCGGAACTCGGCAACGCGACGCTGCTGGTGGTTCTTGTGATCGCCCTGTTCTACCACGCGGCTCTCGGCATCCAGGTGGTGATCGAGGATTACGTCTCGGGCGAGGGCACCAAGATCATCTCCCTGCTAATCGCCAAGTTCGCGCTGTTCCTGATGGCGGTGAGCTGCATTCTCGCCGTCGCCCGCGTCGCGCTGATGGCTTAACGGAGAAGCTAACGATGCCGAATTCCTATGCGATTACAGACCACTCCTATGACGTGGTGGTCGTCGGCGCTGGTGGCGCCGGCCTGCGGGCGACCATGGGGCTCGCCGCCGCCGGGCTGAAGACCGCCTGCATCACCAAGGTCTTCCCGACCCGCAGCCACACCGTTGCCGCCCAGGGCGGCATCGGCGCGGCCCTTGGCAACATGGCCGAGGATTCTTGGGAATGGCACATGTACGACACGGTCAAGGGGTCCGACTGGCTCGGTGACCAGGACGCCATCGAATACATGTGCCGGGCCGCCATTCCGGCGGTGCAGGAACTCGAACACTTCGGCGTGCCGTTTTCGCGCACGCCCGACGGCAAGATCTACCAGCGCCCGTTCGGCGGACACATGCGCAACTATGGTGAGGCCCCGGTGCAGCGCGCCTGCGCCGCTGCCGACCGCACCGGCCATGCCATCCTGCACACGCTTTATCAGCAGTGCCTGAAGTACGACGCCGAGTTCTTCGTCGAATACTTCGCCATCGACCTGATGATGGACCAGGAAGGTGCCTGCCGCGGCGTCGTCGCCTGGAATCTGGACGATGGCTCGATCCATCGCTTCCAGGCGCACTCGACCATTTTCGCCACTGGCGGCTACGGTCGGGCGTACTTCTCCTGCACGTCGGCACACACCTGCACCGGCGACGGCAACGGCATGGTGCTGCGCGCCGGCCTGCCCGTCCAGGATCACGAGTTCATCCAGTTCCACCCGACGGGCATCTATGGCTCCGGCTGCCTGATCACCGAGGGGGCACGCGGCGAGGGCGGCTATCTCACCAACTCGGAGGGCGAGCGGTTCATGGAACGCTACGCGCCGACGGCCAAGGACTTGGCCTCCCGAGACGTGGTCAGCCGCTCGATGACCGTCGAGATCCGCGAAGGGCGCGGCGTCGGTCCCGAGAAGGACCATATCCTGCTCCATCTCGAACACCTCGGGTCCGAAGTGCTTTGGGAGCGGCTCCCGGGGATCACCGAGACCGCCAAGATCTTCGCCGGGGTCGATGCGACGAAGGAGCCGATCCCGGTACTGCCCACCGTGCACTACAACATGGGCGGCATCCCGACCAACCACCACGGCGAGGCACTCCGGCCGACCAAGGACGATCCGGACCGCATCGTCCCGGGGCTGATGGCCGTGGGCGAATGCGGCTGCGCCTCGGTGCATGGCGCCAATCGGCTCGGCACCAATTCGCTTCTCGACATCGTCGTCTTCGGCCGCGCCGCGGCGTTGCGTTGCGCCGACAAGATCAAGCCGGGCTCGTCGCATCCACCGCTGCCCAGCGACGCCGCCGACTTGGCCCTCTCCCGTCTCGACCGTTTGCGTCACGCCAACGGTGATAAGCCGACCGCGGAGATCCGGCTGGCCATGCAAAAGGCCATGCAGACCAACGCCGCCGTGTTCCGTACCTCAGAGGTCCTGGAAGAGGGCTGCCGGGAAATCGACAGGGTCTGGCAGCAATTGTCGAACATTCGGGTCAACGATCGGTCGCTGATCTGGAACTCCGATCTCGTTGAAGCACTGGAACTGGAAAACCTGGTGGCCTGCGCGTCGACGGCGCTCTATTCGGCAGAAGCCCGCAAGGAGAGCCGTGGCGCCCATGCCCACGAAGACTTTCCGAAACGCGACGATGCCGAGTGGATGAAGCACTCGCTGGCGTGGATTGACGACAAAGGTAAGGTCATCCTCAATTATCGTCCTGTCCACACTTACACCCTGACCAATGAGGCGAAGTACATCGAGCCACAAGCTCGCGTGTACTGAAGAGGAATTGATCCGATGGCGGAATTCACCCTTCCCCAGAACGCGAAGATCCGCGAGGGCAAGACGTGGCCTGCGCCCCAGGGCGCAACCAACATCAAGCGCTTCCGCATCTACCGCTGGGATCCGGACAGCGGCGAGAACCCGCGGCTCGACACGTTTCCGGTAGATCTGGACACCTGCGGTCCGATGGTCCTGGACGGCCTGATCAAGATCAAGAACGAGATCGACACGACGTTGACGTTCCGCCGGTCATGCCGCGAAGGCGTCTGCGGCTCCTGCGCCTTCAACATCGACGGCGTCAACACGTTGGCCTGCATCAAGGCGATCGAGGACATCGCGGGCGACGTCAAGGTCTATCCGCTGCCGCACCTGCCGGTGGTCAAGGACTTGGTACCGGACCTGTCCGTCCCCTATGCCCAGTATCGGTCGATCAATCCGTGGCTGAAGTCCGACACCCCGCCACCAGCCGGCGAGCGGCCGCAGAGTCCGGAGGAGCGGGCCCGACTGGACGGCTTGTGGGAGTGCATTCTCTGCTTCTGCTGCCAGACGTCGTGTCCCAGCTATTGGTGGAACGGCGACCGCTATCTGGGCCCGGCCGTGCTGCTGCAGGCCTACCGCTGGCTTGCCGACTCACGCGACGAGGCGACCGGCGAGCGGCTGGACGAACTGAACGACCCGTTCCGCCTGTTCCGCTGCCACACCATCATGAACTGCACCAGCACCTGCCCGAAGCATCTCAATCCGGGCAAGGCGATCGCCGAAATCAAGTCCATGTTGGCGCGCCGTCTGTAGCGCGTCCTTGCCCGCGCGCTTCCGCCGCGTGGGCCGTCCGTGGGGGGGAAGCCGTCCGCCGGGTGCGCAAGCGCCCGGCGGTGGTGCGTTTGCGGTGGTGCGTTTGCCGGGTGCGCAAGCACCCGGCGGTGGTGGTGCATCTGCCGGTCGAACTCTTCTCTACATCCGGCCGCCATGGTAGCGTCCGGAGGTAGCGGCCGGACGCCGTCAGGGCGTCACCAGCGATTTCGGGGGACAGCATGAACAAGGTGATCATCGGCGGTATCGGCGTTGTCGTGTTCGGCATCGCCGCGGCAGCGGCCGTTGTCGTTCCCGACCGGCTGTTCCGTGCCGAACTCGACCGGGTGCTGGCCGAACTGCCCGCGGGAACGACGGGACGCTATGATGACGCCAGCTACGGCCTGTTCTCCAGCCAGGCTACCGTCACCGGCCTGCACGTCGAGCAAACCGTGCGCGGGTCAACCGACGGGCCGGCGGCCGACCTTTCGTATCGCCTGAGCATCGACCGCCTCGACATCGACGACCCCAACACCGGTTTGGGCGATGCCTTGCAGGCGGCGCGGGAAAACCCCGATGCGCTCGACGCCGACGCCATGCTGCCGGTCGCCGGCGGGCTGCTGGCCACCGGCTTCGATCTCGCGATTGCCGACCCGGCGGGCCCCGGCAGCGGCAACGTCGTCTATCGGATCGAGCGGCTGGCGCTTGATGACGTGCGGCTCTATCCGCAGGCGTTGTTGCAAGCCGACCTGGACGGCCTTGGCCCGGCAATGGCGTCGTTGCAGCAGCAATCCGAGGCGGAGGACCTCGACGCGGCGCTGGCGCAACTCGCCCCAGTCCTCAAGACCTACGCGGCGCTCTATCTGGGGTTCGGTTATGGCCCGTTCGCGATCGACGGGGTGGCCGTGACCGCGGTGACTTATCCGGGCCAGCCGACCGGCACCGCTGCCGGAGCCCAGACGATGGCGATGCAAGTCGACCGTCTCTCCGGCGAGGGTTTCGACCGCGGCGTGTTCCGGCCCATGTACATGTCGGGGCTGCGGCAGACGATCGACGGTCAGGTCGACTGCCGCGTCTCCGGCATCGAGATGCCGGAATCCAGTGTTCGCGGCGCGGCCGAGCGACTGTTGGTCGGCGAACCGCTGGTGCGCGCCATGCTCGACGATATTGTGATCGGCGGCTTCGAGATGCAGGATATCGCCTGCACCTCCGCCGACAGCGGTGACGTGACGATCGATGGCATCGCCTTCGGCGGTGTCGCCTTCACCGACGGCTTGCCCACCTCCGGCGAGGTGTCGTTGCGGCAACTGTCGCTCGCGGCAGCGGTATTCGAGGGCGAGGACCCGGAAGACGCGCTGACCGCGCTCGGCCTCGATCGCATCACCGTCAGCGTCGGTGTCGCCTATGCCTGGGACATGGCCGCCGGCCGCATCGCCCTGCAGCGCGTCCGGCTTGCCATCGACGAACTCGGCGCGCTGGAGGCGTCGGCGACGCTGGCTGACGTGCCGCGGGAGTTGGAGGAGGTGGCGGCGGTGACGCTCGCCGGCGGTCGCATCCGCTTCACCGATGCGTCGCTGGTCGACCGGGCGTTCGCCGCAGCGGCGGCGCAGGAGGGCAGCGAGCCCGAGGCCGTGCGCGAGCAGGTCCTGACCGAGCTGGCGCCGATGTTGCTGGCGGAGGGAATTCCGCCAGAGATCGTCGAGGCGCTGGCGACATTTACGCGGGAGCCGAAAACACTGACGCTCACCCTGGCGCCGCCGGAACCGGTGTTGCTGCTGGCCCTGGCCGGCGCCGCTGAGATGCCGCCGGCCCAGCTCATCACCCTCCTCGGCATCACGGTGACCGCAAACGAGTAGGGCGGGAGCGGTGAGGGTATCGCTAAATGCCGTCGACGAAGACGATGTTGGAGCGGGCGGCGGCCCAGCGGAGCCTGGCGATCTCCTGCTAGGCATCGGACTCGTACCACCGTCGGCGCGTGTCGGCGTCTGGGAATTCGAGGATCACCAGGCGGAACGGTTGCCAGTCGCCCTCCACCACCTGGACATCCCCGCCGCGTACCAGGAACCGCCCACCGAAGGCCTCCAGCGACGCTGGCACCTCGCGCCGATAGCGGTCATAGGTCTCTGCATCGGTGACATCGACATCGGCGATGAGATAGGCGGGCATGACAGGGCTCCCGATTAGGGCGTGTGGACATTCAGGGACACGAAGGAGATTGCCCTGAGCGGTGAAATTTGATTCAAGGCTGAAAAATGGAGGACAGCGGTGGTCCTGGTTCGTGAGACCACCGGATAGGGCTGTTAAGGTGGAGGCCGGCACCGTTTCCGTCTTCGATCAAATCAAAATGGGTTGCTGTTGTTGTTGCGGCTGTAGGCATGTGGGCAACGCGTCAGCGTTGTCCAAGCGCAGCGCCATGTCCACAGCCGACTCCCGGTCGCCGCGCCAGACCTCCATGGGCGTCCGATAGCCAAGGGCTTGGTGCGGGCGTCGATCGTTGTAGAAGGTGATCCAGAGAAGTGGTCCCGGAATTTGAGACCGGGGGCTTGAGTGGAAGATGGTACCGTTT
>CAZVRW010000076.1:0-14049 GCA_964630265.1 uncultured Rhodospirillaceae bacterium
ACCGTCACGGACCGCAAGACCTAGCCCCAGAGTCACCCTTTCCGCTCGCTGGTATTAGAGCACGATCGTGCTCTCGCAGAGTCACCGGGGCGACAGAAACAACGTTGCAGAAACGTTAGACTGATGATGGGCCGCCATGGCGGCTGCGACGGCCTGTCACGTGCCGTCGTCGACATTCGGGCAAACGGCGGCGAAATGGCAACGGGACCGCCGCCACGGGCGTTTCGGCGACGGCAGTCGGCAAGCAAAAGCTCTGATTGGACTACTGCATTCAAAATTTTTGTATGTTTATTCTCTTGTTGGTTGAAGCGACGCGGGGTCGGGCGACAAATGACACCGACGGCCAACTTGGCGTGACAAAGACCGCATCTGTCGTTTACGATCCACGGTGAGGCGCGTCGGGGAGGGGCGTCCCTGGGTCGCGCGTCGGCAATCGGGGCGTGGTGGCGTCGCGCCAAGACGGAACGCGCGACGACACGCGCGTCGGGAGGGAGCGTGAAGGTCACCCTGGTCCAGCCGCCCAGTCATCGGGTCGATACCAGCGAACTCGCGCCGCCGCTCGGTGTGCTCACCGTCGCCACGGTGCTGCGAGAGGACGGCGTCGACGTCAGCATCGTCGACCTGAACCTGGAGTGTCTGCGGACGCTGGCGCACGCCGGGGCCGCGTTCTACGATTGGGCGACGGAGCGCATCGCCGCCACCGCCCCGGATCTCGTCGGCTTCACCTCCATGGCGCTGGAGACGCATATCGGGCTGGAGATCAGCCGACGGCTGAAGCGGCGCGATCCCGCCGTGCGCATCGTCATGGGCGGCGCGCACGTCACCGCCATCGCCGAAGACATCCTGACGCATTATCCCTGGATCGACTTCGTCGTCGCCGGCGAGGGCGAGACCGCGGCGCGGGGTCTGGTGCGGGCGCTGCGCGGCGGACGTCGGCTCGGCGCCGTCGCCAACCTGGCGTTCATGGACGCCGGCGGCTTTCGGCTGGATCGCGTGCTCCGGCCGAACCGGTCGTTCGACGACTATCCGTTTCCCGCCTACGACCTGGTGGATCTCGACGCCTACTTTGCCCTCAATCCGTACCGGGTGCTGGACATCGAACAGAATCGCGGCTGCGTGCTGCGCTGCGCCTACTGCTACGCCGCCGGCCACTGGGGGCAAGGCGAGCAGGCGCGGTCCGTGGAGCGCGTCGTCGCCGACGTCCAACGCCACTACGATCTCGGCGGCCGCCATCTCTCGTTCGTCGGCGACAACTTCTTGAATGACAAGGCCTATGCGACAGCGGTCGCCGACGCCATCGCCGCGGCCAATCCCGGCGTGACGTGGCGCTGCTACGGGACGCTGCCGCAACTGACCGAGGACGTGGTCGAAGCGTTCGCCCGGGCCGGCTGCCGTTACGTCTTCGTCGGCGTCGACGCGGTCAGCGCCGGCAGCAAGCGGCGCTTCAAGAAGAGCTATTTTCGCGGTTGGCCGATGCTGCGCCGGTCGCTGGAGCGCTGCCTCGACCGGGCGATCACGCCGACCTGCGCCTTCCTGCTGCAACCCGGCGTGTCGGCGGCAACGAACGCCGAGAACGAGGAGGTGCTGACCGTCGCCGCCCATGTCCAGTTGCTGCGCTGCGGCGTGCGGCTCAATCCTTTGACCGTCTATGCGCGCACCGGGCTCGCGCCGACCCTCGCCAAACATCCCATCGCGCCGTCCAACGAGAAGCCGCGGGTGCTGTTCGACGGCCATTGGATGACCGAGCAGAACCCCTTTGCCGAGGCGCGGCCGGGGCTGTTTCCCTATCACAGCACCCTCGGGCCGCCGGAGCGGTTCGCCGCGTTCATCCGCGCCACGCACGCCGGACACACGCTGCTGGACCACTTCTCGCGCACGTTGATGCAGGCGATCCACGCCGGCCTGCCGCTGTGGCCGCTGCTGCACGAGGCGGCCGCCCGGGTGGACTACGCGGGCACCGACAAGGCGGCGTGGCGGGACGGGGAGGTGCGGGCGTTCCTGGAGCGCGTCGGCACGCGCCGGACGACCCGGGAGATGCGCGACACGCTGGCGTTCGAGGCCGCCGAATACGGGCTGCGCCATCACCCGACGCGAGCGCCCGTCCGCCTCGACGTGGACGGCGCGACGCTCGCCGCGTGGCTGCTGCCGCACGCCCGCGTCCGGCTGTCCCGCTCGCCGCTGGCCTACGAGGGCACGGACCCCGTGGCGGCGGGGGAGGGATGGCCGGGGGAACGGATGGGGGCGGAGCCGATGGGGGAACCGGCGAAGCAGACCTTCTTGGTGCTGCCCAACGGCCCCGGCATGCGCTACCTGCGGCCACGAGCCGCCGCCGACCGGCTGATCCGTGACCTTGGCGACGCCGCCGCCAGCGGCCGGACCGTGACGGCACCGGCCGCTGGCATCGCCAAACTGATCGCCGCCGAGGTCATCGCCCTTCCCGCCCCGGCCCTGCGGAAGCCTGGAGAAGCATCGCCATGAGCAACGCCAGCGGCCCGACCGACGACGACGATGACTTCGGGATCGATCCCACCGGCATCGAACGCGTGCCACCGCAGCCGGCGGTGCCGCCCCTGGATACCGGGGGCGCGGCCGGAACGGGTGTCGGGACCAGCGTCGGTATCGGCGTCGGGACGAGTGTCGGCATCGGCGTCGGGACCAGTGTCGGCATTGGCGTCGGGACCAGCGTCGGCATTGGCGTCGGCACCAGCGTCGGTATTGGCGCCGGCACCAGCGTTGGCATTGGCACGGGCACCAGTGTCGGCATCGGCGTCGGTGCCGCGGCAGGGCTCGCCGGCGGCGGTGGTGCCGGCGGACCGGACGATGCCCTCGACGTCGCGTCCGCTGGGGCGAGCCTACGCCACGCGCTGCTGCTCGCGCGCCAGGTGGAGCTGCAGACGCGGGAGAGCGCCACGGCGGGCGGTGGCGACGGCGGCGGCGAGCGACTCGCACCGAGGGATTTGTGGCGTTGCGTCCGTCTCGCACAACCCGCCCTATCGCCGTGTGGCAGCTGGGTCGCCTTCGTCAAGCTGGAGCGCCCGCTGGGCGGCGCCCTGCAGACCGAACGGATCTATCTCAAGCGGGTCGGCTCGCCGCCCGGCGAGAAGGAGTATCCGCTCACCGACACGACGGTGCTTGCCGACACCCCCGTATGGCGACCGCAGGTGTTCGACGGCGCGCGGAGCGTGCCCGGATCCCGAGACCGGCCGGGGGCCAACGAGATCCTGTTTCGCGCCCGGGCGACCGCCGTCGACGTGTTGCAGCTCTACGTCGTCGAGATCGCGCTGCCGACGACCATCGACGACACGCCGCCCCGGATCGGCCGCGTCCGCCGGCTCACCAACCTGCTCACCCATCCCTGGGCCCCGAAGTGGCGACGCTTCCTGGATGCAGGCGGGCACGAGCAGAACCGCATTTTTTATGTTGCGGCGACGCCCGAAGGTCCGCCGGCCGGTGACGATGGCTTGGTCTATGACGATGCGTTGGTCGGCTGGTGGGACAGTTTGCGTCTGCCGCACCGGCGCTGGCGCTTCCATGAAATCGATGCATACGCGGTTGGCGCGCCCCGCGACCTGCTCGGCACGCATCAGCCGCTGCTGGATTTCGTCAATGGCGTGTGGAACTGCTGGGACGTGCACCCCGGCGGCTGGGAGATCGTCTGGGCCGCGGTGAATCGCGTCAGCAAGGTCCAAGGGGTCGACGACGTGCCGCGCTGGCCGAACGAGATCACGTTGGACATCTTCCGGCTGCGGTGGGCCGACGATGCCGGCCCCGACGATGTCGGCGCGTCGGGGCCGGTCCGATGCCTGACCCATCGGATCTTCGCCACGGCAACGGACGCCGCCGCGGCGGCCGCCTCGGATGGGACGGACGAACCGGTGCGTGGCCGCCACGACGACTACAGGCCGCGCTACGCCCCCGACGGACGGTACATCGTCTATGCGGAAAAGCAGTTCAGCACGCTTCCCGCCGATTATCCGCGCCTCGTCCGGATGAACGCCGACGCCTTCGAGAAGGCGGCGATCGTCGACGGCGAGGATGTCTTCGAGGTGATCAAGACCACGTCGGACGACGGCGGCGATGGGCAGCAGGCACGCGATAGCGTGCTGCCCCATGCGTGGACGTTCTCGGCACCGGACGAACTGGTCGTCGTCGTCGAGGTGGCCGGACGGCACCGGCTGCAGCGACTGACGGTCCCGGACCACCCGCACGTCGGCACCGAGATCAACGCACCCGAGGACATCACGGCGCGCGGCGACACGCTGGCCTTTGGCGAGGACAGCGGCTCGGTGCACGATTTCGACGTGCACGGCAACGCGGCACGAGGCCAGCCGCTGCAGATCGCCGCCGTCACCAGCAGCATCCGCCGTCCGCCCGAGTTGCGCTTCCCGCCGTTGCCGGCAAACGCGACAAAGTTCAATCATGTGCTGAAGCGGACGTGCGCCGCCGTCGGCGTCACCGAACTCGCCATTCGGCGCGAGGCGCCGCTGCCGCGGAAGATCTACGGTCCGACGGGCGACGCGGTGCAGACGTGGCTGGTCTATCCGGCGGCCTGGAAGGATGCCGTGGCGGCGGGAACCTACGAGCGCGGCGAACGGTATCCCTTGGTCCACCTGCTGCACGGCGGGCCGTACAGTGCCTGGATCGACGAGTTCCATTCCCGTTTCAACGCCGCCTTGCTGGCGAGCCAGGGCTACGTCGTCGCGCTCGTCAACTTCCGCGGCTCGACCGGCACGCCGGAGGGCGAGCCGATGACCGCGGGGGCGCCAAGGGTTGCCGCCGAATCGGACTTCCTGCGGCGTCTGAAGACGGCGGCGGCCGAGGAGGTCGACGGCATCGTCGCCAACGCGTTGCGCCACATGCAAGGCGACGGCGACGCCGACGAGCGCGACCGGATCGCCGGCGACATCACCAAGGGTCGCCTGCAGCTTCGGCACCTGCGAAAAATCGAGCGGCACGCGACGCAGGACCACGTCGTCGCGTTCCTGACGGCGCTGCCGACGGACCACTACACGCAGGTGGTGCAGCGGGCCGATCAATCCGACCTGCACGGCTGGGGCAACGCCATGGCCGACGTCGATCGGGTGACGGCGGCGCTGCTCGCCAGGGGCGGCATCGATGCGGAACGGCTGGCCGTCGTCGGCGGGTCCTACGGCGCCTATCTCGGGGCGCGCCTGCTCGGCTGGCGGGGCCGTGAGCATCCGTACAAGGCCTACGTCCTGCATGCCGGGGTCTACGACGGCCTGAGCCATTTCGCGACCGACGCGTTCTGGGTGCAGTATCAGAACTTCGGCGATCGCCCCTGGGCGCGCCCCCGTGCCGACGAGCGGCTGTCGCCGGCCTTCGACGACGGCGATCCCGACCACTGGCAGCGCTTCAGTCGCATCAGCCCGCTGCTGCGCTCGCACCGACTGGCCGAGGACGTGCGGGCGGGCACGGCGCCGGCGGTGATGATCACCCACGGCCTCGGCGATCTGCGGGTCCATTGGCACCAGAGCGTTCTGTTGCACCGGATGCTCAAGGATCGCGGCGTCCGCTCCCGCCTCGTCCTCTATCCGGGACTGGGACACCGCCTCGACCAACCCGAGCCGAGCGTGCGGTGGTGGTCGGCCGCGCTCGCCTGGCTCTGCGACCACGGTGTCGGGCCGGGCGGCCGGTAAGCGACCAAGGGGGGCAGCGGCGCCCGTCCAGTCCAGGCCAATCCAGGCTCGGCCCGCCGATCCACCAGCGGATCGATCTGGTGGTTCGATTCAGCTGACGGATGGGACTGATCCGTCAGCATCGAACCACTACCCGATGACGTTGAAGACCGGGATCGGCGCGGCGAAGCCCTTGAAGCGGATCTCGTCGACATATTCCACCGAGCGGCGGCCGGCGAGTTGATTGACGACGCGCTGGGTGGTGAGGATCTGGCCGTTGGTTGCCTGGTCGCAGAGGCGCGACGCCAAGTTTACGTGGCGGCCGGTCGCGGCATATTCCGTGCGTTCGTCGTCGCCGATCAGGCCGATGGTGGCGTAGCCGTAGGACACGCCGATGCCAAAGCCGAGTTCGGTGCCCATGCCGTCGAAGCGGGCGATGAAGCGTTCGATGGCGCCGCGCATCTCCACGGCCATGTCGATCGCCTGGACGATCGGCTGCTCGCTGACGATGGGGTCGCCGACGAACACCATGATCCCGTCGCCCGCCAGATGATCGACCGTCGCCTGGTGCCGGCGGACGATCTCGCCCAGGGTGCGGTGATAGGTCTTCAGCATTTCCACGGCCTCTTCCGGCTCCACCGCCTCGGAGAACGCCGTATAGCCGCGCAGGTCACAGAACAGGATGGCGATGCGCCGCCGGTGGCTCTTGAGCACCTCATCGTTCCCCGAACTCAGCAACAGGTCGGCCACCGGCGGCGAGAGGAAGCGCCGCAACTGTTCCAGCTTTTTGATCTCCTCCACCTGTCGCTTCACCCGCACCTCCAGCTCGTCGGCGAGGTCGGCCAAAGCCTTGGTGCGTTCCTCGACCTTCCGCTCCAGCTCCGAGTAGAGCAGGGAATTGCGGATCGAGATCGCCGCCTGCGCCCCGAGGACCGAGAGGTAGCGCAGCTTGCGGTCCGACAGGTCCATCAGGTTGATGCGGTTCTCCACATAGACGATGCCTTCGAGGGTGCCCAGCTGGACCAGCGGCAAACCCAGGGCGGAGAGCGGCCGCGCCGCGCGCAGGTAGGGATCGTGGGCGACGTTCAGGTCGGGGATGCCGTCGCGGACGACGGATGCCTCCTGTGTCCGCCCGACCAGATTGACCAGCGCCGCCGGATAGGCGGACTCGGCCGGCGCCTGTGCGCGGCCTTCGATGTCCAGGGTGACGACGGGATCGTAGGCGCCGTTCTCGGCCAGAAAGACGACGACCTTCTGCGCCCCGGTCACCGCGACGATGGCGTTGGCGATCTCGGTCTTCAGGCCTTCGAGATCGATCTCGCCGCTGAGCCGCTGCGTCAGTTCGAACAGGGCGCGCAGGTCGAGCCGCTCGTTGATGAGATCGATCTCCGTGTCGGGCGCCAAGCCGTTCGCCGGTTTCGTCGTTTCCTCGCCACGCAGGGACACCGAATCGATGTAGCCGACGAGCCGCTTCGCGCCCCACGTCTCGTAGCAGGCCCGCGCCCGCGCCAGGTGGACCTCGGCATAGTCGGGGTGACCGCGGCGCCGCCACAGGTCGGCGAGCAGGAATTGGGCCAGCCCCTCGAACTGCACATAGTGATGGTCGCGGGCGGCCCGGATCGCCTCCTCGTAGGTGCCCACGGCATCGAGCGTCCGCCCGTCGAGCGCTTCCCGTCCGGCGCGGACCAGCAGGTCGGCGTGCAGGAAGTTCTCGGGGCAGCAGTCCCGCCAGACGCCCAACCGGGTCTGATGGTCGCGAAGCTCGGCGAGCCGGGCGGCGCGCTCCTCGGCGGACACGTCTTCGCTCGCCAGACATCCCAGCGTCGACAGGGCCGCGAACAGCGTCAGCATCGGCAAGGTCATTTCCGTGGACAGGCTGTCGCAGTGTTGCCGCGCGGCGGCGATGCTCTCGGCGGCACAGCGAAATTTGCCAAGAAAGCAGTAGTTGTGGGCCTTCAGCACGTGAAAATAGCAGGCGAGCAAGCCGTGGGCGTGCGTCTCGACGGACGCGAGCAGGTCCGCCTCGCGCAACGCGCCGATGTCGAACGGGCTGTCGTCGCTGGTGCTGCCGTCCAGGTGCGACAGCGCCAGGTAGGCGGCGGCGGCCAAGCCCTGGCCCAGCGTGTTCTGGGTGGACTCCACATGCTCGCGAATATCCGCCACCTCGCGCTTGAACGCGGCGATCGGCCGGCCGAGGAAGAACTCGTTCTGGCAGCGGGCAAGGGTCAGGAGGTAGCCGCCGTAGTCGCGCTCGCCCTGCTCGAGGCACTGGGCGAAGCCGTCGTCGACGATGTCGTGCGTCGTCCGCAGGTGATTGACCCAGTGGTTCAGGCTGCCGGCAAGGGTGTAGAGGACCCGCGGCCGCGCCTTCACATAGCCATGTTTCTCGGCCAACTGGAGGGCCAAGCGGCCGAACAGGTAGCCGTCGCGATAGCGTCCGCGCTCGGCGATGACGGCGCCGAAGTTGCTGAGCCCCTTGGTCGCCGCCGGCGACACGCCGTGCTCGATCGCCAGGCGGGCCATCACCGAGGCGATGAGATTGTTGAGCTCCGCATGGGCGAAATAGGACGGCGGGATCAGATACATCAAGATGTCCAAGATCCGGCAGACGAGCGGGTCGGCGATCTCGGGGCGGGCCAGGAGTTCGTCGTATTGGGCGGCGATGTCGATGGACGACAGCCGCTCGATCTCCCGATCGAGAGCCCCGGCAATGTCGGTCCGCGCCAAGTCGAAGCCGAGCAACGAGAGCGCCTGCCAGCCGCGATCAAGCGCCTCGCGGTAGCGGCCTTGCAGGGTGTCCTGGACGATCAGCAGGGTGTAGAGCGCCGCCTGGTCCGAAGGGTCGAGGCACCACCGCAACGCCATATCGACACAGGACCGCGATGCCCCCAGGTCGCCGAGCTGATATTCCACCTCGGCCTGCACGCGGTAGAGGACGCAGAGCAACTCGGCGGCCGCGGCCTCGGGACAGGCGGCGATGAAACTGGCCGCCCGCTCCAGATAGTGGCGCGCCGCCGAGTAGGCGGTGTTGTCGCGCGATCGTTTCGCCGCCTCGAGATAGAGGGCGGCCAAGTGTTCCGGCCGGAAGCGCTCGGCGCAATCGTCGCCGGCCTTGTCGAGCTGCTCGACGAGGGCGAACACGCCGATGTCGTGCTCCCGGCGATGCTCGTGGAGGCGCTGGGCGATCTCGGCATGACGTCGGCGTCGCCGGACCGGTTCGACGAGGCTGTACGCGGCCTGCTCGATTTTGTCGTGGGTGAACCGGTAGACGTCGCCGACGGAGCCGGGCGCGGCGCTGGCCCGGACGATCAGCCCATCGGTCATCGGCTGCATTAGCAACCGCGACGATTCCTGCGTCGAAAGACCGGAGATCACCGACAGGTCGTCCGGCGAGGCGCCGCCGCCAAGACACGCCAGATGGTTCAGCAGCTCGCGGGCCTCGGGCTGGTAGACGGTCAGCCGATCCAGCATGAAATCGAGCAGGTTTTCGCTGACCTGCAGCTGGCGGATCGCGTCCAGATCCCAGCGCCAACGCCGCTGGTCGACGGAGTAGTGGATTTGGCCGCTTTCGGTGAGCGCGGTGACGTATCTGCGCAGGAAGAAGGGATTGCCGTCGGTCTTGACCTTGAGCAGACGGGCGAGTTCGGTTGCCGATGCCTCCGTGCAGGCGAAACTGTCGACCAGAAAGTGGGCGACGGCGTTGGGGGTGAGCGGCTTCAGCGTGATGTCCACCGTCGGCACGTCCGGCGGCCCGCCCAGCATGGCATCCAGGGCGCTGCCGATGGCGACCTCGTTGGGTCGATACGCGGTGATGACCAGGAAATGTTTGAGCTCAGGGTCGGACAACAGGCCGTCGAGCAGCATCTTCGAGGCATCGTCCATCCACTGCACGTCGTCCAGAAACAGCACCAGGGGCGACCCCTTGCCGGCGAACAGCCGAACGAAGCGCTTCATGGTGACGAGGAACTGCGCCTTGGCCTCGTCGACCGAAAGCTCCGCCATCGGCGCGCTCGGGCGGACGACCAGCGCCATCTCCGGCACCAGCGCCGAGAGCAGGCCGACGTTGCGACCGAGGCTTTCCGCCAGGCGCTCGCGCCACCGCGTCAGGCGGTCTTCCGGAAAGGCGAGCAGGTGCTGCGCCAGGTGGGCGACCGCTTTGACGATGCCGAGAAACGGCTGCGCCGTCGTCGATTGCTGGAACTTGCCGATGGCGAAGAAGCCGCCATCCGCCAGGATGGTCTGGCCGATCGACTCGACCAGCGACGTCTTGCCGACCCCTGCATGGCCGGACACCATGACCAGCCCGCGGCCGGCCAGCTTGAGGCGGCGGTACATGTCGAGGATCTGGTCCTGCGCCGCCGATCGGCCATAGAGCTTGGTGCTCAGCCGCAGCCGCGTCGGCACGTCGTCCTGAGCCAGGCTGAAGCGCGCGGAACCGCCGCCGCGACCAAGCTGTTGCCGGCAGCGCGCCAAGTCGGCGGCAAGCCCGGCGCCGCTGCGATAGCGGGCATCGGGCGTCTTTTCCAGCAGCTTCAGGACGATGTCCGAGACGGTGGGCGGCAGCGTCGGATCCACGTGGGACGGCGGCACCGGCTGGCGCGCCAAATGGGCGTGCGCGAGTTGCAGCGGGTCGCGGTAGTCGAAGGGCGGCTTGGCCAGCAGCACCTGATAGAGGATCGCGCCCAGCGAATAGAAATCGCCGCGGTAATCGATGACGGCACCGAGACGCCCCGTTCCCTCCGGCGACAGATAGAGGGCGCGGTCGCGCTCGAGCAGCCCGGCTCGGCCGAGCATCGGCAACGCCGGCAGCTGGACGAAGCCGAGGTCGGAGAAACGCGCCGTCTGGGTGGCTTCGCACCACAGGATGCTGTCGGGATTGAGCGAGCTGTGCACCCCGCCGACAGCGTGGAGATAGTCCAGCAGAATGGCGACGCTTTCGATGACGCGCAGGGCGCGGCCGGGTGACTGGCCGGGTCCGAAACCGTGGCCGCCGAGCGGCGTGCCGGCGAACCAAGGGATCACCGCCCACGATCCCGAGCCGTCGGGGTGGTGGCGCAGCGGATAGGTGTAGGCCGAGGCGCCCAGTTGGCCGAGGGCGAATTGCTCGCGCCAGATGGGGTCGTGTTCGAGCGACACGGGCGGCTCGCTCGCGTCCCAGCGCTTGAGCAGCACCCGCTCGCGGGTCTCTTCGCTGATCGCCTCGAAGGCGGTGAACGCGCCGGTCGACCAAGCGATGCGCCGCACCTGGAAGCCTGGGAGAGTCCGAATCCCGACCAACCGCTCTGCCCCCGCACCGTCCCGGCCGCTTCGCCCCCGGCCGCTTCGTCGTTCTCGCCGCGTCGTTCTTCCCGCGTCGTTCTCGCCGCGTCGCAGGCGTTCCGTCCCGAACGCCGTGGCGCTCCCGAACGACACCCTGAATGCTAGCGCATCCTTGCGGAGGGTGCCATCGGCTGGGTGCGGGATGGGTTTTGAGGGGCCAGTCGGATCGCTTTATCGGTCTCGCAGCGAGACCCTGCAGCACTGGACCGGGCCGGCGTTCGCGGGCGTCTCGCGCACGGAGCAAAACGGTCGGGCACGGGACACCCGTTTCGACGGATACGGCGAAAGACACGCTGCATGCTCTTGATGCTCGGAAGCGCCACGATGTCCGGCCAGCCGCCCGCCGACGAATGGGCTGCCGGAACGCTCCGGCAGCCCGTTCGACATCAACAAGGCTAACACCCGAACTCGGCGCCGAAGCCACCGCAGCCGGGAGGCGCCGTAAAGATCGGCCCCCCGAACAGCGAGTACTGGAGGTCGAAGCCGCTGCGTTGCGGCGTCGGCAAGGTGCCGGCCAATCCGAAGGCGCCGAAGGATACGATCCGCATCGTCGTGAGCGTGTAGCGGACGCCGGCGGTGATCGTGTCCATCTCCGCTTCCGAGAGCTGTACGGCCGTCGTCGCGGCGTCGGCGACAGGAGTCGCCACCGGTCCCGTCTCCGTGGCCCAGGCAGGGGCGGTCAAGGCCGGGGTCGTCAAAGCAAGTGCGAGGGCAGTCGATACGATGGACTTCATGGTCCGTCTCCATTCTGGATATGCTCATTTGGACATCTGTCCAGGAACAGTGAAAGGATAGAGACGCAGTCATCCAAAGTATGTGAACCAGTTCACATCAGACCAGCGCGCTTTATTTCGCAATTTTATTGCCCAATCATGCCGCCGTTGCGGGGCCATCCGCGAGGCCGTACCCTCTGCTGCTGTCGGATTCGGCGCAACCGCGCATCCTTGCGCAACCGGCGTCGTTCGCCCCCCGTAACTTGGCGGTGAAGCTCGGTTTGGCAGCGGCTCGTCGGATCGGTCGAGCAAGCCATTGATCTGACGCGTCCCGTCGGCTATCGAAGGGTTTCCATTTGGCATCGGCGAACCTGCAGGATCCGCTTTCCCGAATCGGTCGCGTTGCAGACGCGAAACGAGCCGCTGCGTGCGCTTGGTTGCCGAAGAAGACCGTATTTGGAAGGCTCGCGAATTGAAGAGCTTTGCTCGCACGCTCGCCCGACGCGTCGCGCGTCTCATCGGCGGCGTATCGGCAGTCCTCCTGGTCTGCTTGGTCACCTTGGAAATCCTGAGCGCAGCGTCCGCTCATCTCGGTCTCATCCCGTCCGACATGCCGAACTATCGCTGGCCCACCTTCCGGCCGTTCTGGGCGGACATGAACCCGGTGTTCGGCGTCTGGCATGCACCCTACGCCCGCTTCACGCACGTCAACGCCTGCTACAACCTTGAGTACCGGGCGAACGGGCATGGCATGCGCGACCGACCGCGAGCGCTGCGGGCGGACGAGGCACGCATCGTGATGCTTGGCGATTCATTCGTCGAAGGTTACGGGTTGGCGCGGGCCGCGCGGGTCTCGGATCGCCTGGAGGCCGCGACCGGCGTGCCACACCTCAACTTCGGGACATCGGGCAGCTTCGGGCCCACGCAGTACCTGCTGCAATATCGCAGCATGGCAAGCCGGTTCGACCATACCGGTGTCATGATCAATATCCTGCCCGATAACGACTTCACTGACGACGATCCGGACTACTGGCAAGCCGCCACCCGGAAACGTTACCGGCCGTATTATGTCGAGACGGACGACGGCGGCTATCGCCTGGACTATCGTGAGAAGGATGCCCTGGGACCGTCCGAACGCGACCGCCGCAACGAGATCACTCGCGGCATGCGCAACTTTCTTCGCAACTTCACCTTCAGCGCAGGTGCCATCAACTACTTTCAGGGCTGGATCACCCATAGTCTCGGCATGGACAGGAACGGGCCAACTTTGCCCGGAATGGGCAGTTATTCAGGCTATTTCGATTACACGCCAGCGCAAGCGCGGAAATTCAAATGGGTCTTTGCTCGCCTCGTCGAAGCGAGCGGCGACCGGCCGATCCTCGTCGTGGTGATCCCGCGCCCGTCGGATGTGGAACGGTATCGCGCCGACGGGCGGGCGCCGCTCACCGATCTGCTGGACCACATCGGAACCGCCCACGACAACGTCGCGGTGATCGACCTGCTGCCCGAGTTGAGCCGCGCCGGCAATCTGCAGGCGTTGTACAACAGGTGTGACGGACACTGGTCGCCAGAGGGGGCGGCCCTGGCGGCCGACCTAATTCATGGCCACCCCGCCTATCGTCGATACCTCGACCAAGCGAAGGGGCTGTCGTCTCGCGAACGGTCCGGAGATCGCCGCCACCGAGGATGACGTTTCAGCGCCCTCGGAGCGGCTCGTCACGTCGATGTCGCCTTGCCTTCCTGCGTGACTTCTGGAGAGCGCGCGCTGGGATGCGAGCGGACGATGGTCCGTAGCGCGTCCATCTTTTCTTCCGGGAAGCCGATAACCAGGAGAACCTGGCCGGCCTCGATATCGCGTTCGGCGTCGCGCACAAACGGATCGGGGGGAACCGTCCCGTAGATGCCAGAGATCAAGCTGCCCATGCCGCGACCGCCGACCATCGCTTCCTCCATGAGGCTCGCCGGCGGCACCCCGGCCGCCCGCAGCGCCGCCTTGTCCTTGGCGAACACGTGCACGTTGGTCGCTTCGAACCCCGCCGCCAGGAGATCGTCGTAAACCGCTTTCGTCGCCGCTGCATCGGCGACCAGAACGTGCCATCGCTTCATCGCGCCCTCCTCTCTCTCATGTCCATGGTGGATATGAGAGCCGAGGCGTGGAGCGGTCGCATTGACCTACGTTAACCAAAGCATCTCTTGGCGGGGAGCCCGGCCGTCAGCCGCTCTCCACGGAGCTTGGCAGCGGCGCCCACGAAGTCGCGGGAGGTCCAATCGGAAACTCGAGGAAAACTCCGGGCCGAGCCCTACGATGGTAGCGGAGGAGGGACTCGAACCCCCGACACGCGGATTATGATTCCGCTGCTCTAACCAACTGAGCTACTCCG
>CAZVRW010000077.1:0-13883 GCA_964630265.1 uncultured Rhodospirillaceae bacterium
CGGCTCGGCCAAGGGCTCCAACGAGGAGGCCTACCTGTTCCAGAAGCTGGTGCGCACCGGCTTCGGCACCAACAACGTCGACCATTGCACGCGGCTCTGCCACGCGTCGTCGGTGGCGGCGCTGATGGAAGGCATCGGCTCGGCCGCCGTCACCGCGCCGTTCGCGGCGGCGCTGGAGGCCGACGTCATCATCGTCATCGGCGCCCGGCCGGAGCAGAACCACCCGGTCGCCGCCACCTTCATCAAGAACGCCGCGCGCGACGGCGCGAGCCTGATCGTCATCGATCCCCGGCGGCAGGGGCTGGCCCGCTACGCCGAACACATGGTGCAGTTCCGGCCCGGCACCGACGTGGCGCTGTTGAGCGCGATGATTCACACGATCATCGAAGAGGGGCTGGTGGACCGGCAGTACGTGGACGGCTTCACCGAGGGCTTTGCCGCGCTGGCAACGCAGGTGCGGGCGTTCGCCCCCGAGGCGGTCAGCGCCCTCTGCGGCGTCGATGCCGCGACGATCCGCGCCATCGCCCGCCGCTATGCCACCGCCGAGCGCGCCATCATCTTCTGGGGCATGGGCATCTCGCAGCACGTGCACGGCACCGACAACGCCCGCTGCCTGATCGCGTTGGCGCTGATCACCGGCCAGATCGGCCGCCCCGGCACCGGCCTGCACCCGCTGCGCGGCCAGAACAACGTCCAGGGGGCCTCGGACGCGGGGCTGATCCCCATGGTCTATCCCGACTACCAGCCGGTGGAGGATGCCGGCGTCCGCGCCGCCTACGAGGCGTTCTGGGGCACGGCGCTGGAGCCCGAGCGCGGGCTGACCGTGGTCGAGATCATGACCGCGGCCAAGCGCGGCGACATCCGCGGCCTCTACGTGATGGGCGAAAACCCGGCGATGTCCGACCCCGACCTCGCCCACGCGCGCCAAGCGCTGGCGGCGCTGGAGCACCTGGTCGTGCAGGACATCTTCCTCACCGAGACGGCCGGCTTCGCCGACGTGGTGCTGCCGGCTTCGGCGTTTCCCGAGAAGTCGGGCACCTTCACCAACACCAACCGAGAGGTGCAACTCGCCCGCGCCGCGCTGCCGCTGCCCGGCGATTGCCGCCAGGACTGGTGGATCATCCAGGAAATGGCCAAACGCCTGGGGCTCGACTGGCGCTATGGGGGACCCGAGGACGTGTTCGCCGAGATGCGTCGGATGATGCCGTCGCTCGATGGCATCTCCTGGGAGCGGCTGGAGCGCGAGGGGGCGGTGACGTATCCCTGCGAGGCCGAAGACCGGCCCGGCCGGGAGATCCTGTTCGGCGAGGGCTTCCCCACGGCGAACGGCCGCGGCCGGCTGGTGCCCGTCGATCTGGTGCCGCCGCACGAGATGCCGGACGAGACCTATCCGATGATCTTGAGCACCGGGCGTTTGCTGGAGCACTGGCATACCGGCGCCATCAGCCGCCGCGCGACGGTGCTGGATGCGCTGGAGCCCGATGCCGTCGCCAGCCTGAACCCGCGCGACCTGGACCGGCTGGGCTTGGCCGCCGGCGCGCGAGCCACCGTCTCGACGCGGCGCGGCGGCGTCGAGGTCACCCTGCGCGCCGACACCGACGTGCCGGAGGGGATGGTGTTCATGCCGTTCTGCTTCACCGAGGCGCCGGCCAACCTGCTGACCCACCCGCAGCTGGACCCGATCGGCAAGATCCCGGAATTCAAGGTCGCGGCCGCCCGCATCGACACCGCCGCGAAGCGATAGGCGCGCTCCCGATCGCTCAGATGCACGCCCGATAGAGGTCGCGGACGGCGTCGAGGGTGAGCGGCACCGGATTGCCGCCGGCGGTCGGATCCTCGATGGCCATGGCGCTCATGGCGTCGATGCGGTCGTCGACAACGCCGAGGTCGCGCAATCGTTCGGGAATGCCGATGCGGCGGCGGAGTGAGAGCACGTGCTCGTAGAAGCCGTCGAAGCCCCCATTCACCCCGAGGTAGGCGGCGAGCCGGGCGATGCGGTCCTCGATGGCCGGGCGGTTGAACGTCAGCACCGCGGGCATGACCACGGCATTGGTGGTGCCGTGGTGGGTGTCATAGAGCGCGCCTACCGGATGCGACAGGGCGTGGATGGCACCCAAACCCTTCTGGAAGGCGACGGCGCCCATGGCGGCGGCGCTCATCATGTGCGCCCGCGCCTCGATGTCGGCGCCGTTGGCGTAGGCCCGCGGCAGATTCTCGGAGACCAGCCGCATGCCCTCGATGGCAATGCCGGTGGACATGGGGTGGTAGGCCGGCGCGCAGTAGGCCTCCAGGCAATGGGCGAACGCATCCATGCCGGTACCGGCGGTCACGCGCGGCGGCAGACCGATGGTCAGCTCGGGATCGGCGATGACGACGGTGGGCAGGATGCGCGGGTGGAAGATGATCTTCTTCACGTGGCTCGCCGAATCGGTAATGACGCTGGCCCGCCCCACCTCGGAGCCGGTGCCGGCGGTGGTCGGCACGGCGACGATCGGCGCGATCGCCGCGGCGTCGGCCCGGGTCCACCAGTCGTCGATGTCCTCGAAGTCCCACACCGGGCGGGTCTGGCCGGCCATGAACGCGACCAGCTTGCCGAGGTCGAGGGCCGAGCCGCCGCCGAAGGCGACGACGCCGTCGTGTCCGCCCGCGCGAAAAACGGCGATGCCGGCATCCAAGTTGCGATCGTCGGGGTTGGGCCTGACGTCGGCGAACAGCGCGCGGCCGAGCCCGGCGTCCGCCAACCGCTCCAGCGCCGCCCGGGTGATGGGCTGCTCGGCGAGGCCGGCGTCGGTGACCAGCAGCGGCCGGCGCATCCCGGCGGCTCGGCACGCATCGGCCAGCTCGGCACTCCGCCCGGCGCCAAAGCGGATCGCCGTCGGGTAGCTCCAGGTGGCGGTCGGGCTCATGCGCTTGGCGCCTTCTTCAGGTGGAAGGATTTCGCTCGGGTGAGCGAGAGGTAGCCCAAGGGCGACAGGGCGGCGCCACGGCCGGTGTCCTTGCAGCCGGTCCAACACAGGCCGGGATCCAGATAGTCGGCGCGGTTCATGAACGCCGTGCCGGTGTGGATGCGGGCGCCGATCCGCACGGCGCGCGCCGCGTCGCGCGTCCAAAGCGACGCGGTCAGGCCGTAGTCGCTGTCGTTCATCAGCGCCACCGCCGCGTCGTCGTCGGCAACAGGCATGATGCCGACCACCGGGCCGAAGTTCTCCTCGCGCATCAGCGCCATGGTGTGGTCGACGCCGGTGAGGATCTGCGGCGCCAGGTAGGCGCCGCCGTCGTCGGCCGGGAACAGCGCCGCATCGATGTGCGCCGTCGCACCGGCGGCGACCGCCGCCGCCGTCTGCTGGCGCACCGCATCGGCGAAGCGGCGGCTGGCCATCGGCCCGAGGGTGGTCGCCGGATCGAGGGGATTGCCGAGCACGTAGCCGGAGACGAGGGCGACCGACTTCTCGACGAACGCCTCGAACAGCGGCGCCGCCACGTAGATCCGCTCGATCCCGCAGCAGCATTGGCCACTGTTGAACATGGCGGCATCCATCAGTGTGTCGACCGCGGCATCGAGGTCGGCGTCGTCCATGACAAAGCCCGGGTCCTTGCCGCCCAGTTCCAGCCCGAGACCGGTGAAGGTGCCGGCGGCGGCCCGCTCGATCGCCCGCCCGCCAGCGACGGAGCCGGTGAAGTTGACAAAATCGAAAGCGCGCGCGGCGATCAGCCGCTCGGTGGTGGCGTGGTCGAGGAACAGGTTGACGAAGACGTCCTCGGGCACGCCGGCCTCGGTGAAGGCGCGGACCATGCGCTCGCCGACCAGCAGCGTCTGGGTGGCGTGCTTGATGACCACGGCATTGCCGGCGATCAGCGCCGGGGCGATGGTGTTGATGGCGGTGAGGTACGGATAGTTCCAGGGCGCAATGACGAAGACGACGCCGAGCGGCTCGCGCGCGATGAATCGCTCGAAAAACTCGCTCGCCTCCACCACCAGGGGCGCCAGCGACATCTCGGCAATGTCGGCCATGTAGGTGGCGCGCTCGGTGACGCCCTTGAACTCGCCGCCATAGCGGATCGGCCGGCCCATCATCCAGGCCAACTCGGGCACCACGTCGTCATCCATCTCGCCGAGCCGCCGCACGCCGGCGCGCACCAGGGCGATCCGCTCCGAGAGCGGGCGGGCGGCCCAGGACGGCTGCGCCGCGCCGGCGGCAGCGACCACGTCCGCCGCCGCCGCGGGATCGGCGATGGGCCGCTCGGCATAGACGGAGTTGTCGATGGGGGAGACACAGCGGAGCGTGGGCCCGGACGCCATGGCCATCATGCCCTCTCGAAGCCGCGGATGAGGTCCCAGTCGGTGACCCGGCGATCGCTCTCGAACTGCTCCCACCGGGCGGCGTGGACGTAGTGGTCGATGACATCGTCGCCGAACGCCTGGCGCAGCATCGTCGATGCGTCCAACGCCGCCGTCGCCTCGCGCAACGTCGAGGGGATCGCCCGCACGCCTGCGTCGCCATAGGCGTCGCCGACGAACGCCGGCTCCAGGGTTCGCTCATTGTCGATGCCGTCGAGCCCGGCGGCCAGCAGCGCCGCCATGGCCAGATACGGGTTCAGGTCGGCGCCGCCGATGCGACACTCGACACGCACGGCGGGCGTGTCGGCGCCGCAGATGCGATAGCCGGCGGTGCGGTTGTCCATGGACCAGATCGCCTTGGTCGGCGCGAAGGTTCCTGCCATGAAGCGCTTGTAGGAATTGATGTAGGGGGCGAGGAAGGCGGTGATGGCGCTGGAGTGGTACAGCAGGCCCGCCAGGTAGTGGCGCATCAGCGCCGACATGCCGTGCTCGGCCGCCCTGTCGTAGAACACCGGTGTGCCATCGCGGCGCGCCAGCGACTGGTGGATGTGGCAGGAACTGCCGGCGTGGGTGAAACTCCATTTGGCCATGAAGCTGATCGCCCGGCCCTTCGACCACGCGATCTCCTTGCAGCCGTTCTTGATGATCGCGTGCCGGTCGGCCATGGTCAGCGCGTCGGCATAGCGGACGTTGATCTCCTCCTGACCGGCCTCGGCCTCGCCCTTGGAATTCTCCACCGGGATGTCGGCGCCCTGCAGGCCGGTGCGGATCGCCCGCATCACCTCTTCCTCTTTGGTGGTCTGGAAGATGTGATAGTCCTCGTTGTAGGCGCCGATGGTGGAGAGGCCGCGGTAGCCCGTGGCCGCCGCCGCCTCGAAGCTCTCGCGGAACAGGAAGAACTCCAGCTCCGAGCCCATGAACGCCTGCATGTCCCGGTCGGCGAGCCGCGCCGCCTGCTTTTTCAGGACGGCGCGGGGGGAGTGCGGGACGTCGGCGTGGGTGTGGTGGTCGAGCACGTCGCAGATCACCAGCGCCGTTCCGGCGAGCCAGGGGATGCGCCGCAGGGTCGCCAGGTCCGGCCGCATGATGTAGTCGCCGTAGCCGGCAGCCCAGCTGGTCGCCCGATAGCCCTCGACGGTGAGCATCTCCATGTCGGTGGCGAGCAGGTAATTGCAGCTGTGGGTCTCCGCCCAGGCGCTGTCGATGAAGTGCTCCGCCTGGAAGCGCTTACCCATCAGCCGGCCCTGCATGTCGGCAAAGACGGTCAGGACGGTATCGATCGCGCCGTCGGCGACGGCCCGTTGGAGCTCTTCGAGTGTCAGCTTGCCTGCCATCGGGTCAGCCGTTTCGGTGTCGAGTGTGGGGAGGTTTGCGCCGGGCGTCCTCGACGACCGTCGAGGACGCCCGGCGCAGGCTACGGGGAGGGGGGCCTGCGCCGCCCGCGGGATCGCCGCGCCGGCGGATCCGCCGGCGCGGCCACGGGCCCGACGCCTCGCGCCTAGCGGTATGGCGGGCCGGCGGATCCGCCGGCGCGGCCACGGGCCCGACGCCTCGCGCCTAGCGGTATGGCGGGCCGGCCTTGCTCATCAGCTGATTGTATTCGCGCAGGATCGCGACCACGCGGGCGTTGCGCGGGCTCTGGGCGGCGATCTCGTCCCAGAACTCGACGGCCGCATCCTCCACCTGCTGCCATTCCTCGGCGGGAATGGTGGTGAGCTGGAGTTTGTCGCCATTGACGCGAAGATGCGCCTCGCCCCCCCAATACCAGTATTGGCGATAGTAGTGCGAGCTGTCCATGCTCAGCCGGAACAGGGTTTGCAGGTGCTCGGGCAGCGCCTCCCAGCGTTCGCTGTTGGCGAAGTAGGAGCCGCACCAGGCGCCGGAAATGTTGTTGGTGAGGAAATAATTGGTCACATCGGCCCAGCCGACCGTGTAGTCCTCGGTGATGCCGGACCAAGCGATGCCGTCCAGCTCGCCCGTCTGCACGGCCACCTCGATATCCTCCCACGGAAGCGTCACCGGCACGACGCCGAAGCGTTGCAGGAACCGGCCGGCGGTCGGGAAGGTGAAGACCCGCTTGCCCTTCAGGTCGTCGAGGCTGCGGATGGGGTCCTTGGTGTTGAAATGGCAGGGATCCCAGGCGCCGGCGCTGAGCCAGGTAACGTTCTCGACCTCGCCGTACGCCTCCTCCCAGATCTCTTTCAGGCCATACTGATTGAAGAGTACCGGAACGTCGAGAGAATGGCGCGTCGCGAACGGGAAGTAGCCGCCAAAGACCGAGATGTCGACGGGAGCGGCGATGGAGTCATCGTCGCTCTGCACGGCGTCGATGGTGCCGCGCTGCATGGCGCGGAACAGTTCGCCGGTCGGCACCAACTGGTCGGCGAAGTACAGCTCGATCTCCATCTCGCCGTTCGCCGCCTTGTTGAACGCGTCGATCGACGGCTTGATCACGTGCTCCGCCAGGGCCGGGCCGGCATAGGTCTGCAGCCGCCACTTGATCGGCCGCTTCGACTGGGCATGGACATAGGGGGCCGCGACGGTGCTGGCGCCGGCGGCGGCCACCGTCACCGCGGCCGATTTTTTCAAGAAATCGCGTCTGTTGGTCATGTGATGTCTCTCCCAGTCACGTGTCACAATCCGCGCCGATCGCCGGCCGCCGCCGGGAGGACGCACGCCGGCGACTTTAGACCCATGTCACCATCATTTCCCATAGTGCATTTCCGGCAGCCACATGGCGATCCCCGGAAATGCCGTCACCAGGGCGAGGCCGAGGATCATCACCGCCACGAAGGGGATGATCGAGCGGTAGATGTCGGCGAGCGACACTTCGGGCGGCGCCATCGCCCGCATCAGGAACAGGTTGTAGCCGAACGGCGGCGTCATGTAGGCGATCTGGCAAGTGATGGTGTAGAGCACGCCGTACCACACCAGGTCGAAACCGAGGCTGCCGACCAGCGGCACGTAGAGGGGGGCGACGATCACCAGCATCGCCGTGTCGTCGAGGAACATGCCCATCAGGATGTAGGAGAGCTGCATCATGATGAGGATTTCCCACGGCCCCAGGCCGAGCCGGTCGACGAAGAAGCCCTCGATGGCACGCACCGCACCCAGGCCGTCGAACACCGCGCCGAAGCACAGCGCCGCCATGATGATCCACATGAACATGCAACTGATGCCGAGGGTCTTGCGGATCGAGGTCTCCAACACCTGCCAGGAGAGCCGGCCGCGCAGCAGCGCGGCCACCGTCGCCGCCGTCGCGCCGACGGCGGCGCTCTCCACCAGGCTGGTGATCCCCAACAGGAACAGCCCGGTCATCGAGAAGAAGATCAGCAGCGGCAGAATGCCGGCGCGCAGCAGGCGGAGCTTTTCCCGCCAGCCGACGCGGCGCTCCTCCGCCGACAGCGCCGGCCCCAGGTGCGGCTGCAAGCGGCAGCGAATGACGATATAGAGAATAAACAGGCCGGCCATCATCAGCCCGGGCACGACTCCGGCGAGCCAGAGCTGGCCCACCGGCTGGCGGGCGATCATGCCGTAGAGCACCAGGACGACGCTGGGTGGCACCAGGATGCCGAGCGACGAGCCGGCCTGGATGACACCGGTGACCATCACCTTGTCGTAGCCGCGGCGCAGCAGTTCCGGCAACGCGATGCTGGCGCCGATCGCCATGCCGGCGACGCTCAGTCCGTTCATCGCCGAGATCGCCACCATCAGGCCGATGGTGCCGATGGCGAGACCGCCACGCAGTGGCCCCATCCAGACATGGAACATCTGATAGAGGTCGTCGGCGATGCCGGACTCCGACAGGATGTAGCCCATGTAAATGAACAGCGGCAGCGTCAGCAGCGGATACCACTTCATCAGCTTGATGGCGGCGCTGAACGCGATCTCCGAGCCGCCGTCACCCCACAGCAGCAACGCCGAGGCCACGGCGACGAAGCCGATGGCGCCGAAGATCCGCTGCCCGGTCAGCAGCATCACCATCATCGACGAGAACATCAGCAGGGCGATCAGCTCGTAGCTCACACCGGCCGCTCCGCAGGATCGCCGTCGCCGTCGATCGGCCGTCCGAGGGCGCGCGCGAGGTCCTTGAAGAACACCGCCACGGCCTGCAGCAGCATCAGGAAGATGCCGATGCACATGAGGATCTTGATCGGCGCCATCATCGGCGCCCAGGCCGAATAGCTGCGCTCGGTATACTTTAGGGCATACTCGGTGCTGGAATAGCCGCCGTAGAGCAGCAGGCTCAAATAGAAAATCAAGAACAGAATGGTGAACACGTCGACCACGGCGCGCGTCCGCGGCGACCACGTGCCATAGAGCAGGTCCATTCGCACGTGCGAGTCCATTTGCATGGAATAGGCACCGCCGAGGAGATAGTAGGCGACCATGAGGAACTGCGCCGTTTCCAGCGTCCATAATGGCGGCACGAAGAGCGTCTTGGTGATCGAGGAATACAACAGGATCCCGATCATCACGAACACCAGGTACATGGCGCAGCGACCGACCCGTCGATTGACCGCGTCGACGGCGCGAATGTAGAGGAGGATGGCTTTCGGCATCGCCGGCCTAGGCGGTGAGCGGGGTTGCGGGCCGCAGCGCCGCCGTGGCGTAGCCGGCGAGACGCGCCGCCATCGCCCGCTGCGTCTCGGGCGTTGCGATCTGATCGTTGCGGATCTCCAGCATGGCGTTCTTCAGGCCGCGCGGCACGGCGTGGGTGGCGAGCGTGTGGGTGACACCGTCGGCGGGACCGTAGGGCGCGTTGCGGCGCACCACCAAGTCGCCGTCGGCCGCAGCGAGCGCCAGCAGCGCATCGGCCAGCCGGGGATCGCTGTCGTGCAGGACGCCGAGATGCAGGTCGCGCGCGCGGCCCTTGAACACCGGGGTGAAGGAGTGGATGGTCAGCAGCGCCGGCCGGCGCGGCGGCGCCAGGCGCGCCTCCAGGCACGCCGTCAGCGCGGCGCGGAACGGCGCATAGACGCGCTCCGCCCGCGCCCGGCGGACCGCCGGCGAAAGCCCGACATTGCCGGGAATCGGATGCACCTCGCTCATTTCGGGGATCGAGTCGCTTGCCGTCGGCGGGCGGTTGCAGTCGTAGACGAGGCGCGAGAGACGCGCGGCGACCAGCGGCGCGTCCAGCCGTCGTGCCATCTCGCGGGCGACGGCGAGCGCCCCCGGGTCCCAGGCGATGTGCGCGGCGAGCAGCTCCCGGTCGAGGCCCAGGGTGCCGAGATCGGCGGGAATGGCGTTGGCCGCATGCTCGCAGACCAGAACGAACGCGCCGCGACCGTCCGCATTGATGACATCGACCACGGCCTCGGCGCGCGGCGCGCCGATCGCGGCTCGGCCCGGTGCTGTCAAAGGCGTGCCTCCCCCGTCCATCCGTGCGGCGCGGCGCCGTTCCGCAGCGCGCGGCGGGATGTTAGTGGATGGCGGGCGGCGGCACCAGCTGGAGCGTGCCGCGGTGCATCGACCGCCTCCCGCCCCCGCACCGCCGTGGCTGGGCGGGAACGGGGGCGGGAGCGTGCGCCTACGCGGCGCGGCGGGCGCGGCGGCCGGCGAGCGCCAGGCCGCCGACGGCAGCGAGCAACATCGGCAAAGCGGCCGGGACCGGCACCGCCGGGACCTCGGCCCAGACCGAGTCGTTGGCGCACCAAGCCGTCCCGAAGAACAGGTTGAAGGCGCCGTTCCAGTCGGGGTGGCTGTTCAGCAGACCGGCCAGCGTGATGGTGGTGACGTAGCGCGAGGCGTCGAGCTTGGTCGGGTCGTTGTAATTGGCCGAGGTCTCGCCCGTCGCCGCCTGACTGACGCTGCCGTTGTGGACGAAGCTGGCATCGGTCATCTTGACCACCGGGATGTAGGGCGGCGGCGGCCCGTCGAACGGCGGGTTAACGCAGTCGGTGCCCTTGGTGCAATTATCGTAGCGGCCGCCGATGATCAGGTTGGCATTGTCGTCATAGATGCCGACGCTCGAGTCCCACGACGTGGTCCAGCCCTGCGAGTCGCCGACCTGGTACAGCGAGCCGCGGGAGAAGGTGCTGCCGCGGGTGGTCATGGCGACGCCGTATTCGAAGTGCATGTCGCCGTCGAGATCGAAGGCGATGTCGGCCATGGGGAACTTGGACTCATCCGGGTCCGCGCCGCCCGTGATGCCGGTCTCCAGGCTGTAATTGGTGAAGATCTTGATGGTCAGGTCGCCGCCACTGCGGATCACCTGGATCCTCTTGGTGTTGAACTCTGCGGTACCGACCACGTCGGTCCAGGCGTAGGGGCTGGTTGTCGCCACCGGCGCGGCGTTGTCCGGGTTGCTCGAATTCGTCTTGTAGCCGTAGACCAGCGTCTGGTCGTAGATGGTCTCGGTGTTGGCGAGGGCCGTCCCCGCCGCGAGCACGAGGGCCAGGCTCAGGGGAGCGACGCCTCGAAATCCGTGAAACAGGATACGCATGGTTGACCTCCTTGTGCGCCATCGCGGCCTGCGCGGTGGGGTGGTGTGCGCATCGCCCGCGACCGGTGTCCCGTGAGCGTCCGGGGCGGGGTGATACAATCCATGCCTGTATACCCTTTATGCGGGCATTTTGCAACAACTTTTAGGCGTGTTTCTCGCCTGGTCTGGAAAAATGGCGCGAATCGGCGCGCCTTGCCCCCCTTGTCGGCGGGATCGGCGGCGGGATCGGCGGCGACGGTGCGGCGGGAGGAGCCGGGCGCCACCGCGCCCGGGTGATCAGCTGCCGAGGCCGGCGAGGGTCGCCTTCGCCTCGTCGAGGCCGGGGTAGCTGGCGTCGGCGACGACTGCCTTGGCCAGGGCCTCGCGCGCCTTGGCGGCCTCGCCGAGACGCGCCAGGGTCATGCCATAGTGATAGTTGAGCTGCGGGTTGTCGGGCGCCGCGGTGACCGCCTGTTGCAGCGCATCGCGCGCCAGCACATACGCGCCGGTGCGATAGAGGACCCAGCCGCGGGTGTCCAGGAACGACGCATTGTCGGTGCCTTCGAGCCGCGCCGCCAGCATCTCGGCGCGTTGCAGCATGGCGGGATCGTCATAGGCGTGATCGGCGATCAGCGCGGCGGCGTTGTTGGCGGCGACCAGATTGTCCGGGTTGGCCTCGGCGACGGCGAGGAACGAGGCGATGGCGGCCTGGTGGCGGCCCAGCCGGTCCTCCGTCTCGCCGCGCGCCATCAGCAGCAGGGGCTGATCGGGGATCGCCTCGAGGCCGGCTTCCAGCGCGGCCAGCGCCCGCTCCGGCTCGCCCATGGTGGTATAGAGCCGGCCCAGGTTGACGTAGGGGATAGGCCACGTCGGCTGCAACGTCCGCGCCGTCTCGAACGCCTGCTCGGCGGCCGCGGTCTCGCCGCGGGTGGTCTGCACCTCGCCCAGGAAGTTGACGAAGATGGGGTTCTCCGGACGGGCGGCGACGGCGCCCTCCAGGAACGCCACGGCCGCATCGGCCTCGCCGCGCATCAGGTGCAGGCGGACCAGGGCGCGCACCGGGTCGATAGCATCCGGGGCCAGGGCGTGCGCCTGCTCGAACGCGGCGACGGCGTCGTCCGGCCGGTCCTGCGCCATGCGCATGATGCCGGTGAGCACCAGCGCGCGCGGCTGCCAGTCGGGCAACGCCGCCAGTTGCGCCAGCGTCGCCTCCGCCTCGTCCCAGCGGCTCTCGCTCATCAGCAGCGCCGCCTTGGCCTGCAGCGCCTGGGTTTCGACGGCCTCACCGCCCTCCCGGCCGAGGACCTCGTCCAGCATGCTGAGCGCCTGGTCCTTGCTGCCGGCCTGCGCCTTCATCATCGCCAAGCGCTGCATCGGCGCGGTGTCGCGCGGGTCCAGGTCGATGACGCGCTTCAGCGTCTCCTCGGCCAGTTCCGGCTGGTCCGCCGCCAGGTAGGCGCGCTCCAGCATCTCCATCGCCGGCTTCGACGACGGCCGCGCCCGCAGCACGGTGCGCAGGTCGGTGATCGCCGTCGACGCATCGTCGGTGGCCAGGGCCAGGCCGGCGCGCAGCATCAGCGCATCCGGGTTGGTGGGATCGCGGTCGAGGATTTCGCTGACCCGCTCCTTCGCCGACGCGCGATCGTTGCGCGACAGGTGATAACGGGCGAGGCCCAGGCGGGCGGTGGTGGCGCTGGGGCCGAAGCCGTCTTCCGCGATGATCTGGCCCAGCATGTCCAGGCCGAGCTGCTGCTTGTCGCCGGTGAGATAGAGGTCGGCGAGGCGCAGCCTGAGGGTCAGTTCCTGGGGCTCGGCCTCGATCAGCCGGATCAGCTCGGCCTCGGCGGCATCGCGCCCGCCCGCGCGGCCGACCAGGTTGACCAGCTCCAGCTTCGGCTGGTTGCCGCCGACGCCATCGGCGATGGCCCGGCGCAGCACCGCCTCGGCGTCGGCCGGCTGGTCGGCGCCGGTGTAGAGGGAGGCGAGGATGCGGCGGTGGGTGTAGTCCTCGGGGTTGGCGTCCACCAGTTCGGCATAGACGGCGATGGCCTCCTCGGTGCGCTGCTCGGCCAGCAGCATCTGCACCTTGGTGATGCGCAGCGTGGTGTCCTGGGGCTGGCGGGCGATGGCGGCGTCCAGGGCGGCGAAGGCCTCCGCGTCGCGACCGGCCTCCTTCAGCGCCCGCGCCTGCAGGATCGCCGCGCCGGTGTTCTGCGGCGCCTGTTGCAAAACCTCGCCGGCGCGCGCCGCCGCCGTGTCGAACTCGCGGGACCGGTAGGCGAGCGTGCCCTGCAGCAGCAACACCTCGGGGTGCGTCGCATCGAGCCGGCCGGCGATGGTGGCGCGCTCGCGCGCCTTCTCCAGGTCCCCGGCGGCGACGTGGAACTGGCCGAGCTTCGCTTGGGCGGCCACGTGTTCCGGCGCATCGGCGGCGACGCCCTCGAACAGCCGGAAGGCCGAGGCGAAGTTGCCCTGGCGCTCCTCCATCAGGCCGACGTAGTAGCGGGCGTCGATGGCCTTGGGGTCCACCTGCAGGGCGTTGCGGAACTCGACCCGGGCCTTGTCGAAGTTGCCCTGCTCGAAGAGGGCGACGCCGCGCTCGCTGTACTTGGCGGCGGTGTCCTCGGCATCGCCGCAGCCGCCGACGAGCAGCGCCAGCGCGAGGCCGGCGGCGAGGGAGACGGAGCGGGAGGCGGAACGGGAGATGAAGCGGGAGGCGGAACGGGAGATGGAGCGGGCGGCGCGCGTGCGCCGTTGCGACGGAAGCGACGGGATCATCTTGCACCTTTCCGGCCGAGCCTGACGCGCCACGCATGCGCGCATAACCACTCTACGCAATCCCGCCGCCCCCGCCAAGCCCACCCCGCACCGCACCATCATGACGCGCGCCACCTCCCGTCATTGCACACTCCCCGTCATTGCGAGCGGAGCGAAGCAACCCAGGGCCGCCGCGCCGGTGTTCAAGCACCTCGCCCGGCGTCCCTGGGTTGCTTCGTCGCTCTGCTCCTCGCAATGACGGCGGGGGGCTCCCCGTCATTGCGAGCGGAGCGAAGCAATCCAGGGCCGGCGCGGGGTGGTCGAGCACCTCGCCCGGCGTCCCTGGGTTGCTTCGTCGCTCTG
>CAZVRW010000078.1:0-13735 GCA_964630265.1 uncultured Rhodospirillaceae bacterium
TCTCGGCGACCGATGCACCACCGGTCTCGGCGACCGACGCCGTCCCGGTCTCGGCGACCGATGCATCGCCGCTTTCCCCGACCGACGCCGCCGGCGGCCTGCCGACGATGCAGGCGATGGGCGCCGATGATGATGGCCCGCCCACGGTGCGCATCCGCCGTCGCCTGACGCCGCCGCGCCCGCGCGCCGATCTCGATGGGGCACCGGGGGATGGGGCGCCGGGTGATCGGCCGTCGGCGGCCCCGGTCCCCATGGTGGCCGCCGCCGCGCCCGGCCGCCGCCGCCGTTTGCCGTGGGCCGTCGCCGCCGTCACCGTGCTGGCGCTCGGCCTCGGTGCCTGGCAGGGCTATGCCTACTATCTCAGCGACATCAAGGCCGAGTGGATCGTCGATGCCACCGGCGGCGGCGACACGCGGTCCATCGGCGAGGCGCTGACGCGGGCCAAGGCGGACGCGGTGATCACCGTGCGGCCGGGGGTCTACGCGGAAACTGTCGCGCTGACCAAGCCGCAGCGCCTGCAGGGCAGCGGTGAGGCCGTCATCCTCGGTCCGGGCAGCGCGCCCTGCCTCAGCGCCGCGGTGGACGGCGCCGTCGTGCGTGGCCTGACGTTGACGGGCGGCGCGTCGGGCGGGGGTGAGGCCGCGCCGTGCCTCACGGTGCCCGCCGGCAACGTCACCATCGAGGATGTGGTCGTCTCCAGCCGCACCGGGCCGGCGGTGCGCGTCTCCGGCGACGCGACGCCCAGGCTCTCCCGCGTCACGGCGACGGCGGGGGCGGCGCCGGCCATCCTGGTCGAGGAGTCGGCGAAACCGGTGCTGGGGGCCAGCACGCTGACCGGCGGCGCCGCGCCGGCCATCGTTGTCACCGGCGCGGCCGCACCGGAGATCGTCGGCAATCGCATCGGCGGCGGCGCCCAGGCCGGCATCCTGATTGCCGGCGGCACCCCCGAGGTGCGCGACAACGACATCGTCGACAGCGCCCGCGCGGGCGTCGAGATCCGCGGCGGCGCGGCGCCGGCGCTGCTGGGCAACCGCATCCACGGCACCGGCCAGGCGGGCATCTTCGTCCAGCGGGCCGGCGGTCGGATCGAGGGCAATGTGGTCGAGCGCAGCGGCATCTCCGGCATCGTCCTCGGCCCCGGCGCGACGCCGGAGGTGGTAAGCAACCGCGTCGCGGCGAGCGCCGAGCACGGTCTGTTGGCGCTGGCGGGTGCCGGTGGGCGGGTCGCCGACAACACCATCACCGGCAGTCGCGGCCACGGCATCGCCCGCGACACCGACGCCGAAACCGTGTTCGAGGGCAATGCCCTGTCCGGCAATGCCGCGCCCGAGCGACGCACCGGCGACGTGATCTTCGGCGACGAGCCCGAGTATGCCGACGCACCGGCGGACTCCGACGCGTCGGCGGACTCCGACGCACCGGCCGACTCCGACGCGTCGCCGGTCGACCCCGGTGGGTCCGACACGGCCGCCGAGGCGCCTGGGAGGACGCCGTGAAGACCTACGTGGTGGGCCGCAGCACCTTCGCTGACATCGTGCTGGCCGACGCCTCGGTGGCGCGGCGGCACGCCGAACTGGTGGTCACCGACACCGGCCGCCATCATCTCACCGATTGCGCCAGCGGTGCGGGAACCTGGCGCCAGCGCGTGGCGGCGGCGGGCCACGCCACCTGGGAGCCCATCCGCCAGGCGTTCGTCGCTCCGGACGACGTCGTCCGGCTCGGCGACTACGCGTGCGCCGTCCGCGATCTGCTGCACCAGGTTGACGATGGCGCCGATGCGTCCGGCGGCGGGCGCTGGCGACCGGGGCTGGCGGGCGGACACGAGCGCGAGCGGCTGCGCGGCCGCGTCGAGCGCGATCCGGTCACCGGCGAAATCATCCGCAAGAGGATCTGACGCGCATGCCCGACCAGACCGCGCCCCCGCCTTTTCTCGACAACGCCGCGGCCCGACCGGCGCGCCGGGCGCCGGGCCGCCCGCTGATCCTCGTCGGCGCCGTCGCCCTCGCGGCGCTGGCGATCTGGCTGATGCAGACACTGCTGCCGGAGAGCATCGCCATCGTGCTGCTCGATCGCAACCGCGAGATCTTCCCGCTCACCGTGCAGAACGTCATGTGGGTGGTGTTCGCCGTGGGGCTCGGCGAACTGGTGGTGCGGGTCCGCGACGCCGCTGCCGAGGCGCGGGAGATGCGTGTCGGCTACCTGCCCGAGGACGAGCGCACCATCCTGCAGGGACCCGAACTGCGCCACATCTACGTCAAGGCCCGCGGCGCCATCCCGGCGACCGGCGGTGGCGGGCGCTTCCTGCCGCGCCTGATCCAGCGGGTGATCCTGCAGTTCCAGGCGAGCCGCTCCATCGACCAGGCGAACGCCCTGCTGAATTCCAGCCTGGAACTCTACCTGCACGAAATTGACCTGCGCTACGCCATGATCCGCTACGTCGTCTGGGTGATCCCGACCCTCGGCTTCATCGGCACGGTGATCGGCATCTCGCTGGCGCTGGCCTTTGCCGGCGAGGTGGACGTGCAGGATCCGACCCTGCTCGCCGAACTGACCAAGCGCCTCGCCGTCGCCTTCAACACGACGCTGCTGGCGCTGGTGATGTCGGCGGTGCTGGTGTTGTTGCAGCACGTGGTCCAGGCGCGCGAGGAAGGCGCGCTCAACCAGGCGGGGCAGTACTGCCTGGATAACCTGATAAACAGGTTGTATGAGGAGGGCTGAGGTCCGGTGCGCAACCGCGGCGTTCGCGCCCTCGAGGTGCTCAGCATCTCGGCGCTCGACCTGTTCGCGTCGGCGCTCGGCGTGTTCATCCTCATGGCGGTGGTGTTGTTCCCGTTCTACCTGAAGGCGCCGTCGGTGGAGGCGGCGCTGGATGGCGCGCGCCAGGAGTTTGCCGACGCCCGCTCGACCCTGGATCAGACGCGTCGCCGCGTCGCCGACGCCGCCGAGCAGCGCCGCGCCGCCGAGGCCCGGCTCGCTGGCGCCACCGCCGATCTGGAGGCGGCGACGGAGGAACTGGCGGCCGCCGAGGCGCTGGCGGCGGCGCGCGCCGTGCGGCCGACGCCGCGGCCGCGCCGCGCCGCGCCCCAGTCCAAGACGTTCGCCATCGGCGACCTGGATCTTGTCTTCGTCATGGACACCACCGGCAGCATGCGCAACGAGATCGCCGACCTCCAACGCAGCCTGCTCAGCATCACCCGGGTGCTGCAGCGGATGGCACCGTCGTTGCGCATTGGCTTCGTCGCCTACAAGGACCGGACCGACGAATACCTGACGCTGGTCTTCCCCCTGAGCCCCATGAACGAGCCCAACCTCCAGCGCATCCAGCGCTTCGTCCGCAATCTCGGCGCCCGCGGTGGCGGCGACCCGCCGGAGCCGGTGGACCAGGCGCTGTATGCGGCGTTGCAGCTACCGTGGCGGCCCGACGCCATCGGCCGCATCGTGGTGATCGGCGACGCACCGGCGCATGCGCCGAACTGGGGTCGCGCCGTCGATCTGGCCGCCGGCTTTCGCCGCTCCGGCGCGAGCGACCGGCGCGTCTCGGTGATCTTCACCGGGCGGACGCGCACGGCGCTTGAGTTCTTCCAGCGGCTCGCCCAGGCCGGCGGCGGTGAATTGGTCTCCCACCGCGGCCGGATCATGGAGAGTGTGCTGCTGTCGGTCCTGGATGGCACGCGCTGACGGATGCGCGAAGGAGGTGAGGCGATGATGACCGAGGGCACGAGCGATCGCGAGCTGGAGCGCGGCTGGCGGCTGGTCGGGATCGAGGATCCCACGATCGTCTGCGTTTTCGGCGAGACACAACTACGCCGCGCCTATCCGGGGTTGACCATCGGCCGGCACCCGGCGCTGGCCGATCTGCTGCTCGACGATCCGTCAGTGTCGCGCCGGCACGCGCGCCTCGGCCGCGACGGCGAACTGCTCTATATCGAGGACCTGAACTCGCTGAACGGCACGCTGATCGATGGCGAGACGGCGGCGCCCTTCGATCCGCGGCCGCTCAGCGCCGGGCAGGTGATCGAGCTCGGCGGTGTTGCCCTGGTGTTGCGCGCCGTCGCCGCCGCCAGCCCCTGAGCGGGCGGCCGGCTCATGCGGACACCCAGTCGCACGGTCTCGATCTTCACGCTGTCGGCGCTCGACGTGCTGGCGATGGCGACCGGGGTGTTCGTGCTGCTCGTCGTCATGATGATGCCGTACTACCGGATGACCTTCGATGCCGGGGCGGAGATGGAGGGCATCCGCGTGTCGGTCTCCGAACTGCACGCCGAGATCGAGGCCGATCGCCGTGCCGCCGCGGGCGATGCCGAGGCGGCGGGCGAGGCGGCGGCGGCGGCGGCCGCCGCCGAGGACGAAGCGACGCGAAAACGCGAGGCGGCCAGTCGGCTGCGCGCCCAGGCGGCGGCGCAACCACCGCCACCGACCACGTCGCCCGAGCCGCGTACCGGCGACATCCAGGTGGTCGACGCCCTCGACTTGGTGTTCGTCATCGACGCCAGCGGCAGCATGGGGCCGGTGCTCACCGAACTCAGCCAAAGCATCGGCGGCATCGCCCGGGTGCTGCAGAAGATGGTGCCGTCGCTGCGCGTCGGCATCGTCGCCTACCGCGACTACGACGTCGGCACCTGGGCGGTGAGCGACCTGCCGCTGACGCCGACTCGGACCAATCTCGCCCGCGTCGTCGCCTTCGCTGCCGGGCTGCGGCCGGCCACGGTCGGCGGCGCCACGGTGACCGAGGCCGTTCATGCCGGTCTCGAGCGTGCCGCCGGCATGCCGTTCCGGCCGGGCGCCAAGCACCAGATCATCGTCATCGGCGACGCCGCCGCCCACCCAAACGAAGCGGCGGCGACGCTCGCCCTTGCCCGTGCGTTTGCCGCCGGCGGGCCGCGTCGCTCGGTCTCGACCCTGTTCGTCAACACCCCGGCCTACCGACGGTTCGGGCGCGGCGACCGGGAGTTTTTCGCCCGCGTGGCGGAGTCCGGTGGCGGCAGCTTCAGCGACCACCGGGGGGAACTGCTGGAGGGTGTCCTGCTCTCCGTCCTGGAGGAGTAGTCGACCCTGGCCGCAAAGGGACTCGTCGAGATCGCGCCGATGGCGTAAATTGAACCTTGTGGGAGAGCAGACGTTGGGCAGGTCGGGGGGTGCATGGTCCGGCGCGCCACATGTCGTTGACAGGAGTCTTTTCATGCGTCGCTTCCTTGCCGTAGGCATCGTCATTCTCACCCTCGGCGGCTGCGCGTCGTCGATGAACACGTATTCGCGCGAGGACACGGGGCGCATCATCGAGACGACGCCCGGCACGGTGGTGTCGTCGCGCCAGGTCAACATCAGCGGCTCGCGCTCCGGTGCCGGCGCCGTCGCCGGCGGCGTCACCGGCGGCGTCATCGGCGCCACGTCGTTCAGCGGCAACGGCGGCGCGCTCGCCGGCGTCCTGCTCGGCCTCGCCGGCGCGCTCGTCGGCTCCGTCGCCGAGGAAGCGATCAGCAGCGGCACCGGCCACGAATACACAATCCAGACCGATGACGGCCGCGTCGTCACCGTCGTGCAGCGGCAGGAGGGGGATCAGCCGCCGATCCCCGCCGGCACGCCGGTGCGGGTGCAGTGGGGCTCCGACTACTCGCGCGTCATCCCGGCGGGCGGTGCCACGCCGGCGACCGGGACCGCGCCGTCGTCGGGTGGCTCGGCGCCGGCCGGTGAGGAGTGGATCAATCCGGATGAGACCACCGGTGCCTCGCCCGGCAGGACCGGGTCGACCTCGCCGCCGGTGACCGGCTCGGCCTCGCCGCCGTCGTCCACCATCCGCTACTGAGCCGCAGGCGCCCAGCCCCGGCCGCCGCGCGCCAATGCTGGGCGATCTCAACCCCCTCGACCTGATCGCCGTGGCCGTATTCCTGGCCACGTGGATCGGCTACTCGTTGCTGTTCCACGGTCGCTGGCAGCCGTCGCGCAGCATCAACGCGCGGATGTTCGTCATCCGGGAAATGTGGATGGTGCGCTTCCTCGAGCGCGAGAACCGTATGGTCGATGCCCAGCTGAACGGCGCCTCCATCGCCACGGCGACGTTCTTCGCCTCGGCGACGATCATCGTCATCGGCGCCCTGATCGGTGTTCTCGGCGTCGCCGACCGTGTCCATGCGGCCACCACCACCCTGGCGCCGCCGCTGGGCGCCGGCACGCTCGCCCTGTTCCAGATGAAGCTCTTCGCGCTGATCACCGTCTTCATCTTCGCGTTCTTCAAGTTCACCTGGGCGATCCGCCAGTTCAATTACTTCTCGGCGATTATCGGCAGTGCGCCGGTGTACGCCGTGGGCCAGGCGGATCGTGCCGCCGCCCAACGCATGGCGCGGATCCGCAGCCAAGCCGTCGATCAGCTCAATGCCGGACTCCGCGCCTACTATTTCGCCCTGGCCGCGCTCGGCTGGTTCATCCATCCGGGGCTGTTCATCGCGACCACGGTGCTGATCACGTGGGTGTTGTTGCACCGCCAGTTGCCGTCGCGCAGCGCCCGCCTCATCGACGAGCACGCCGACCGGCTCACCTGACCGGCCCCGTCGCCCCTCGCTCAGCTTCCCGCTCAGCCGATGCTCAGCACACAGACCAGCTGGCCGTGGTCCGAGGCATCACCCAGGTTCGGCGCGCCGGGCAGGCTGTTGTCGGTCAGGTGATCGTTGAAGCACTGCACGTAGGCAACGTCGCCGAGCCGCGTCGGATTGCGATAGTAGAATTCCTGGCTGACGAAAATGTGGTCCAGCGTGCCGTAGTCGCCGTTGAAAATGTGGGTGAACACGGTGTCGCGTTCACTGCGCCGCATGTGCAGCCGGGCGGCGTTGTGGAGTTCCACGTCCCAGAACAGCCGCTTGACCGCCAGCGGCCAGCCGCGGAACGGCGCCTCGCCGTGGACGATTTCCGTGGTCACGGCGTTACCGTCGTCGTTGAGGTCGCCGAGGACGATCACCGGCTCGTTCGTGCCGCGCATCACATCGACGACGAGGCGGCGCAGCGCCAGGGCCTCGCCGGCCCGGCGGAGCAGCGCGCGGAAGGTGCCCATGGCCCGCTCGACGAACAGGGCGTTTTCCGGCTTCGCTTCCGGGGCGTCGCGGTCGAGGTACTCCGGCCGCTTCGACTTCAGGTGGGCATTGACGATGGTGGCGGTGACGGCGTCGGTGAGGCGCACGCGGGCGACCATCAGCGGCCGGCTCAAGCGGTCGAGGCGAAAGGTCATGCCCTCGGCGGCGTTCACCGTCACCGGCCGGGCGCTCAGGTCCTGATGCGCCACCACCTCGCCGACCAGCGGCCGGCGGCTGAGCAGGGCGAGGCCGGGCATCGGGCCGTTCGGCTCCGTCGCGACGTTCGCCACGTGGTGCACGTGGACATAGCGCTTGCGCGCCGCCACGTCCGGCGCGGTCCGGACGGCGAGCAGATCGTGATAGGCGTCGACCACCGCCTGCAGCGCCTCGGCGTGGAACACCTCCTGCAAGCCGACCACGTCGGCGTCCATGCGATAGAGCTGTTCGGCGAGCCAAGCCACCTTGCGGCTGAACTTGGCCGGCGAATACTTCTGGGTTTCGTAGTAGGTGACGCCTGCGTTGACCAGATTGCGCACGTTGAACGTGGCGACGGAAACCCGCTCGGCCATGTGGCCCTCCCCCTGATCTCATCCCGATGGGGACGTACTCTAACAGATTCGGGGGTGTCTTCCGGGATTTTCCATGCTGCCGGCCGGCCGCGCTGGTCAACCTGTCCACGCGTCCCATATGGCGAGGGGTTCCGTCATCGAGCAACGAGAGGTTCCGTGCCAGCCCTTGTCACCATCCTCCGCCGCGCCGCCATCGGCCTGGGTGCCATCCTCTGCATCGCCGCGATGCCGGTGCCCGGGCTGGCCGCCGGCCTCGCCGCCGACACGTGGCCGTCCGGGGCGTCCGGCGACGATGTGATCGAGACCGCCGTCGGCATCCCCAGTGCCAGCCCCTTCACCCTCGTCGATGTCGGCGCCGCCGCGCCGGTCACGGCCAGCGGCTATTACGTCGTGCCGGCCGCCGTCGCGGATCCTGCCGGACCCGGCGCGGCGCTGCCGGCGGTGGTCCTGCTGCACGGCGCCGGCGGCGTGCTGCAGGCGCGCGAGATCACCTATGCCCGCCAACTCGCCCGCCAGGGGGTCGCGGCGCTGGTGATCGACGCCTTCGCCGCGCGGCGCGACCGGGCGACCGGCTTCACCGACCGGCTGATCCACATCACCGAGACGATGCTGCTGGCCGATGCCTTCGCCGGCCTCGATTGGCTCGCCGCGCGGCCGGAGATCGATGCCGGACGGGTGGCGCTGATCGGCTTTTCCTATGGTGGCATGGCCAGCACCTTCGCCGCCTATCGGCAGGTCGCCGATCGGCTGGCGCCCGACGGCCGGCGCTTCGCCGCGCATGTCGCCTTCTACGGTCCCTGCATCGCCCGCTTCGCCCAGCCTGAGACCACCGGCGCGCCTTTGCTGATGCTATGGGGCGGGCGCGACGAGATCATCGATGCCGAGCGCTGCGCCGTGGTCGCCGATGATCTCCGACGCGGCGGCAGCCGGGTCGACATCCGCGTCTTCCCCGAGGGCGCCCACCAGTGGGATGGTGGCAGGAGTGCGCCGTGGCGGACGCCGCGCGGCCTCGCCGAGTGTTCCCTGTCCGTTGCGGCCAGCGGCCGCGTGTACGACCGGCGGACCCACCTGCCGATGCTGGGGCCGCGGTCGCGCACGCTGATTCTCGCCGCCTGTTCGGACCAGGACGGCTACATCATCGCCCGCGACGATGCGGTGCGCGCCCGGTCCAACCGCGCGCTCAGCGAGTTCCTGTCACCCGTGTTGTTCCCCGAGCGGGCCGCGGGTCCGGGCGGCGAGGAGTCCTGACCGTCAGACGCCCGGCGACCCGGCGGCGAGCGCTCGCGCCACCAGGGCCGAATCCCGCTCCGGGCGGGATGGGATCTTCAACCCCTCGCTCCGGCCGAAGCATTCCGGCCGGCCGTCGACGAGGTGGAGGAATCCGGCCGAGACGACCGGCATGGGCGCCAGGATCTGCGCCATCCAGGCATGCAGGAAACTCCGCGGGAACAACACCGCCGCCTCCCCACCCGGCGCCTCGACAACAACGTATTTCACGACCAAGCCCCGCGATCTGCCAGCGGCGACCGGCCACCGCTTGACGGCGCATCGGGGTCCGGCCACGTCAGTTGTTGTGGGATCATCGTCGCTGCCATGATATGCTCCCAATTGTTGGATTGAGGAAAGCATGACCGAGAAAGCCGCCACAAAGACGCGTTTCGCGGTCGCCAGATACGGAACCGGTGACTTCAAGGGCGTCTTTCGCGACGTGCCCTTGCCCGGCGGCGGCCGGATGCGCCTGATGAACCCGCGCCTTTTCGAGGAGGCGTTGGACAGTGCCGAGCGTGCGCTGCGCCGTGCCACCCGAGCCCGCGAGGCCGACGACTCGGCCGCATGACCGATCCCCCGGCGGCAGCGGAGCCGGCGCCGCCCGAGCGCCCATACAATCCGATTTTCGAGCGCTTGGTCGACAGGCCCGGCGACAACCGGCATGAATTGGTCGGCTTCATCGCTTACGCCCTCTATAAGCGCGCCAAGCGTCATTGGGCGGCCAACCTCATGGATCGCCGGTCCCGGCGGCCCACCGACGCGGAACTCGACGAGTATGTCGAGTAATGGACCGATGATCGATTGTCGGCGCTTCGCGACGAAGCTGCGGGAGCGCTGTCGGCTTTCGCCGAAGTCGTCATCGCCGACGAACGTCCTCGGATCCTGGAGGAAGCTCTGCAGGGTGGCTTCTGGCGGAGCGTCGGGTCGTCGATGGCCGCGAATTTCTTCTACACTTTGGTCCTGATCGGCTTGGCGATCGTTCTCACGCTGTCGGGTGTCGACGTGGTGGGCATCCTGGAACGGGCAGCGGCCGACTCCCCCTAACCCCCCCTCAAACCTTCGGGCGCATGTCGACGATGCGTTGCGCCTTGCCCATGCTGCGTTCGATCTCGCCGACGCCGGCGACGCGGACGTCGGTCGAGATGCCGATGTAGGCCTTGATCTCGCCCTTGAGCTTCGCCGCGCACGCCCGCTTCGTCGCCTCGTCGTAGTCGCCGACGTCGCCGCGCGGCTCGACCACCACCTCCAGCCGGTCCAGGTGGTCGCGGCGGTAGACCTCCAGCACGTAGTGCGGCGAGAGGTGCGGATCGCGCAGGATCATCTCCTCGATCTGCGAGGGGAAGACGTTGACGCCGCGGATGATCAGCATGTCGTCGGCGCGCCCGGTCACCTTCTCCATTCGCCGCATGCTGCGCGCCGTGCCCGGCAGCAGCCGCGTCAGGTCGCGGGTGCGGTAGCGAATGATGGGGAACGCCTCCTTGGTCAGCGAGGTGAAGACCAGCTCGCCGGTCTCGCCGTCGGCCAGCGGCTCGCCGGTCGCCGGGTCGACGATCTCCGGATAGAAGTGATCCTCCCAGACGTGCAGCCCATCCTTCGTCTCGATGCATTCCGAGGAGACGCCGGGGCCGATCACCTCGCTCAGCCCGTAGATGTCCAGCGCCGCCATGTCGAAGCGCTGCTCGATCTCCTGGCGCATGGCGTTGGTCCACGGCTCGGCGCCGTGCATGCCGATGCGCAGGCTGGTCTGCCGCGGGTCCAGCCCCTGGCGGACGAACTCGTCGGCGATGGCCAGCATGTAGGACGGCGTCACCATGATGATGTCCGGGCGAAAGTCCTGGATCAGCTGCACCTGCCGCGGCGTCTGCCCGCCAGACATGGGGATCACCGTGCAGCCCAGCGTCTCCGCGCCGTAGTGGGCGCCGAGGCCGCCGGTAAACAAGCCGTAGCCGTAGGCGACGTGGACGATGTCGCCCGGCCGCCCGCCCGCCGCGTAGGTGCAGCGCGCCATCAGCTTGGCCCAGGTGGCGATGTCGTTCCGCGTGTAGCCGACGACGGTGGGTTTGCCGGTGGTGCCGCTGGAAGCATGGACGCGCACCACCTGCTCGCGCGGCACCGCGAACAGGCCGAACGGATAGGACTTGCGGAGGTCGTCCTTCACCGTGAACGGAAACCGCCTGAGGTCGTCGAGGCTTGTCAGGTCGTCGGGGTGGACGCCGGCGGCGTCGAACGCCTGGCGGTAGTGGCGGACGTTGTCATAGGCGTGGCCCAGGGTCCAGCGCAGGCGCCTGAGTTGCAGCGCCGCGATCTCGTCGCGGCTCGCGGTCTCGATCGGCTCGAGACCGGCTTTCGGTCCTCCCATGGTGGCTCTCCGGTGTCCTGGACGCGATTGTTGCGCGCACATTACCGATCGCCGTCGGCCGGCGAAACCCCCAGGGCGGCAAGCGTCTCGCCGCCCATGCGGAAGGCGGTGCCGTGGAACAGCGCGATCGGCCGGCCATCCGGCGTCGTCACGCGAACGTCATAGAGGCCGAAGCGCGCCGACTGCCGGGCCGCCGTGGCCTCGGCGATCAGCGTCTCCCCCGGCTTCGCCGCGGCGGCGAAGTCGATGGCCGCGTGCAGGGCCAGCGCCGAGCGGTTTTCGTTGTTGCAGGCCAGCGCGAAGGCGACGTCGGCGAAGCCGAAGAGCACGCCGCCGTGGCAGAGGCCGTGGGCGTTCAGCATGTCGTCGCGCACCGTCATGGAGAGCCGTACGCGGCGCGGCGCCACATCCTCGGCGACGGCGCCGAGCCACCGCGCCAGGCCGTCCCCCGCCAGCATCGCCACCACGACGGCTTCGGCCGTCGCCTGTTCCGATCCCTCAGCCATGCGCCGGTCCCCTCTGCCTGCGCCACCCTACGCCGACGCCCGCTCGCGCGATACCCTGGGCCCCGGCGGCCCCCCCGGCGCGCCAGCCCACCCCGTCATCGCCAGCGCAGCGCGGCGATCCAGGAATGCCGGGCGCGATCGTCCTCCCGCGGAGCGCCGGCGCGCAAACGGTGCCCCGCGATCTTGAGGACGGCTTTCACTGTCATGACCGCCCCCGGGCTTGTCGCGGGGGACGTCCCGGTCATCCACGTCTCGCCACCGGCAGCGCGCTCGGGGCCGGCCCGTGGATGCGTGGACCAGGTCCACGCATGACGAGGACGTGGGGCGCGCCACGCCACCGGGCGCTTGGTATGGGGGGATCGGTTCTTTGCATTGAGGCTAAGGCGCGTTATCATTTCAGACAGGTTGACGAGGGGAGACATGACCATGAAAACAAGCTTGCTTACGTTTGCGGTCCTCGGCGCCGTGACCGTCAGTGCCAGCGTCGCGGCGGACCCCGCGCCGCGCGGGGGTGTTCCGGCCCCCATGGTCCTCGGCGCGGAACAGATGGACGGGGTGACGGCCGGCATCGCGCTCCTGCTGCCGGCGGTGCAAAGAAAGATATCCGAGGGGGTCCGGGTAGCCTTCGGCACGAAGGATCGCCCGCAATTCTACTTGCGGACGCCGAATGCCTTGCCCGTGCCGGACGAAAAGTTCGGTGATGGGAGCGTCATGCCCCGCCCGGCCGCCCTCGATCTCGCGGCGCAATTGCCCGGCCGTGCGTTGCGCGGCGGCGATGCGGTCAAGGCTTACGTCATCGGATCGATCGCCAACCCGCCCCGCTAACCCGCCGTCATCCAGGTCTCGCCACCGGCACCGTGCGCGTGGCGGGCCGTGGAAGCGTGGATCACGTCCACGCATGACGAGGGGGAAGGGCAATGGCGATGGCCATAGCAAGGGCGGCGGCAGCGATGCCGCGGCCCTTGATGATCGGTCGGACCGGACGGCGCCTTATTGGCCGTCCCACGCGGTCTTCGTGGCCGCGTCCTTCATCTTGAGGCGGTTGGCGTCGGTTGCCGGTGGCTCGCTTTCACCGAAGATCGCCGCCATCCAGTGGCCGTCGGTCGGGTTCGGGAACACGATGTATTTCGAGCCGAAGAGATCCCGGTCGGCTTCCATCGCCGCGATGCGCCCGTCGACGTCGCCCTTGAGGTAGTACTTTCGGCGAAAGTCGTTGAGGTTGTCGCCGAGGAAGACGACGACATCAAAATTTTCCATGATCTCGTCCTGCTTCTTCTCCTTATTGGACGTGTCGCGCAGCACGGTGAGGTGATCGTCGTCGGCGAACGGGTAGCCGAGATGCTTGAGGTGGCCCATGGCGTACTCGTAGGTCTTCTCACCCTGCTCGCGGCTGGTGACGTAGAAGACCGCGACGTCGTTCTCGGCGCAGAAGTCGAGGAACGCCTTGGCCCCCGGCGCGGCGACCACGCCGTTCGTCGGAATCCAGCGATCCCAGATCGGATCGTCGAAATAGTCGATGGTGTTGGCGATCAGGTACCCCCAGTACTCCAGCGGCTGAAGGATCGTGTCGTCCATGTCGGTGACCACGGCGAGCGGCTTGTCGCCGTCCTTGCGGTTGGCGATCGCCGCCTCGACATGCATGCGGGCGATGTTGAAACCCTGGTGATAGAGGGCCCGGTATTCCGCCGCCGTCTGCTTCCAGGCGACGGCATGGAGCAGCGCGTTGTCGACGCCGTCGCCCGAAGGACCGCGCGTGTTGGCATCCTGGGCATGGGCGCCGGCCATGAGCGTCAGCGATACGGCCGATGCGGCCAAGAGCTTCTGTGTGGTTCTCATCGTGTTTCTCCGGTGTGTGGGATCGCCGCGGGCCGGCGGTTGTGCGGGATCGCCGCCGGCCGGCGGTCGAGGCTTTCTAGCGGCGGGACGTTACACCGTCGTGACACGCCAACCCGGTTGGTGTCCCGAGACGTG
>CAZVRW010000079.1:0-6884 GCA_964630265.1 uncultured Rhodospirillaceae bacterium
CTAAACCTTTTGGATGAGAGCAGGATCGGCGCTGACGCTTGGTTTCCAAGCGTCAGATCGGTCGATTCACTCAGCTATTGAACTGTTGGCGCCATTGAACCAACGGATGGGGCTCATCCGTTGTCATCGAACCGCTCGCCCGTGTCCGCATCTCCTTCCATGCCGCATGGTCGACATGGCCGTCGGCTCGTCAAGACCCTCGGGCCCTGATTGTGCGACGGTACTCCGGTGCGCCGTGTCCCTGCACGCAGGGACACGGTCACGCCAGCCAACGGCGCGTGGTTGATGGCGGCTACTCGATGTAGTCGTAGCTGCCGTCGGACCACTTGTAGAAAACGTACCCCGGCGCCGTGACATCGCCCTTCTCATCGAAGCCGATCACGCCCAGCACCGTGTCGAACTCTGCCGACTTCAGGATCGCGGCGATGGCCTCGGGCTCGAATGACCCGGCCTGCTCGGCCGCCTGCGCCCACGCCTGAATGGCGCCATAGGTGTAGAGGTTGTAGCCTTCCGGTTCGACCCCCTTCGCGCGCATCTTTTCGACGACGGGTTGGGCGACCGGGTTCTTGCGGGGATCGGGGCTGAACGTCATCAGCGTGCCTTCGCCGAGCTCGCCGGTGATGCTCCAGTACTCGTCGGTGACCAGCGCATCACCGGAAATCAGAATAGTATCCATGCCCTGGTCGCGCATTTGCCGAACGATCAGGCCGGCTTCCGTATGATAGCCACCGTAGTACAGGATCTCGACGCCGCTCGCCTTGAGCTTGCTCACCAGCGCGGAGTAGTCTTTCTCGCCTGGAGTCACCGTGTCGTAGATCACCTCTTCGATACCACGGGCATTGAGCTGCTTCTTGGTTTCGTCGGCAAGTCCCTTGGAATACGCCTGCTTGTCGTGGACGATGGCGATCTTCTTGTCGCCGAACGTGTCGGCCATGAAGTCGCCGGCGACGGTTCCTTGCTGGTCGTCACGGCCACAGGTGCGGAACACCAGCGGCTTGCCCGCCTCCGTGAGCTGTGGATTGGTGGAGGCCGGTGAGATCTGCAGGATCCCTTCCTCGTCATAAACGTCGGAGGCGGGGATCGAGGATCCGGAGCAGAAATGACCGGCAACGAAGACGACGCCCTCGCCGGCGAACTGGTTGGCGACGGCGACCGCCTGCTTCGGATCGCAGGCGTCATCGCCGATCTTCAGCACCACGGTCTCACCAAGGACGCCGCCAGCGGCATTCAAGTCGGCGACCGCCTGCTCGGCGCCGTCCCTCATCTGCTTGCCGAAGACGGCGTAAGGCCCGGTCATCGGCCCCGCCGTCGCAATGACAACGTCAGCGTGGGCAAGCGCGGTGGTGGCAGCGAGCAGAACGCCCGCGGTAACGATGGACTTGATGGACGTCATAGACACCTTCTCCTTCCCAGGGCAACAAGCCCCAACGCGCCCCGGAGTGGGACACGCCATGTGAAACGCCGCCGCCGTGGCCGGCGACCACGCGAGATCGCTCGGTCCCGACCTTCGACTCTGCGACACAGTAACATGCAAGGGATCGATGACAAAAGTGCGGCGATACGCCGGCTACTCCTGTCGTCGTCGCCAACCGAACAGCCCCACGCGTTCGTACCGCCATGGGTACTGGGCGACCATTTTGCGGGACCGAGAGATGTAAAAGGCGAAAAGACCGATCGCCAGTAATGTTGCCGTATCGATCAGCCAGCCGCTGAGCGAAAACAGGTCACCCTCGTAGAGCGCGAAAACCAGGAAGCGTGCGGCGAGACCCTGAAGGATCAGGAAAAATATGAGCTGCCCGACGGGTTTCCAGGTTGTGGCGATCGCTTGCCCGGTCATGTAGGCGCAGAACCCCATGAGGATGACGACCACGCCCAGGTAGACGCCGATGGATGTTCCCAAGAGTGCTTCCATGTCGAAGCCTCCTCAGTGCCCGCCTTCAAGGTAGGCGGCGCGCACGTCCGGATCGGCCAGCAACCGTTCGCCGGTGCCGGTCATGCTGATCGACCCGTTGACCATCACGTAGCCGCGATCCGCGAGCTTGAGCGCGTGGTAGGCGTTCTGTTCGACGAGAAAGATGGTGACGTTGCGCTCCCGATTGATCTCGCGAATGACCCGAAAGATCTGCTGCACGACCATCGGCGCCAGCCCGAGCGAGGGCTCATCGAGCAGCAACAGCCGCGGGCGGCTCATCAGGGCACGCCCAATCGACAACATCTGCTGCTCGCCACCGGACAGGGTCCCGCCCCGCTGGGTCTGGCGTTCCTTGAGGATCGGAAACAGCGCGAAGACCCGCTCCAGGTCTTCCTGAAAGTACTCCGCCGCCGCCGTCGTCGCGCCCATTTGCAGGTTCTCGAGCACCGTCATTCGGGGAAAAATGCGCCGACCCTCCGGCGCCTGGGCGATGCCAAGGCCGATGATTTCGTGGGTCCGCATGCGCGTGATGTCCCGCCCTTCGAACGCGATCTGACCGCGCGATGCTTGCGGACTGCCGCAAATCGTCATCAGCAGCGTCGACTTGCCGGCACCGTTGGCGCCGATCAGCGTGACGATCTCGCCCTCCTCGACCATTATATCGACGCCGCGCAAGGCTTCGATCCGGCCGTAGTACGTATGCACGCCGTCGACGCGGAGCATCACCGATCCCGCCCCTTCAGCCGATCCGGTGACCGGCGTCGCGCGCCAGGTCCGCCTTGACCTCGGGGGGCAACTCCTGGTCTTCCTCTTCGCCGAGATAGGCGCGGATCACCGTCGGGTCATTGCGGATCTGCTCGGGCGTGCCGTCGGCGATCTTGCGCCCATAATCGAGCACGACGATGCGATCCGAGATCCCCATCACCACGCTCATGTCGTGCTCGATCAGCAGCACGCCGATCCGATGTTCGTCGCGGATGAACCGGAGAAAGCCATTCAATTCGCCCGACTCCCGGGGGTTGAGCCCGGCGGCCGGCTCGTCAAGGCAGAGCAGCACCGGATCGATGCACATGGCACGCGCAATCTCCAGCCGCCGCTGATCACCGTAGGGAAGATTGCCCGCCTCCCAGTCGGCACGGTCGGTCAACCCGACCTGATCGAGCCAATACCGGGCCTTATCGATGGCGTGGGCCTCGGCTTCGGTGTAGCGCTTCAGGCCGAGCAGCCCCCAGATCGTCAATCCCGACGCCCGCATCAGCTTGTCGTGCTGCGCGACGACGAGGTTCTCCAGCACCGACATGGCCGGGAACAGCCGAATGTTCTGAAAGGTGCGGGCGACGCCGGCCTTTCGCGGAATGTCGAACCCCTCCATCTGCTCCAGCAGAAACTGCCTGGCCTTGGTGGGATGGTTCAAGCTCAGGCGGCCGATGGTCGGCTTGTAGAAGCCGGTGAGGCAGTTGAACACCGTGGTCTTGCCCGCCCCGTTCGGCCCGATGATGGCGGTGATCTCCCGGTCCTCGGCAGCGAACGAAACGTCGTTGACGGCGATAAGGCCGCCGAAGCGCATGGTCAGGTGTTCGACCTGCAGCAGCGGCTGGCCGGTCTCGGCGCGGGTCATGGTTCAGCGGTCCCCGACGCTGGTCTTCGCCCGGTGAGCCTGGCAAGCCAGCCGGTGTCCCGCGGTCCGTGCAGCCGCACCGTCGGCTCGCGATGCGCCAGCAGTCCCTTCGGTCGGTACCGCATGATCAGGACCATGGCACCACCGAACACGAGCATCCGATACTCTTGCAGGTCGCGGAAGAACTCCGGAATTCCGATGACCAACAGGGCCGCCAGCACGACACCGAACTGGCTGCCCCGGCCACCCAGGACGACAACCATCAGGATCAACGCCGATTCGATGAAGGTGAAGCTCTCGGGGCTGATGAACCCCTGGCGCGTGGCGAAGAACGAGCCGGCGAAACCACCGAACATGGCGCCGAGCGAGAATGCCGTCAGCTTGGTGTTGCGCGGGTTGATGCCGAGCGACTTGGCGGCGATCTCGTCCTCGCGCAGCGCTTCCCAGGCCCGACCGACGGGCAGCTTGCGGATGCGCAAGGTGAACGCGTTGGTGATCAGCGCCAGGATGAGGATGAGGTAGTAGAGAAAAATGATCCGGTGCAGCGACGAATAGTCCAAGCCGAAGAACGTGTGAAAACTCTCGACGCCCGCCGCCGGCCGGCGATCGAACGGCAGACCGAAGAATGACGGTCGCGGGATCCCCGACAGACCGTCCGGCCCCTTGGTGAGGCTGTACCAGTTGATCAGGACCAGTCGGATGATTTCGCCGAATCCAAGGGTCACGATGGCAAGATAGTCGCCGCGCAGGCGCAGGACCGGGAAGCCCAGGATGATGCCGCAGGTTGCCGCGAGCGCACCGGCGATCGGCAGGCAGGCCCAGAACCCCATGTCGAAGTTCAAGGCGATCAGCGCGAAGCTGTAGGCACCGACGGCATAGAAGGCGACATAGCCGAGATCGAGAAGTCCCGCCAAGCCGACGACGATATTCAGCCCCCAGCCGAGCATGATGTACATGACGACGAGAATGGCCACGTCGAGGACGTAGCGGTTGGCGAAGGGCAGAAACGGCAGGGCAATGGCGAACAGCACGGCGATCGGCGCCAGCAGCTTCGTACTGTCCTGGATCAGCCGGCCGAGATCACCGATCTGCCGCGGTGCGGTGTCCCGAGACCGGAAGCCGGAGGCGACCGAGAGGAGCAGACTGAGGACGGCGACCGCTGCCGTCATGTAGAGGACTTTGTCCCACTGCGGATCGAAAGTAAGCCCCCCCGGCTGCGGCACCGTCTTCAAGCCGACGATGGGGACGAACAGCACGAGGGCGATCAGGGTCGTCCGGCCGACGTCCCGGGCGATGGCCATCACATCGAAACGGGGGGCGTCGGCGGCGTCCGCCATGGCTCAGACCTTTTCGACCTCGGGCTTGCCCAGCAGCCCCGTCGGTCGGAAGATCAACACGAGCACGAGGATGGAGAAGGCCGCGACGTCCTTGTATTCGGCGCTGAAGTAGCCGGCCCAGAAGACCTCGATCAGACCGATCAGCAGCCCCCCCAATACGGCGCCGGGCAGCGAGCCGATGCCGCCGAGCACCGCGGCGGTGAAGGCCTTGATCCCCGGCAGGAACCCTTCAAAGAAATAGATCACGCCGTAGTAGAGCAGCCACATCATGCCGGCGACGGCCGCCAGCGAGGCGCCGATGACGAACGTGGTAGAAATCGTCCGATCGACGTTAATGCCGATCAGCGCCGCCATCGGCCGGTCTTGTTCGCAGGCCCGCTGCGCCCGGCCCAACTGCGTCCTGCCAATGACATACCAGAAGATCAGCAGCAAGGTGATGGTTGAAAAAATGATGACGATGTTCTTGTAGCCGAGGACGACCGGAAAGGTCTCACTCTGCATGACAATGAAGCTGCCGGACATCAGCGGCGCCATCGGCTTCGGGCTGGCCCCCTGGGCCAACTGCACGTAGTTCTGCAGGAAGATCGAGGCGCCGATGGCCGAAATGAGCGCCGCCAGGCGCGGCGATCCGCGCAGTGGCCGATAGGCGATGCGTTCGAGGCTCCAACCATAGGCGCCGGTCACCAGCATGCCGGCGAGCATGACAATCAACAGGGCCAGCGGCAGCCACGTCAGCCCGACCATTCCAAGGATTATGAAGGCAATGAGGGCGACGAAAGAACTAATCATGAAAATCTCGCCGTGGGCGAAATTGATCATGCCGATGATGCCGTAAACCATCGTGTAGCCGATAGCGATGAGCCCGTAGATGGCTCCGAGTGTGACACCGTTGATGAGCTGCTGAAGGAAATACTCCATGGAATAAGGTTCACTACCCCTTATGCACTAGAACTCATCAACAATCCTGGGCAACAGCGATATCCGGAAGCAAGGTATCCCTGCCCGCGGTGCGCCAAAGGGCCGCTGCATACACCGACCGCATCACCTTTCGCCACGACTCCCGCCCGTTGCGGCCGACAGTTTCCTTTCAGACATGAAAGGAAGTATAGAATTGTTTCTGCAGGCTTGACCTGCAATCGAACCGTCACGGTCGGCCGCAGGTGTCGTCGCCGGCGAGAAAGATGTCAAGCGAAAAAGGCCTGCCGACGGCGTTCTGCGCGGCGGGCGAGAACATAGGACAGCTTCTGGATCGCAATGTGCGTTAGCGCGTCCATGTTGCCACGAGAGGATCCGGGAACGCTGACTTCGGTACCGGTCGACGGGTCGATGGCGGCGACGCGAACATGGCTGCCGATCCGCCTGATCTCGATCAGCACCTCGCCGTCATCGGACCGTGAGCGTTGGCGCATCGGCTGACCTCCCGCCGCTGATTGGATCGGTGCAGGAGACCTCCGAGGCCCTTAACGTCCGGTTAATCGCACTCAGCGCAGCAGGGCCGCCGTCACCCGCTGCCGGACGTCCTCCGCAGCGGTGTCCCGAAGCCGACGATTTTCTTCAACGATGGCGCCGAAACTGGTTCACTGTCTGACGATTTCGTTGCGGTCGTCCAGCGTGTCGGTGGACCAACTGTGGTTGACCTCGACGAGCACGCCCTCGTCGGTGATCCGGAAGAAGCAGCGATTGAGGCTCGACAGGCCGCCGACACTGCGACGTCCCCAGTTCGAATCGAAACCGTAGAATGCTTGGGGATCGGTGGTCGAGGTCGCGGTTCCACCCGCCGTGACGATCCGCTCCGCATAGCCCTCGCAGCGATCCGCGAGGTGCAATCGGCCGCGCCCCGCGAGGATGAAATGGATCGGCGCGCCAGCGGGATCGATGAGCTGCCATTGCGCATCGCAGGCCGGATAGAGCGCAATGTGCACGGCGAAGCGGCGGTTCCGCTGGGTCAGGGCGCGCCGTGTCTGCTTGAACGCTGTGTTCACGGCGACGGTGCCGCCCGCGCCGATGCCGATGATGC
>CAZVRW010000079.1:6984-13221 GCA_964630265.1 uncultured Rhodospirillaceae bacterium
GTGCCGCGAAGCTTTCGGGCACGAAGGTGGCGACGCCCATGCCCAGCAGCACATCCGACCAGAACGCAACCCTGCCGCTGTCGTCCATCCCAGTGGCATCGGCCACGACGATCATCATCGGCACTGGTCCGGCGGCATTATCTGGCAGCGTCAAGGTGCCCGTCACCGGTGCCGTTGCGCTGACCGTGCGACCGCCGAGCACGTCGGTGATCGTGGTCAGGGCAACGGAATTGATCGAAACGCGTTCGGTGGCATCGGCCGAAGCAGCGAAACACACCAGGGCGAGCGTGGCCGCCCAGGCAAAGCGTCGGCACGTCCCGCGCACCACGTTCTCTTGTTTCATCCTGACCTCGTCATGCTTGTTGTCGAGAGTGGGGTGCGATGGGGGATATGCGCTACATGCTGCGCCGGTACTTGCCGCCGACGTCGAACAAGGCCTCGGTGATCTGCCCCAGGGACAGCACGCGCACGGCGTCCATCAACACATCGAACATGTTGCCGCCGGTCGTGGCCGCGTCCTGGAGACGTTGGACCATCGCTGGAGCGGAGTCGGCATTGCGCTCCTGGAACTCACGCAGCCGGCGCAGCTGGCTCTGCTTTTCCTCTTCGGTCGAACGGATCAGTTCGGGTGTGGGAAGCTCGACGCCCTCCGGGTTGACGAAGGTGTTGACACCGATGATCGGATAGCTGCCGTCGTGCTTGCGCCGCTCGTAGTAGAGCGACTCTTCCTGGATCTTGCCACGCTGATAGCCGGTCTCCATGGCGCCCAGGACGCCGCCGCGCTCCGAGATGCGTTCGAATTCTTTGAGCACCGCCTCCTCGACCAGGTCGGTCAGCTGGTCGATGATGAACGAGCCCTGGTTCGGGTTTTCGTTCATGGCGAGGCCCCACTCGCGGTTGATGATCAACTGAATGGCCAGCGCCCGCCGCACGCTTTCTTCCGTTGGCGTGGTGATCGCCTCGTCGTAGGCGTTGGTGTGCAGGCTGTTGGTGTTGTCATACGTGGCGATCAACGCCTGCAGCGTCGTCCGAATGTCGTTGAACGCATATTCCTGGGCGTGCAGCGACCGGCCCGAAGTCTGGGTGTGGTATTTCAGCTTTTGCGACCGCTCGTTGGCGCCATACTTGAAGCGCAGGGCGGTCGACCAGATCCGCCGAGCGACGCGGCCCATGACCGCGTACTCCGGTTCCATGCCGGCGGAGAAGAAGAACGACAGGTTGGGGGCAAAGTCATCGATGTGCATGCCCCGCGCGAGGTAGGCCTCGACGTAGGTGAAGCCGTTGGCCAAGGTAAACGCCAGTTGGGAGATGGGGTTCGCCCCCGCCTCGGCGATGTGATAGCCGGAAATTGAGACGGAGTAGAAATTGCGGACGCCGTGGTGCACGAACCATTCCTGGATGTCCGCCATCATCCGCAACGCGAACTCGGTCGAGAAGATGCAGGTGTTCTGACCCTGGTCTTCTTTGAGGATGTCGGCCTGCACGGTGCCGCGGACGTTCTGCAGCACCCAGGTGCGCACCTTGAGGGCTTCCTCCTCGGTGGGCGATCGGCCGTTTTCCGCCTCGAAGCGTTCCAGTTGCTGGTCGATGGCGGCGTTGAAGAACATCGCCAGCATCGCCGGCGCCGGGCCGTTGATGGTCATCGAGACGGAATTCGTCGGGTCGCACAGGTCGAAGCCGCCGTACAGCACCTTGATGTCGTCGAGGGTCGCGATCGACACCCCGGAGTTGCCGATTTTGCCGTAGATGTCGGGGCGTTCGTCCGGATCGAAGCCGTAGAGCGTCACCGAGTCGAACGCCGTGGACAGGCGCTTCGCGTCCATATCCTCGGAGAGGAACTTGAACCGGCGGTTGGTGCGGAATGGATCGCCCTCGCCGGCAAACATCCGCGTCGGGTCCTCGCCTTCGCGGCGGAAGGCGAATACACCCGCCGTATACGGGAACGCACCCGGCACGTTCTCCCGCAGCAGCCACCGCAGGCGCTCGCCATCGTCGGCGAAACGCGGCAGCGCCACCTTGGGGATCCGCGTCCCGGAGAGCGACGTGTGGGCGAGCCGCGTCCGGCTTTCCTTCTCGCGCATGCGAACCACGTATTCGTCGCCGACGTAGGCGTCCTGCACCGTGTCCCACATCTCGAGCATCTTGCGGCAGCGCCCGTCCTGGGCGGCATCGCGATCGCTCAACAGCGCGTCGACGGCCGCGATGTCCCTGCCCGCCTCCGCCAACAGCCGCCGGGTTTCGCGCAGCGCCTGTCGGTCCCTGGCGATCTCTACCTCGGCGTTGATGGTACGGTGATAGCCCCGCACGACGTCAGCGATCTCGGCCAGATAGCGCCGTCGTGTGGCCGGGACGATGCCGGCGCCGGCGTCCGAGCTGCGGGTTGCCGGGATGTCGACGGTCGTCGTCCAGTGTCCCAAACCGCGCTCGTTGAAGCGGTTGATCAACTCGCCATAGAGCGCGGTCAGGCCCGGATCGTTGAAGCGGGAGGCGATGGTGCCGAACACCGGCATCTCCTCGGGCCCCTGGGCGAACGCTTCGCGGTTGCGTTGGAATTGCTTGGCAACGTCACGCAGCGCGTCTCGGGCGCCCTGACGATCGAACTTGTTGATGGCGACGATATCGGCGAAATCGAGCATGTCGATCTTTTCGAGCTGCGACGCGGCACCGAACTCGGGCGTCATCACGTAGAGCGAGACGTCGACGAAGGGCACGATGCCGGCATCCCCCTGCCCGATCCCCGGCGTCTCGACGATCACTAGGCCGGAGCCCGCCGCCTTGGCCGCGGCAATGACATCGGTGAGCGAGGGCGGCACCTCGTTGCCGGTCTCCCGCGTGCCGAGCGAGCGAACGTAGACGGACGGCGCATCGATGGCGTTCATGCGGATCCGGTCGCCAAGCAGGGCGCCGCCGGTCTTGCGCCGGGACGGATCGATGGCGATGACGGCGATCTTCGGCTCCCCGGAATACAGCCGGCAGCGGCGGACGATCTCGTCGGTCAGCGACGACTTGCCGGCGCCGCCGGTGCCGGTGATGCCGAGCACCGGCACGACACCGCGACGATGCGCCATGGCATGGATCTCATCGCGATGCACGGCATCCAGCGCGCCGTCTTGCAGCGCGGTGATGACCCGAGCGAGCAGTCGGGTGTCGCCGTCCGCCAATGCCGCAAAGCTGGTCGGCGGATCGGCGGACAGGTCGTAGTCGGCCTTGTCCATCATGTCGTCGATCATGCCCTGCAGGCCCATGTGGCGGCCGTCTTCCGGGCTGTAGATCCGTGCGACGCCGTAGGCGTGCAGGTCGGCGATCTCCTCCGGGACGATGACGCCGCCACCGCCACCGAAGATGCGGATATTCTCGCCGCCGTGCTCGCGCAGCAGATCGACCATGTACTTGAAGAACTCGATGTGACCGCCCTGATAGGAGCTCACGGCAATGCCCTGCACGTCTTCCTGCAATGCCGCCGAGACGATCTCCTGAACGGAGCGGTTGTGACCGAGATGGATCACCTCGGCCCCGGCCGCCTGCAACATGCGACGAATGATGTTGATCGAGGCATCGTGGCCGTCGAACAGGCTGGCGGCGGTCAGGAAGCGAACCGGTCCCCGCGAACGCCCAGGCCGGTTGATGTCTTGCCGTTCGGGTTGGCTTGCGATGATGTCGTCGGGCACGATTTTTCCTCCGGTCGGCACAGTGGCGGGGAGCGGCATTCCCGGCTCCCGATTCCGTTCAGGGTAAAGAATTCGGCGGGCGTCGTAAATGTCCTGCCGCGGCTGCCCGCCGGTCGGGAGCCGGCAAATTCGTCGCCAAGCCCGGGATGCCTGTGTATGCTTGGAACGCTTTCCGATCCCGACATTGACATAAGAAAGGAGCGACGGTGAGCCAACAGTCCATGCATCCGGAAACCCTGGCCCTGCACGGCGGCTATCGGCAGGACGATGCGACGGGTGCCGTCGCGGTGCCGATCTATCAGACCACGTCGTATCAGTTCCGCGGCACGCAGCACGCCGAGAACCTGTTCGCGTTGAAGGAACTGGGCAACATCTACACGCGGATCATGAACCCGACGTCCGACGTGTTGGAGCGCCGCCTGACCGCCATCGAGGGTGGCGCGGCGGGCTTGGCGCTGAGTTCGGGTCAGGCGGCGACGACCCTCTGCATTCTCAATCTCTGCCGTGCCGGCGACAACTTCGTCAGTTCGACGGATCTCTACGGCGGCACCTGGAACCTGTTCGCAAACACCATCTCGACCATGGGGATCGAGGTCCGCTACGTCGATCCGGCCGACCCCGAGGGCTTCCGGCGGGCCACCGACTCGCGCACGCGCTGCTATTACGCCGAAACGCTGCCGAACCCGAAGCTCAACGTGTTCCCGATCAAGGAAGTGGCAGACATCGGGCGCAGTCTCGGCGTGCCACTGATCGTCGACAACACCGCCGCGCCGGTGATCTGCCGGCCGCTGCAGCACGGCGCCGCCGTCGTCATGTACTCGACGACGAAGTATATCGGCGGACATGGGACATCGATCGGTGGCGTGGTCGTCGATGGCGGCAATTTCGACTGGGAGGCCGATGCCGAACGCTTTCCGAGCCTCAGCGAGCCCGACCCAAGCTATCACGGGGCGGTCTGGACGGAGGCGGCCAAGCCGCTGGGACCGATCGCCTACATCCTGCGCATGCGCGTCGTGCTGTTGCGCGACATCGGCCCCGCCATGAGCCCGTTCAACGCGTTCCTGTTCATCCAGGGGCTCGAAACCTTGCCGCTGCGCATGCGCCAACACTGCGCCAACGCGGCCAGCGTCGCCGAGTTCCTGGGACGGCATCCGAAGGTCGACACCGTCATCTATCCGTCCCTCAAGGACCAGGAGATGCGGCGCCGCGCCGATGCCTATCTCAACGGCGGCTACGGCGCGCTCGTCGGTTTCGAACTGAAGGACGGGCGCGAGGCCGGTCGACGCTTCATCGACGCCCTGCAGATGGTCTATCACGTCGCCAACATCGGCGATGCCCGGACGCTGGCGATTCATCCGGCGACGACCACCCACTCCCAACTCTCGGACGAAGACAGGCTGGCGACGGGTGTATCGGAAGGATACGTCCGGCTCTCCGTCGGGATCGAGCATATCGACGACATCCTGGCGGACATCGGCCAAGCGCTCGACCACGCTTGATGCGCACACGCGTGCCGAGACGATCGGGCTTCGAGGCGTTTCCGCGAACCCGACTGCGTCGCAATCGGAAGGCCGACTGGTCACGGCGGCTGATCGCCGAGTCGCGGCTAGCGGTCGACGACCTGATCTGGCCGGTGTTCGTCGCCGACGGCGTGAACCGGCGCGACCCGGTGCCGTCGATGCCGGGGGTGGAGCGGATCTCGGTGGACCTGCTCGCGGAGGTGGTCGGCGAGGCCTGGGCGCTCGGCCTGCCGGCCATCGCGCTGTTCCCGTCCATCGATCCATCCTGCAAGACCCCCGACTGTCGCGAGGCATTCAATTCCGAGAACTTGGTATGCCGCGCCATCCGGGCGGTGAAGAACGCCTGTCCACACCTCGGCGTCGTCTGCGACGTCGCGCTGGATCCGTTCAACAGCGAGGGGCACGACGGTCTGGTGCGCGACGGCATCGTGCTCAACGACGAAACCCTGGAGGTGCTCTGCCGGCAGGCGGTGGCTCAGGCGGCCGCGGGCTGCGATATCGTCGCCCCTTCGGACATGATGGACGGTCGCGTCGGCGCCATCCGTGATGCGCTGGATGACGCCGGCCTCACCCAGGTGCAGATCCTCTCCTACGCCGCCAAATATGCGTCGACCTTCTACGGGCCGTTCCGGGATGCGGTGGGATCGGCGGGAGCCCTGAAAGGCGACAAGAAGTCGTACCAGATGGATCCGGCCAACGGCGATGAGGCCCTGCGGGAGGTGGCGCTGGACATCGCCGAAGGCGCGGACGGCGTCTTGGTGAAGCCGGGGCTGCCCTACTTGGACGTGGTCCGCCGGGTCAAGGACGCGTTCAGTGTGCCGACATTCGTCTATCACGTCAGCGGCGAATACGCGATGTGGAAGGCCGCCGTGGGCAACGGCTGGCTCGATAACGACGCCTCGCTGCTGGAGATCCTGATCTCATGCAAGCGCGCCGGCGCCGACGGTATTTTTAGCTATGCCGCCGTCGAGGCTGCCCGGCTGTTGCGGAGCAACTAGGTCGTGTGGACATTCAGGGACACGAAGGAGATTGAACTAACCCGCTGACGC
>CAZVRW010000080.1:0-13158 GCA_964630265.1 uncultured Rhodospirillaceae bacterium
CCAAGGACTGGCGCACCGACCGCTATCTGCGCCGGCTGGAGGCGATGATGGCGGTCTGCGACAAGGACGTCTCGCTCGTCCTGACCGGCACCGGCGACGTGCTGGAGCCGGAGGACGGGCTGATCGGCATCGGCTCCGGCGGCCACTATGCCCTCGCCGCCGCCCGCGCGATGATCGACCGGGAGGACCTGGACGCAGCCGAGATCGCCGGGCGCGCCATGGCGATCGCCGCCGGCATCTGCGTCTTCACCAACACCAACGTCGTCATCGAATCCCTATGAGCAGCTTCACCCCCCGGGAGATCGTCTCCGAACTCGACCGGCACATCGTCGGCCAGGACGACGCCAAGCGCGCCGTCGCCATTGCCTTGCGCAACCGCTGGCGGCGCCAGCAGCTCGAGGACGACATGCGCGAGGAGGTCCTGCCGAAGAACATTTTGATGATCGGCCCCACCGGCGTTGGCAAGACCGAGATCGCCCGCCGGCTCGCCAATCTGGCGCAGGCGCCCTTCCTCAAGGTGGAGGCGACGAAGTTCACGGAGGTCGGCTACGTCGGCCGCGACGTCGAGCAGATCATCCGCGATCTGCTGGAGATCGCCGTGCACATGACCCGGCAGCGGCTGCGCAAGCAGGTGACCGCCAAGGCCGAATTGGCGGCCGAGGAACGGGTGATCACCGCGCTGGTGGGCGACAAGGCCGGCCCGGAGACGCGTGAGAAGTTTCGCCGCATGCTGCGAGCCGGCGAATTGGACGACCGGGAGATCGAGGTGCAGGTCGCCGATACGTCGTCGATGCAGCTGCCGACCTTTGACGTCCCGGGCATGCCGGGGGCGCAGATGGGCATGCTCAACATCGGCGAGATGCTGGGCAAGGCGTTCGGCGGCGGCCCGACCAAGAAGAAACGGATGACCGTCGCCGACTCGCACGAGGCGCTGGTCAGCGAAGAGGCCGACAAGCTGCTGGACGAGGACCGCGTCGTCCGCGAGGCCATCGAAATGGTCGAGAACGACGGCATCGTCTTCCTCGATGAGGTGGACAAGATCACCGCGCGTTCCGAGCGCGTCGGCGCCGATGTCAGCCGCGAGGGGGTGCAGCGCGACCTGCTGCCGCTGATCGAAGGCACCATCGTCGCCACCAAACGCGGCAACGTGAAGACCGACCACATCCTGTTCATCGCCTCCGGCGCCTTCCACATCGCCAAGCCGTCGGACATGTTGCCGGAGTTGCAGGGGCGGCTGCCGATCCGCGTCGAGTTGAAACCGCTGACCCGCGACGACTTCGTCCGCATCCTGACCGAGCCGCAGGCGAGCCTGCTGAAACAGTACAAGGCGCTGATGGCGACGGAAGGCGTGGATATCGCGTTCACCGACGATGCCGTTGACGCCATCGCCGACCTCGCCGCCGAAATCAACGGCAACGTCGAGAACATCGGCGCGCGGCGCCTGCAGACGGTGATGGAGAAACTGGTGGAGGAGATCAGCTTCACCGCCTCCGAGCGGGCCGGCGAGTCCATCACCATCGACGGCGCCGAGGTCCACGCCCGCGTCGGCGAGCTCGCCAAGAACGCCGACCTGAGCAAGTTCATCCTGTAGGGTGGTCGCACGGAGCGGTTGAGCCCGCCCCGGCCGGCCGGTTTCTGCTTGACAAGACGCGCGCCGGCAGGTGTCTCGACGACATCCACAACGAGGGAACCTGCCGGCGTGTCCTATCTCATTCAGGGCGATACGGGGGACTGGGAGGTCGTGGTCGGCCTCGAGGTCCACGCGCAGATCATCTCCAAGTCCAAGCTGTTCTCCGGCGCCGCCACCGACTTCGGCGCCGGGCCCAACAGCCAGGTCTCGTTCGTCGATGCCGCCTTTCCCGGCATGCTGCCGGTGCCGAACCGCACCTGCATCGAGCAAGCGATGCGCACCGGCCTGGCCCTCAACGCGGTCATTAACCGGATCTCGGTGTTCGAGCGGAAGAACTACTTCTATCCCGACCTGCCGGCCGGCTATCAGATCTCGCAGTACCAGCAGCCGCTGGTCGGCGAGGGCACCATTGTGCTCGACATGGCCGACGGATCCTCGCGGGAGATCGGCATCGAGCGGCTGCACATGGAGCAGGATGCCGGCAAGTCACTGCACGACCAGGATCCCAAGCGGACCTTCGTCGACCTCAACCGCGCCGGCGTGGCGCTGATGGAGATCGTCTCGCGGCCGGACATCCGCAGCCCCGAGGAGGCCGGCGCCTATCTGCGCAAGATGCGCTCGATCCTGCGCTATCTCGGCACCTGCGACGGCAACATGGAAGAAGGCTCCATGCGCTGCGACATCAATGTCAGCGTCCGGCCCGTCGGCGAGAACGCGCTGCGCACGCGCGTCGAGGTGAAGAACGTCAATTCCGTCCGCTTCGTCATGCAGGCGATCGAGCACGAGGCCGCGCGGCAGGTGGAGGTCTGGGAGTCGGGCGGCGCCGTCGTCCAGGAGACCCGGCTCTATGATCCCAACCGCAATGAAACGCGGCCGATGCGCGCCAAGGAGTTCGCCCACGACTATCGCTATTTTCCCGACCCGGACCTGCTGCCCGTGGAACTGACCGAGGCGGATATCGCGCGCGTCCGGGAGACGCTGCCGGAGTTGCCCGACGCGAAGAAGCTCCGGTTCATCGACCAGTACGGTCTCACCGTCGCGGACGCGGCGACCCTGGTCGCCGAGCGCAACACCGCCGACTATTTCGAACACGTGGCCGAGGGCCGCGATGCGCGCAGCGCCGCCAATTGGGTGACCGGGGCCGTCTTCGGCCTGCTCAACAAGCGCGGCCTGGACATCGCCGCCTCGCCCGTCTCCGCCGACAGCCTCGGCCGGCTCCTCGACCTGATCGCCGACGAGACGATTTCCGGGCGAATCGCCAAGGACGTGTTCGAGCGCATGGCCGCCACCGGCAGCGATCCCGAGACCATCGTCAAGGCGGAGGGGCTGCGGCAGATCACCGACTCGGGCGCCATCGAGGCGGCCGTCGACGCGGTTATCGACGCCAATCCCGACCAGGTCGCCAAGTTCAAGGCCGGCCAGGAGAAGGTCATCGGCTGGTTCGTCGGCCAGGTGATGAAGTCGACCGGCGGCAAGGCCAATCCGCAACAGGTGAACGCGTTGCTGCGACGGAAGCTCTCGGCGTGAAGCGCGTCCACTTTCACACCGTCGACGTGTTCACCGACCGGGTGTTCGATGGCAATCCACTGGCCGTGGTCCCCGACGGCACCGGCTTGTCGACGGCCGAGATGCAGGCGATCGCCCGCGAATTCAATCTCTCCGAGACCACCTTCGTGCTGCCGCCGGACGATCCGGCCCACACCCGCCGGGTCCGCATCTTCACGCCCGCCCTCGAAATGCCGTTCGCCGGCCACCCGACTCTCGGCACCGCCGTCGTCCTGGCGGCGACAGGGATCGTGCCGCTGGTCGAGCCGGAGATCGACATGGTGCTGGAGGAGGGCGTCGGCCCGGTTCCCGTCACCGTCCGCGCCGATGCCGCGGGGCCGATGACGGCCGAGTTGACCGCCGCCCGCCGGCCCGAGGTGTCGCCGCCGCCGGCATCCCTGGAGACCCTGGCGGCGCTGCTGTCGTTGACCCCCGCCGACGTCGCGCCGGCGCCGGCACCGGCGGTGGTGTCGTGCGGCGCGCCATTCGTCTTCGTGCGGTTGACGAGCCGCGATGCGGTGCGCCGCGCCAAGGCCCGCCTGGACCTGTGGGACCGGGTGTTCGCCGGGCGGCCCGAGGTTGGCGTGTTCCTGTTCGCCGACGCAACCGCGCCTGCCGACGCGGACGTGCATGCCCGGATGCAAGCGGACGTGCATGCCCGGATGCACGCCGACGTGCATGCCCGAATGTTCGCGCCCGGCGCCGGTGTCGTCGAGGATCCGGCGACCGGATCGGCGGCGGCGGCCCTGGCCGGCTACCTGGCGCCCCGCGACGCGCCGGCGAGCGGCAGCCATCGCTGGATCATCGAGCAGGGCGTCGAGATGGGCCGGCCGTCACGCCTCGAGGTCAATGCCGACCTGGAAAGCGGCGTCATCCTCGCGGTCCGCGTCGCCGGCAGCGTGGTTGCCGTCAGTCACGGCGAGATGCTGGTGCCGGCCCTGTCTTGAGGCGCCGGCGCGCCGTCAATGGAGGGTGCCGGAGCCGCCGTCCTGCTGCAGGGCCATCAGCGCCGTGCGGGCCGCGTGCAGGAACGGATTGATCTCCAGCGCCGTCTGCAGCGCGAACACGGCGGCATCGGGGCGGCCCTGGCGCAGGCAGATCTGCGCGAACCCGGAAATCGCACCGAAATGCCGCGGCTCCAGCTCCAGCGTCCGTCGGATATCGACGAGGCTGTCGGCATCGCGTTCCGCCAGGAAGCGAAGCGTCGCCCGCTTGTTCCAGGCTTCCGCCCACTCCGGAAAGTCGGCGACCAGCCGGCTCAGCTCCCGCTCGGCCTGGTCGATGCGCCGCCGGGCGATGCCGGCGATCGCCTTGTTCATGCGCATCACCACGGCGGTATCGTTGTGGTCGGTCCAGATCTCCCAGATGCGGTCCTCCACCTCGTAGACCTCATCCGCCGGCGGATCCGCGGCGAGCGCGGTGAACAGCAGGTCCAGTTCTTCGGCGCGGCCGGCGACCGGCCGCCGCTCGCGCCAGGTGGCGATCAGCTTCAGGATTTCGTCGATGGTCGTCATTGCCGGTCGGTTCAGCCGCCGCGCACCAGCGCGTGGCGCTTGCGGCCGGCGGAGAGCTTCAAGCTGCCGTCGGCGCCGAGATCGTCGGCACCGATCAACCGGGTCTCATCGTTGAGCGGCGCATTGTTCAGGCGGCCGCCACCGCTGCGGATCAGCTTGCGGGCCTCGGAATTGCTGGCGGCGAGCCCGGCCCGGCGAAACAACTCGAACGCCGGGATGCCGGCGGCGAGTTCACCGGTCGGCACATCGAAGGTCGGCAGCGCCTCGCCGGCCGTCCCCTCGACGAACGTGCGTCGCGCCGTCGCCTCGGCGTCCACTGCCGCCTCGGCACCATGGCAGAGCGTCGTTGCGGCATTGGCGAGAACGATCTTGGCGGCGTTGATCTCGGCGCCGTCGAGTGCCTCCAGCCGCGCGATCTCGGTCGTCGGCAGATCGGTGAACAGCCGCAGGAAGCGGCCGACATCGGCATCCTCCGTGTTCCGCCAATACTGCCAGTAATCCCAGGGGGAGAGCATGTCCGCCGACAGCCACACCGCGCCCGCCGCGGTCTTGCCCATCTTCGCGCCAGAGGCGGTGGTGAGCAGCGGGACCGTCAGCCCGAACAGGCTGACGCCGTCGATCCGCCGCCCGAGTTCGACGCCGGAGACGATGTTGCCCCACTGGTCGGAGCCGCCCATCTGCAGCCGGCAGTGGTGGCGCCGCCCCAGTTCGAGAAAGTCGTAGGCCTGCAGGATCATGTAGTTGAATTCGAGAAACGTCAGCGGCTGCTCCCGCTCCAGGCGCAGCTTCACGGAGTCGAACGTCAGCATGCGGTTGACGGAAAAGTGCCGGCCGACGTCGCGCAGGAAGGGGATGTAGGCGAGACCGGCCAGCCAGTCGGCGTTGTCGACCATGACCGCGTCGGTCGGCCCGTCGCCGAAGGTGAGATAGCGGCCGAACACCCGGCGGATCCCGGCCATGTTGGCGGCGATGTCCTCCGGCGTCAGCAGCCGCCTCGCCTCGTCCTTGCCCGACGGATCGCCGACCATGGTGGTGCCGCCGCCCATCAGCACGATCGGCTTGTGGCCGCAACGTTGCAGCGTGCGCAACAGCATGATCGGCACCAGACTGCCGGCATGCAGGCTCGGCGCCGTGCAGTCGAAGCCGATGTAGGCCGGGACCACCGATTCGGCACACAGCGCGTCCAACCCGTCGAGGTCGGTGCATTGGTGGAGGAAGCCGCGGTCGATGACGGCGTTGATGAAGTCAGAGCGGCGGTGGCTCATGGAACGGGCGGCAGCATGCATGGTTGACGGATGCGAGCGGCCCTAACACAAACGGCGGCGAGCGACAACGGCGCTGGAGTTTCGCCGATGCCCACGAGCCCCGGTCGATCCCGCACGCTGACGGCCCTCGGCCTGATGAGCGGCACCTCCATGGACGGCATCGACGCCGCCATTCTGACCACCGATGGCGTCAGTGTCGGCGGCTTCGGTCCCGCCGCCAGCTATCCCTACCCGGCGAAGTTCCGCAACCGCCTGCGGCGCGCGCTCGGACGGGAGCCCGGACCGGAGATGGACGACATCGTCCGCGATCTGACCGTGCGGCATGTGGACGCGGTGCGCCGCCTGCTGCGCGCCGCCGCCACCGCCGCCGACATCGACGTGATCGGCTTCCATGGCCATACGGTGGTGCATCGCCCGGACCTGGGAATCACCCGGCAGATCGGCGACGGCGACCGGCTCGCCCGCGACACCGGAGTCACCGTCGTCGACGACTTTCGCGGTGCCGACGTGGCCGCCGGTGGCCACGGGGCGCCGCTGGTGCCCCTTTACCACGCGGCGCTGGCGCATGCGCTGCCGCGGCCGCTCGCCGTGCTCAACATCGGCGGCGTCGCCAACGTCACCTGGATCGGGCCCGGCAGCCTGCCGGGCAGCACGCCGGGCAGCACGCCGGGCAGCACGCCCGACGGGGCGCCCAACATCCTGGCGTTCGACACCGGCCCCGGCAATGCGCTGATCGACGATTGGGTGCGCCGGGTCGCCGGACAACGCTGGGACGAGCGCGGCCGTTTGGCCCGCGGCGGTCGGGTCCGCAGCGATCGCGTCGCCGACTGGCTCCGGGATGCGCATTTCGCCGCGAGGCCGCCGAAATCGCTGGATCGCAACACCTATGCGCGCGTCCTCGACGCGGTGCGCGATCTCGGTGCGGAAGACGGCGCGGCGACGCTCACCGCCTTCACCGTCGCCGCGGTCGCCGCCGCGCGGGCCTGGTTCCCCGCGGCCCCCGTCCGGTGGCTGGTCAGCGGCGGCGGCCGCCACAACCGCACCTTGATGGCGATGCTCGCCGAGGCCCTGTCGGTGCCGGTGGCGCCGGTGGAGGAGGCGGGCTGGGACGGTGATGCGCTCGAAGCGCAGGCGTTCGCCTTTCTCGCCGTGCGCAGCCTCGCGGGGCTGCCGCTGAGCCTGCCGACAACCACCGGTGTGCCGACGGCGATGCCCGGCGGCGTCGTCCACCGGCCGGTCGGCGAGGCTCAAACCGGTGCGGCCAGCACCCTGTCCATGTAGGCGGAGACGACCGCGTCGAGCGCCTCCAGGCGAGCGTTGAACAGGTGATCGGCGCCGGCGACGGCCTTGTGTTCGATCTCGATGTTCTTCTGGCTCGACAGTTTCTTGGCCAGCTTGGTCACCGCCTCGGGCGGGATGACGTCATCGCGGTCACCGTTGACGATCAGGCCCGACGCGGGACACGGCGCCAGAAACGTAAAATCCTCGATGCCGGCCGGCGGAGCCACGGCGATGAACCGGTGGATCTCCGGCCGGCGCATCATCAACTGCATGCCGATCAAGGCGCCGTAAGAGTAGCCGGCGACCCAGCATTCGGCCGCGTTGGGGTTGAAACTCTCCATCCAATCCAGCGCCGAGGCACCGTCGCTGAGCGCGCCCAGGCCGTCGTCGAACAGCCCCTGCGATCGGCCCACGCCACGGAAGTTGAACCGGAGGACGGAGAATCCACGCCGCTGGAACTGCTGGTACAGCGCGAAGACGATCCGGTTGTTCATGGTGCCGCCATGGCGCGGGTGCGGATGCAACACCAGGGCAATGGAGGCCCCGGCCCGTTTCGAATGATGGTAGCGGCCCTCGAGACGTCCCTCGGTACCGTTGAAAATGACTTCCGGCATGCTTTGCTCTTCTCAAGACCCCTGCCGAGGTCGCCCGCGACGCCCGATCAAACCCCACTGGGTGTGTTGGCTAACGGGGTTCGTCGCCAGTTTTTCGGCCGTTAATAATTGAACCCGCGAGTCGGGTATCCTATAGTCATGGCGTTTGCGACGGGCACGCCGGCCCGCGGCAGCCGCCCGGCCGAAGAAAGGTATAGTTAACCACATGGTTTTCAAGAGCATCCGGGATGATATCGATTCGTTCATGGCGCGCGACCCCGCGGCACGCTCGCGCCTGGAGATCGCGCTCTGTTATCCCGGCTTTCATGCGATCGTGCTCTATCGAATCGCGAACGCCGTGTGGCGCCGGCGCTTCTTCCTGCTCGCCCGCTGGATTTCGCAGATCGGTCGGCTGCTTACCGGCATCGAGATTCATCCCGGCGCGGTGATCGGCCGGCGCTTGTTCATCGATCACGGCTTTGGCGTGGTCATCGGCGAGACCTCGGAGATCGGCGACGACGTGACCCTTTACCAGGGGGTGACGCTGGGCGGCATCGCCCCCTCGGTGGATTCCGCCAGCCAAGTCGACCGCAAGCGTCATCCGACCCTGCAGAATGGCGTCATCGTCGGATCGGGTGCGCAGGTCCTCGGGCCGATCACCATCGGCGAGAAGGCGCGGGTCGGCGCCAACGCCGTGGTCACCCGGGATTTGCCCGCCGAGGTCACGGCCGTCGGCATCCCCGCCCATGGCATCATGCCCAAGGACCGCAGCACGTCCGGCCGGTTCGTTCCCTACGGCACGCCGGCGGAAGGCTGCCCGGATCCGGTGCTGGCGACCATCGAGAACCTGCGCGGGCAGGTGGCAGCCTTACAGGTGCACGTGCGTGACCTGGAGAACCGCCTGCACGACGCCGGGAGCACCACGCGGCACGAGGACAGCGAGTCCGGCCGGCAGCGCTCCCATCCGCCGCCGGTGGCGGTGGAGGCGAGCCGCCGCTGACCCCCATCAGCGCAAGACATCACGAGCGACAGAGGAGACAGACGTTGAAACTCAGCACCAAGGGCCGATACGCGGTGATGGCGATGGCCGACCTCGCCTTCCACGGCAGCGGCAAGCCGGTCGCCCTCGCCGAGATCGCCGAGCGGCAGGAGATCTCATTGTCCTATCTGGAGCAACTCTTCGGCAAGCTCAGGCGCGCCGGCCTCGTCTCCAGCGTCCGCGGCCCCGGCGGCGGGTACCTGCTCGCCCGATCGACGGCGGATCTGCGGGTCTCCGACATCATTCTCGCGGTCGATGAACCGATCAAGGCGACCCGCTGTGCGCCCGGCTCGCCGATGGGCTGCCACTCCCACCGCGGTCGCTGCCTCACCCACGACCTGTGGGAGGAACTGGGGAACCAGATATATCTGTACTTGAGCGCCGTGACGCTCGCGGACATTTGCGAGCGGCGGATCCTGGGCAGCAGCCGCGCCGTGTTCAACGTGACGCGCAAGGGCTCGGATCCGCGGACGTCGCTGCCGGCGGCGTCCTGACCGGGACGCTCCGCCGCGCCGCCATGACGGCCGACATCTACCTCGATCACAACGCGACGACGCCGATCCATCCCGATGCCGCCGAGGCGATGGCGGCGGCCCTGTGCGAGGTCGGCAATCCGTCGTCGGTGCACCGCCGCGGTCGTCGGGCGCGCGCCGCCGTCGAGCGGGCGCGCGCCGCCGTCGCTGCGCTGGTCGGAGCGGCCCCCGCGACGGTGGTCTTCACCAGCGGCGGCACCGAGGCGAACGCGCTGGCGCTGCGCGGCGCCCGGCGGCCACGCGTGTTGGTGTCGGCGGTCGAGCATCCGTGCGTCCTCGACGCTGTCGATGACCCGGAGATCATCCCGGTCGACGGCGACGGCCGTGTGGACGTCGACCGATTGGACGCCAGGCTCGCCGCCGATCCCCGTCCGTCGCTGATCGCCGTCATGTTGGCCAACAACGAAACCGGGGTCCTGCAGCCGATCGACGCCGTGGTGACGGTGGGCCGCCGGCATGGCGCGCAGATCCATTGCGATGCGGTTCAGGCCGCCGGCCGCCTGCCTCTCGCCCTCGATGCGCTTGGCGTCGACACCCTCGCCCTCTCCGCCCACAAACTGGGAGGACCGATGGGCGTTGGCGCCTTGGTGCTGCGCGACGGCGCCGCGCGCGAACCGCTGCTGCGCGGCGGAGGCCAGGAGCGGCGGCGACGGGCGGGCACCGAGAACGTCCCCGGCATCGTCGGCTTCGGTGTCGCCGCCGAGCGGGCGGCGGCGCTGCCCGCGGCCGAGCGCCTCGCCGCGTTGCGCGCTCGGCTGGAGGCGGGCATCCGCGCTCGCGCCGCCGACACCGTCATCTTCGCGGAACACGCGCCCCGGCTGCCGAACACGAGTTGTTTCGCGGCGCCCGATGTCGAGAGCGACAGCCAAGTGATTGCCCTGGATCTCGCCGGCATTGCCGTCAGCGCCGGGGCCGCCTGCTCGTCCGGATCGGTGGCGAGCAGCCATGTGTTGCGCGCCATGGGTGTGGCGCCGGACCTCTCCAGATGCGCGATCCGCGTCAGTCTCGGGCCGATGAGCACGGCGGCCGACGTCGACGGCTTTCTGGCGGCTTGGGGGAACCTGGTCGAGCGCGCGCGCCGCCGCCCGGAGTACGCCGCATGACCACGACCGCGCCGATGGACCGGCCGATCTATCTCGATTACCAAGCGACGACGCCGACCGACCCGCGCGTCGTCGAGGCCATGCTGCCGTTCTTTTACGATCGCTTCGGCAATCCGCACTCCCGAAGCCATGCCTTCGGCACCGACGCGGCGGCGGCGGTGGAGGCTGCCCGCGCCGAGGTGGCCGCGGCGATCGGCGCCGAGGCCCGCGAGATCGTCTTCACCTCGGGCGCCACCGAATCCAACAACCTGGCGATCAAGGGGGCGGCGCGCTTCCTGCGCGGGCACGGGCACGGGCACGGGCACGGGCAGGGCCATGGGCGCGGGCATGGGCGCCGCGACCACGTGGTCACCTGTGCCACCGAGCACAAATGCGTGCTGGAGAGTTGCCGACGGCTCGGCGAGGAGGGCTTCGCCGTCACGGTGTTGCCGGTCTCGGGCGACGGTCGCATCGACCTGGATCGTCTGGCGGTGGCGCTTGGCGATCGCACCGCGCTGGTCTCGGTGATGGCGGTCAACAACGAGATCGGCGTGCTGCAGCCGCTCGCCGAGATCGGCGCCCTCTGCCGGGCGCGGGGCGTCCTGTTCCACACCGACGCGGCGCAGGCGGTCGGCAAGATCCCGCTCGACGTCGCCGCCATGAACATCGACCTGCTCAGCATCTCCGGCCACAAGCTTTATGGGCCGAAGGGGATCGGCGCGCTGTACGTGCGCCGGCGGCCGCGGGTGCGGCTGGTGCCCCTGATCGACGGTGGCGGCCAGGAGCGCGGCCTGCGCTCCGGCACCCTGCCGACGCCGCTCTGCGTCGGGCTGGGCACCGCCTGTCGCATCGCCGGCGGAGAGATGGCAGCGGAGGGCGAACGCCTGACAGGCCTGCGCGATCGGCTGCTCGCGGCATTGCAGCGGTCGCTGCCGGAGGCCGCCGTCAACGGCGATGCGCACCATCGCGTTCCCGGCAACCTCAACCTGCGACTGCCGGGCGTCGACGCGGAGGCCCTGATCGCCGCGTTGCCGGAGATTGCGATGTCCACCGGCTCGGCCTGCACGTCGGCCTCGATCGAGCCGTCGTATGTGCTGCGCGCCCTCGGCCTCGATGCCGCCGCCGCCCGCGAAAGCCTGCGCATCGGCCTCGGCCGGTTCACCACCGAGGCCGAGATCGACGTGGCGGTTGAACGAATCGTCGCGGCCGTTACAACACGCAGTGCCGGCACGACTTCGAACCGGACGTCACTGTTGGCCCGCTGAGCCCGGGCCCGGCGCCGCCGCGACCGTCTTCCCGCGCCCGCAACCGCGAGCGCCTCACCAAGACATGGACAAGGAACAGGATAGCCAGCCGCCATGCCGAAGATGACCTTCATTGCCGCCGACGGCAGCAGCCGGCAGGAAGTCGACGCCCCCATCGGGCTGTCGGTGCTGGAAATTGCGCACCGCCACGACATCGATCTGGAGGGCGCCTGCGAGGGGTCGCTCGCTTGCTCGACCTGTCATGTCATCGTCGACCCCGACTGGTACGACCGGCTCGACGAGCCGCGGGAGGAGGAGGAGGACATGCTCGATCTCGCCTTCGGCCTGACCCGGACATCGCGGCTCGGCTGTCAGATCCGCATGACCGAGGACCTGGACGGATTGGTGGTGACCTTGCCGTCGGAAACCCACAACATGATGGTCGGCGACTGAGCCGGCTCCGGCACGGCGGCGACTACGCGGGGAACCGGGGCATGCGCGGGCCGGCCTGGGTCGTGCTGCTCGCGGCGACGGCGGCCCTCGCCGCCCAGCCGTCCGCAGCCGTCGCGGGCCCGACCGCCTACGACGTGGGAGCCGTGCTCGGCGCCCCGCATCCCTTGAGTGCACGGCCGCGGACGGCGCCGGCCAAGCCGCCAGGCGTGGCGTCCGGACCGCCCATAAGCGCACAGCCCGAGCGCGAACAGACGGTCAGCGCACCGGCCGAGGCAACCACGCCGCCCGCGACGCCTCCGGTGCCCGTTCCGTTCGCCGCCGCCCGCGATCGCTGGTACGTGGCCGGGTCGCTGGGTCTCGCCATTCCGCGCCGCGGCGACGTGAGCGGCGGCCTGGAGGCGACCCTGGATTTCGCCAACCGCGCCACGTTCGCCGGCACGGCGGGCTATGCTTGGCGATCCGGGTTCCGCGCGGAAGGGCAGGTCTGGTACCAGACGTTTGCCGTCGACGACATCCAGATCAGCGACGCCGGCACCATTCCCGGCCTTAACCCTGGCGCCGGCGGCGCTTCGGGCGACGCGCGCGCGGTGGTGCTGACTGCCAATCTCGCCTACGACTTCGAGACGAACAGCCGCTGGTCGCCATACTTCATCGGCGGCATCGGCATCGCCAACGTCATCTACGACGACATCGCGCTGGGCGGTGTCACCATGATCGACGACAACGCCTGGATGCTGGCCTTCCAGGTCGGCACCGGCATCTCCTATCTGTTTTCCGCCCACTGGTCGGCGGAGGCCGCATACCGCTACATCTTCACCCTGGACCCGAACATGGCCGACGCGACCGGCCGCGCCATCCAGACCGACTTCGCCACGCACAATATCGTCTTCGGCGCCCGCTACGCCTTCTGAGGGGCTTGACGCGCCCGGCCGATGAGTTGCCGCACCGCCGCGCCCGCCCATATCAGCGCCATGACCCG
>CAZVRW010000081.1:0-2630 GCA_964630265.1 uncultured Rhodospirillaceae bacterium
TTAGGCGCCCGACGGCGCCGTTTCATCGAGGGCGGACCGGATCAATCGGTACTTGACGCGGGCGTCCGAGGCTTGCCGATAGTACGCGACGAGATCCCGCCAGGGGTCGCGGACACGCTGCAATCCCGCCAGGAAGGCAACGATGGTTCCGAGTTCGGTTTGTCCGCCGATCACCATCCAGCCACCCACCAGCAATACCATGATTTCTGCAAGGTGATTCAGGATATTACGGAACAGCTTGACCGCATATTTCAAACGGTAGACATGCAAGCGCAGACGATATACAAATGATATCCGATCGGCCAGCACGCTTTTCTCCGATTCCTTTGAGCCCGAGGAGGCACCTTCACTTCCAGCCTCGATGATATCGTCGCCGATATCCCGGATTGATTTGATCTTTTTCTTGTTTGCCCGATTGATCAGCATCTGCACGAGTGGAATAACAATCATCTGCGGCAGGAAAATCCCCAAACCGGCCAGCGCCAGATACGGCTCAACGACGACCATGTAACCCATCACGCTGGTCAGGACTCCTGCCTGAACGATGGGCACCGAGAAGCTTTCGCCGGCGAATCCGCCGAGCGGCTCGACTTCCGCGGAGACCATGGCGACCGTGGTCCCGGCCGGCTGACCATCGCGGGCATCGGCGCGCGTCGGCGGCGCGTCGAGATTTCCGTGGGAGATGATCGTGCGCAGATCGGCGATGAGAGATTCGCCGATCCGCGCCCGGCGCAGGTTCATCCAGAACTTCAGCGCGCCCTGCACCAGGATGGTGGCGGCGTAGAGGGCCGCGAGAACGGACAAGAGTCCCAGGTCTTCTTCTCCGATGCCCTCGTTGATGATCCGGCGCTGCAATTCCAGCGGCACCATGCTGAGGGGGAACACGACCAGGGACAAGCCGATGACGAGCATCTGATCGCGCCGGGTGCGATCCCAGATATAGGAATACAGGCTCTCGTGCATGGCCCACCACGTCTCGGCCCACCGGTTTTCGGGCGGCGCGCGGGCCCGGCATGGCCGAAGCGCCGCAGCAACTTACCGGGTCCCCGCGGCCATCGACGTCGTGGTGACGAGTCCCGCGATCAAATGGGCGGTGGCCGCCTCGGCGGTTTTCGGATTTGCCACCGCGCCAGAAGGAAAGCCGGCACAAACACAACGATCAGAAATGGCACGGCCGCCCACGGGCGCGCCAGAACCTGCGCCGCGCCGGCAAGGACCAGCAGCCACGTCAGGGCACTGTAAAGAAAGAATGCGACGGCTGAAAAGATGAAGACAAAGATCGCGATCGCAGCGACCGGTTTTTGCCGCGGATGCCGCGCCCGCAGCGCGTAAGGGACCGTGACCGCAAGAAAGAGCGCCCAGATCCCGATCACGACGAGCGTATCGAGCATCGTCCAGTGCCCCGCAATCGCAACCGATCACCCGTGACGGCTCAGGGTGACCCGCTGGTGCGCCAGCACGCCCGGCCCGGCGACGGGCACGCGACGCCGCGGCGTGTCCGTCGCCGGCATCTCGCCCCGCGCCCGGTCACCCTAACCGCAACCGGCAGGCACTTGAACCGACGGGTCACTTGAATCGACCGGTCACTTGAACCGTTCGGCGGCCCTGCGCATGGCGTCCTCCAGGCTTGTCCAGGCGTTTTCGATCCCCGCTTTCACGTCCTCCCAGGCATCGTCCCCGGCTTTCCTAAGTTCGTCCAGGCGCTCGCGGACGTCGTCGCGCCGCGCCTTCAGGTCCTCAACTTGTTTTTGATATTTGAGCTTGGTTTCGGCCTCGGCCTGCTCGGCTTTCGCGCTCAGCTTTTCGATTTCGGCCTTCCATTCGTCGAGCTTGGCCCGCAGCTTTTGTTCGTACGCGTCCTTCGCACTCATTTCCATCTCCTGTCCGGGCACCATGACTGTTGGGCAAGCGCAATGATAGCGCACGTGCGGTCAGCGCGACTTAGCCTGTGACAGGCATCAGATGCTTTTGCGCAAGGATTGGCGCGGTAAGTGGGCGATTGGCGGCCGGCGCGGGCGCCCGCTGGCGACCGCACTACCGGCGCCTGTGCGTCGTCCGACTGTAGGCTGAGCTACGCACCGTCGAGTTCGTCCTCCCGGCGAATACACTGCCCGACGTGCCGTTCGTGAAGCTGAACGATTGATTTCCCGAACCTTCCTCCCGCCTGTCATTGAAAACCACCGTGTTGGGTTCGTCGACCGCGTTTTGGACCGCATTGATCACCGAACGAACGAAGCCGTTCAAGAAACCGCCACGGAGTTCACGCATCTCCCCGTCGCCCACGCAATGCGCATTCTGAAGACCGGCAGAGGAGTAGAGTTGGGGAATTGCCGAGCCGCACGGCTCGGTCCATTCATCAGCGAAGGTTGGCTTGACGAAAGTATCAGGCAGCAAGATTACACTTGCCGAGAGCAAGGCAGCTCCCCACAACAATTTGCGTTTCATGGCCTCTCTCCATAGAACCGTTATCCCGGACTTGCGGCATATCAGGCCCGCAACTTAGGCCACTGATCGATTTGAGCACTGAAACCATACCACAATTTGCCAATGGAGTAAACCGCGATGGCCGCAACCGGGGGCAACATCCCACGCAGTTGAGGTTGGATGTCGCGGGCGGGATGTCGCGGGCG
>CAZVRW010000081.1:2730-12785 GCA_964630265.1 uncultured Rhodospirillaceae bacterium
GCGGCAGTGCACCCGCGGCAGCGGCAAGGCCCGCTGCTCACAGCGACGGGATCGGTGGCCGTGTCATGGTGTTCTTCTTGTTCAGGCACCGGTCGAGGTTGTCTCGGTGTCCGACTGGAGGGTTTGGAAGCCGGACACCACATCGAGAATTTCGTCGGTGATCGACTGTTGGCGGCGCCGGCGATACTCGGCGTTGACCTCTGCCAGATGCTCGTCGATGTTCCGTTCGGCGGCCTGCATCGCGGCGAGCCGGCTGGCATGCTCACTCGCCATGGACTCGGCGCCGGCCCGGTAGAGGCCAACAAACAGATACTCACGCAGCAGGGCTGATAGCAGGCGTTCCGGTTCCATCGTGAACAGCGGCAGCATTTGCGACGGCCAGCCCTGGCCCATGAGATCGTCCAGCGCTTTTCCGGCAAGCGGCAGCAGCACCTGCATTCGCGGCTCGGCGAAGCTCTCGTCGGTCCGGCAGTTGTGAAACACGAGGACGCGGCCCACCCCGTGCGCCTCGCGCCATACGTCCATGTCGACGGCGAGGGTCTTAACCGTCTCCGTCAATCCCGCCGCGGAGCCCGGCAGTCCCAGCACGCCGGCGAGGTCGGCGCCCAGGGCCTGCAGCCGCGACGCCACCCGAAAGCCAACCGCCGCCACCGTGCACTCGTGCGGAAAAACCTGCAGGTCGCGCAGAGTCCGCCAGGCGAAGTCGCTGATTTCCTCATTGAAGCGGCCGCACAAGCCGTGATCCGAGCCGAACACGATGGCGGCGACCGCCGTCGGCCTGGACTCGGCCGTGAACAGCGCTTGGCGCTGCCGAAGCACGGCCCGGAGGCCCAGGCGGACGGTGCGGTCGTAGTCGGAAAGCGACCGCGCCGCGTTCTCGAACTGGTGAATGCTGACGGCGGACAGCGACTTCATGGTCCGCACGATGGACTGCAACCCCTCGGCCGTGTCGATATGCCGGCGCAGGGATTCAAGCGTCTGCATGCGTTTCCGTCTCGGCGCCGATGAAGCCCTCGTTCCGCAAGGTGGATCGCACCACCTCGAGGATGCGGTCACGGTCGGCATCGGACAGATCTTCGCCGGCCTCGATGCGCTCGCTGATTTCTGTCAACTGCTCGCCGGCAGCGCACTGCACCCGCGTTTCGGCCTCGCCGACCCGGTCGAGGGCAACGGTGTCGAACTCGCCCTTGGCGACGGCGAGCAGAACGGCGAGCTGATCGATCTCCGTCAGCGGCGCATACTGCGGCTGCCGCAGGATCTCGCGCACCCGCCGCCCGCGTTCCAGATTGCGGCGCGTTTCGTCATCGAGCCGCGTCCCGAACCGGGCGAAGGCCTCCAGTTCCTCGAACTGCGCATAGGAAAGGCGGAGATCGCCCGCGGCTGCCCGATAGGCGGGAAGCTGGGCCTCGCCGCCGACCCGGGAGACCGAGCGGCCGACATCGATGGCGGGAAGCTGACCCTTCTGGAACAAATTCGGGGACAGATAGATCTGTCCGTCGGTGATGGAGATCAGGTTTGTGGGAATGTAGGCCGAGATGTTCTGGGCCTCGGTTTCGATGATCGGCAGGGCCGTCAGTGACCCTCCGCCAAGCGCGTCGCGCAGGTGCGTCGCCCGCTCGAGCAACCGGGAGTGGATATAGAAGATGTCACCGGGAAACGCCTCCCGGCCCGGAGGGCGGCGCAACAGCAGGGACAATTCACGATAGGCGCGGGCATGCCGCGTCAAATCGTCGTAGACGATCAGCACGTCGCGTCCCTGTTCCATGAAATGCTCGGCCATCGTCGTCGCCGCATAGGGCGCGATGAACTGCATGCCGGGGGGATCCTCGCCACCCGCGACAACAACGATGGTGGTATCCAAAGCACCTCGGGCATCAAGGTCGGCGATCACCTTCGCCACCGAGGAAGCCCGCTGTCCGATGGCGCAGTAGACGGCGATCACCGCGGTTTCCCGCTGGTTCAGGATGGTGTCGATGGCGACGGCCGTCTTCCCGGTCTGGCGATCGCCGACAATCAATTCCCGTTGACCGCGGCCGATCGGGATCAGCGCGTCGACGGCCTTGAGGCCGGTTTGCAGCGGGATGCTGACGGGCGCCCGGTCGAGGATTCTGGGCGCGTCCCGCTCGATCGGCCGGCGACGCTCCTGGGCGATCGGCCCGCGGTCGTCCAGCGGCCGCCCGAGGGCATCGACGACCCGACCGATCAGATCGTCGCCGACAGGGACATCGACGACCCGACCGGTGCGCCGGACCTCGTCGCCCGCCCGGAGCCTGTCGCCTTCGTCGAGCAGGACGACACCGATCGCATCCGGCGCCAGACTGAGCGCAAATCCCGCGACGTTCCCCGGGAACCGAAGCAGTTCCTCGGCGCCCACGCGACCGAGGCCGCTGACGCGAGCGATGCTGCTGGTGACATGCGTGATCGTGCCGACTTCGATCGTCCGCAGCTCCGGCGCAACGTCGTCGATGACGCGATCGACCTCGGTGAAGGCTTCGCCGACGATCTCCTTGAGCACTGGCTCCCCCCTATCCGGCTTGCCGATAGTCTACCGATTGCGCGGCCTCTCGCAGGCGCTGGTCGAAGTGAGACTCCATCGCGTCCAGATAGTCATCGAGGGACCAAGCCAGCCGCTGACTGCCCGCCGCCAGTTCGATGCCGCAGGCGATGTCGCCAGAGATCTCGTACTCGACCTCGGCATCCTCCAGGATCTCGTCGTGTAGGGCCTTGGTTACCCGGCGACGGGTCTGGGCCGGCAGATCGAAGGCACTTCGGACCACCAGCGTGCCAGCGTGGTCGGAAACGCCTTCCGCGAGCTGCCGCTTCCGGTCGTCCGCCAAGCCGCGGAGCCGCTCGACGAACACCTTCGCCATCTGCTGCTCCATGTCGGCCCCCGCCATGTCGCCCAGGGCGCGCCGCGCCAGCCGCAAAAAGTGCTCGCCCGACTGGCGCCGCAACTCTTGCAGGAAGTCCGCGCGCTCGGCATCGACGGCGTCGATCCATTTCCGCTTCTTGTCGTCAACGTCCCGGCGAACCTCCGCGGACAGCGATTTTTTCAGCTCCTCGGCGGCATTGCGCGCCTCTTTCATCAACGTGTCGCGTTCGTTGGCGAATTGTTCGCGCTCGGCACGGTTTTTTCGCGCCGCTTCGTCGGCCTGTTCGGACTTGCGGCGCGCCGTCTCGAGCCGATCGGCGATCCGCTGTTCGCGCCGATCCATCGCGGCGATGATCGGCCGATACAGGAAGTGCTGCAGCAGCCAGACCAGGATCAGGAAATTGACGATCTGGGCTCCGACGGTGAGCCAGTTGATCTCCATGGCTCAGCCTCCGGCCTGGGCCACGACAACGTCCCAGAATGGATTGGCGAAGATCAGGATCATCGACACGACGAACGCATAGATCGCCGTGGATTCGATCATCGCCAAACTGACGAACAGGGTCCGCGTGATCGTGTTGGCCTCGTCCGGCTGTTGCGCCAGCGCACTCAACGCCTGAGCGGCCGCGCGCCCCTCGCCGAGCGCGGGTCCGATGGCACCGATGCCGATCGACAAGCCGGCGGCGATGATCGAGGCCGCGCCAATCAGTCCGAGATTATCCATGAAATCCTCCTATGTCGCCCGTCCATCTGTCGCTTGTTCACCTGTCGCCTGTGCATGGGACGGCCCCGTGGCATGGTCATCCGCGGCGCCGTCGTCGTCCCCGGCATGCGCGCCCATGGCCGATGCGATGTAGACCATCGCCAGGACCGCGAAGATGTACGCCTGGATCATGCCGGTCAGCAGGCCCAGCAAGTCCATCACGATGGGAAAGAAGAACGGCACGAGGCTGATCAGGATGCCGGCGATCACGGTGCCGCTCATCACGTTGCCATACAAGCGCACCGCCAGGGCAACGGTTCGCGACACCTCGCCGATGATGTTGAACGGCAGCATGATGGGCGTCGGCCGGACGTAATTCTTCAGGTAACCGGCCAGACCGCGGTCGGCGATCGCATAGGCCGGCACCGCGATCAGCACGCAGATGGCGAGTGCCGTGGTCGTCGACAGGGAACCGGTGGGCGGCATGTAGCCGGGCACGATCGCAAGCAGGTTGGCGATCGCGATGAACAAGAACAGCGTGCCGATGAACGGCAGGAAGCGTCCGGGCTCCTGGCGGCTGACATCGCGGATCTGATCGCGCAGGCCGGTCACCAGAACCTCGAGCAGGTTCTGCCAGCGCGACATCTCTTCCGCGGAGGAAAGCCGCGCCGTGATCAGCCGGGCGCCGATCACCATGACCGCCATCACCAGCCATGTGAACGCGATCGTGGCGTTCAGTTCGAACGGCCCCACCTGCCAGAGCACGATCTCATCCGGGCTGATCTGCATGACGCACCCCGCTCATGGTCGCAGTTCCAAAGCTTCAGCCGTTGCTTTGGGTCTGAGCCGCCGGATCAGCACCAGCCGGGCCACGACGAAGCCGAGAAGGCAGGCCGCCAAGCGCTCCCACGCGCCATCCATGACCAGATAGAAGACGGCGACGAGCCCGGCGATGCGGACGGCAGCGCTGCCCAGCAACCAGGCGATCGGATGCCGAGACCGGCTGAGCCGACCGAGCGACAGCCACAGGCCGTAGAAATAAAGCACGCCGAGCAGTCCGCCGACGGCAAAGGGAAAGATCAGATCGACGATCAACAACATTCCCGCACATCCCTGGTTTCCGAAGTCCCCATGATCATGGACTGGCCTTTGCCTCGCCGACACGGACAACGGCGAGGCGTGTCAAGATCGGCCCGATGAGTTCGAAGATCACCGTGGTGCCAATGACGATCGCGAGCAGCGTGCTCTCGATGTCCGGGAAGCGGTTGCCGGCGACCAGCGCCATGCCGAGCGCGACGCCGGCCTGGGGCATGATGCCAATGCCGATCCAGCGCCGGTGCAGAGGTTCAGCGTTGCCGACGAGGCCGCCGAGCCAGCCTCCGGCAATCAGGCCGAGCACACGCAACCCGATGTAGACGGCGCCGATAAACCCGATCTCGGCCAGCCGATCCACATGCAGGGAAGCGCCGGCGAGGACGAAGAAGACGACCATGAACGGCCACTCGATGTTGCGGATCTCGTGGAACGGACGGCGATGATGGCGGGCGAGATTGACGACAACGGCTCCCATCACCATCGCCGCGAGAAGGAACGACACCTCGAGCCAGAGGGCGAGGCCACCGCATAAAAGGACGATGCCGAGGGCCTCCGTTTGCATCGGTTCGCCCGGGCGGATCCGTCCGGTCAGGTACGCAGCCGGCAGACCAACAACGCACCCGACCGCCACGGCACCACCGATCTCCCGGCCTCCCCTTTGCAGGATCTCCAAGGCATCGCCACCATCACTGCTGATCGAGAGGGCGGCGGCAAGCAGCAGGCTGAACATGATCAACCCCCAAGCGTCATCGATCGCGACGACGCCGAGCAGGGTGTCCGTAAAACGCCCCTCGGCCTCCACCTCCTGCACGACGGCGCTCACGGCGGCCGGCGCCGATGCCGGGGCGATGCCCGCGAGCAGCAAGCTCAGGTCCAAGGGCACGCCGACCGCACGAAGCCCGACGAACACGGCGATAGAAACGCCGACCACCTCGAACACGGAAATCGATACGACTTGGCGTCCGGTCTTGCGCAAGGCCGCGCGCGACAACCTGCCGCCCAGCAGAAACCCGACCATGAGGAGCGCGACGTCCGAAAACAGCGGGTACCACGCCTGCACATCGATCGGCAGCAGGTCGAGGGCGGCCGGACCGATCAGCACGCCGAAGATGCCCAGCAAGGTGACCTGCGGCAAGGGTATGCTTCGGCCGATGGCACTGGTGAGCAGGCCCAGCAGCAACATCACCCCGAGGGCGATCAAGTTCTGGTGGATGGCTTCCATCACCGCCCCATGCGCATGTTCACGTCACGGCCACCCCCCGCGCCGCCTGGCTGGTGTGCGTCAGTCATGCCGGCTCTCCCGTCGCACCCAGTACCAGGCGTTCAGGCAACCGACCACGACTCCCATGAACAGACAGGTGAGTGTCCAGGACGGCGGCCCCGGAAACCGGCTGTCCAACCAAAAGCCGAGCAACGTGCCGAGCACCGTCGGCACCGCCACGGACCAGCCGACGAGGCCGAACATGCCGAGCCCGAACAAGAGGCTTCTCCGCCCCTCCCGCTGCGCCTTGCGCTTGCGCTCGGCCTTTCGCCCGACCGTTGTTGCAAACTCCCGGCGCGACGCTCGGTTGTCCGGTGAGCGACGATCGGCCAAGGCGATCACTCCTCGAAGGCCATGAAGCGGCGGACGACGCCGGCCTCGAGGCGGGCGGTGGCGCTGCGGGCATGGCGTTCCCGAACGTCCATCTGCAGGAACTCCTCCTCGACCGTTCGTCGCAAGCTCGAAAGATCGTCGCCTTCAGTGGCGCGTCGGACCGAGACGAGCACCTCGTCCGCGCACTTGACCAGGATGCCCTCGCCGACCCCGACGATCCGCTCGCGGCCGGGGCCGTTCTCGCCGTCTTCGACGAACATTAGGATCCCCGGCACCAGCGCCGTCACGAAGTCGACATGGCGTGGCAGCAGTCCGAAAGACCCGTTGGCCGCCTCGGCAACGACCTTCGAGACGTTGGCCTCGATCAACTTGCAGGTCGGAATCAGCACCTTGAGCCGCATACGGGCATCTCATCCCTTGTCGCCGGTATTGCCGTTGCCATTGCCGCTGCTGCCGGCGCCATCGCCGCCGTGGCCGTCCCCCGCGACCTCCTCGATGGGACCAATCATGTAGAAGGCGCGCTCCGGCTGGTCGGCCAACGCGCCGTCGAGAATGCGCTCGCAGCCGTCCAAGGTCTCTTCGAGCGACACCAGCTTGCCGGGCTTGCCGGTGAACTGCTCCGTGGTGAAGAACGGCTGGGTCAGGAAACGCTCGAGCCTTCGCGCCTGCGCGACCGTGGCGCGGTCCGTTTCGGACAACTCCTCGATGCCGAGCATGGCGATGATGTCTTTCAGGTCCTCGTATTCCGCGAGCGCCTGGCGCACGCCGCGGGCGATGCGATAGTGCCGGTCGCCGACGATGGACGGGGTCAGCATCTTCGACCCCGATTGCAGGGGGTCGACGGCGGGATAAAGCCCCTGGCTGGCCCGCTTGCGCGACAGGACGATCGAGGCCGACAGGTGGGCGAAGGTATGGGTGGCGGCGGGATCCGTGAAATCGTCGGCCGGCACGTAGACGGCCTGGATGGAGGTCAGGCTGCCGCTCGACGTATTGCAGATCCGCTCCTCCAGTTCGGCCAGTTCGGTCGCCAGTGTCGGCTGATAGCCGACGCGCGACGGAATCCGTCCGAGCAGCCCGGACACTTCCGAGCCCGCCTGCACGAAACGGAAGATGTTGTCCATCAGCAGCAGGACATCCCGACCGACATCGTCGCGGAAGAACTCGGCGATGGTGAGCGCCGCATGACCGACGCGGAAGCGCACGCCCGGCGCCTCGTTCATCTGTCCGAACACCATGACGGTCTTGTCGAGGACTCCGGCCTCGCGCATTTCCCGATACAACTCTTCGGCTTCGCGACAACGCTCGCCGATCCCACAGAACAAGCTCACGCCCTCGTAGCCGCTGACCATGTTGTGGATCATCTCCGTGATCAGCACGGTCTTGCCGACGCCGGCGCCGCCGAACAGCCCGGCCTTGCCGCCCTTTTCCAGCGGCGACAGCAGATCGACGGCCTTGATGCCGGTCTGGAAGATCTCCGATCGCACTTCCCGACGCGCCAGGCGCACCGGCGACCGATGGATCGATCGCCACTGCACACCCTCGAGCGGCTCGCCGTCGTCGATCACATCGCCGAAGATGTTCAGCATCCGCCCGAGAACAGGCTCTCCGACGGGCACCGTCAGGGGGCCGTTCGTGTCGACCACGCGCATGCCGCGCGCGAGACCGCGCGTCGGCGTCAGCGCGACGCCACGCGCGGTTCGGGCATCCAGATGGCTCGCAACCTCGACGATGATCCGTCCCTCGTCGCCGGCGACGAGCCTTGCGTTCAGCGCCGGCAGCCGGCTTTCGAACCGCGCGTCGATGACACTGCCGTTCACCGAAACGACCGTGCCGAGCGACTCGCCCGGAGCCTGCTCTCCCTGGGCTTTCCGTGTCGGTTCCGAACGCCTTGCCATGGGGTTGACATTGTCCTGTCGCGAATCGCCGGTTCATTCCCGAGCGATCCGGGGGCCGCGCGGGAGTGCTGAGCCTATCAGCGCCTTCGCCACGGCGGTTTGCTCCATGTTAAACTTCGCGGTCCTGGGCGTCGACGACTGAGGCGCGAACGTGGCGGTGCCACTTGAGGGGGAGCGCTGGTGGATTTTGACATCATCGACGGTCTCGGCCTCGACAGCCTGACGGCGACGGAAACGCCGATCCTCGAGATCGCGGTCCGGCTCTGTCTCGCCCTGCTCTTCGCGATCGGGGTGGGGTACGAACGCGAAACCGCTGACAAGCCGGCGGGACTGCGCACTCACATGCTGGTGTCCCTGGCGGCGTGCGCCTTCACCATCATTTCCCTCGAGATGGTCGCGTCACTGGAGAAGCAGATGGCGACCATCGCCGCCGATCCGATCCGCGTGATCGAAGCGATCGCCACGGGGGTCGCGTTTCTCGGCGCCGGCGCGATCATCCAGTCGCGCGGCAGCGTCGTCGGCGTCACCACCGGCACAAGCATCTGGCTCGCCGGCGCGATCGGGCTCGCCTGCGGCAGTGGCAACTATGTCATCGCGGCGCTGATCCTGGTCCTGGCCCTGATCACGCTGCGCCTGCTCGGCGCCTTCGAACGTCGGGTCCTGAACAAGAACGCGAAGAAGCGGCACGTGCCCAAGTGAGCTGACGCATCGGAGGGGACGCGATCGCCCCCGGACGTGTCAATGGGGAGGCGCCCCGCCACAACACTGGACGCCGGTCAATGAAGCCGGTCGCTAATGGCGATGTCGCCCAAGAGTCGATGTCGCCCAAGAAATGCCGGGTCGGGCACAGTTTGGAACGGGCTAAGCCCTTGAAAAATTCTGCAAAGCATTGATTTTACAGGGCCGGTGACGCGGCGCGGCGTGAAACTGTCGGAAAAAGTAGGAAAAAGTAGGAAAAAGTAGGATTTCGTCGGCGCCCGCGGGCCGCGCCCCGGTTTCGCCGCCCGCCGCGGGGTCACCCGGCCAGATACCGGCGCCGCGCACCGGGACAAGGGGGCCGGGCAGATCAAGAAAAAGCCGGCGCCGCCGCGGTGCGGGGAGCACCTTGATGGCAACCGGGCAAAGCACAACTAAACAGCAATACAGCTTATAAGAGCATTTTTCGGAGAATGCAAGCTTCTTATCGACCGTCCGAAGCGGCCGCGGGCCCCGCCGCCCGTTGCGCCAGCCAGCGCTTGAACGACTCCTGGCTTTCGCCCGAGGGCTTGCCGGCGAGCAGGCCGGCGACGCTGATGTCTTCGTCCAGGCCGGGCCAGTGAACGCCTTCGCCTCGGCCAATGAGCCGCCAGCCGCACCGCTCCTCGCGAGACGCGTGGAGCAATCGCGGAAACCACGCCAGGGGCACGGAGAGACTCCGCCCGTCGCTGAGCTCGACACTCAAGGTGTCATCGGTGATCCCCAGGGACTCCACGGTGGGCACCCCAATGTCAGCGGCCGAAATAGTCATGCCAGCTCTCCAACAGCGTCTCTTGATGGTCAGTCACGAGTCTTTGGATGCGACCGAGTTCCGTTCGGCTCAAGCCGCCGCTCCGGTCGAGTCTGACGGGATCGAGCCAAAACTTCGCGATCCGATCGTCCCTCTCCACATGCACGTGCGGGGGCTCTTCGCGGTCCCCCGCGTAGAAGAAGCACCGATACGGACCCGATGTTAGCACGGTTGGAATGGGTCGCAGCCTCTCGATTGTCTTTCACCTGCCGCTGAAGGTCGGCAGGGACAGAGTGGGTCGCATCCGAAGCCATTCGTCGGAATACGCCTTCGGCTATTCCGACCTTCGTTCGAGTCTAACCGACGTAGGGCAGGTCTAAAGCGCAGCGTGACCTGCCGGATGCGCCGGA
>CAZVRW010000082.1:0-2097 GCA_964630265.1 uncultured Rhodospirillaceae bacterium
AGTTCGGAGACCCGGAGACCGGTCGCATACAGGATCTCCAGCAGAGCCATCGACGCACCCCCTCGGCATCGTGCCGCCCGGCCGCCGCCGCCAGCAGCCGCTCCACCTCATCCTCGCGCAGGAATTTCGGCAAGGGCGACCGATAGCGCGGCGCATCCACGGTCCGCGTCGGCTCGTCACCGCGCAACCCTTCCGCCGCCAGGAACCGATAGAATTGGCGCAGCGCCGAGAGGCGGCGGGCGGCCGTGCGGGGCGAGGCGCCGGCCGCCGCGAGCGCACCGAAAAACGACCGCACGGTCTCGGCGTCGGCATCCAGGAGGGTGCGGCCGGCGGTCGCCGCATGCCCGGCGAAGGCGTCGAGATCGCGGCAATAAGCATCCAGCGTGTTGCGCGCGGCGCCGCGTTCGGCCGCCAGCATCTCCAGAAACGCTTCGATGTGGCGCGCCGCGCGCGCGCTGGCCGGCGGCGGCGTGCTCACAAGCCGCGCGCGGTGGCCGCTTCGATGGCCAAGTCCCGGGCTTCGAGATCGAGGCCGAGGCGCCGGAGCGCCGCGACGGCGCCACGCAGCGTCGCCACGTCCCACCGGCCCGGCCCCTCCGGCGGCGGCAGCAGGAGGACGCGCAGCACCGCCTCGCCGGCGTGCCCCGCCGCCGCCGCTTCGGCGGGCCCCGCTCCCGGTGGCGCTTCGGCGAGCCCCGCTCCCGGTGGCGCGGTCGCGGGCGGCGCAGTGGTCGGCGTGGTGGTCGGCGTAGTCGGGGGCGCCGGCGGCATCGCCGGCGCTGCCGCCGCAGCCAGTGCCAGCGGCACGCGGCGACCGAGCCCCTCGAAAGCCATCGCGAGAACGGCCGCCCGCCCGGCGCCGTCGCCCTCCGCCAGAGCCGCCCACCGGGTTAGCCGCGCATCGTCGTCGAACGCGGGATCGAGCAACGCGATGTAGGGCGCGGCGCTGACGCCGGCATCCAGGGCCGCCGAATTGAACTCGCTCTCGGCATGGGCGACCTCCAGCCACTCCACCGCCGCCTCCACGGCGCCGAGCGCGAGCAGGGCCGGCACCAACTGGCCCGACCGACTGATCAGGGTCGGCGTCGGCTCGAAGCCGACGAGCAGATCGCGGTAGAGATCGGCGGTCGGCGCATAGCGCGCCACCTGCCGACTCTCGTCCAGCGCCACAATGACGGCATCGGCGCGGTCGAGGTCGACCGTTGCCGCCTCGGCCTGACGGAAAGCTGCGGCACGCGCCAGCGCCGCCGCCACCGCGCCGGTGCCACCCGGCTCGCTCTTGGTCGCCTCGCGGTAGAGCCTCCGCACCGTCTCGGCGGCCCCGGCGCCCGCCGCATGGGCGCGCTCGGCGGCGACCAGACGCAAACCGATCGGCAGGCCGGGCGCGTCGGCCAGTACCCGGGTCAGCCAGGGGGCTCCGGCCTCCGCCCAGGCGGCGGGCGGCCGGGCACCGGCGGCGCGGGCCACGGTGACGAACAGCGGATCGGGAGCCGTCGGCCCGTCCAGCTCGATCGTCGGAGGATCACCGGTGACGGCCAGCGCCCCGACCAGCGCCTGGAACCGAGGATCATCCGCGCCGGCCTCCCGCAGCAGCGTCAAGCTGAGCGCCGCCGCCGCCGGGTCGCCGGCCAATCTCTGACAGAATGCCAGCGCCCGTGGCCAGAACACTTCGGCCGGATCGGCTTGGCCGACCTCGGCGATGACGGCTCGGCAGGCACCATCGTGATCCCCCGCGAGGAAGCGCGCTTCCGCATCGACGCGGGCGATCGCCGGCGAGCGCGCATCGACGGGCGTCCGCTGCACCAACTCGACCACCGACTCCCAGGCGCCGGCCCGGAGCAGCACCGCCAAGCGTGCCGCGAGGAAGCCGCCGACAACCGAGTCTGCTGCAGCCGGCGGTGGTTCGGCCGCGGCGGTCATCAGCCGCAGCTGCAAGCCCTGAAGGGTCGGCGATGCCGCCGCGATCGGCAGTTCTTGCAAGCGCTCGACGACGGCGTCACGGCTGGTGCCGCGCCAGACGGTGCGATGGAACGCGCGGGCGGGGTCCGGCCAGCCGATCCCGTCGACGGCAATCGGCGGCAGCGCATCGACGGCGAC
>CAZVRW010000082.1:2107-10665 GCA_964630265.1 uncultured Rhodospirillaceae bacterium
CATCGGTCCCAGCGGCAGGAGGTAACGCGGCGGGTTGCGCGGCAGCCGTCACCGACGCCAGCGCCCCTGCCAGCGCCCCTGCCAGCGCCCCTGCCAGGACCACCAGCAAGACGACCCCGTCGCGCAACGGGCGAGCCAGGCTACTTAGGAAAGCGGTCATTGGGGACGATCTTCTCGACCGGGGCGCGCGGCGCCGGGAGATCGCCGGTGGCGAGATAGCCGAGGCCGACAACCACCAATAGCGCCAGAATGATGACCAGGTAGCGGAAGGCTCTGCTCATGCGGTGATTCCCTGGCCGGACAAATCCGGCATGGTCGGGTGGCTGGGTGCCAGGGGGCGGCGTCGAGGCCGCCGTGGGCGAATGGTTTACGATCGCCGCCAAGTGTGGCAAACACGGGGCAGTGTAACGGCCTACCGGCCGCCAATCAACGGCCCCTCCGTCGCCAACGGCGGACGGTTGCGAGACAATGACAAACGACGACGCCGCCCCCGAACCTGAACCTGGCGACGGGGCGATCGTGCTCATCGGTCTCATGGGGGCCGGAAAATCCAGCGTCGGGCGCCGGTTGGCGAAGCACCTCGGCCTCGCGTTCGTCGACACCGACGACGAGATCGTCAAGGCCGCAGGATGTTCGATCGCGGACATCTTCGAAATCTACGGCGAAAGCGCGTTTCGCGACGTGGAGCGGCGCATCGTCGCCCGCCTGCTGCGCAACGGCCGTTGCGTCATCGCGACCGGAGGCGGCGCCTTCATGGACCCGGAGACCCGGCGGCGAATCGGAGAGGGCGGCGTCTCGGTTTGGTTGCGCGCCGACCTGGACGTGCTGGTCGAGCGAACCGGCCGTCGCGACACCCGGCCGCTGCTGCGGCACACGGATCCGCGCGCGGTGCTGGCGAGCCTGATCCAGCAGCGCTATCCGGTCTATGCTGAGGCCGATCTCGTCGTCGATTCCGACGCGGCGTCGATCGACACCACCGTTCGCCGGGTAATCGATGCCCTTGGCGAGCGCGGCCTGATCGCCAGCCGGGCGGTGGAACCGTCATGACCGCCAAGCCCCAGGTCACGCCGCCGGGAAGCGAGCGTCTGACCGTCGCGCTCGGCGAGCGCTCCTACGACATCGTCATCGGCAGCGGCATCCTGGAACACGCGGGCACCAGCCTGGGCCCATTGCTCGCCGCCCCCCGCGTGGTCATCGTCACCGACACGACGGTCGACGAGCTCTATCGGGCGCGCCTGACCCGCTCCCTGGACGCCGCCGGCATCACTTGGCGGACCGAGGTGTTGCCGGCCGGCGAGGCCACCAAGGATTTTCACCACCTGAGGGGTCTCTGCGAGCGCATCCTGGCGGCGGGGATCGACCGCAGCACAACGCTGGTCGCGCTCGGCGGCGGCGTCATCGGCGACATCACCGGCTTCGCCGCCGGCATCCTGTTGCGCGGCCTCGACTTCGTGCAGGTGCCGACGACCCTTCTCGCCCAGGTGGACAGCAGCGTCGGCGGCAAGACCGGCATCAACACGCCCCAAGGCAAGAACCTGGTCGGCCTGTTCCATCAGCCGCGCCTAGTGCTCGCCGACACGGCAACGCTGGACACGCTGGACGCCCGCCAGCTCCGCGCCGGCTACGCCGAAATGGTCAAGTACGGCCTGATCGACGATCCCGCATTCTTCGACTGGCTGGAAGGCAACGGGGCGGCGCTGCTGGCCGGCGATGCGGCGGCGCGGCAACGGGCCATCAAGACGAGTTGTACGGCGAAGGCGCGCATCGTCGGCCTCGACGAGCGCGAGGCCGGTGTCCGGGCGCTGCTCAACCTGGGCCACACCTTCGGTCACGCGTTGGAGGCGGAAACCGGCTTCGGCGAGGCCCTGGTGCACGGCGAGGCCGTCGCCACCGGCATGGCGCTGGCCTTCGACCTCTCGGTGCGCCTCGGCCTCTGCGAGGGCACCGACGCCGAGCGCGTCCGCGCCCACCTGATCGCCGCCGGCCTGCCGGCAGGCTTCGCCGCTTTGCCGCGCCGCGGATGGGACGCCGATGTGCTGCTGGACCACATGATGCGCGACAAGAAGGTTCGCGACGGCAAACTGACCTTCGTGCTGGCCTTCGGCATCGGCGAGGCGTTCATCGCCAGGGACGTGCCGGCCGACACCGTCCTGGCGGCACTCGCCGATGCCATCGCGGCCGCCTGATGCGGAGTCCCCACCACCCTTGATTGCCTGGACGAGACCATGGTTCTGACCATCGCCGCCATCGCCTTTCTGCTCGTCTTGTCAGCCTTCTTCTCTGGCTCGGAAACGGCGTTGACCGCAGCGTCGCGGCCGCTGATGCATCAGCTCGAACACGGTGGCGATATCCGGGCCGGACTCGTCAACCGCCTGCGCCAACGCACCGACCGGCTGATCGGCGCCCTGCTGTTCGGCAACAACCTCGTCAACATCCTGGCCTCGGCCCTGGCCACCAGTCTGTTCATCGGGCTGTTCGGCGAGACCGGCGTCGCCTATGCGACGCTGACCATGACCCTGCTCGTCCTGATCTTCGCCGAGATCATGCCGAAGACGTATGCGTTTCGGAACGCCAGCAGCGTCGCCCTGGCCGTCGCGCCCCTGGTCCGCATCACCGTCCGCGTTTTCGGTCCGTTCACCGCCGCCATTCAGGTGGTTGTCGATCAGGTCTTTCAGCTGTTCGGTGGCAAGACCGGCAGCGACACAGGGATCGGTCCCAGTTTCGAGGAACTGCGCGGCGCCATCGAGCTGCACGATGCGGAAGGCCGGCCGGTCAAGCAGGAACGGGCGATGCTGCGCAGCATCCTCGAACTCACCGACGTGGAGGTCGGCGAAATCATGATCCACCGCAAGAACGTGGTGATGATCGATGCCGATCAGCCGATCGAGGCGATCATCGAGGAGGTCCGCTCAAGCCCATACACGCGGATCCCGCTGTGGCGCGGTGACCCCGACAACATCATTGGCGTGGTGCATGCGAAGTCGCTGCTGCGCGGGCTCTTCGGGCAGCCCGAGCCGGCGCCGCCGGTGGACATCGGCGCGCTGGCGACGCCCCCCTGGTTCATCCCGGATTCGACGACGCTGATCGACCAGTTGCAGGCATTTCGCAAGCGTCGGGAACACTTCGCCATCGTCGTCGACGAATACGGCACCTACATGGGAATCGTGACGCTCGAGGATATCCTGGAGGAGATCGTCGGCGACATTTCCGATGAGTATGACCTGCCCACGCCCGGCGTCGTCCGCCAGCCGGATGGCAGCTATCTGGTACAGGGCAGCGTCACCATTCGTGACCTCAATCGACGCTTCGAATGGAACCTGCCGGACGAGAATGCATCGACCATCGCCGGCCTGGTGCTGCACGAGGCGCGGCGCATTCCGGACGTCGGTCAGGCCTTCCTGTTCCATGGCATCCGCTTCGAGATCCTGCGCCGGCATCGCCACCAGATCACCTCGATCCGTGTCACCCCCGGTGTCGCCGATCCGACCGCGGGAGGCGAGGCGACGTGAGCATGCTGGACCTTCGGATCGTCCCCGATGTGCTGCACGATCGGCCACCCTGCATCGTCACCGCCGACACGCCGGTGCGTGACGCGGCACGACGGATGGGCGATGCGGCCGCGTCGGCCGCCCTTGTCCTCGACACCGACGGCAGCCCGTGCGGGTTGATCAGTGAGCGCGACTTGGCGCGCCGCATCGTCGCCGAGGGGCGCGACGCGGTGGCGACGCCGGTGGCGGCGATCCTGCGTGCGGTGTCCGATCATCTGGCGCCCGGCGACCTCGCCGTCGACGCATTAGCCCTGATGGCCGTGCGTGATCTCGACTGCCTGCCGGTGATGGAGAACGGCGCGGTGGTCGGCTTGGTCACCCTCGCCGACCTCTGCAACGTGCTGCGCCGGGCGTCGGCAGCAAGCCTGGAGGCCACCCACGTCGCAATGTTCCAGCCCGACGTTGGCCCGGTGAGCCGGCCATGAGCCTGAGCCGCCCCGCACCGCGCGACCACATTCACACCCGCGAGATCCGCTGCCGCGGCTTTCGCCGCCACGACGGCCTGTGGGACATCGAGGGCGTGCTGGAAGACACCAAGACCTACTCGTTCGACAATCAGGATCGCGGCGGCATCGTCAGCGGCGAGCCGATCCATCGCATGCAGGTTCGCCTGACCGTCGACGACGATCTCACCGTGCACGCCGCCGAGGCGGTGACACTGGCCGGGCCGTTCGACATCTGCGGGGCGATCGCGCCGGTTTTCGACGCCCTGATCGGCCTGCGCATCGGCCCCGGATGGCGCCGTGCGGTGCTGCAACGGATGGCCGGCGTCCACGGCTGCACCCACCTGACCGACCTCCTGCTCGGCCCGGTCACGACGACGATCATGCAGACGGTGATGGCGGCGCGTCGCCGGCGCGAGGGCGGTGATGCGCCGGCGGCCGCCCCGTCGGCGCGGCCGGCACTGATCGACAGCTGCCATGCCTTCGCCGCCGATGGGCCGATCGTCCGCCGGCAGTGGCCGGACCACTACACCGGCGAGACATAGGCAGCCGCCGCGTCAGTGGGCGTCGCGATCCTCCTCGGGCGTTCGCGTCGCCAATTGCAGCGCGTGCACCCGGTCGGCCAGTTCGTCGGCGAGAACCTGGTTCACCAAGCGGTGACGGTCGACGCGCGACCGGCCCTCGAACGCGCGAGCGACGATCTCCACGCGGAAGTGCGTTTCCCCCTCGGGCCGGGCGCCGGCATGCCCGACGTGTCGATGCGACTCGTCGATGATCGAGAGCCGCTCCGGCGCCAGGGCCTCGGTCAGCTTGCGGTGCAGGGTCTCGGCAACGGTCATTTCCATCTCCCCCTCGGCGACGCACGCCTGATGCGACACCTTGAATCAGGCAACGGACGCGGATAAGCAACGGACGTGGGCGACGTCCGGTCGACGATCAAGGCGCCGCCGAAAACGCGCCGCCCCCCCCGTACCGAGGTTGCCTCATATCGGGCGAACGCCCATAGTAGGGTCATGCCATATTCCATGGGCCGACGACGGGGTGAACCTTCTGCGCAGACACTGCCGCCGCGGCCGTGTGAGTGGGTTGGTTGTTCCGAACTCGGCACCTACCCAGCGCCCCTGTCGCCACAGGAAACCGGATCGCGTCGCTGGTTCTGCCTCGAACACGTGCGGTCGTTCAACGCGACCTGGAACTACTACGACGGGATGAGCGAAGCGGAGATCGATGCCGACCGGCGATGCGACATGGTCTGGCGGCGCCCGACTTGGCGGTTGGGGGGCAAGGCGCCGTCCATGGCGTTCGGCGGCGCGCGGCTGCACGACGATTTCGGCCTGTTTCGCGACGATCGGGAAATGCCGCCGCGACGACCGCCGCCGACGCCGGAGCAGGAGGCGTTGATCGTCCTCGATCTCGCACCGCCGGTGACGGTGGCCAGCGTCAAGGCGCGGTACAAGGAACTGGTCAAGCGTTATCACCCAGACGCCAACGGCGGCGATAAGCAGGCGGAGGAACGGTTCAAGCTGATCAGCGCCGCGTATCGCACCGTTCTGAGCACCCTGACGGGCTGAGCGTTCAGCATCGCCGCCATTCCCTGAACCGAACAGATTGCCAACAGACGGAACCCGATGACTGACATGGGCTCGACCGACACCGCCACAGCGACGGCCCCCCTGTCCGCACCCGACATCACGGTCTCGGTGCGGCAAACCTTCGGGATCGACAGCGATCTGGAAGTGCCGGCCTTCAGCCGCAGTGACGACCACGCACCGGACATCGACGAAGCCTACCGGTTCGATCACGACACGACACTGGCGATCCTCGCCGGCTTCAAGCACAACCGGCGCGTCCTGATCCAGGGCTATCACGGCACCGGCAAGTCGACGCATATCGAGCAGGTCGCCGCCCGCCTCAACTGGCCGTGCGTGCGCGTCAATCTGGACAGCCACATCAGCCGCATCGATCTGGTCGGCCGCGATGCCATCGTCATTCGTGACGGCATGCAGGTCACCGAGTTCCGCGAAGGCATCCTGCCCTGGGCCCTGCAACATCCGACGGCGCTGGTGTTCGACGAGTACGACGCCGGGCGGCCGGACGTGATGTTCGTCATCCAGCGCATCCTCGAGGTGGAGGGCAAGCTAACGTTGCTTGACCAGAATCGGGTCCTGCATCCGCACGCGTTCTTCCGGCTGTTCGCCACCACCAATACGGTCGGCCTCGGCGACACCACCGGCCTCTACCACGGCACGCAGCAGATCAACCAGGGCCAGATGGACCGCTGGAACATCGTCGCCACGCTGAACTACCTGCCGCCGACGGACGAGGAGTTGATCGTCCTGTCGAAGGTGCCGGCCTACAACACCAAGGAGGGACGCGAGCGCGTCGCCGCCATGGTGGAATTGGCCGACCTGACCCGCGTCGGCTTCATCAATGGCGATATTTCGACGGTGATGTCGCCGCGGACGGTGATCACCTGGGCCGAGAACGCCGAGATTTTCGGCGACATCGGCGTCGCCTTTCGCCTGACCTTCCTCAACAAGTGCGACGAGATGGAGCGCCCGGTGGTGGCCGAGTACTACCAGCGGTGCTTCGGCGAGGAACTGCCGGAGTCCGTGATGCGCGCCATCGTGCGCTGAGCGACCGTGCATCACGACGAAGACAACGCCGCCCTGGTCAAGCGGGTCACCGCCGCCACACTCAGGGCCGTGGGCAACCGCAAGGAGATCGGCGTCGTCTACGCGCCGGGCACGGCGGACGTTCGAGGCGACCGGGTGCGGCTGCCATCGCCGAGCTTGAACGCAACCGCCCACGACATTTCCTGCCTGCGCGGCACGGCCGACGCGCTGGCGCTGCTGCTGCGTTATCATGACGAGGGTCTGCACGAACGCCGGTCGCCGATCGGGCGGCGGGCCCGTGACGTGTTCGACGCCGTGGAACGGGTGCGCGTCCAAGCACTGGGCGGCCGACGCATGGCGGGGGTCGCTGCCAACATCGGCACCCTGGTCGATCACACCTGCCGGGCCCGCGGCTATCCGCAGACGCCGGACCGCGACCCCGACTACCTCGCCGACGCGGTCGGGCTGTTGCTGCGCGAACGGCTGACCGGCCAGCGGCCGCCGGTGCCCGCGTCGGGGATCGTGGAATCTTGGCGGACCCTGGTGCAGGAACGGTGCAGCGGTGAGTTCCGCCAGTTGGCCGGGCTGCTGGACGATCAGCGCGCCTTCGCCATGGTCGCGGCTGAATTGATCCGCGCATTGGAGTTGATCGACGACAATGATCCGTCGTTGCAGGATGACGAGGACGCGCCGACCGAAGCCAGCGACGAGGAGACTTCAGAGGACCAGGAGCACCCCGATGGTCACGACGATCAGACGCCGGGCAGCCTGACTGCTGACGGCGCGGGCGCCGAAACGGACGACAGCGAAGCTGCCGCTGAGAGCGGAGCGGACGACGACGTCGTTCCCGGCGAGGGCGGCATGACGCCCGCCGGGCCGTCGGCCCGGCGCAACCAGCCGCCGGAGTTCCCCGACACGGGCGGCGAGGCGTATCGGGCCTTCACCACCAATTTCGACGAGGAGATCGAGGCCGCCAACCTCTGCGATGCCGAAGAGCTGTCGCGCCTCCGCTATCAGTTGGACCAGCAACTGGCGAACCTGGAAGGGGTCGTCAGCCGGCTGGCCAACCGGCTGCAGCGCCGGCTGCTGGCGCAACAGACGCGGGCCTGGGAGTTCGATCTAGAGGAGGGGCTGCTCGATGCGGCGCGACTGGCCCGGATCGTCGTCGACCCGTTTTCGCCGCTCAGTTTCAAGCGGGAAAAGGAAACGCGGTTTCGTGACACCGTGGTCACCCTGCTGATCGACAACTCAGGCTCGATGCGCGGCCGCCCGATCACCGTCGCGGCGATGAGTGCTGACATCTTGGCGCGAACCCTGGAGCGTTGCGGCGTCAAGGTGGAGATCCTGGGATTTACCACGCGCGCCTGGAAAGGTGGCCTCGCCCGGGAAAAGTGGGTCGCCGACGGCAAGCCGCGCAACCCGGGCCGCCTCAACGATCTGCGCCACGTGATCTACAAGAAGGCGGATCAGCCGTGGCGGCGGGCCCGGCGCTCATTGGGCCTAATGCTGCGCGAAGGCTTGCTGAAGGAGAACATCGACGGCGAGGCCCTGCTCTGGGCACACCGCCGATTGATCGGCCGCCCGGAAATGCGCCGCATCCTGATGGTGATCTCCGACGGTGCGCCGGTGGATGACGCGACCCTTTCGGCCAACCCCGGCAACTATCTGGAGCGGCACCTGCGCGAGGTGATCGACTGGATCGAGACCACGTCGCCGGTGGAACTGACGGCCATCGGCATCGGCCACGATGTCACCCGCTACTATCGCCGGGCGGTCACCCTGGTCGACGCCGAGGAGCTGGGCGGCACGATGATGCAGAACCTCGCCGACTTGTTCGACGACCGGCCGCAGCAGACCACCTGGGTGCGGCCGCCGTCGGCGACCGGCCGGCGAGCCGGCCGGCCGCGTTAGCGGCCGGCTTGAACGGATCTTCGGCCGCGTTAGCGGCCGGC
>CAZVRW010000082.1:10765-12564 GCA_964630265.1 uncultured Rhodospirillaceae bacterium
GCCGGCCGCGTTAGCGGCCGGCTTGAACGGATCTTCGGCCGCGTTAGCGGCCGGCGTCGCCGTCAGGCGGCTTCGGCCGTGATGCCGTTGATGACGAGGCCGCCCTCGCCGGCGGTCACCCGCACCTCGTCGCCGTCGGCGATGCGGCCGTCCAGGATCATGCCGGCTAGGGGGTTCTGCAGCGACCGCTGGATCACCCGTTTGAGCGGTCTGGCCCCGTAGACCGGATCGTAGGCGGTCGTGGCCAGCCAGGCGATGGCCGAAGGATCCAGGTGCAGCGTGATCTTGCGGTCGGCGAGCAGCGCTTTGAGCCGCTGCAACTGAATATCGACGATCGCGTCCATCTGCTCCGGGAACAGCCGGTGGAAGAGAATGATCTCGTCGAGCCGGTTGAGGAATTCCGGGCGGAACGCGGCGCGCACGATGGCCATGACCTGCTCGCGCACCTCGTCGGTGTCGTGGCCCTCCGCCTGCCCGGCCAGAATGTCGCCGCCGAGGTTGGAGGTGAGGACGATCAGGGTGTTGCGGAAATCGACGACGCGGCCCTGGCCGTCGGTCAACCGGCCGTCGTCGAGCACCTGCAGCAACACGTTGAAGACATCGGGGTGGGCCTTCTCCACCTCGTCGAACAGGATCACTTGATACGGCCGTCGGCGCACGGCCTCGGTGAGCGCGCCCCCCTCCTCGTAGCCGACGTAGCCTGGCGGCGCGCCAATCATCCGCGCCACCGAATGCTTCTCCATGTATTCGGACATGTCGATGCGGAGCAGCGCCGTTTCGTCGTCGAACAGGAATTCGGCCAATGCCTTGCAAAGCTCCGTCTTGCCGACGCCGGTGGGGCCCAGGAACAGGAACGAGCCGATCGGCCGGGCCGCGTCCTGCAGCCCGGCGCGCGACCGGCGGACGGCGTTCGACACCGCGATCAGCGCCTCGTCCTGACCGACGACGCGGCTGCGCAGGTTGTCTTCCATGTGGAGGAGTTTTTCCCGTTCGCCTTCCAGCATCTTTTCCACGGGCACGCCGGTCCAGCGCGAAACGATGGAGGCGACGTGCTCGGGAGTCACCGCTTCTTGCAGCATGCGGTGCTGTTCGATCTGTTCGGCCGCCTCCAGGCGCTGTTCCAACTCCGGGATCAGCGAGTATTGGATCTGCCCTGCCTTCTCGTAATTGCCCTCTCGCATCTCCCGCTGCAGGTCGACGCGCGCCTGGTCCAGGTCTTTCTTCAGTTGCGTCGCCCCGGCCAGGGCTTCCTTTTCGGCCCGCCACTGCGCCGTCAGCTCCGTCGACCGGGCCTCGAGTTCCGCCAGTTCCGTCTCCAACGTCGCGAGCCGGTCCCGCGACGCTTGGTCGTCCTCCTTCCGCAGCGCCTCGCGCTCGATCTTCAGCTGAATGATCCGGCGATCCAACTCGTCGATGTCGTCCGGCTTGGAGTCCACCTGCATGCGCAGGCGGCTCGCCGCCTCGTCCATCAGGTCGATCGCTTTGTCGGGCAGGAAGCGGTCGGTGATGTAACGGTTGCTAAGCACGGCGGCACTGACCAACGCGGCGTCGGTGATGCGGACGCCGTGGTGCTGCTCGTATTTCTCCTTCAGGCCGCGCAGGATCGAGATCGTGTCCTCGACATTTGGCTGGGAGACGAACACCGGCTGGAAGCGACGCGCGAGGGCGGCGTCCTTCTCCACGTGCTTGCGATACTCGTTCAGGGTGGTGGCACCGATGCAGTGCAGTTCGCCCCGCGCCAGCGCCGGCTTCAGCAGGTTGGACGCGTCCATCGCGCCCTCGGCGGCGCCGGCGCCGAC
>CAZVRW010000083.1:0-12362 GCA_964630265.1 uncultured Rhodospirillaceae bacterium
GCTGGTCCATGGCCGCCGCGGAGCCGATCCGGATCGGCGCCTGACCGGCCGCTAGGCGGCCGGTGGCGGGGCGCGGTTGGCGGGGGCGCGGCCCGCGCGGACCGGCTAACCGCTCGACCGACGGCGCGGTGCGTCTTCGGCGATGGCGTCGGCACGGTCTCGCACCTTGACGTAGGCCTTGGCGCAATGGGAGGCGCAGTAGGGCTTACCTTCGACGATGGGTTCGCCGCAGAAGTGAAAGTTCGGCTCGTTCGGTTCGCCGATTGGCCAACTGCACATGCCTGGCCGCAAGCGATCCAGGCGCAAAACGTCCAATACCTCGATCTTTGCCTTGGGCGACGGCCGGCGCTGTTGCAGGCCCAGCCGGTGCACCTTGCCGATCACCGCGTTCTTGGTGATCCCGAGCCGTCGTCCGATCTCGCTCGTCGACAGATCCTCATTCCACAACGCGATCAGCGCCGCGGTCCGTTCCGGGGTCCAGTCGTTCTGCTGCATGGTCTCGCTCCTCGGCACAGGCTGTGTGCTCGCGACGACTACCTGTTGTGCCGTATCGAGCACAACTTCGTCATATGCGGTGTCGAGACCATATCCACGATCTGTTTCGAGCGAAAGCACCATATATGCTGCCTACACTATATCTTGTGCATAACTTTCTCAGCCTAACAAATAGAAGGGCTTGAGGCTCGCTACGGGGGCACCCTGCCGCCAGCCGCCGCGAGACCGCCCGAGGTCCCCGCAGATGGGCGCGCAAGGCCGTTGCGAAACATTGGTTTCAAGAGAATGGGGCGGTTTCGTGGCACGCCGTTGGCGCGCCCGTTCTGACATGGGTGCGACGACGCCCGGTGGCAGCAGCGGTCGCTACAAGGCGCGCCGCCGGTCCGCCCAGGCAGCGGCGAGGTCGTCCCGGAACGCCGGTGCGGCAATGGCGATGAGGGCGTGGGCGCGGGCGTCGATATCGAGGGCGCGGAGATCGGCGACGCCGTGCTCCGTGGCGACGAGTTGCATGTCGGTTCGGGCGACACTCACCACGGTGCCGGGCGCCAGGGCAGGCACGATGCGGGAGATGCTGCCGGCGCGAGCGGTCGCCGGCAGCGCCACGACGGCGAAGCCTCCCGCCGACAGGCGGGCGCCGCGCATGAAATCCGAGAGTCCGCCGGCGCTGCTGATCTGCCGCCCGTTGATCATCTCGGCGTTGGCCTGACCGAACAGGTCGACCTCGATCACCGCGTTGACGGCGACGAAGCGGTCGATGGCGCCAAGCCGCACCACGTCATGGGTGCGGCCGACGGGCGCGAATCGGACGCGGGAATCCTCGTTACAGAACCGGTGCAAGGCGGGGCCGCCCCAGGCGATGCCGGCGGTGATCGCTCCCTCCGCGTCGGCAATGGCGCCGTCTTCGGCCAGTCGCCGCACCGGTTCGGTGATCGCGCCGGCGTGGATCCGCAGCTCACGCTTGCCGGCGAGGGCAGCCAGCACGCTTTGAACGCCGCCGATGCCGACCTCGACGGTGGCGCCGTCGGCGATGCGATCGGCGAGGTGCCCGCCGATCATCTGGAAGACTGGATCCGGCGCGGCGTCGGCGCCGGCGATCAGCCCTGGCGTCTCGATCACGTAGTCCAGGTCGTCATAGGCGACGTCGACGAGGCAACGAGTTCGCGGCATCGCCGGGTTGATGTGGGCGATGATGCGTTGGGTGCGGTCGAGGACCGCCGGCGTGAAGTCGCAGGCGACACCGAAGCCGCACCGACCGTTCGTGTCGGGCGGCGACAGGTGAAGCAAGGCCACGTCGATCGTCGCGAGGGTGCGGAGATACTGGTAGATGGTGAAATAGCTGAGGGACAGATAGTCGACCCGTCCCGCTTCGAACGAACGCCGTTGCGCTGGCGTCGGGAAGAACGCCGTTGCCCGCGCCTCCGGATGCAGCCCGGCGTAGTCGACGTCATTGAAGCCGGGCAGCCAGACACCGATGAAGCGGACGCCAGCCGCGGCCTCGGGCGCGGCGGCGAGGGCGGCGGTGATCACCTCGGACTCACCGGCGGCGCCGGGAGCATAAACCGTCATTCCGGGGCGCAGGAGCCCCGGCAGGTCGGCGGCGGCGAGGGGTGTTGGCATGGCGGGTCGATCCGGCTGTGACGGCACGTCCCGAGAGACTACCTCGGCCGCGCCACCCGGATCACCGCAAAACCGACGGCTCGAGATGCTGCCGCGTCAACGGGCGCCGTGCGGGACGATGATCACCCGGATCGTTTGCAGCATGATGACGATGTCCCGAAGGACGCTGTAGTACTTGATGTAGTACAGGTCGAACTGGAGCTTCTGCCAAGCGTCCTCTATGGAGGCGCCGTAGGGGTAGTTGACCTGGGCCCAGCCGGTGATGCCGGGTTTCACCCGATGCCGCACCTCGTAATAGGGAATGATCTGGCATAGCTGGTCGACGAAGTAGGGCCGCTCGGGACGCGGACCCACGAAGCTCATGTCGCCGCGAAGGACGTTGAGAAGCTGCGGGATCTCGTCGATTCGGGTCTTCCGGATGAAGGCCCCCACCGCGGTCACGCGGCTGTCGTTGCGCATCGCCCACTGCGGTCCGTTCTGCTCGGCGTCGACGCGCATGCTGCGGAACTTGGTGAGCAGGAACGTCCGGCCGCGGAAGCCGACTCGATCCTGCCGATAGAAGACGGGCCCCGCACTCTCCAGCCGAATGGCGATCGCCGTGGCTCCGAGCAGCGGCAGCAGAAGGATCAGCAGCACGGCGCTGGCGGCGATGTCGACGCCGCGCTTCAGGCTCTGCTGAAAGCGGCCGCCCGGAAAGCCGTCGGAGAACACGAACCAGTCCGGCCGCAGCGCAGCCAGGTCGACGCGCCCGGTCTCGCGTTCACAGAAGGTCTGGTAGTCGCTGATGCTGATGCCCGCGAGCCGGCAGTCGATTAGGGACTTGGTCGGCAGACGCCCCCGACGCTCCTCAATGGCGACGACGATCTCGTCGATCTCCTTCTCGGCGACGAAGTCGGCCAGGGAGTTGACGTGCGCGACGACGCGGTCGGGCGAGACCTTCGGCGCCTCGCCGGTAATGTCAACGAATGCGGCGGTGGCGAAGCGGGCGGCGCTTTCCCGTTCCAGCGCCTCGATGCGTGCCGCCTGCTCGCCGCTGCCGATCACCAGGATGCGGCGACGCATGATGACGTTGAGCGGGATCAGGCGAAAGATCCAGCGCGAGACCAGCAGGCCGGCGAAGCCGAGCGGCAAGCTGACCGCCATGACGCTGCGCCAGATGCCGATGGAGGGGAAGACGTAGAAGATCACCGAGAGGACGACGAAGCCAATAACGAACGTCGCCGCCAATCGGATCAGCGTCTGCGGGAAGTCAGGGACGTATTCGGCGTGATAGAGCCCGACCGCATACTTGGTGATGGTGAGGACACCGACAAAGACGGCGGCCTCCGGCAACAAACCATTGAGGGTCAACGACGGCTGGAGTTTGCCGAGGCTGCCGATGATGACGCCGAGGTAGAGGGCTGCGAGCAGGATCAGCGCCTCGATGACCCCGAGGATCAGAAACGGCGACAACAGATGCAGTTTGAAGACGTTTCGCATACGGCAGCAATCCTAGGGTCGCGGTGCGACTGGCACCACCCGGCTCCCATCGCCAACGGGTGCCGAGAACCAGAATGGGGGGCGGTACGCCGACGCGGACAGGGGGCCAGCGTGCCACGGCATGGTTAAGCGAGCCTTACGACGCAGCGGCCGTCGCCAGATCCGATGGAGTGGGAGGCTGACATCCGGCAGCGCCGCAGCGATGGGACGGAGAGGCCGGGACAACGGCTGTTCGCCATGTCTGATAAGCGCATCGGTCGTAATTCCCGTAAAGAACGAGCGGGCCAAAATCCGCCGTTGACGGACCGGCGGCCTTTGCCGATCGATCAATTGGAAACGCCTGCCAAGAGCCCTCTAGTGGTTCGATGCTGACGGATGAGTCCCATCCGTCCGCTGAATCGAACCGCCAGATCAATAGCTTAGTGGATCGACCCATCTGACGCTTGGGCATCAAGCGTCAGATCCGATCCACTAGGTGCGGAAGCCGACCGCAGAGGCACGGCGCGCCATGCCCGACCGACACGAGTATAATGGCGGGGGTCGATCCATGGAATGATGGCAATCACAGGTCATTGTCGGTCTCCTGAGCTCCCGCTCTCACCCTTACCGTCCACTCCCCGGCGGCCACTGGCACGTTCGCCTTGGGCCAAGCTTTGCTTCGGACCACGCCGGGCGCGTGTGATTGATGCCGCAAAATGACCGCCCCGCGCATGATTTTCAAGCGGTCTCGTTACCGGAGAGAAAGACAATTGCGCGAAGGACGGCGGCGATCCGCCAGCCGGTGCCGTTACGGATGTTCGGACCGGCGCGCCCGGTGCTGACGCGCGCGGTGCTGTCGTTGAAAGCCAAAAAGCCAATACGTCGGCGGCGTCAAGCTGATCGGTCACGCGGCCGACGGCCTTCGCAGCAATGGCCACAAAGTTGCAGCAGAAGTTTCACGGTAGTTTCGCGGAAGTCCCACGACTCTAGCCCATATAGGGGTTTCGGCTCGGAGGGATTTTTGCCAAACTTTGGTTTCCTTCGGATCGCCCTGCTTCGCGGGGCATCAGATCCGAAGGTGTGCGTTCAACACTCAGGGAGTATCCGCATGACTCCGTCACAAGTCGTTGCGGAGGAAGGTGCTTTTCCGCAACCGCATGGTGACCCATCACGACAAACCGGGGCATCTGACACTGTTGTTCACAACTGGCGCGGAAAAGTGGCTGTTCTCGCCTTGTTTTTGATCAGTGCCGCAGGTTACACACTGGCGGCGGTGGTCATCGACACGATGACCAAGGGCGGATCCACGCTCTTCTAACATTCAGAAGACTTTAAACAACCTACAGGTGTCGGGGGGCCCGGGATCATCATCGTCCCGCCGACCGGGTCCGGGCGATGCACCAGCGCATCGCGCCGGCCCCGCTCGCCCGGAGCAGGCCAACGCCCCTGACGCCACCTGCGCTGGTGCCGGGCTATCGCGCGTCCCGGTTCCGGCCAGCGGCCCTGACCGCCGATGCATCGTCCCCTTCATGATGGGCGTGCGTTGCGGCATTCGCTGTTCGCCATCGCTGCCGAAATGGGATAGCCTTCGAGCGACGACGGCGGGACCTTGCACGGGGTCGCGCGACATGATCAAACTGCTGGAGGGGGACTATGCCAGAGACCTTTTCCGTTTCCATTGACGCCTGGGCCGATGGCGCGCCCATCCCCGGAGAATTCGCCTTCTGCGTGCCGGCGGCCGAAGGTCGCGTGACCATGGGCGCGAACCGAAGCCCGGCGATCCGCTGGTTGGGTGCGCCCGGCGACACGCGGTCTTTCGCCATCCTCTGCGTCGATCCGGACGTGCCATCGAAGGTCGACGACGTCAATCAGGAGGGCCAGACCATCCCTGCCGACCTGCCGCGCGTCGACTTCTATCACTGGGTGCTCGTCGATATTCCGGCGACGACAACCTCGATCCCCACCGGGGCCGACTCCGATGGCGTGACGGCGGGAGGAAAGCCGCCGGGACCGACGCCGCATGGTGTCCGCGGCATCAACACCTACACCGACTTCCTTGGCGACAACGAAGCCATGGCGGGCGACTATGGCGGCTATGACGGGCCGTGTCCGCCCTGGAACGACGAGATCATCCACCACTACCACTTCACGGTCTACGCGCTTGACGTGGACAGCCTGCAACTGCCCGACCGCTTCGGCGGCAGCGAGGCCGTTGAGGCCATGCAGGGACACATCTTGGCGCAGGCCACGTGGACCGGCACATACACGCTGAACCGCGATCTGATGACGTGAGTCAAGGGCTCGGGGGCCGGCAGCCGCGGCGGTGGCCAGCACCTTGATTAGGGCGTCGGTCGGATTAAATCACTACAGTCGGTTGCCCAGTCCGGAACTGACAGCTTTCGGGGTCGATCGTTGATGGCCCCTCGGATCACACATTGCTTGTCATGGAGGATGTGTCGTTATGACCGCGTTTGACTTGTCTCCCCTGTTCCGCGCAACGGTCGGGTTCGATCGCTTGACCCGCATGCTCGAGGATGCGGCGCGCATCTCGGATGCTTCGAACGGCTACCCGCCCTACAATATTGAAAAGAGTGGCGAGAACCGTTACCGGATCACGCTCGCCGTCGCCGGCTTTGCCGACGACGATTTGACCGTCCAAGTGCAGGAAGGTACGCTGACCATCGAAGGCCACCGCAAGGAGCCTGAGGCGGAGGCCGTGTTTCTGCACCGCGGCATCGCCGGTCGCGGCTTCAAGCGGCACTTTCAGCTTGCCGATCACGTTGTCGTTGAGAATGCGCTCCTGCACAATGGACTGTTGGTCATCGATCTGACGCGGGAAGTGCCCGAGGCGATGAAGCCACGGCGCATTCAGATCAACACGGCGGCGCCGACCGTCGTCGAAGCGAGCGAAAGCAAGCGGATCGCCGGCGGTCAGGCGGCCGCCTAAGCGGCGAGTCACCCGATCGCAGCAGGACTTGTGGAGGGCCGGGATCACACCCCGGCCCTCCCGCCGCGGCGCGGCTTGACGTCTCGGTTTCCCTGCAAATGTAGTAGTTCTGAAGTTTCGAGAGAGGTCGCAAATGTCCGACGCTGTCGACAAGACGGATGCCGAGTGGCGGGAGCAATTGTCCCCGAATGAGTATGCCGTGTGTCGCCAGAAGGCGACGGAACGTGCTTTCACCGGCGCTTACTGGAACACCAAAACGCCCGGGGTGTACCTGTGCCGATGTTGCGGCGAGCGGCTCTTCAAGTCCGACAGCAAATTCGACAGTGGGTCCGGCTGGCCGAGCTTCTTTGCGCCGGTGGCCACCGAGACGATCGGCGAGGACCGGGACACCAGCCACGGGATGATCCGGACCGAGGTGCACTGCGCGCGCTGTGGCTCGCACCTCGGGCATGTCTTTCCGGACGGGCCCCAACCGACCGGGCTGCGTTACTGCATCAACTCACTATCGTTGAAGTTGGTCCCCGACGACCAAGGCCAAGCCTGACGCGGCTTGCGCCCCGGCAATTGGCTCAGCGGCTGCGCAAGGCGAGCGTCTGCGGATTGAGGCGCCCGATCCGCTGGAGAATGCGATAGGTCGCCACCAGGGCATCGTATTGCGCGTTCGTCAGATTGATGCGCGCGTTGTTGACCTCGTTCTCGGCCAACAGGACGTTGATGACGGTTTCGCGACCCGACTCGCGGAGGCGTCGACGGGCGATGAACGCTTCCTCGGCGATGATGACGGCGTTGGCGAGCAACTCCTGCCTCTCGCGGGCGGTCTCAAGGGCTTGCCAGACGACACGGGTCTGCTGGACCACGTTGCGGGTGACGAGTTCGTGGTTTTCCTGGCTCGCCCGGTAGTCGTAGGCCGCCTGCTCGACCGTGGCGCTCGTGCGAAAGCCGTTGAATAGGTTCCAGGTGGCTTGCAGCAGAATGGAGTAGTCGGTTCGCACGCCGGGGCGAAGGTCGAAGTCTTCCTCGTAGTTGGCCGCGCCAATGATCTCGAGGCGCGGATAATAGCCGGAGCGCGCGAGCCTGCGGCGCTCCGACGCGACCTCGATGGTACTTAGACTGGCGCCGACGGCGGGGTTTTCATTGACGGCCACCTCGACGGCTTCGTCGACCGTGCGCGGAAGCAGTGTTTCCGGGGGCATCGGATCGGCCATGGCCGCCAAGTCGGGAGCATGGTTGAAGACCTGCATATACCGACTGATGGTGTCCTGAAAGCCGCCCTCGAAACCGACCCGTTGTTCCTTGGCGATCTGCAACCTAGCCTTGGCCTGGAGCACGTCCACGGCGATGCCGGCACCGCGTTCGACGCGCTCGTCCTCCAGGTCCGTCTGCAGGCGGATCGACTCCTCGTTCTGTTCGGCCAGTTCCACCAGCCGCTTCTGACGCAGCACGTCAAGGTAGGCTTCAATGCCCTGGAGCAGAACCTCCTGGCGGGTTCCCTCGAGCGTGAAACGGGCGACCTCGACGTTCATCCGTGCGATGCGAACGTTCGACGGAGTTTCGAAGCCGTCGAACAAGTTCTGCGAGATCGTGACGCCGGCAACCTTCTGCGTCTCTTCGAATGCGCTAAGGCCAGCCTCTTGGCGCTGATCCGTCTCGATGTGGGTCGGGCCGATGTTGCCGCTGACATCCACTTGCGGATAGTAAGTTGACTGGGCCCTGGTGATCTCCTTGCGCACGCCGGAAACCGCCGCTTCCTGCGCGCGAATCTGCGGATTGGATGAGACCAAGTCGGCCAGTTCCGTCTCTAGGGGACGCGCAACGCCACTTCCGGTCGGGACCACCAGCGCCGTGGCGAGGAGACAGCGGGCGATCAGCCCTCGAGGCATCGTCGGCACAAACTCACCCCTTCGAGCCACGCGAACACGGCAGGCTCACAAAGTCACGATCGCCTACATACACCTTTGAACCGCATTGGAACGCAACGATCTGTCGCGGTTTCCCGGCAGGCTTTGCGCCACGACCAGGGAGGCTCCATGAGACCTTCATGCAACGTCGCTTTATCTTATTGAATTGGTTTTGTTTTTATCGCTTTGGCGTGTGTGGGGGCGGGAACGCGGATACCTGTGTGCACTGCCTAACATAACCCTTTTTGGGGGATAGTTGCTGATTTAGCACACTTCAGCGCCCGTCCGGCCGGCCGGTCGATGTCGGCGGTCTCAGTCGCGGCCGAATCCCCCGCCGCCCGGTGTTTCCAGTACGATGACGTCGCCAGGGGAGACCGCGATCGTCGCCGTCGAGCCCAACCGTTCGCCACGGCCGTCGGCGCGCACGACGCTGTTGCGACCGGCCGCCGCCGGATCACCGCCCGCAAGGCCGAACGGCGGGATCCGGCGGTGCCCGGAGAGGATGGCGACGGTCATCGCCTCGCGGAACAGAATACGCCGCACGACGCCGTCGCCACCGTGGTGACGGCCAGCGCCACCGCTGCCCCGCCGCACGCCGAACGACTGCACCAGCACCGGCAGCCGCCACTCGAGCACTTCGGGATCGGTGAGCCGCGAGTTGGTCATGTGGGTGTGCACGGCATCCGTGCCGTCGAAGGTCGGCCCGGCACCGCTGCCGCCGCAGATCGTCTCGTAGTACTGGTGCCGCGCGTTGCCGAAGGTGAGGTTGTTCATGGTGCCTTGGGAGGCGGCGAGCACGCCGAGGGCGCCGTACAAAGCATCGACGATGACTTGCGAGGTTTCGACGTTGCCGGCGACGACCGCCGCGGGCGGGCGGGGATGCAGCATGCAGCCCTCGGGAATGATGATGTCGAGCGGTTTGAGGCAGCCCTCGTTCAGCGGAATGTCGTCATCGACGAGCGTACGGAAGACATACAGGACTGCGGCACGGCAGACCGCGGTCGGCGCATTGAAGTTGCTATCGCGCTGTGCCGATGTGCCGGTGAAATCGATGGTGGCGCGTCTGCGTTCACGATCGATGTCAATATCGACAGCAACGACGGCGCCGTCATCCATCTCGTAGGTGAATCGTCCGGGGGTCAGCACGTCGAGCACGCGGCGTACCGATTCTTCGGCGTTGTCCTGGACGTGGCGCATGTACGCCCAAACCACCTCCAGCCCGAAGTGGGCGACCATGCGCCGCAGTTCCTGCACGCCCGTCTCGTTGGCGGCGATCTGGGCGCGCAGGTCGGCCAAGTTCTGATCAGGATTGCGGGCGGGGTAGGGGCCGCGGCCGAGCAAGGCCCGCATCTCGGCCTCGCGCAATCGACCGCCGTCGACCAGCACTTCGTTGTCGATCAGCACACCTTCCTCGTCGACGGTGTGGCTGTCCGGCGGCATGGAGCCCGGGGTAATGCCACCGATATCGGCATGGTGGCCGCGCGAGCCGACGTAGAACAGAATGATACGACCGTCGTCGTCGTCGAAGACCGGCGTGATCACCGTGATGTCGGGCAGGTGCGTGCCGCCGTTGTAGGGCGCGTTCAACACGTAGACGTCGCCGGGTTTCATGGTGGCATGGCGTTCGCGGATCACTGTGCGAATGCTCTCGCTCATGGATCCGAGATGCACCGGCATGTGCGGGGCGTTCGCCACCAGGTTGCCGTCGGGATCGAAGATGGCGCAGGAGAAATCCAAGCGTTCCTTGATGTTGACCGAGTGAGCCGTGTTCGCCAGCACGGCGCCCATCTGCTCCGCCACGGACATGAAAAGATTGTTGAACACCTCGAGCATCACCGGGTCGGCGGTGGTGCCGACGGACACCCGCTGCGGACGATCCACCACGCGCGACAGGATCAGGTCACCGCGGCCCGTCAACTCCGCACGCCAGCCCGGTTCGACCACCGTCGTCGCCGTGGCCTCGACGATGACCGCCGGCCCGTCGATCGCATCGGCCGGACGCATGGACGCGCGATCGAAGACGGGAGTCGGGCGGCGCCGGCCGTCGAACCAGGCGTCGACCACATCGAGCGGTGGACAAGATGTGGCGGTGGCGGGCATTTTCACCGGCGGAGGAGCGTCGACGGCGCCGGTCGTGCCCATCGCCTCGACGGACACCGCCTCCACCACCAACGGCCGGTCGGGCATGACGAAGCCGAACCGTGCCCGGTGCGCTTCGGCGAACGCGGCGGCCATGGTCTCTGCGCTGGCGAAGGGCACCATCATCGCCGTGTCGGTGCCCTGGTAGCGCAGGTGGACCCGCCGATGAACGATGATGTGGTCGGCATCGATCCCCTGGCTGCTGACCTCGGCATGGGCCTCACCGGCGAGCGTCTCCAAGCGTGCAGCGGCCCCGGTGACGGCGTCCGCATCAAGGAGTGTTTCGACCGCGAGTTCGCGTAGCGCACGGATATCGGCCAAGCCCATGCCATAGGCCGAGAGGACGCCGGCCAATGGGTGAATCAACACCTTGGTCATGCCAAGGGCATCGGCGACGAGGCACGCGTGCTGGCCTCCGGCACCGCCGAAACAGTTGAGCGCGTACCGCGTCACGTCGTGGCCGCGTTGCACGGAGATTTTCTTGATGGCGTTGGCCATGTTGGCGACGGCAACGCTGAGGAAGCCCTCGGCGACCGCCTCGGCGGACATACTGCGGCTCGTGTCGGCGGCGATGGCGTCCGCCAGCTTGGCGAAGTGCCGGACCACCACGTCGGCGTCCAACGGCTGATCGGCCGCCGGCCCGAACACCTTGGGGAAGAAACGCGGCTGGATGCGGCCGAGCATGACGTTACAGTCGGTGACGGTAAGCGGTCCGGCGCGCCGATAGCAGGCCGGGCCGGGATTGGCCCCGGCGGACTCGGGGCCGACACGAAAGCGCGCGCCATCGAACCGCAGGATCGAGCCGCCGCCGGCGGCAACCGTGTGAATGGCCATCATCGGCGCGCGCATGCGGACGCCGGCGACGACGCTCTCGAAGGTGCGCTCCAGCGTGCCGTCGTAATGCGCCACGTCGGTGGAGGTGCCCCCCATGTCGAAGCCGATGACGCGGCGGAAGCCGGCGATCTCGGCAGTACGCACCATGCCGACGACGCCGCCCGCCGGTCCGGAGAGGATGCTGTCCTTTCCCTGAAACAGGCCGGCTTCGGTGAGGCCACCGTTCGACTGCATGAACATCAGACGTACGTCGCCGAGCGTTGCGGCGACGTGGTCCACATAGCGGCGGAGAATTGGCGAGAGGTACGCGTCAACCACGGTGGTGTCACCGCGTGAGACCAGTTTCATCAGCGGACTGACGGCGGACGACATCGAAACCTGGGTGAAGCCGATGGCGCGGGCGGTCTCGGCGACCCGTCGCTCGTGTGCAGGAAAGCGGTAGCCGTGCAGCAACACGATGGCGACAGAGCGGATCCCCTCGGCATGAGCGGCCGCCAGCGCCGCGCCTGCGGCGTCCGCATCCAGCGGCGTGAGCACGGCGCCGTGGGCATCCATCCGCTCGTCGATCTCGACGACGCGCTCGTACAGCAGTTCCGGCAGGATGATGTGGCGGTCGAACAGACGTGGGCGGTTCTGATAGCCGATGCGCAGCGCGTCGGCGAAACCGCGCGTGATGGCCAACACCGTGCGATCACCCGTGCGCTCGAGCAGCGCATTGGTCGCAACCGTCGTGCCCATCTTGACCGCGGCGATATGCTCGGCCGGAATATCGGCATCGGGCTTGAGCCCGAGCGCGTCGCGGATGCCCTGGATGGCCGCGTCCTGATAGTGCTCGGGGTTGTCGGAGAGTAGCTTCCGGGTCAGGATCCGCCCGTCCGGCATCCGCGCAACGACGTCGGTGAACGTCCCCCCGCGGTCGATCCAGAACTGCCAGCGGTCGTTTGTGGTGCTTGCCAATGCCCTGTGCCCGGCTG
>CAZVRW010000084.1:0-12278 GCA_964630265.1 uncultured Rhodospirillaceae bacterium
AGGGCCGCTGCCCGATCGTCGACACCTGGTGGCAGACCGAGACCGGCGGCATCCTGATCACGCCGCTGCCGGGCGCGACGCCGCTCAAGCCGGGGTCGGCGACGCGGCCGTTCTTCGGCGTGCAGCCGCAGATCGTCGATGCCGACGGCAAGGAACTCACCGGCGCCACCTCCGGCAATCTCTGCATCATCGACGCCTGGCCGGGCATGATGCGCACCGTCTTCGGCGACCACGAGCGCTTCATCCAGACGTACTTCTCCACGTACCCCGGCAAGTATTTCACCGGCGACGGCTGCCGGCGGGACGAGGATGGCTATTACTGGATCACCGGCCGCGTTGACGACGTGATCAACGTCTCCGGCCACCGCATGGGCACGGCCGAGGTGGAAAGCGCGCTGGTCGCCCACGCCAAGGTCGCCGAGGCGGCGGTCGTCGGCTTCCCGCACGAGATCAAGGGGCAGGGCATCTACGCCTATGTCACCCTGAACGTCGGCGAAACCCCGTCCGAGGACCTGCGCAAGGAGCTGATCAAGTGGGTGCGGACGGAGATCGGGCCGATCGCCTCGCCGGACGTCATCCAGTTCGCGCCGGGGCTGCCGAAGACCCGCTCCGGCAAGATCATGCGCCGTATCCTGCGCAAGATCGCCGAGAACGACATCACCTCGCTCGGCGACACCTCGACGCTGGCCGATCCGACCGTCGTCACCGACCTGATCGACAACCGCGCCGGCGCCTGACCGGCCGGATCCGGGACCACCGGCGGGGCCTTCGGGTCCCGCCGGCGCATCGCCCGGCGGGGTCAGACGAGGATGACGTCGGCGCCGCCCGTGCCGCCCCCAACCGTGCCGCCCCCGGCGTCGAACATCAGCTGCGACAGGTCGTCCGCGGGCAGCGGCGCCCCGTCCAGGTCCGGCAACGCGGTCGGATCGCCCAACTCGATGCCGCCCCCCTCGAGCGCCCCCCCCTCGGGCAGGTCCGCATCGAGCCCACCAGGGGCGCCGCCGCCCTGATCTCCCAAGATCAAGTCGGCGCCCGAAGCCGCCGGCGGGACGAATGGGTCGGCATCCGTGCCGCCGGCGTCGGTGCCGCCGACGTCCGTTGCGAAAGTCAGCATGTCGTCCACCGGACCACCGATGGCGCCGGTCTCGATGCCGCCGCCGTCGACGGCGCCCAAAATCTGGCTGTCGGTGCCGCCGAGCCCCAGGATGGCCAGGGACCAGCTGGCATCACCCGGCGCGAACGCGTCAGCCGCATCGGGGCCGCCGATCATCGGCGACGCATCCGTCGCGTCCTCGCCCCACCAAGGCGTCACCGCGGGCCAAGTGGTCAAGAACCAGTCGGGAAGCGCCTGTCCATCGACCCCGTCGACGATGACGGTCCGCTGCGCCGGATTGAGCGGCTTGCCACTGGCATCCAGCAAGGCGTCGATGTTGATGTCCCGGTAGAGCGACTCCGGCGCCTTTCCGGTGAACGCGGCGGGCCCGACGAGGGTCGTCGTGCCGATGAATGATCGGCTGATCTCGACCCACCCCGCCGGCACTTCGGGGATCGGCTCGGCGCGCCAGTCGCCCGGCGCCTTTTGGCGGTTGGGGTAGGTCCCGTAGTTGCCAAAGACGACGGTCTTGTGGGCGTCCCGGTCGGACCCATAGTAATTGATAGTATTATTGGTGTAGAACATTTTCAGCAGATAGGGGTTCGTCGCCGCCGCCGGCATGTCGAGGCCGGCGTCGCGCACCGCTTGCCAATACTCGGGAGACCACATGGGGCTGCCGGGGATGGGGGGGCGATCCTGCACCGAACCGTCGGTGACATAGGCATCGGCGCCGACGAAGCGACCGGCGGCCGGGTCGTAGGCAACGTCGTTGCCATCGATCGCATGCCGTGGCTGTTGCTTGATGATGACGGTGCCCGTTTCTTGGGGGAGCATGGTCCAGTCGATCGTGTTGTTGACGACAATCCCCTGCTGACCCGCGATGAGACTGAGAACCGCCCCCCCGATGTAGCTATCCAAGCCCCATATCGTTTGCGGCCACTGGACGTCTCGATCGATCCCGCCGCCGACCTGGGCGTTGGCGAAGGTATTTCCATCAACAACCAGATTGACGGCCGCGACCTTCAAAGCGTGCACCGAACCCGGACTTTCAAACTTTGAATTTTTTATGACCGCCGTGTCGATCCGGTCGATGTAAACATTATGCGTGCTGGCATGACTGAAATGGCTGTTCTCGATGAGGATCGTATCGTTGCGGCTGTCGGCCGGCTCCATGCCGACCATGATCCCGTGCGCTGTATGATGGATGTAGACGTTGCGGATGACGATATTCTGACTGTGATCCCGATAGCCGCCGGTGCCGGCAAAAATGCCATCGCCACCGAAGTGGCCGATCTCAAGATTTTCGACGTGCAAATTGCCATTGGGAGGCCGCCAGGCGATCGCCGCATTCGCGGGGCTCTCTTCACTGGAAAACAGCTTCGGCCGCTGACCATCAGCATCGAGAACGCCGATGATGTGGAGGCCGACGGAATTGACATACCACGGGGTCTGCTTGACCGGGTATTCACCCGGCATGACGAACAGATAGGCCTCGCGATCCGTCGGCAGTTCTTTGACTTTCTCGAAGAAATCGTCGCCGGGATTGACGATGACATAATCCGCGTTCAGACCGAGCCAAGGCTGATCGGTTCGGGCGGGATTTCCGGCCATCATGGTCCTCCTGGTTGCGGACACGGTACGACCGGGCCAACGGGGCTCGACCGCGCGTCACCCTGCACCGGCACCACATTGGTGGCAAGACCAGTGGTGGCAAGACCAGTGTCGGTCCAGAACCCGTGTCGGACCGGAATACCGCCGGACCGGGACGGAGACGGTCGGCAACGGTGTCGGTCCGGCGAGGCGCCGCCACCTCCGACCGGCGACGCGCGCGACTTGCTTACATGCGCACCATCTCATATAGCAGGTCCATGCTGAACCTCGTCCGCCGGCGCTCGCTTCGTCGCGGTCGACAGAGCCAAGGAGATCGATGATGAGCAGCAAGAGCTATCCCGAGATCGTCAGCCACCTGAGCGGCGTCATGCGCGATCTCGGCAAGGGCATCCCGGGGACCATGCAGGGTTTCGTCAAGTGCGCCGACTCGGCCAAGGCCGCCGGCGCCTTGGACCCCAAGATCAAGGAACTGATGGCGACGGCGATCTCGATTTCGCTTCGCTGCGACGGCTGCATCGGCTTTCACGTGCGCGGCGCCGTCAAGCACGGCGCCACCCGCGCCGAGATGATGGAGGCCATCGCCGTCGCCATCATGATGAACGGCGGCCCGGCGACCGTCTACGGCGCCTATGCACTCGAGGCTTACGATCAGTTCGCCGCCCAGTCCTGAACGCCGCGCCTGTCACACAGCAAAAACCCCGGGAGATGAACTCCCGGGGTCCGAATGCGATCGCGAAGGGATCGAGACCGTATGGCGGAGCTACCTACTCGCGGGCGACACCGAACAGCTGCATCAGCCAGACGAACATGGTGACGAAGCTGCCGTAGAGGATGAACGCACCGAACACCGCCTTGCGGGTCGCCACGTCGCTGGCGTCGGATTCGTAATACCAACTCTTGATCTGCTGCGTCTCGAACGCCGTCAGCCCGGCGAAGATCACCGGCACGATGATCGAGAGCAAGAGATGCAGGCCCGACGACTGCAGGAAGATGTTGGCGACGATGGCGACCAGGATGCCGATGGTCGACATCATCAGAAAGCGCCCCATCGCCGACAGATCGCGCTTCGTCGTGTAGCCGTAGAGGCTCATACCGGCGAACGCCGCCGACGTGATGAAGAAGACGCGGGCGATGCTCTCCGAGGTGTAGACGTAGAAGTAGGGTGCGATCAGCGCGCCCCACATTGCCGCGTAGACCCAGAAGCAGAGTTGTGCCGTCAAAACGCTCTTGGACATCATCAGCTTGGGCGAGAACCAGCCGAGACCGAGGATGCCGATGAACAGTGCCCACTTCAGGGGCGTGTTAAAGATCGCCGCCATGGCCGCCGGGTTGGCGGCGACAAGCATCGAGACGATGCCGGTCAGCGCCACGCCCAGCGCCATGTAGTTATAGACCCGCAGCATGTATTCGCGCAGGCCGACATCGATGCGTGCCGCCTCCGCCTGCGCGGGGCTCATCCGCTCGGTTCGCGATTGGAACCGGGTGTCAGGTCCTAGGGCCATGGAATGCCTCTCCGCAGACATGTTAAACCTGAGGCCAATATGGCACCACGGTCGGGAATCGCAACCTGATTTGGCCGCTGGAGCACGATCGTGTCACACGGAATTCCGTGGCACGTGAATCGTGCTCTAAACCTCGGGATCGGGGCGGGATGCAAGCGCTCGATGGTCTCCATCGACCGCGTGCATCCTGCTTTACTCGTTGCGCAACCAAGTGGCGGGTTTCTGTCCGAGTGTCCGCCAGGTTCCGGCGAACCCGACGACCTGGGTGAGGATCATGGCGACCAGCACGGTCAGCGCCGCGGCCCCCGGCAGGAACACCCAGTCGATGCCGAGCAGGTGGGTCGTCACGCCCCAGGCGGCGGCGGCACCGATGCCGGCGGCGACGAGGCCGGTGATCAACCCGAGGACGCCGTATTCGATGACGAACAGCCGCAGCAGATCGCCGCGCGTCGCCCCCAGCACCTTGAAGACGACGGCGTCGTAGGTGCGCCGGCGCTGATCGGCGGCCATGGCGCCGGCGAGGACCATGATGCCGGCGACGACGGCGATCAGCGCAGCACCACGGATGCCGTCGCTGACGGTCTCGACGATGCCTTGCACCGCCTCCAGGGCCTCGCGGACGCGGATCGTCGTGACGTTAGGAAAGTCTGCCGCCACCACGGCCTCGATCGCGTCCTCGGCGGCGGCGTCGGCGAACACCGCGGCGATGTGGGTCATCGGCGCGCCGGCGAGCGCCTGCGGATCGAGGATCAGCGTGAAGGCGAACGGCACCCCCTGCCAGTCGATCTCCCGCAGCGAGGCGATGCGCACGGCCAGCGGCCGGCCGAGGACGTTGACGGTGAGCGTGTCGCCGACGCCGACGCCGAAGCCGCGGGCGATGCCGGCATCCAGCGACACCAACGGCGGCCCGGCGTATCCGGACGGCCACCAGGATCCGGCGACCAGGGTCACGTCGTCGGGCTGGCTCGCCGCGATGGTGATGCCGCGGTCGCCGTTCACCGCCCAACGCACGTTGGGCGCGATGGTCGCCTCGGCCACCGGCACGCCGTCGATGTCGGTGATGCGCCCGCGCAGCGATGGCATCCGTCTGAGCTCGTGCACCCCCTCGATGCCGGCGACGGCGGCGTCGAAGGCGGCCGCCTGGCGGTCCTGGATGTCGATGAAGAAGAACGCCGGCGCGCTGTCCGGCATGCGCTGGCGGAGCTGGGAGGACAGTGCGCCCTCGATCAGCGCGATCGCCACCAGCACGGCGACGCCGATGCCGAGCGAGACCATCACCGTCGGCGTCGGCGCCGCCGGCCGATGCAGGTTGGCAAGGGCGAGCCGCCAGGCCGGTCGCCGCGGCCGCGGCAGCCGCGCCGCGACGGCCATCACCGTCGCCGCCCCACCGCGCAGCAGCAGCAACGCACCCCCGGCCCCGGCGACGAACACCGCCGCCAGCGTGCGGTCGGGGCTGGCCCATACGGTGAGCGCGGCGAGCGTCACCGCGGCGATCACCGTGGCCGCCAGGTACTCCAGCGGCGGCCATCCGCGCACCGGCGATACGGTGTCACGAAACAGCCGCGCCGCCGGCACCGCCCGCGCCCGCGCCACCGGCCAGATGGCGAAGGTCAGCGCCGTCAGTCCGCCGAATGCCGCCGCGATCAGCAGCGGCCGGCCGTACAACGCCGGCTCGGCCCGGATCGGCAGCAGGTCGCCCACCAGGGCCAGTGCGGCCATCGGCAGCGCCGCGCCGACCACCAGACCGGCGATGATGCCGATCGCCGCCAGCAGCAAAACCTGCGTCATGTAGACGGCGAAGACCAAGCTCCCCGACGCCCCGAGACACTTGAGCGTGGCGATGGTGGCGACCTTGCCGTCGAGATAGGCGCGCACCCCGTTGCCGACGCCGATGCCGCCCACCAGGAGCGCGCTGAGGCCGACGAAGGTGAGGAACAGCGTCATCCGCTCGACGACACGTCGCACCTCGGGCGCGGCGCCGGTGGCGTCGCGCACCTGCCAGCCGGCGTCCGGCAGTGCTCGCGCCAGGGCCGCCATCCACGCTCGTGCGTCGGTGCCGGGCCCCAGCAGGACCCGGGTGTGGTGGCGAATCAGGGCGCCGCGGACCACCAATCCGGTTTCCGGCAACACATCCGTTGCGACCATCAGGCGTGGCCCGAAGGCGGCGATGCTCGCGACACGATCGGGTTCGTGCGCTACCGTGGCGCGGACCTCGACGGTGGCGCCGCCGATGCGCAACCGGTCGCCGATGCCGATGCCGAGCCGGGCGAGGAGTGACCGATCGACGACGGCGCCGGCGACGCCGTCGCGGCGGGCGAGCGCGTCGGCGAGCGACAGCGGCGGCGCGAGCCGCATCGTGCCCACCAGCGGATAGGCCTCGTCGACCGCCTTCAACTCGACCAGCGCCCGGCCGGCGTCGGCCGCGACGGGGCGCGCCATCGCCCGCATCTCGACGATACGGGACAGGCGGGAGGCATTGGTTTCCAGCCAGGCATCCTCGGCCGGTGTCGCCGCGCGATGGGTCAGCCGCACGTCCACATCGCCGCCGAGCAGCAGCCGGGCGTCGGCGCGGAGCCCTGCGACCAGCGCCTGGTTGACCGAGCCGACGGCGGCGATCGCCGCCACCCCGACGATGAGACAGGCGAGGACCACGCGAAAGCCGCCGAAGCCGGCACGCAGTTCGCGGCGCGCCAGCCGCCAGACCAGCCGCGGCGTCGCCAGCATCACGCCGCCTGCCGCTCGTCGGCGACAATGCGGCCATCGGCGAGCCGGACGATCCGCCGGCAGCGGGCCGCCAACGCGCGCTCGTGGGTGATCAGGATCAGCGTCGTGCCGCGCCGCTCCTGCAACTCGAATAACGCCTGCATCACCTGCGCCCCAGTCGCCTGGTCCAGGTTGCCGGTCGGCTCGTCGGCCAGCAGCAGCGCCGGCTCGGCGACGAAGGCGCGGGCGAGCGCCACCCGCTGCTGCTCACCGCCCGAGAGCTGCGAGGGATAGTGGCCGAGCCGGTGCCCGAGGCCGACCGCCCGCAGCTGCGCCTCGGCCTTGGCGAAGGCATCCGTCTCGCCGGCAAACTCCAGCGGCAGGGCGGCGTTCTCCAGCGCGGTCATGGTCGGCACCAAGTGGAAATTCTGGAAGACGATGCCCACCTCTCGGCGGCGGAAGCGCGCCAGTGCGTCCTCGTCGAACGATCCCAGATCGGCGCCGGCAACGCGCACCGTCCCCGCCGTCGGCCGCTCCAGTCCGGCGATCACCATCAACAGCGAGGTCTTGCCGGAACCGGAGGGGCCGACCAGGCCGATGGTTTCGCCCGGCGCCACCGCCAGGTCGATGCCGCGCAGGATGGCGACAGACCCCGCGGCCCCGATCAGGGACAGCTCGAGGCCGCTAAGATCGACGGCGGCCGGCAACGGATCGGAGGAGGATGAACGTGGCATGTAGCAATAGGCGGGATGGTTTTCGGAGGTGCTCGGCATATGGCGCGCTGGTTTTCCTTGTCAACGCGGCCGTGGTCTGGCTCGGCGCCGCCGCACCCGCGGCAGCCCAGGACATGATCCGCATCCTGGCGCTCGGCGACAGCCTGGTCGCCGGCTGGGGACTGGCCGAGGCGGACGCCTTTCCGGCGCAACTGACGCGCGCGCTCGCCGCCGAGGGCCTGGCTGTCCAGATCGTCGACGGCGGCGTCTCCGGTGACACGTCGGCCGGCGGCCGCGCCCGCCTCGGCTGGCTGCTCGCCGGCGATCCCCCCGATGCGGTGATCGTCGAACTCGGCGCCAACGACGGCCTGCGCGGCCTGGATCCGGCGGAAACTGTCAGCAACCTCGACGCCATTCTCACCGAGCTCGACCGGCGCGGCCTGCCGACCCTGCTCGCCGGCATGCTGGCGCCGCCGAACCTGGGCGTGGACTACGGCGCCGACTTCGCCGCGGTCTATCGCGACCTCGCGGCGGCGCACGACGTCGTCTTCTATCCGTTCTTTCTCGAGGGCGTCGCCGCGGAGCCGGCGCTCAACCAAGGCGATGGCATGCACCCCAACGCCGCCGGCGTCGCCGTGATCGTCGAAAATATCCTGCCGTCGGTGCGGGCGCTGATCGCGCGCGTCGCGGCCGACCGTTGAGCCGAATTGCGCCCCGCGTCGCCGTGCGGCCGCGCTTCGCCCTTGATCCCGCGACGGATGCGCTGGCATACCAAGGCAGCGGATTGGGAGGACGGCCATGTATCGCCTGTTCGTGGGAATTGCCCTGCCCGAAGACATCCGCGCCCGTCTCGGCGCCCTGTGCGGCGGCCTGCCTGGCGCCCGCTGGGTCGACGCGGAAAACTTGCATCTGACGCTCAGGTTCATCGGCGACGTGGGTCGCGATGCCGCCGAGGACATCCACGACGCCCTGGAACGCGTCCGGGGCGCGCCGTTCGAGCTGACCGTCTCCGGCCTCGGCTGCTTCGAGACGGGCCGAAAGGTGCGGGCGTTGTGGGCCGACGTCGGGCGCGAGGAACGGCTGGTCTGGCTGCAGGAACGGATCGAATCCGTTCTGGTACGCACCGGCGTCGAGCCGGAACGCCGCAAGTTCAAGGCGCACGTCACGCTCGCCCGCTTCCGCAACGGCGGCTCGCCCCGCATCGGTGATTTCCTCGAGGCCCACAACACCTTCAGCGCCGGACCGTTCCCGGTCGAGGCGTTCACCCTGTTCCGCAGCTTCCTCGGCCGCGAAGGCCCCCACTACGAGGCCTTGGCCGAGTATCCGCTGCGGGCCACCGTCGACCTGTGTGCGGGATCGAGTGGGGCGAATTGAGCGAGACGCGAATCGTGTCGCAACCCGGCACCCCTCGACCGGGGCGCTCGTTTAGGATATCAGGACGTTAATGGTCTTGAAGGCTGGCCAACCTAGATTGTGGTTGGGCTGCAGATGATCCGCCTGTATCAGGCGGCGGTCTGTCGAGCGCTGGGTGCAGGTGGATCGCTGTTTTCGACCTGTCACCTCCAACCGCTGTAGCGCGAAAGGTATCCCGGGTGAAACCACGCACCGCTCGAATTCGTCAGGTCGTCACCACATTCTCGGCGCTGCTGCTTGTCGCCGGCCTCGGCGCTTGTGGCGACGAACAAACCGCCGGCGATTTTCGTGAGCGGGCACTGGCGCTGCAGGCCGAGGGCGATCTGGCCGCCAGCGTCATCGAATTCGCCAACGCCATCAACCTCGCCCCGGACGATCCGGAGCTGCGGTATCTCGCCGGCAAGGCATACCTGGAGTTGGGAAACGCCCCGGCCGCGGTGCGCGAACTCTCCCGCGCCGTCGAGATCGGCTCGGAGCAGGCGGACGCGGCCGAGCTTCTCGCCGCGGCGCAGCGCTTCGTCGCGCTGCAGGACGGGCTTCCGGCAACGATTCTGGCGCTGCGCAAGGACCTGCTCGACAATCCCGACGATGCCGCCGCGCGCCTCCGCCTGGCGCGGGCCTATCTGGAACTCGGCAGCGGCGCCGCCGCGGAAACGGAGCTTCGGCGGCTGCTGGAAGCGGAGCCATACAATCTGGAGTTGCTGGCCGATCTCGGCCGCGCGCTGCTGCTCCAGGGCGCCTATGATCGCGTCCTCGAAGACTATGCCAACGTCGTCGGCGGCACGCGTGAGGAAAAAGCGGAATTTCTGATCCTGAGGGGGCAGGCGCTGCGTGGCAAGAATGACGACGATGCGGCGCGGCAGTTGTATGGCGAGGCGCTCGACGTCCTGCCGACCTACGCACCGGCGCTGCTGGCGCTGGCGGATCTGGAGGCGGACGCGCGCCGGTTCGACGTCGCGGCCGAGCTGATCGAGCGGTCGGCCGACGGCGTCGCCCACGACGAGGCGAAATGGCTCGAGGAAAAGGCCAACCTGGCCTTGTTGCGCGGCGACCTGGCCGCCGCGGAAGAGCTCTACGCCCGCACCCTGGCGCTGAAACCGCACCGCCTGATAGTGCAGCGCAACTTGGCCCGGGCCCAACTCGGTCAACAGAAGTACACGGAGGCGCTGCGGAACGTCGAGGCGATCCTGGCCAGTACGCCGAACGATGCGGAAACCACCTACATTCGCGCCGCGGCGGCCTACCACCTGGGCGACGACGAGGCCGCGATCGAGTTCGCGAACCGCACGACCAGTCTCTCGAATGCCCACCCGCACGCCTTTTTCCTGGCGGGGGCGGCCAACTATCGCGCCGGACGCCTGCAACAGGCGGTGGCCGCGTTGGAAACCTATGTCGTCCGCGTCCCGGCAGACGAGGCGGGGCGCGTCTATCTCGCCAATGCGCTGGTACAGCTGCAAAACTATCGGCGGGCCCTGGAGGTGTTGCAGCCACTGGCCGGCGCGCGCGCCAACGATGTCGACTTTCTCGAGTTCGTCGCCAGCGTCGCGCGACGGGCCGGCGAACTGGAGCAGGCCGATGCGCTGCTGTCGCGGGCGACGGCGCTGCAGCCGGACGACGCGCAGTTACGCTCGCGGCTCGGCATCGTGAAGATCGCGCTTGGCGACAGCGAGAGCGGCGTCGGCGAACTGCGCAAGGCGATCGAGATCGACCCCGAGCGTCCCGAACTGCTGCTCCAGGTGATCCTGGAAAACATCCGCATGGGCCGGTTCGATGCGGCGCTCGCCGATGCCAAGCGGTATCAGGAGCAGCATCCCGACAAGGCCCAAGGCTGGCTGCTGGCCGGCATCGCCCACAACGGCAAGAATGAAACGGTGGCCGCGTGGCAGTCGTTCGAGCATGTGCTGACCTTGCTGCCCGGACATCCCGGAGCGTCCGCCGGCTTGGCCGAGATCGCGGCCAAGGAGCGGCGCTTCGATGCCGCCCGCGGTTTCCTCGAAGAGTCGCTCGCCAAGTTTCCCGAGCAGCCTGAAACCTACATCAACCTCGCCCGCGTCGAGCACTCGGGCGGCCGCCCCGATGCCGCGATCGACTGGCTGGAGAAGGGCCTGGAGGTGCTCCCCGAGAACGCCGATCTCCGGATCACCCTGGCCGACGCCTATCGACAAGCGCGGCGGCCAATGGTGGCGCTGCAGGCGCTGGCGGCGGTCACCGACGTCACCGCCGATCTCCTGGCGGTGAGAGGCGCGGCCGAATTGCAGGCGGCGCGGCTCGACGAGGCGGTCCGGACCTTCACCGAACGGGCGCAACTGACGCCCGACGATCCGACGGCGCACGTGCAGTTGGCCGAAGCGGCGCTGCTCGCCGGGCAGCTCGCCCTGGCGCGGGAGCATGCCCGGGAGGCGGTGCGCCTCCAACCGGAGTCGTCCGCGGCGGGACTGGCGCTCGCCCGGGTGGAGATCGCCGGGCTCGGTGCCGCGTCGACGCGTGAGGAGGCGCAAGCCGTCACCACCGACGTCCGCGCGCTCTATGATGCTCAGCCCAACGCCCCGGCCGTCGGCGAACTGCGCGGGCTTTATTTCGCCAAATTCAACCAGCCCGAGCGGGCGGTGCCCTTGCTGCAGGCGGCGCAGGAGCGGCTGAACAACTCCTTCACCCTGGTGCGTCTGGCCACCGCGCAGCAGGAGGCGGGAGACGTGCCCGGCGCGGTGGCGACCCTCAGCGCGTGGCTCGACGCGTACCCCGAAGACCAATACGTCCGCTTCGCGCTGGCGCGCTTGGCCTTCGGCCGCGCGGATTATGAGTTGGCCGCGCTGCAGATGCGCGAGATTCTGGCCCGCGACCCCTCGCGCACCACGGTCTACTCGCCGTTGGCGGAAGCGCTGATGCGAACCGATCGCCTGGCCGAGGCGGCGGAGTACGCGCGTCTGGCCTATGCCGAACAGCCCTATGATCCGACGGCGAGCGAAGTGCTGGCCGTCGTCCACCTGGAGGACGGCAATCCCGAGCGGGCGCTCGCCATCCTCAAGCCGGTGGCCGATGCGTCGCCCGGCTATCCGTCGCTGCGCTTCCGCTATGCCCAGGCGTTGAGCGGTGTCGGCGACGTGGCGGCGGCGCGGACGGTGCTGGAGAGCCTGCTCGCCGAGGCGACGGCGTTTCCGGAACGGCCCCAGGCCGAGGCGCTGCTCGCGGGTCTCCCCGAAGCGGAGTGACCCTTCGCCTCCGCTGCGCTCCGCTCAGGATGAG
>CAZVRW010000085.1:0-11659 GCA_964630265.1 uncultured Rhodospirillaceae bacterium
TCCAGTTGCCGCGCTCCACGCCGTCCGGCTGTTCGGGGCTGAACCAGACCGTGGTGGAGCCGTCCTCGGCCGCGCTCGCCGCCGGCGAGGGATAGCTCTGGGACCCGGCCCGCGGGTATTTCTGCGGTGTCTGCAACATCGACCGGGTCTGGTTGTCGTAAACCGTGAAGGACCAGAACGCCCTGGCCGGGATGTCCTTGGGCAGCGTCACCCTGTAGGACTTCGCACCGTCGAACGGGTCGCCGGCCGCATCGAGAAAGCCCATCAGATACTGCGAACCGACGCCGGGGATGGTCATGATCATGCCCGGGCTGTCGAGCGTGTAGTTGTAGTAGAAGGCCGTGCGACTGTCGAGCGTGCGGGCGCCGGTCGGGGGAAGCGGCTTGAACATGCCGTCCTCGAAGGCGGGCGGCGGGGTTTCGAAGAAGGCGCCGCCTTCCCAGAGCATGTTGCCCCAGTTCGAGCCCGCGTAATACGCCCAGTCCGGGTGAGCCCCGAAGGGGCGCCAGTTCAGCACCCGGCCGGCCGCCTGGCCGACGGCGGCGGCGTCGGTGAGGATCTTCTTCATCCGCTCGTCGGGCGCGAACTCCTTGCCCTTGACGATGCCGATGGCGGCGAGTTGCCCGGAAAGCTCCACGTTATAGCTGGTAGCGGGCTCGGCCTGCACGTTCTCGTTGATCATCTCGTAAAAGCCGAAATCGCTGGGCGGGATCGTGTTGAACGACACGCCGCTCGCCTCGATGAACTTCATCTCGGGGATTTTCGGGTCTCGCCCGAGTTTGACCGCGCCGGTCAGCGCCTCGGCGATGCTGGTCCCGAATGCGCCCTCCGTGTAGGGGTAGATCTTCAAGTTCGCCTTGACGTTCTCGACCGCCGGCTTGGGATCGTTGTCGACGAGGTCGGCGCGCATGGCGTAGAGGACCCGGTTCGTCTTGGAATGCGCCACGAAGTAGCCGCCTTCGGGCAGCGGCCCGTCATACTCCGGCCCGACAATCAGGTATTTGCCGCCCTGCCCACGATCCGGCCCCGGACGGCCGACATCGATGACCCACGAGAACCACATGTCGTTGATGGTGCCGAGGCCGTCGGACGGCTGCTCGATCATCATCGGCCCCTTCGAAAGGTCGATGACAGAGAGGTAGTAGACGGTGTCGGCGTTGGCGGTGAGGAACAGCGACGATGCGTCCATCAGCTCGGAGAAGATGACCACGTCGTTGTAGTCGGCGCCGATGCTCTGGAAGCCCTTCTGGATCGCCAGCGCTGAGGCCCCGCGAAAGCTGTTGTTGTAGACGTTCAGCGCGCGAGTGAAGTCGAGCGCGTCAAAGACCTTCTGCGCGGTCGCGGCGGTTGGCGCGCCGTTGTCGAAGTCCAGCTTGCCGATGTAGGTCTCGACGCTGTCGGGCGTGCCGAGCGCGTCGATCTTCTCCTGCGGGACGTCGGCCCAAACCGGAGGGGCAATGGTCAGGGCCAGCAAAAGGGCCGCGGCCGCGGAGACCGGCATCGTTTTCATTGTCAATCCTAACGGTTGTTTCGCGAGGATCCGTCGATGGTTCAGCGGCCCGCTACCGCCAACTGCTTTTTTCGTTTCGGTTGCTGACCAGCCGCAGACCTCGCGAACGTAGGCGTGAGATCTGACGGTGTCTTGTCATCTTGCGCCAAAACGGGCCGACTGGTAGCGTGTGCGGTCGCTGAAGGTCGGGCGCGCTCGAACGCCGAAAACGGAACGTGCCTCGGGACGGAGCGGCTGCGGGACGGAGGCGCCGCGTGAAGCAGCATCACCTATCGCTGGTGCGGGCCATTTCCATCATCGGCTCTCCTTTTCGCATTCGACCGAGGCGAAACGGACCGCCCGCGTGGCTCATCTTCGCGCGGTCCACACTCTCCCGATCGATTCACTCCACCAGTTCGATTTCGCCGGGTCGCCAAGTCTGGTCGAACCAGGGTTGGAGAGGACCATAGAGCCGCAGGATCGTAAACCAGCCCTTTCCAGGAATGGTCTGCACCCAGTTGTGCTCCATACCCTCCGGCGCCCTCGGGCCGAACCACACGTCGACCGACCCGTCGGCATTTACTTTCACGTGTTTGTCCTGGCTGCTCACGCTCGGGAACTGCTGGTCCGTCTGCAGCATCGAGCGCGTCTGCGTGTCGTAGACGATGACCGACCAGAAATCCTTCACAGGGATGTTCGGCGGCAGTCGCAACCGGTACGTTTTGCTGCCTTCAAAGGGAAGACCGTCCGCGTCGAGAGCCGTCCAAGGATACTGCGATCCCTCGCCGACCATCTTCTCGGCCATCGCCGGCGTGACGCCGGTGGCGAGGAAGTAAAAGAAGGCCGCGCCATCGAGATTGCTCACCCCCGGCGATATCTCGAACTTGTAGCCGCCGAAGAAGGGTTTGCGCCAGTAGCTGTCCGGATAGATGAAGCCGTTTCTGTCGCGCATCTTGTAGCCGATGGTGCGCGCGGTGACGGCGCCGATATTGGCGGCATCGGCCAGAATCTTCTTCATTCGCTCATCGGGGGCGAAGGGCTTGCCCTTCTCGATGCCGATGGAAGCGAACAGGCCGAGCGTCGTAGGGTCTGACCCCTCCGGAGGTTCTTCCTGGATTGCCTCATTCAGCAGGCTCCAGAAAGAATAATCCGCCGGCGCAACGAAGTTGGACGAGACGCCGGACAAATTGACATACTTCATTGGTTGTGGACGGGCCTCACCCCCGAGCGGATAGATCTTGAGGTGTTTCTTGACGAGATCCACCCCGGGCCTGGGCGAACCATCCACCAGAAAGGAGCGGAACGGCATCCAATTGCCATAGGTGCTCGGCCGGACTATGAAATATCCGTCCGGAACTTCTCCCTTATAGCCGGGCGGCAGGATGAGATACTTGCCACCTTTGCCGCGATCGGCTCCGGTGATCCCGACATCGGCCACCCAGCGATACCACATATCGTCGATCAGCCCGAGCACCTTGGGCGGAATCTCGACAACCAACGGTCCCTTGCTCGTATCGAGCCAGATGAAGCTGTACACCGTGTTGTTGTTGGCCGTGAGTTCGACGGTCTTCGAATCGACGAGGTTCTCCCAGATGACGTTAGTTGTGTTGTCCGGACCGTATTCGCGCAGGGCGTTGCGCATGGCAACCTGGTTGACGACTGGAATACCGAGTAGATAGGCTTGAACGGCCCGCGATCGGTCAAGGTTGTCGTAGATCGCCTCCGTGGTCTCCGCCGAAGGAACACCATCCTGCAGATTGAGTGTTCCGATCGACGTCTCAACCTCGTCCGGGGTCGCGACGCCCGGTGCGATCGGCGTTGACATCTTGTACGCTTGCGCCGCGGCTGGCGCGGACATCGCGCCACAAGCGATCAGCGTCAGTGCGATCAAGCGGAGAAGATTCGCCATCTCTGTGCCCCCCTGTCTCTCCATTTGCCCTTCTCTGGTCCTCACGTGACCATAGCGTGAAGGAAAGCGTTGTTCTTGTCATCTTGCGCCAGACCGGGCCGAGCGGTACCATTCTGATTGGCCGAGATTCGGGCGCGCTCGAACGCCGAAAACAGAATCTGCGTGAAGGCAGAACCGCGGGAGATCATAGGTTTGGCCGTGAAGCAGCATCACCTGCCGCTGGTGCGGGCCAGCGCCCTTCTTCCGTTCTGCCAGTTTCTCGAGGCGGCCGGCGCTCCGGTCGAAAGGCATCTGGCCACCGCGAGGATGTCGCCCGGCTTGTTCGAGGCCCCTGAGTGTCTGGTGCCGCTGCGCCAAGTCCTGATGTTCGTGGATCGAGCAGCGAACGACGAAGGGATCGAGAGCATCGGGCTGTTGGTCGGCGAAAGAACCGAGATTGACAGTTTAGGCGCGTTCGGACGCGCCATCCGGCGGTCGATGACGTTGGCGGACGCCTTCGGTTTCGTGGTTGGTCATATTCAGCACTACAATTCCGCAGAACGGGTCTGGCTTCTCCGGGATGACGACCGAGTCTTGATCTGCCACGCCCTTTGTGTCGCCGGCGCGGCAGGCGAGCGACACGGAAATCTTTTCGCGATCATGCTGCTTATAAAAACGATTCGACTGGCTCTCGGGCCGAAGTGGTGGCCGCGCGAGGTCTGTCTGCCTGAGACCGAAGCGGAGAGGCTGCCGCACTATCGCGCTGTCTTGGCGACGGAGTTGGCGCTCCACGCAAACCCCTTCTACGCCGTCGTCCTGGAGCGTCCGCTCCTTGCGCGAGAGCTGATCGAGAGTGGCAATCAGAGAGAAGGTAGTGACGATAGTGGCTTCCTGCGGTCCACTGCACCCAAACGGGACTTGCTTGCCTCCGTGCGCCAAGCGATTGAAGGACACCTCAGCAACGGATGTCTAGATGTCCGCACGATGGCCGAGTGCGCAGGCTTGAGTGCACGAACGTTGACGCGCCGGCTCGCAGAGGAGGGAACCAGCTACCAGCGCCTCGTTGAGCAGGCGCGCTTCGGGGCGGCCGTCAACCTGCTTCGCGACGACTGCGTTCGGCTGATCGATATCGCTTACGAGCTGGGTTATAGCGACCCGGCCAATTTCACCCGCGCCTTCAAGCAGTGGGCGGGGATGGCACCGAGCGAATACCGTCGTCTCTGCCGGATGGGCGTCATTCCGGCAGCGCCGACGGCCCCGCTCCCTGCGGCATCGTCATAAGCTTTCCAGCAGTCCCTAGCTTTCCGGCAGTCCCTGACCGGTGCGAGGTGGCTGCAAATGACAAGAACCGGGCTGCCCCCTCCGTTATCATCGCGCCGGAAGCATCGACAGGGGACCTCTGGCGCGATGAAATCCGTAGCGTTGGCCCTGACCGCGTGGATCACCGGAATGGCCATCGCGGCCGGTTCCGTTGTGGCGCAAGAAGGCCCGGCGACCGACAGTCATATCAGAATTCATGTTCAGTCGGCGCCTTGCAGATAGAGGAGAATGGCATGAAGAGAACGTCAACGCATCGATTACTGGCCTTGGCGCTCATGGGGGGCGTGCTGCTTCCCTTCTGCGCTTCCGCGCAGGAGCAGCAACCGGCCGCGACGACTCCGATCCAGACGACTGGCACTCTGGGGGCTCCAAACGCAACCACCACCATTCCGGGCAACCAGTTGCCTGCGCCTGCGCCGGAATTCGGCGGGGTGATCAAGGACGACGCCCTGCAGTCCACCCCGTGGTGGCCGCCTCGCGTCGTTCCGCCCGAGGGAGCACCGAATGTCCTGATGATCATGACGGATGATGCGGGCTTCGCTATTCCAAGCACCTTTGGTGGCGTCATCCCGACCCCGACCTTGGATGCGTTGGCGAAGGATGGTTTGCGCTATACCCGCATGATGTCCACATCCCTATGTTCGCCGACACGCGCCGCGATGATGACCGGACGCAACCACCACTCGGTCGGTTTCGGCGTCATCGCCGAACAAGCGACGGGGTTTCCCGGCTATGACAGTGTGATCGGCGTCGACAATGCGACGATCGCACGGATCCTGCGGGACAACGGCTATGCCACGTCCTGGTTCGGCAAGGATCACAACACACCAACCTACCAGGCCAGCCAGGTCGGGCCGTTCACGCAATGGCCAACCGGCTTGGGCTTCGACTATTTCTACGGCTTCGTCGGCGGTGACGCCAACCAGTGGGGCCCGAACCTCTTCCGCAACACCACCCAGATCTATCCCTGGATCGGCCACGAGGGCACTCTGAAGATGGACCGGTCCGATCCGAACGCGGAAATCTGGCCAGTCACCGGCGAGGAGAGCTCCTGGAACCTCGTCACGGCGATGGCCGATGACGCGATCGCGTGGATGACCCGCATCCACCAGACCGACCCCAGCCAGCCGATCTTCATCAACTATGTACCCGGTGCGACACACGCACCGCATCATCCGACCAAGGAGTGGGTCGAGAAGATCGAGGCGATGCATTTGTTCGACGACGGCTACGAGAAGCTGCGCGAGCGCATTTTCGAGAACCAGAAGAAAATGGGCGTGATCCCGCCGGACCTGGAACTGACACCCTGGCCGGCCGACATGCTGCCGCCGTGGGACACGCTGAGCGACGAGGCGAAGAAGCTTTACATTCGCCAAGTCAACGTGTTCGCCGCCTATGTTGCCTACAACGACCACGAGATCGGCCGGGTGATCCAGCACTTCAAGGATCTCGGACGCTACGACAACACGCTGATCATCTACCAGAACGGCGACAACGGCACGAGTGCCGAGGGCGGGCCGGAAGGCACGTTCAGCGAGGTCGCATTCTTCAACGGCGTGCGTCCACCGGTCGATGTTCAGATGAAGTTCTATGAGGCCTGGGGTACCGAGTTTGCCTACAACCACATGTCCGCCGGTTGGTCCTGGGCTTTCGATACGCCGTTCGACTGGTTCAAGCAGAACGCATCGCGACTGGGTGGTATCAACCAGAACATGGTTGTGGCATGGCCGAAGGGGATCAAGGACAAGGGTGGCCTGCGCAATCAATTCATGCATGTGATCGACCACGTACCGACGATCCTCGAGGTCACCGGTATTGCGGCTCCCGAACTCGTGGATGGCATCGAGCAGAAACCGATAGAGGGTACGAGCTACGCATATACTTTCGATGCGGCAAACGCAGACGCGCCATCGCGGCACACGACCCAGTACTTCGAGATGATGGGCCAGTGGGCGCTCTATCACGACGGCTGGCTTCTCAGCACCAAGGCTAACCGCGCCCCGTGGGACGCCTTCTCGCCGGCCAACCCGGACCCGCTCAACAATCAGGTGTTCGAGCTCTACGACCTGTCGACCAACTGGAACCAGTCCGAGGACATCGCCGCGCAGCATCCCGAGAAGGTCACGGAAATGCGCGCAATGTTTCTGGAAGAGGCCAAGAAGTACCAGGTGCTGCCGCTCGACGCTTCTGTGGGAGCACGGGTCGTCGCGCAGCGCCCGAGCATCATCGCCGGGCGCGACGAACTTGTTTACACGGAACTCATGACCGGCGTGCCGCAAGGTGACTCGCCCAATCTTCTGAATGCTTCCTATACGATCACGGCGGAGATCACCGTTCCGGAAGGTGGCGCAGAAGGCGTGATCGTGACGTCCGGCGGCCGATTCGCCGGCTACGGGATGTATCTCCTCGAGGGCAAGCCGGTCTTCCTCTGGAATCTGCTTGACCTCGAGCGCATCAAGTGGGAAGGGCCGGAGGCCCTGTCGCCAGGCAAACACGTCATCGAGTTCGAATCCAAGTATGAGGGTCTTGGAGACGGCACGATGAAGTTCAACAACTTCTCGGGGATTGGCCGGCCCGCGGAAACCACGTTCAAGGTGGATGGTGTCGTGGTCGACTCCAAGCGCATGGAGAAGACCATTCCCATAATCTTGCAGTGGGACGAGAGTTTTGATATTGGCTCGGACACAATCACAGGGGTGAACGATGCAGACTACATGCCACCGTTTCCGCTGACTGCCAAGCTCGACAAGCTCACGATCAAAATCGACAGACCTCAGCTCAGCAAGGAAGAGACCGAGAAGCTTCGAGAAGCGATGAATAAATTGAACAAGTCGCTTCTCAACGCGACGCACTGATCGTCCGCTTCAACTGACTGGCGCGAGGGCCTGCAATGTTAGGCCCTCGCGCAAAGCGCTTGGCAGGGAGCTGCTGGCACGTCGGTGTGGAACGCGTCCGCTGGGAGTCTTCGGAGACGCTGACGCCCGACAAGCACACCCTCGAGTCCGAGCTCCACGATGACGGGCTCGGCTACGGCTCCTTCGCCGACACGATCCACAAGGTCACGCTCGACATCGAGCGGCCGCAACCGAGCAAGGATGAGATCCGCAAGCTCAAAGAGGCAATGTCGTCACAAAGGCGACAAGGGCTGACAGGCGCGAGCGAATCTTGGAAGCGAAACCCGCCCGAGGCTAGCGCCGGGGCAGTCCGCACACCTGAACGGAGTTTGCCATGGCCATCAACGTAAAACGGTCTCGATCGCCGGGGCTCGCCCTGGCGATCGCCGTGTCGATCCTCGTCCTCGGACCCGCGCTGGATACCGGGGCCAGGGCGGCGGAAGGTGACGCCAAGGGCATCCTCATGGCGATGTCGGATTATGTGAGGGCGCAACAGACGATCGTGCTCACGTTCGACAGCGCCATCGAGGTGATTACGCCGCAGTTGGAAAAGATCCAGTTCACCAATTCGGGTCGGCTCCTCGCGAGCCGTCCCGACAAGCTGCGTGCCGAGCGGGTGGGCGGCTATTCCCACGTCGAGCTCGTCTTCGACGGCAAGACCGTCAACATCCTGAGCGAGAGCCTCAACGCCTATGTCCAGATCGATGCGCAAGGCACCATCGACCAACTCATCGGGTCGCTGCGATTGGGGCACGGCGTCGCGCTGCCGGGTGCGGACCTGCTGTTGTCCTCGCCCTACGACGCCCTGATCGCCGACGTCATCGAGGCCAAGCACATCGGCCGCGGGGTTGTCGACGGCATCGAATGCGAGCACTTGGCGTTCCGCAACTTCGATACCGACTGGCAACTCTGGGTCGAGGTCGGCGACCGGCCGGTCCCGCGAAAGCTCGTGATCACCAGCAAGACCATCGCCGCAGCACCGCAATACACGCTCAGGATCAAGACCTGGAACACGGATGTCGAGCCGGCCGCGGACGCCTTCGCGTTCGACCCGCCCGCCGACGCCCGCGTGCTCGGCGCCGAAGACCTGATCATGCTGGACGAATTGCCCCCGCCGGCACCTCGAAACGGAGGAAACCAATGATTCCGCGCCTGACTCGCGTCGCCTTCGCGGCTGTGATCGCCGCCGTAGCCCTGTTGTGGAACGGCGAGATCGGTCCGTCTTCGTATGGCCTCGTGTCGACGGCCGAAGCAAGGATCGGCCGCCCCCTGACGCCGGTCAGCTATGCGGGTGTCGCTCGTCGGTCGACCGTCGGGGTCGGGGCGCCCGGTTATGGCGTCACGCCCGGCTACGGGGCCGGGGGTGTCGGCGGGCCGGCTTCGGGTATCGGCGTTCTGCCCGGATTGGGAGCGGGACAGGCGGGACTTGGCTACAGTGGCGGCGTCGGCGTGAACCTCGGCGGCCCGGTCAACCGCGTCGGAATTCGATAGCCTTCTTTTCGTTGCGACTGATGGGCCTGTTCTGATGGTTTACGAACAGACCCAACCTCGCGGCGCCGAACGCGACCGGAGCACGGCCCGCAGGAGGGAGCCTCGGCGCGCGCCTCGGGCGCGCTCCGGCTCTGTCCTCCCGGGACAGGCAGACGAGCAGCGTCGCTGGCATCCAACCCACGCTCTTGCAGCGCCACGGGCGGGTTCTGAACGGTCTGCCGCACAATGCAAAGAAAATTACTGGAAGATAAGAGGACGGAAATGACCCTTGTTTCTCGGGACGACATTCGCCACGACCTGCTCGACACCACGTTCGCCGGACGCGATCTGTCCAAACCGCTTCCGAAGTACAGCTTTCCCGAGACCGAGCAGAACCCCCGGGAGATTCTGCAGGTGGTCGAGGACGAATTGTTCCTCGACGGAAATCCCCGACAGAACCTCGCGACGTTCTGCCAGACCTGGGAGGAAAAAGAGGTCCACGAGATCATGGAGCGGTCGATCGACCGGAACATGATCGACAAGAGCGAGTATCCGCAAACCGCCGAAATCGAAATCCGCTGCGCGCACATGCTGGCCGGCCTGTGGAATGCGCCGGAGGCCGCCGACACGGTGGGCACCTCCACCACTGGATCCTCGGAAGCCTGCATGCTTGGCGGGATGGCCGCGAAGTGGCGCTGGAAGGCGCGGCGGCGGGCGGAAGGCAAGCCCACGGACAAGCCCAACCTTGTCTGCGGCCCGGTGCAGGTGTGCTGGGAGAAGTTCTGCCGCTACTGGGAGGTCGAGAAGCGCGCAGTGAAGATGACGCACGACCGCTTCCAGATGGATCCGGCCTCGATGCTGGAACTGGTCGACGAGAACACCATCGCCGTCGTCCCGACCTTCGGCGTCACCTACACCGGTCATTACGAGATGGTGAAGCCCCTGGCCGAGGCGCTCGACAAGCTGGAGAAGGACACCGGGCTCTCCGTCGACATTCACGTCGACGCCGCGTCCGGCGGGTTTTTGGCGCCGTTCTGCGCGCCGGAGATCGAATGGGATTTTCGAATTCCGCGCGTGAAGTCGATCTCGACGTCGGGGCACAAGTACGGGCTGGCGCCGCTAGGTGTCGGATGGATCGTCTGGCGCGACACGAAGGACCTGCCGGACGATCTCGTCTTTTCCGTGCCGTATCTCGGCGGAAGTGTTGGCACCTTCGCGATAAATTTCTCCCGACCGGCCGGCCAGATCGTCAGCCAATATTATCTGTTCAACCGGTTGGGGCGTGAGGGCTACAAGCGTGTCCAGGATGCCTGCTACAGCACTGCGACGTTCATCGCCGATCAAGTCGGCAAGCTGGGGCCGTTCGAGTTCATCAATACCGGCGATCCGAAGGCTGGCATTCCGGCGGTTTGCTTCCGCGTCAAGGATGGGGCGGACCTGCCCTGTTCCCTGTTCGACCTGTCGGCGAAGCTGCTCGAACGCGGGTGGCAGGTGCCTGCGTTCAACCTGATCGACGACGCGTCCGACATCCCGATCATCCGAATCATGGTGCGCCAGGGGGTCTCCATGGACATGGCCCGGCTGCTGATCGACGACATGCAGCGTGCGATTGCGTTCTTCGACAAGCGACCGGTCGTCAAGCCGCTGACCGAAGAGGAGCTCGGCAGCCACAAGCACAACTGAATCAACGACGGGTGGGGCCGTCGTCTCCGCCGATGACGAGTTCCGGTGCAAGGTGCCGAGCCTTCGCTCGACGAAATGGGCGATTCCCGGTCATGGAGGCGATCGGGGCGGCCGCGGTTTCGTCGGTGGCGAAGGCCCTTCGGCTCGACTTTCTCGCGGCCTGACCCGGCAAAGGATGAACCGATCATGTGCAACCTCTCTTGCATTCTGGGGCCAGGCGCTGCCATCATCACCTTGGCTCTCGACACATTGACCGCCAAAGTCGGAACACGAAGATCACTGCGACGCCGGAGATGGAGACTTTCGGGCCTCGGACGCCGCGGGGTCCAAACAATGTGGGAGAAGACGTAATGGAGAGTCAGGACGGCTCCGCATCCAGGCACATCTCGCGCCTAATCATCTTCGAAATGATCGCGGGCCTCGTGATCATCGGGATCGCTTTCGTTGCAATCGCACTCACCGACGTATCCTCTTTGCGAAGCCTGCTATACTGGAATATCCTGGTCGTGCTGGTGGCGATCGCCGGGCTTGCGAACCGGCATTTGCATAACAGCCTTTCCCTGACCGATTACCGGGCTGTCATCCGCGTCATTTCGCACTGGCTGTCGGTGCTGGTGGTTTTACATCTGGTGTTCGTTCTGGTCAGCACTGGTCGTATGGCAAATGCCGACGTCGGACTGACCTGCGGGTTCATCCTCACGCTTGGCACTTTCCTCGACGGGGTGCACGGCAACTGGCGCATGATGATCCTCGGGTTGGCATTGGGTCTCCTGGCGCTTGGCATGGCCATTGTCGAGCAATACCTGTGGGTCCTTTCCGGCGTTGCCATTCTGACAATCGTGATGCTTCTCGTGGGTTCGCGGTTGACCCGACAGAAGTGGTCCCGGAATTTGAGACCGGGGGCTTGAGTGGAAG
>CAZVRW010000086.1:0-11326 GCA_964630265.1 uncultured Rhodospirillaceae bacterium
GCGCGGCCGGGCCTGGGACGTGGGTGCCCGGGTCGAGCCCGGGCATGACGGTGGGGGTGAGGGGTGCGGGGGGCGCCGCTGTTTGGCGTTACCAGGGGGCGATGGGCGGGATCTCGCCGCAGGCCTTGAAGGCGAGCGTGCGGCAGTCGACCGTATACGTGTTGGAGAGGGTCAGCGCGCCGCCGCACCGGTTGTCGCCGCGGGAGAGGCCGCGCACCCTGACGACCACCTCGCGCGCCTCGGTCGGGGCGCCGATGGTGCAGCACGCGGTCATCTCGATCTGCCGCTTGAGGTCGGAGATGCCGTAGCCCTTGACGCCCTGGGCCGGCAGGCACTGGGCCGGCGTCGCGCGGTCCCAGCGCTGTGCCCAATGGGCATTCATGCAGCGCTGGGCGTAGCCGCGGGCGCGCTCGCGGCAGCGGTTGGGCACGGTGTTGCCGCAGCCGCCGCGGCTGTCGAAGCGGCCGAACCCGAGGCTGCGGCCGTTGGGAAACGACTGGCCGTTGATCGCGAGATAGGTGAGTTGATACTGGTTCTGGCAATGGCGGTAGATCTTCGCCTCGGCTTTGGCGACGGGCGCGGCGGCGAACACGGCGATGATGCCGACGGCGGCGGTGAGCCGGACTGCTGGGGTCATCGTGGCCTCCTCGTTGGGGTGCCCGGCGCCCACGCCCCGCGCGCAGGCAGGCGGCAGCGGCGCCGGCCTTTGGTGATGGTCAATAGTGATACGCATTTGCGTTACCGGGGTCTGTCGTATGGGTCACATTTGGCGCGCGGGGGCGGTGTTGCACCCGCGAGATGGCGGTCGCCGCGGCTGCGGTCATAAACTGTCCACAATCACAACTGGACGCGGTAAGCGTGTGCGTCTGGGAGCAATAAACCACCGGTGGCTGTCGCTCCTGACCCGACAGGGCCAGAAATTTGCCGAGTATTTTAGGAAACTGGCGGGCTTCACGGATTTGCCCAATTTTTCGGCAATCCATACGAAAACGTGACCGGACGGTGACGTAGCCCCCCCTGGCCGGCGGCTATCGACAGGCTTATCCACAGCTTCTGAGGACGGTTTCTGCGCCCCCGCGCGGGGGGCCGCGCGCGCGTTGACATCGCCGCCACGTCGGTCGATTGTTACACCCCTCGCCGCGGCGTTCGCGCGGCGCGTTCGAGAACAGGATCCGTCAGGGAGGACCCCATGCTTCGCCGCACCCTTGCCGCCGCCGTCGCCGCCGTCGCCGTTCTCGCCGCCGGCGGCGCGGAGGCCGCCAAGACCCTCGTCTACTGCTCGGAAGGCAGCCCCGAGGGCTTCAACCCCTCGCTCTACACCGCCGGCACCACCTTCGATGCGTCGTCCCGCGCCATCTTCAACCGCCTCGTCGAGTTCGAGCGCGGCACCACCAACATCGTCCCGGCGCTGGCCGAGTCGTGGACGGTCTCGGACGACGGGCTGGTCTATACCTTCACGCTGCGGCCGGGGGTGAAGTTCCATGCGACGCGCAATTTCACGCCGAGCCGCGACTTCAACGCCGACGACGTGCTCTACAGCTTCATGCGGCAGTGGGACCCGAACCATCCGGACCACAAGCTCTCGGGCGGGCAGTACGAGTACTTCAACTCGATGGACATGCCGAACCTGCTGAAGTCCATCGAGAAGGTGGACGACATGACGGTGCGGATCACGCTGAACAAGCCGGAGTCGCCGTTCATCGCCAACCTGGGCATGGACTTCGCGTCGATCCTGTCGGCCGAGTACGCCGAGGCGATGCGCGCCGCCGGCACGCCCGACAAGATCGATCAGGAGCCGGTGGGCACCGGGCCGTTCCAACTGGTCAACTACCAGAAGGACGCGGTGATCCGCTATCAGGCGCACCCGGACTATTGGGCCGGCCGGGCGAAGATCGACAACCTGATCTTCAGCATCACCCCCGACGCCGCCGTGGCGTACGCCAAGCTGAAGGCCGGCGAGTGCCACCTGATCCCCTACCCCAACCCGGCCGACCTGGACGCGATGATGAACGATCCGGACCTCACCGTGCTGTCCCAGGAGGGGCTGAACGTCGGCTATCTGGCGTTCAACACCGATGCCGCCTCGCCGGCCTTCCAGGGCCGGGAGCACCCGTTCGGCGACGTCCGCGTCCGCCAGGCCCTCAACCACGCCATCAACAAGGCGGCGATCATCCAGGGCATCTATCTTGGCGCCGGCAAGCCGGCGAAGAACCCGATCCCGCCGACCATCTGGTCCTACAACGAGGACATCCAGGATTACACCTATGATCCCGAGACGGCGAAGGCGCTGCTCGCCGCCGCCGGCTATCCCGACGGCTTCAAGACCAACATCTGGGCGATGCCGGTGAAGCGACCGTACAACCCCAATGCCGCGCGCATGGCCGAGATGATCCAGGAAGACTGGAAGAAGGTGGGCGTCGAGGCCGAGATCGTCACCTTCGAGTGGGGCGAATACCTGAAGCGCTCGAAGCAGGGCGAGCACCAGACGCTGCTCTTGGGATGGACCGGCGACAACGGCGATCCCGATAACTTCCTCTACGTGCTGCTCGGCTGCGAGGCCGCCAAGGACAGCGCCAATCGCGCCCGCTGGTGCCACCCGGCGTTCGACGACCTGCTGATCCAGGCGAAGCGCACCGCCGACGTGGAGGAGCGCACCGACCTCTATCGGCAGGCCCAGGTGATCTTCAAGGAAGAGGCGCCGTGGGTGACCATCGCGCATTCGGTGGTGTTCAAGCCGATGCGCAAGGACGTGCAGGACTTCAAGATCGATCCGTTCGGCGGTCACATCTTCTACGGCGTGGACCTCGCCGAGTAGCCGGCGGGCAACCCGTTCCTGCGGGCATGCCCACGGTCCCGCCCATACCTCCTCTCCCCCGCGCCGGGGGAGAGGCCGGGGGCCGCTGAATGCTGCGGTTCTTCGTCACCCGGCTGGGACTGATCCTGCCGACGTTCCTCGGGGTGACACTGCTCACCTTCGCGCTGATCCGTCTGGCGCCGGGCGATCCCATCGAATTGCTGGTCGGCGAGCGCGGCATCAATCCGGCGCGGCATGCCCAGTTGCGCGCCGATCTGGGGCTCGATCAGCCGCTGCTGGTGCAATACGGCATCTACATCACCGACGTGCTGTCCGGCGATCTCGGCCGATCGATCGTCACCAAGACGCCGGTGCTGGACGAGTTCCTGACGCTGTTCCCGGCGACCGTCGAGCTGTCGCTGTGCGCCATCCTGTTCGCCATCCTGGTGGGCCTGCCGCTCGGCATCCTCGCGGCGGTGCGCCGCGGCACGGTGTTCGACTATGCCACCATGGGGGTGTCGCTCGCGGGCTATTCCATGCCGATCTTCTGGTGGGCGCTGCTGTTGATCCTGTTGTTCTCCGTCAACCTGGGATTGACGCCGGTCTCCGGGCGGCTCTCGGTGATGTTCTTCGTCGAGCCGGTGACGGGGTTCATGCTGATCGACACCCTGCTCTCCGGCCAGCCCGGCGCCTTCCGCTCGGCCGTCGTCCACCTGATCCTGCCGGCCATCGCGCTCGGCACCATCCCGCTGGCGGTGATCGCGCGGATGACGCGCTCGTCCATGCTGGAGGTGCTGGGCGAGGACTACATCCGCACCGCCCGCGCCAAGGGGCTCGCGCCGTGGCGGGTGATCGGCCTGCACGCGCTGCGCAACGCGCTGATCCCGGTGATCACGGTGATCGGCCTCGCCGTCGGCGTGCTGTTCGCCGGCGCCATCCTCACCGAGACGATCTTCTCCTGGCCGGGGGTCGGCAAGTGGCTGGTGGAAAGCGTCCGCCGCCGCGACTATCCGGTGCTGCAGGGCGGCGTGCTGCTCGTCGCCAGCGTGGTCATGGCCGTCAACCTGATCGTCGACGTGCTTTATGGCCTGATCAACCCGCGCATCCGCCACCAGCGCTGAGGCTTTGGGAGCGTTCGAGACAGCCATGCCGCCCGCCACGCCCCCGGCCGACCCGGCAGCCCCAACCGGCGCCCCCACCGTCCCCGCCGGCAGCGCCATCCTTGGCGACGATCCGGCGGAAGCCGTCGCCGAGCTGCTGCTCGGCGCACCGCCGCACCCGATCGTCGAATTCTGGAGCTACTTCAGCGCCAACCGCGGGCCGGTGATCGGCCTCGTCGTCATCGTCGTGCTGGCGCTGCTCGCGCTCTTCGCGCCGCTGCTGGCCCCGCACCCGCCGAACGAGCAATACCGCGACGCCTTCCTGGTGCCGCCGGCGTGGGTGACGGGCGGCTCCTTCCGCTTCCTGCTCGGCACCGACGACCTGGGCCGGGACATCCTGTCGCGCCTGATGTGGGGCGCGCGGGTGTCGCTCTCCATCGGCTTCCTGGTGGTGACCCTGGCGCTGGCCGCCGGCATCGGCCTGGGGCTCATTGCCGGCTTCGCCCGCGGTGCCGTGGATGCGCTGATCATGCGGGCGATGGACGTGATGCTGGCGCTGCCGAGCCTGCTGCTGGCCATCGTCATCGTCGCCATCCTCGGCCCCTCACTGCTGAACGCGGCGATGGCGGTGGTCATCGTCCAGTTGCCGCACTTCGTCCGGCTGACCCGCGCGGCGGTGATCACCGAGACCTCGAAGGACTACGTCACCGCGTCGCGGGTCAGCGGCGCCGGCATCCTGCGACTGATGCTGATCACCGTGCTGCCCAACTGCATGGCGCCGTTGATCGTCCAGGCAACGCTTGGGTTTTCGACGGCGGTGCTCGACCTGGCGGCGCTGGGCTTCCTCGGCCTCGGCGCCCAGCCACCGACGCCGGAGTGGGGCACCATGCTCGCCAACGCGCTGCAGTTCATCCAGCGGGCGTGGTGGGTCGTCACCTTTCCCGGCCTCGCCATCCTGATCACCGTGCTGGCCTTCAACCTGCTCGGCGACGGCCTGCGCGACGCCCTGGACCCGAAACTGAAACGCTGATGGCGCTGCTCGACATTCGCAATCTGAGCGTCGAATTCGGCGCCGAGGGCCAGGCCTTCCGCGCCGTCGACGGCGTCGAACTGACGATCGACGAGGGCGAGGTGGTCGGCATCGTCGGCGAATCCGGTTCCGGCAAGAGCGTCACTATGCTGGCGGTGATGGGGCTGATCGCCTATCCCGGACGGGTGACCGCCGACAGCTTGCGGTTCGCCGGCACCGATCTGCTCGCACTCCGCGCCGCGCGCCGTCGCCGGCTCACCGGCAAGGACGTGGCGATGATCTTCCAGGAGCCGATGACCTCCCTCAATCCGTGCTTTACCGTCGGCTATCAGATCTCGGAAGCGTTGCGCACCCACGAGGGTGGCAGCCGCCGGCAGCGCCGCGAGCGGGTGATCGAATTGCTCGACCAGGTCGGCATCCCGGCGCCGGCGTCGCGGTTGAACGCCTTTCCGCACCAGCTCTCCGGCGGCATGAACCAGCGGGTGATGATCGCCATGGCCATCGCCTGCAATCCCCGGCTGTTGATCGCCGACGAGCCGACGACGGCCCTGGACGTGACCATTCAGGCGCAGATTCTGGATCTGCTGCTGCAATTGCAACGCGAGCGCGGCATGGCGCTGGTGCTGATCACCCACGACATGGGCGTGATCGCCGAAACGGTGCAGCGGGTGGTCGTCATGTATGCCGGCCAGGTCGCCGAGAAGCGGCCGGTGGACGCGCTGTTCGCGGCGCCGCGCCACCCCTACACCGCGGCGCTGCTCGACGCCCTGCCGGAGCGCGCCATCGGCAAGACGCGGCTGCCGACGATTCCGGGCGTGGTGCCGGGGCAGTACGACCGCCCGACCGGCTGCCTGTTCCACCCGCGCTGCGCCCGCGCCGAGGCCCGCTGCGCCCGGGAGGCGCCGCCGCTGGACGCCGACGCCGATGGCGCCGTCCGCTGCTTCTTCCCCCTCGGCGGGCCACCGGCATGACGACCGCCCCGGTGCTGATCGCCGACGATCTCGCCCGGCACTACCGGGTCGGCCGCGGCGTGTTCGCCAGCGCCGGCACCCTGAAGGCGCTGGACGGCGTGTCGTTTCGCGTCGCCACCGGCGAAACCCTGGCGGTGGTCGGCGAGTCCGGCTGCGGCAAGTCGACGCTGGCCCGTCTGGTGACGCAGATCGAGACGCCGACCCGCGGCCGGCTCGCCATCGATGGCATCGACGTGCCGGCCGGTGACGCGGCAGGGCGGCGGCAGCTGCGGCGGGCCGTGCAGATGGTCTTCCAGGACCCCTACGGCTCCCTCAACCCGCGCAAGAAGATCGGCAACATCGTCGGCGAACCGCTGGTCATCAACACCGACCAGCGCGCCGGCGAGCGCGAGGCCCGGGTGCGCGAGATGCTGGCCCGCGTCGGCCTCAGGTCCGAGCACTACGGTCGGTTTCCGCACATGTTTTCCGGCGGCCAGCGGCAGCGCATCGCCATCGCCCGCGCCCTGATGCTGCATCCGCGCATCGTCGTCGCCGACGAGCCGGTCTCGGCCCTGGACGTCTCGGTGCAGGCACAGGTGCTGAACCTGTTGATGGACCTGCAGGACGAGTTCGACCTGGCCTACGTGTTCATCTCGCACGACCTGTCGGTGGTCCGGCACATCGCCGACCAAGTGTTGGTGATGTATCTCGGCCGACCGGTGGAACAGGGCGACAAGGAGCCGATCTTCGCGCGCCCGCTGCACCCCTACACCCGCGCGCTGCTGGGCTCGACGCCGTCCGTCGACCCGACGTTCCGGCACGCGCGCATTGTCCTCACCGGCGAACTCCCCTCACCCCTCGACCCGCCACCCGGCTGCGCCTTCCACCGCCGCTGCCCGCACGCGCGGGAGCGGTGCGCCGTGGACCGTCCGGAGCTGCGCCACGTCGATGGCCGTGACGTGGCCTGTCACTTCGCCGGCGAGATCTGAGGCGCACGGCGGTTTGTCGTGTGCGCAAAATGCCTGTATATTAAGGGCGGTCTGCGCACACGATGAGGAGGCCTGTCATGGAAACGGTTGCGCCGGTAGCGCCGCCGCTCGGCCCGCGCACCCTCGAGGGTTTTCTCGAGGCGCTCGGCGGCAGCGCCGCCTCGGAGATCGATCTTGCCCGCCTGGTCCGGCGGGGACTGCCAACCGACGCCGTCGCCGTTCTCCGCGCGTGGGGGATGACGCCGCAGGAAATCGACGCCTTGGTGATCCCGCGCCGCACCTTGCTGCACCGGCAGAAGGGCGGGCAGCGACTGAGCCCCGTCGAGTCGGATCGCGCGCTGCGGCTGGTGCGGATGATCGCCCACGCCGAGGCGACCTTCGGCGATGCGGCAAAGGCCGATCTTTGGCTGCGTCGTCCGACCCGCCCGCTGGGCGACGAGGCGCCGCTCGCCCTGGCCGACACGCAATCGGGCGCCGACGCGGTCGAAAAGCTGCTGCTGCGGATGGACCACGGCTTCGCCGCGTGAGCGGGATGGCATGGCGGTTAACGCGCCGGGACCACGCGGATCTCAGCGGGCGGGGCGGCCTTGTCTGCGACGGCCGCTGGCACAGCGCCGGACAGCGGGTGATCTATGCCGCGGATACGCCATCGCTCGCCGTGCTCGAGGTGCTCGTCCACTTCGATTTGACGGCGGGCCTGTTCTATGACGGTTTCGTCCTGCTGCGACTGTGCTGGCCGGCGTCGGTGCAGCAGCGGACGCTGGATGCTGCCGAATTGCCGGATGGCTGGAACACGGCGGCGGGAGAACGCCTGTGCCGCCCGCTCGGCGACGCTTGGCTCGGTACGGGGGAGACCCCGCTCCTGATGGTGCCCTCGGCGATCGTGCCCCTGCAACGCAATGTCATCATCAACCCTGCACATCCAGCCGCGACGGCGATCCGCATTGCCGATTGTGCAGATTTCACGTTCGATTCGCGGCTGTTGCGGAGCGCGTGAGGTGCCATGAAGATCGTTTACGCCGAAGCCCATCGCGGCCACGTCGGCCGGAGCGAACTGCGCGACGGCGTGGTGCAGCGCAGCATCGAGGGGCCGTCACGCGCCGACGTGGTGCTGGCCGCCCTGCGCGCCACGGATCTGGGCCCGATCCAGGCCCCGGTCGTCGACGATGACGGAGCAATTCTCGCCGTGCACGCGCCCGGCTACGTGGCGTTTCTCGGCACGGCGTGGGCGGCGTGGCGGGCGGTACACGGCGACCGCGACGCGCTGCCGCTGGCCTGGCCGGTGCCGGGGCTGCGCCCGGTCGAGCCCCGGCACATCGACGGCCGCCTCGGCTTCTACGCCTTCGATGCCGGCACGCCGATCACCGCCGGCACCTGGGCGGCGGCGCGGGCGGCGGCGATGTCCGCGGCCACCGCCGCCGACCTGGTCGCCGGCGGCGACGCCGCGGCCTTTGCCCTGACCCGCCCGCCCGGCCACCATGCCGCCGAGGCACTCTACGGTGGCTATTGCTACCTCAACAACGCGGCCATTGCCGCCGAGCGGCTGCGCGCGGCCGGGGCGGCGCGGGTCGCAGTGCTCGACATCGACTATCATCACGGCAACGGCACGCAGGCGATCTTCGAGGCGCGCTCGGACGTGCTGTTCGTCTCGCTGCACGCCGATCCGCGCGACGAGTTCCCCTACTTCTCGGGGTACGCGGACGAGACCGGCCGCGGCGCGGGGGCCGGTTTCACCGTCAACCTGCCCCTGCCGTTGGGCACGGATGCCGCGGTCTTCGGCGCCGCCTTGGCCGAAGCGATGCGGCGGATCGCGGCGTTCGAGGCGGCGGCGCTGGTGGTCTCGCTCGGCGTCGACACCGTCGCCGGCGATCCGCTGGGGACGTTCCGGCTCGAACGCGACGATTTCCGGCGCATCGGCACGGCGCTGGCGGGACTGGCCCGGCCGACGGTCTTCGTGCTGGAGGGCGGTTACGCCGTCGACCGCATGGGCGGCGCCGTGGCCGCCCTGCTCACCGCCTTCGCCGACGGCCGCTGATCAGGACAGGTGCTGCTCGAAAAAGGCGAGCGTGCGTTGCCAGGCCAGCGCCGCGTCCTCGGCGTCGTAGCGGGCGCCGGTCGGGTTGGCGAAGGCGTGGTCGGCCTCGTACCAGTGCACCGTGAGCCGGTCGGCCTTGCCGGCCTCCGCCATCGCCGTCTCCAAGCCGCGGACCATCTCCTCGTTGATGCTCTGGTCCCGGGTGCCGAAGTGGCCGAGCACCGGGCCGTGCAGAGAGGCCAGCGCGTCCGCCGGCTCGGCGACGTTGCCGTAGTAGACGACGGTGGCGTCCACCGGGGTCGCGATCGAGGTGTCGAGCGACCAGCCGCCGCCATAGCACCAGCCGACCGTGCCGACCTTCCCGGAGCCCTGCCCGTGCGCGCGCAAATAGGCGACGACGCTGACCAGCTTCTCGCGGATCGCGGCATCGTCGGCGGCCTGACGCAACGCCATTGCCGCCTCGCGCGTCGTCGCGACCTCCCCGTCGTAGATGTCGAAGGCGAAAGCGATGTACCCCTGCTCCGCCAACTCGGCGGCGACGGCCTTGATCTGATCGTTCAGGCCCCACCACTCGGGGATCAGCACGACGGCCGGCGCCGGTGTCGTCGCCGGCAGGGCGAGCACGCCGCGCGCGGTGCGGCCCGACGGTGTGGTGATCTCGATGGGCGTCAGTCGATCGGCGGCCGCCCGCGCCAACTCGGGCCACGCCAACACCGTGGCCAGCGGCAGCGCCACCACCCCGGCCAGGAACCGCCGGCGATCGATGGCCGACAGTGCCGGCCGGTCGGCCGGATCGCTGGTGGTTGCGCAGGTTTTGATGTCACACATCGGCACGCCTCCCCGCAATTGATACGCATTTGCCTGCGACCCATATGGCGACGCGTCCCGGCGCGACAAGGGAGCGCACGGGGAGGGAGCGCACGGGGAGAGAGCGCACGGTCAGAGGACGGCGGCGGCCTGCAAGTGGCTGTCGACGAAGGCGCGGTGGGCGGCGAGCCCCTCGCCGATGCGAATGGCGACCTCGAGCGCGCGCAGGCCTTCTGCGCCGCCGATCCGCGGCGGCGCGCCGGTGGCAATGCAGTCGAGGAACGCCGCCACCTCGGTCTCCAGGCTGTCGCTCTCGGCGTATTCGCTCTCGTTGATGGAGATGTTGGGAATGCCGAGCGGACCGATGCCGCCGGTCTTGGCGGCCACCAGCAGCTTGCGGGCGACGAAATCAACGGCGACGTAGGACCTGGGCTGGAAGATCCGCATCTTGCGCTCGTTCTTTTGACTGATGCGGCTCGCGGTGATGCTGGCGACGCAGCCGTTGGCGAAGCGGATGCGCGAATTGGCGATGTCGTCTTCGGGCGACAGCACCGGGGCGCCCACCGCCTCCACCGAGGCCACCGGCGCATCGACCAGGGTGAGGATCAGGTCGATGTCGTGGATCATCAGGTCGAGGACGATCGAGACATCGGTGCCGCGCAGCTTGAACGGGCTGATGCGGTTGGCCTCGATGTAGAGCGGCAGGGTGACGACGTCGGTCATCGCCGCGCGCACCGCCGAGAATTGTTCCAGGTGCCCGACCTGCAGCAGCGCACCGCGGGCAGCCGCGAGTTCGACCAGCGACCGCGCCTGCTCCACCGTCTCGGTCATCGGCTTTTCCAGAAGGACGTGGACGCCGGCCTCCAGGAACATGCGCGCCACATCGAAATGGCTGCGGGTGGGCACCGCGATGCTGACGGCATCGACGGCACCCAGCAGTTCGCGCGGATCGCCCGTGGCCCGCGCCCCCACCTCCGCCGCCACCGCCGCCGCGCGCTCGGCGTCGGCGTCACAGACGGCGACCAGTTCGGCCCCCGGCAACGCCGCATACTTCTGAGCGTGGTAGCGGCCGAAGTGGCCGACGCCGACGACCGCCGTGCGGATCGGTTCGGCCACCCGTTCGCCGCTCACTTGCGCTGCGCCAGCGGCATGAAATCGCGCTGCGTGACGCCGGTGTAGAGCTGACGCGGCCGGCCGATCTTCTGGGTCGGGTCCTCGATCATCTCGTTCCACTGGGCGATCCAGCCGACGGTGCGCGCCACGGCGAACAACACGGTGAACATGGAGATCGGTATGCCCATGGCCTTGAAAATGATGCCTGAGTAGAAATCCACATTGGGGTAGAGCTTCTTGGTCACGAAGTAATCATCCTCCAACGCGATCTTCTCGAGGCCCATGGCCAGTTCGAGCAGGGGGTCGTCCTCCATGCCCAGCTCTTCCAGCACTTCATGGCAGGTCTCGCGCATGATGGTCGCCCGCGGATCATAGTTCTTGTAGACGCGGTGACCGAAGCCCATGAGCCGGAACGGATCGTCGGGGTCCTTGGCGCGCTTGACGTATTCGTCGATGTGCGACTTGTCGCCGATCCGCTCCAGCATCCGCAGCACCGCCTCGTTGGCGC
>CAZVRW010000087.1:0-10994 GCA_964630265.1 uncultured Rhodospirillaceae bacterium
CGCATGCTGGCGCCGGATCATCGCCGGGTGACCTTCGCGGATGTTGCCGGCATCGACGAGGCCAAACAGGAACTGGAGGAAGTTGTCGATTTCTTGACAGATCCGCAGAAATTTGTCCGTCTGGGCGGCCACATCCCCAAGGGCGTGCTGCTCGTCGGTCCTCCGGGCACCGGCAAAACGCTGCTTGCCCGGGCGGTCGCAGGTGAGGCGAATGTTCCCTTCTTCACGATATCGGGCTCGGATTTCGTCGAGATGTTCGTGGGCGTCGGTGCTTCACGTGTTCGCGACATGTTTGAGCAGGCGCGGAAGAACGCGCCGTGCATCGTCTTCATCGACGAGATCGATGCCGTCGGCCGGAGCCGCGGTGCCGGCCTTGGCGGCGGCAATGACGAGCGCGAACAGACCCTCAATCAGCTGCTGGTCGAAATGGACGGCTTCGAGGCCACCGAGGGTATCATCCTCGTCGCCGCCACCAACCGGCCGGATGTGCTCGACCCGGCGCTGCTGCGCCCCGGCCGCTTCGACAGACAGGTCGTGGTGCCCAATCCGGACGTACTCGGGCGCGAGCAGATCCTGAAAGTGCACATGCGGAAGGTTCCGGTCGGCGGGGACGTTGAGCCTCGCGTCATCGCCCGGGGGACACCGGGTTTCTCGGGCGCCGATCTCGCCAACCTGGTCAACGAGGCGGCGCTGATTGCGGCGCGAGTCGGCCGGCGGGTCGTCGGCATGGCCGAATTCGAGGCCGCCAAGGACAAGGTGATGATGGGGGCCGAGCGGCGGTCCATGGTCATGACCGAAGAAGAGAAGCGGCTGACTGCTTACCATGAGGCGGGTCATGCGCTGGTCGGGCTGCTCGTGCCGGGCAACGACCCGTTGCACAAGGTCACCATCATCCCGCGCGGCCGAGCGCTCGGTGTCACCATGAATCTGCCGGAACGCGATCGCTATGCCTTCAAGAAGAGTGAAATCGAGGCGCGGCTTGCCATGATGTTCGGCGGGCGCACGGCCGAAGAACTGATCTTCGGTGCCGAGAACGTCACCACTGGGGCCAGCAATGACATTCAGCAGGCGACCCAGCTCGCCCGCCGCATGGTCACCGAGTGGGGCATGAGCGAGACACTCGGTCGGCTGCGGTACAGCGAGACCGAGGAGCAAGTGTTCCTCGGCCGCTCGCTCGGCAGGACGCAGAATGTCTCTGACGATACGGCGCGCCTCATCGACGCCGAAGTTCGCCGCATCATCGAGCAGGCCGAGGAGAGGGCGCGGCAGGTGCTGACCGAGCACATGGATGGGCTTCATGCCGTCGCCGAGGCCCTGCTGATCCACGAGACTCTCGGCGGCAACGAGGTGCGCGGCATCCTGGCCGGCGACCCGGTCGTGCGTGATGAGCCGTCGGACGATGATCGCTCTACCGGTCGGAGCACGGTGCCCGTTGCTGGTCGTCCAATGGCCCGGCGTCGGCCCTTGGTCGGTCCACCGCAGCTGCAGCCGCAAGGCTGAGCGATCGCTCTCAGCGTAATCGATTGCGTCGGTCGCTCCCCTGCTCGGGGGCGGCCGACGGGCTTTCTCGGACTGCGGTTCCCTGCCTCTGTCGGACGCTTGGGTGGCTGCGGTTCGAGTTCAATCATGGACCCAACGGGACGAGCAATCGGCGCGGGCGGTTTTTTCGCTCGCCGGTGAAGGCGGCCTAGCCGGTGCTCTTTCGACTTGAGACACGGGCATCGCGCCTCCCCGAGCCCGGTGCCATTGAACCAAGCCGATCCGACGCAGCATCTCGCGTGGATCGCATGGAGGCACCGTCCTGTTGGGACCATCAGCCGTGGCGGTGCCGCCGAGCGCCCGCCGGAACTTTGATGAACCTTGATCGAGCGGGCCGGACCGACGCACCGGCCGCAACTCATCCACATCGTTTGTCGCCTCGTAAGAAGGGTGATTTTCGCAAGCCGTATAGGGTTCCATGAAATGTCCGATCATGACCAACGCATCGTTCAGACGGTCGTCACCGCCGCGGCCATCGGTGGCTTCGTGTTCCTGGCCATCGTGGGCTGGGTTCTCGCCTTCGACGTCTCGTCCATCGCGACGATGATGGCCGGCGCGGCCGAGAGAGATATCTTGTCCGCATTGTTCATCGGCGGGTCGCTGACCAAGGGAGCGACTGTCGGCGCCGCGCTGGGGCTTGCGTTTGCCGCCCGCGGCCTCCGTTCGGAGCGCGTGGGCCCGGCGATGGTTGCCGCGACGGCGGTAACGTAACACCGCACCGCACGCATCCCAACGGATCGAACTTCCTACCCCTTCACCATCTGCAACAGCGTCGGCCGTAGCGGCTGCCGCCTCAAGGAGAGCTCTAAAATGACGTCCATGATCAAGATGGCCTGGAATACAGTAATGAATCCCGATCAGAACCCATTGCTCGGCCTTCCCCGGATCACCCGCTTCCAACTGATGACCGTTCTCGCGTTCATGTGGTCATGCATCTTCTGCATCAGTGCTGGGCTCTTCATCTGGATTCCGGAGTTCGTGTTTGGACATGTTGCACTGCTTTTGCTTGGCATATTCGGTACGGGTTTCATCTTTCGCGTCAACACCGCGGAAGGCTGAGGCTTCGCCGCTCAGGTGCGTCAAGGAAAGGGAACCGACATGACATCGCTCGCCGCCCAGATCCTGCTCATCGCTGTCCTTTTTGTGGTCTTTTTCCTGGTCCTCGTGCGTCCCCAGCAAGTCCGGCTGCAACGCCACCGTGAAATGCTTGCCGGCCTGCGCCCCGGCCACAGGATCGCCACCGTTGGCGGCCTTGTGGGCACGATCGTGAGCGTCGACGGGGCGGATCTCCTGACGCTTGAGGTCGCCGACGGGATGACCGTGACGATCCTGCGGAAAGCAGTGGACACCTTGATCGAAACATCCGGTACCGCGCCGGCCACGAACAAGGGGTCTGAAGAACCGTGCGTCGCGGTGTGACTGCACACCCTTGTAAATCATCAGTGAAATGGAGTTCGGACCATGAACTTGAACAGCATCCTAGAGGGAACCCTCCCGGGTCCTGTCCTCGACGCGATTGCAGACCACGCCCTCAGTTCGGTGATGGTGACGCAGGCCGCGCCGGATACGCCGATCATCTACGTCAACAAGGCGTTCACTGAGTTGACCGGCTACGCGCCCGAGGACGTTATGGGCAAGTCGCCTCGCTTGCTTCAGGGTCCCAAAACAGACCAGGCGGTCCTTGAGCGGCTGCGTGAAGACCTGGAGGCCGGTCGGGTTTTCGAAGGTGAGGCTGTCAACTACCGCAATGACTGCTCAGAGTTCCTGATGCATTGGCGTGTGGTCCCAGTGAAAGATCAGCACGGCGAGCCACGTTACTTCATCGCCTTGCAGGAAGAACGTCACATCTGAACCAGACTGGTCATGGGTGTCCGAGCTGTGCTTGGATGGGAGAGAGTCTGAGCCGGCACGCGGAACGTGTTCCGCCCTTTGTCTTATAACTGTCGCAATACCACGGGAGCTTCAAGGATGAGTAACATGCCGAATACGATGAGCGGAATGGTGATCCATTCCAGCATTTATGTTCTGCGCAACCTTCCCAAAGTCTTTCGGGGGGAGGCGCCGCCGGTCAGCTACGACATGCTGTTCAAGGATCCCCATGACGGCTGCGCACGCTACGACGACGTGTGGGGCGGCTGAACAGCGCAGGGTGCACGTCGCAACCGCGTCAAACGGTGGAAACCTTCGGAGCGGGTACTGTCAAAGACCCTTCGCACTTTCGGTCACGCGGCAACGGCTCCTTGGGTTTGATCTACGAACAACGGGGTCATGCTGGCGATGGGGCGCAGGCGGTTGGCTGTGAGGTTGAGGGCGGACTTCCCGGACAAAAAATCCCGTTCCACCGTCAGCCGGCCGATCTTCGCGTACAATTCCGCGAGCTCGCGATCGCGGCCGTCATCCCGCGCCGGTATCGCGCCGAACACCGCCGCGGCGTTGTCGAGAAGCTGCTTCTTCCAGCCGTAGATCTGATTGGGATGGACGCCGTGCCGAGCTGCCAGCTCCGCTACCGTCGCATCCTCGCGCAGCGCCTCCAAGGCGACCCGCGCCTTGAACGCCGCATCGAACTTCCGTCTCGTTATGCTCATCATCCGCTCCGTCTGCTCCGACGAAACGGTACCATCTTCCACTCAAGCCCCCGGTCTCAAATTCCGGGACCACTTCTCAGGCCTTGAGGGACCATGGATCGACGAGGGCAATCCCGGTACCGTCGAAGTGGCGGGTGTTGCGCGTGGCAAGCGTGGCCTTGCGCGCGGCGGCGATGCCGGCGATCCGGACATCGCGAATCTTGACCGGCCGTCCGGCTTCGCGCTGCCGGGCGGCGATCACGGCGGCCGCATCGGCCGCGGCCTGATCGAACGCCAGAACCCGACTGTCGAAGTCTTCGTCGAGAGCGCTCGCGAAAGCCTCTTCCAGAGCTTGCCGCTTGCGCCCCTTGGCGAGGATCTCGATGCCAAAGCGGATCTCGAAGACGGTGATCGCCGTGGTCCAGATCGATTCCGGCGGCTGTGCGTCGAGCCACGCGACAACCACGAGATCCGTCTCACGGCGCATCAGGGCCGAGAGAACGTTGGTGTCGAGCAGGATCAAGAAGTGAACTCGGCTGGGCGCGCCGGCTGACCACGCAACTCGGGAATATCCGCATCCAACCCGATCCGGGCGAAGCGGCCTCTCAGCCGGGTGCCGAGCGGGGACAGAGGCGCTCCTTCCTCGCGCACCGCGCTGCGCAGGATGTCGCGAACTTCCTCCTCGGTGCTGCGGCCGTGACGGCGGGCGCGCCGCTGCAGCTTCGCCTTCACGTCATCATCCAGGTTGCGCACCACGAGTTGAGCCATCGGCATCCTCCATGTTTGATATCATGATATCGCATTCGGCCCGGAGCGCGCAAGTCTTGCCGGCGGGCTGCCCATGTAGTCGCTCTCGGCGGCGCTCGCCGCGCATCTCGGGGGCGCAGGGTTGAGACGGGGGCGCTGGGTTGACGGGCACCCCGGCGGCGGTCTCTGGGGGCTAGCGATGCCGACATGGTGACTCGATGCCAACGGATGAGTCGCTTCCGTTGGCTGAATCGAACCCAACAAGATCAATAGCTTAGTGGAAAGACCGATCTGACGCTTGGGAACCAAACGTCAGGTCGGTCGATCCATTGGCTTCTCGGCCACGGAACCACGCGCCGAAAAGGCCCAGCAGCCCGATCCCCAGCAACGCGGCCGTTGGCGGTTCCCGAACTTGGATCGTCAGGATCAGGTCACTGGTGAACGGTCCAAATTGAGACGTCAGCGTCAGTTCGAGTCGCGTTCCGCTCAGGGTGTAGTTGCTTGGGTCTACCGGCGTGTCGTCTAGCTCGATGCTCTTCAAGACTGAACGGTGGGGGAGGTCAATTGTAAATATTGCATCCGTAATTTCATCATAAGTCGTAAAGTATTTTCCTGTACCCAGAGAATAAAAGAAGACCAAGTCTTCCCCGCGCTCAAATAACTGATGTTCATATTCGACGATGAATACCGTTCCTCCTGCTGGAAAGGGGCCGTACCAGCGGAACATAGACAGTTCCGGGTATTCCGGCAGGACAGTAGAGTAGATCAATGGGCTTGGTTCCCAGGGTTGCTCGCTTCCATCCTGGAATACGCGGATATTCGATGCGTTCACCGGCGGCAAGGGGAAGTCGAGAAATCCGACCCACCACGGGAACGAGTCATAGAAAAAGGTGCCGAAGAATGTGACATGCCGTTCGGTCCCAATCGTGATCTGCATCTCTTCGCGCGGCATGCTCACCGGCGGCAGCGGATTGGCCGAGGGATACGTTGGGCTCAGCGTCAACACCGCGAGCGCCGCCATCACCGACAGGGTCTTCCCACGCATTTCGAGAACCCGCACTCCTGCTATTCTACTAGTACTATAACGGCTTGGCGGACGCCATCATAACAGAAAGTCGGATCACGCGATATCGATCAACGGTTTCGATCCCGATCGACTCTGGCTTCCGGTTCCAGGGCGACATCGGCTGGGTGAAGCTGTCCTTGGGGCGCGGCGGCGGCGAGGGCGACAGCCCGCCCTGCGGCCGCTCGAGCTTCGGCTCGGTGCCGATCCGCTCGCGGGGTTGACGGGGGCCGTGGCGCCGGTATCTGCAAGCGGGCAGGGGGGCCGCGGCGGCGGCGCTCGGTGCTGCGAGAGCCCCACCCGCCAGCCCCACCGCCGAGCCGCGAAAATCCTACATTATCCTACTTTTTCCGACATTATCCGACATTATCCGACATTTCAACGCGCCAAAGGCCATGTTTCTAACGATATCAACCCCTTAATCGCGCCGCACCCGCGTAAAACGATCCTACATCGCGTCAGGACCCGCTCTCCAGCCACCACACCCCCGTCGCTCACCGCCGGCATCGCCGGCACGCGGACGCGCGTCGCTCCGTCGCCGTAAGCCGCGGCCACCATCCCGAAACCCATCGCCCGCCCGCGCCGCGTCGCGGGCTTTTTTGTGCCCGGAGGTGCTCCATGACCACGACCTTCCATGCTCAGTCGCTGCGCCCCAGGACTGGACCGTGGCCCGATTGATCGAGGCCACCCGCGAGAAAGCTGAGGTCATCGACAAGCTCTACGCGGTCTACGTGGTCGGCGGCGAGGGCCGGCTCGCGGACTACCTGAAGATCCGCGACGTCCTGCTCGCGCCGCCGGACGCCCGCGTCGACGATTTCGCCCGGCCCGATGCGGTGGCGGTCCGTGCCGACACCGACCGCGAGGAGGTCCTCAGGCTCGCCAAGCGCGAACGGCTCAAGGTGCTGCCGGTGCTCGACGCAGCCGGGCGTTTGGCCGGCATGGTGATGGCCAATGAGTTGCGGGAGATCGAACGCGCCGAAGCCGTTGAGGACATGAAGCTGATGGCCGGTCTCGCGCCCGATGCAACGGCGGCGGACGGGCCCTTCCGCATCGTTCCGCGCCGCCTGCCCTGGCCGGCGAGCGGGTTCGTGGGCTCCGGCATCGCCGCGCTCGTGGTCGGCGCCTATGCGGATGCGCTCACCGAGGCGGCGATCCTCGCGAGCCTGATCCCCATCGCTATGTCGCTCGCGGGCAATGCCGGCATCCAGGCGTCCACGGTGACGGTTCAGGCGATAAGCTCGGGCGCACTGTGGATCGGAGATATTTGGGGTCGACTGATCCGCGAGATCGGCGGCGCCTTTCTGAACGGCGGAACCGTTGGGCTCCTCGTCGGCCTCGGCATCATAGTGCTGTCGCAGTTGACCGAAATCGAGCGTCCCGAGATGCTCACCCTCGCCGCGGTGCTGACGCTGATCGTCGTCACGATCCAGGCATCGGCAATCGGCTCGCTCGTGCCGCTCGCGCTCGCGCGGCTGCGGTTCGACCCGGCCGTGGCGACCGGGGTTTTCATCACCACGTCGAACGATGTCGTCGGCGTGCTGGTCTCCTTCGTCAAAGCGACCGCCATCTATCTCTGAGTTCGCAAGCATTCACCGCAGTGCCCATCCCCGGCACGTCTCTGAATCGCCGGAGTGGTGCGTCCGGACGGCGTGAAGGAGAGCAATCTCAAGAAGATCGAGTTCATCCATTGAGCGCGGAGTCAGCGGGGACGCGCCGGCGTCCCCGGTCTCGGCGTGAGGGCGACGAGCTGAACAGGGGTCGATATCAGTGACGGAGCCAAGTCTCGGGAAGGAGGGCGGCCGGCTCTCGATCACGCGCCCGCCTTCGGGCGGCGAAGTCCTGGCGAACCATGTCTTCCGCGTGCTCGCTTATGGCTTCGAGATCGCGACGATCTTGATGCTCTTCTACATTCTCTTCGTTATTGGGCGGGAGGCCGCGCCGGCGATGGTGCGCGAGGGCTTCGGCTTCCTCACCCGCGCGATCTGGGCTCCCGGACGCGAGGAGTTCGGGATCGCGGCCGAGATCTTCGGGACGCTCTACAGCTCGATTCTTGCGCTGATCATCGCCGGAGTGTTCGGGGTCGCGATCGCCATCTTCCTGACGCAGGACTTCCTGCATCCCAAACTCGCCTATGTCCTCCGGACCATCGTCGATCTGCTGGCGGCCATCCCAAGCGTGGTCTACGGTCTCTGGGGCATTTTCGTCGTGATCCCGGCGATCCGCCCCGCCGCCAACTGGCTGCATGACAATTTCGAGTGGATCCCGCTCTTCAGTACCTCCCTGGGCGGCCCCGGACTCGCCCCGGCGGTGCTTGTCCTTGCCATCATGGTGCTTCCCACCGTCGCGGCGATCAGCCAGGACGCCTTCCGCCTCATCCCCTACAAGGTCAAGGAAGCCGCCTACGGCATGGGCACGACGCGCTGGGAGGCGATCTTTCGCGTCATGCTGCCGACCGCTTCGGGCGGCATCTTTGCCTCGCTTGTCCTCGGCTTTGGCCGCGCCCTAGGCGAGACGATGGCGCTCGCCATGATCATCGGCAACGCCAACCAAATCAACTGGTCGCTGTTCGCCCCCGCCAACACGCTGGCAGCCCTCCTCGCCGCGACCTTTCCGGAGGCCGGCGACATCGAGCGCGGCGCGCTGAGGTACGCCGCGATCGTGCTGCTGATCCTGACCCTCGCCGTGGACATGATCGGCGTCATCATCTTGTCGTTCACGTCGAAGCAGCAGGTTTCCTGAGGAGGGACTTGGATGAACGCAACAACAACCGGGGATCCGGCAATGGTGACGCGCGAGCCGCGCGCCGCCGTGCCGAGCCTCAGGCGCTCCCTTACCGACCGGCGCAACGTGAGCAGCCTGATCCTCACGGTCCTGCGCTGGATCATGGCGCTGATTGCGGCGACGCCGCTTTTATCCGTGCTGTACATGTTAATCTCGGAGGGGGGCGCTCGGCTCGGCCTCGAAATCTTCACCGAACTGCCGCCGGCTGGCTTCATGCAGGGCGACGGCTTTGGCAACGCGATCCTCGGCACCTTGACGATGGTCGCGATCGCCATGCTGATCAGCGTGCCCTTCGGCATCATGGGCGGCGTCTTCCTCGGCCTTGTCGCACCCGACAGCCGACTCGCCGCGGCGGTACGCTTCGTCGCCAAGACCCTGACCGGCTTCCCTTCGATCCTTGCCGGCGTCTTCGTTTTCGGATTCCTTGTCCTCAGCATGGGAACGTACTCAGCCATCGCGGGCGGGGTTGCGCTGTCCGTCGGCATGTTGCCGACCGTGATGCTCACCGCCGAGCAAGCGGTTCGCATGGTCCCGCAGCGGATGAAGGATGCCGCCGTCGGCATGGGCTGCACCCCGGCGCAGGCGACTTGGAAGGTCGTGCTGTCCACCGCCCTGCCCGGCGTCATGACCGGTGTCATGCTCGCGGTGGCGGGGGCTGCGGGTGAGTCGGCGCCGCTCCTGTTCACCGCGCTCTTCAGCAGCTTCTGGATGGAGAGCCTGACCGAACCGACCGCCTCGCTCTCGATCCTGATCTTCAACTTCTCGGGGATGCCCTTCCCCAACCAGATCCAACTCGCCTGGACCGCCGCCTTGGTGCTGGTGCTGATCGTGCTCGTCTTTAACATCCTGAGCCGGCTCTTTGGCCAGCCCAAGGTCTGACCCCGCAAAGGGAGCCACAAATGAACCTTGCCGATACTGATAGCCCCTTTGCCAAATCCGGCATCCACCCAGGCCAGGACTATGCTATTCGGGCAGACATCCAGAAAATATATTACGGAGACTTTCTGGCTGTTCGGGACAGCAAAGTTGGGGTCGAAAAGGGCAAAATCACCGGCTTCATCGGACCGTCGGGCTGCGGCAAGTCAACAGTGCTGCGCAGACCGTGATCCGCGGTGCCGGCGCCAGCTTCCCGGCCAACCTCTACGCCGCCTGGATCGAACGCTTCAACGAGGAGAACCCGGACGTTCGGATCGTCTCCGAGTCGGTCGGCAGCGGCGAGGGCGTGCGCCGCTTCGAGGCGGGCACCGTGGACTTCGGCGCCACCGATCGGCCGATGGACGACGCCCGGATCGCGGCCCTCGAGGGCGGATTCCTGCACGTTCCAACGACCGCAGGCATGGTCGTCCTCGCCTACAACATCCCGGATTTCGAGGGCGAATTGCGCCTCTCGCGCGCGCCGCTCGGCGGCATCTTCGCCGGCGCCATCACCGAGTGGAGCGATCCCGCCATCGCTGCCGACAATTTCGGCCGCGAGCTTCCCGACAGGACGATCGGCCTCGTCACCCGCCGGGACTCGAGCGGCACCACCTACATCTTCAGCACCTTCTTCGACCGGAAGAGCCCTGTTTGGCGCGAGGCGGGGTACCGGCCCGGCACCCTCGTGAACTGGCGGCATTCAATGACGGCGCTTGGAAACGAGGGCGTCGCGGCCAAACTGGCAATCGCCGAGTATTCGCTCGGCTACGTCGAGTTCTCCTTCGCGCGCCAACTCGGCCTCGAGACGGCGCTCGTCGAGAACCGCGGCGGCGCATTCGTGGCACCATCGAACGAGAGCGTTAGAGCCGCCCTCGCCGGCGCCGCGAGCATGCTGCCCGACGACGGACGCTTGGTCGTGGCCGATGCGGCCCAGGGCTATCCCATCATCGGCTACACGTGGATCCTGTTGCCTGCGAAAGGCTACGCGGATCCGGCGGTCACCGACGGCATCCGGCGCTTCCTCACCTGGGCTCTCACCGAGGGCCAGTCGATGGCCGAACCCATCGGCTACCTCGCCCTGCCGGAACCGGTGGTTGCCCGGGCGAAGGAAATCCTCGCCCGACTGCCTTGAACGAGGGGCACCGGCGCTCGGTCGGCGCCGGGGCGCGGCTCAATCTCGATGCGATCGCGGACGCGCTCGAGGAACTCGCCCGGACCGCGCCCTCGGGGGGGGCGGCCGGCCGCGAACCATTCAGCCCTGAGGTCATCCCCTGGATGATCGACGGCTACGCACGCCTCGACGAGATCCTGAAATCCAATGAGGACCCATTCTCGATCGGCGGGGTCCGTCTCCTGCTGGAGCTGAACCACCGCGTCCTTTGCGG
>CAZVRW010000088.1:0-2696 GCA_964630265.1 uncultured Rhodospirillaceae bacterium
CGTTGCGCGCCGGGCTTTACCCGGCGCGTGGCCGGCGCTAGTGTCCGCGTCCCATGGATGAACCCGGCTACGTCAATCGCCCCTCCCGCCGCAGCGCCGACGCAATGCGGACCGTAACCCTGGAACCCGACGTCAGCAAGTACGCCGAGGGCTCCTGTCTCGCGCGCTTCGGCGACACCCACGTGTTGTGCACGGCGACGGTGGAGGATCGGGTGCCGGGCTGGATGCGCGACACCGGCCGCGGCTGGATTACCGCCGAGTACGGCATGCTGCCGCGATCGACGACGGAACGTACCGCACGTGAGGCGGCGCGCGGCCGCCAGACCGGGCGGACCCAGGAGATCCAGCGGCTGATCGGCCGCAGCCTGCGCGCCGTCACCGACCTGCATGCCCTCGGCGAGATCCAGGTGCGCATCGACTGCGACGTGTTGCAGGCCGACGGCGGCACCCGCACGGCGGCGATCACCGGCAGCTATGTCGCGCTCTACCGGGCATTTCAGAAGATCCAGACGCTCGGGCTGTTGACGTCCATCCCGCTGACCGATCAGGTGGCGGCCGTCTCCTGCGGCCTCTACCAGGAGACCGCGGTCATCGACCTGGACTACAGCGAGGACAGCGCCGCGGCGACGGACGCCAACTTCGTGCTGACCGGCCGCGGCGAGATCGTCGAGATCCAGGCGACCGCCGAGGACGTGCCGTTCACCGAGTGGCAGTTCACCGAACTGCTGGTGCTGGCGCGCAAAGGGGTCAGCGAGCTGGTGGCCCTGCAGCGGCAGGTCCTCGGCCTGCCGGCCCTTTGACGCACGGCGCGGCGGGGTCTTGGCGATGGCGCGACGGTTCATGGGCGGCCGGCTGGTGATCGCCAGCCACAATGCCGGCAAGGTTCGGGAGATCGGCGACCTGCTGCGGCCGTTCGGCGCCGATGCCGTGTCGGCCGGCGACCTCAGCCTGCCGGAGCCGGAGGAGACCGGCATCACCTTCCGCGAGAACGCCGAGATCAAGGCCCGCGCCGCCGCCGACGGCGCCCGACTGCCGGCACTTGCCGACGATTCCGGGCTGGTGGTGCCGGCGCTCGGCGGCGCCCCCGGCATCGCCTCGGCGCGCTGGGGCGGCCCCGACAAGGACTTCGCCCTGGCCATGCGCTTGGTCGAGGAGGCCCTGGCCGGGATCGACGACCGGCGCGCCTACTTCGCCTGCGCCCTCACCCTGGCGTGGCCCGAGGGCGATTGCGAGACCTTCGAGGGCACGGTAGACGGCCGGCTGGTCTGGCCGCCGCGGGGCGACAAGGGCTTCGGCTATGACCCGATGTTCGTACCGGAGGGGCACGCGGTCACCTTCGGCGAAATGGATCCGGCGGCGAAGCACGCGATGAGCCACCGCGCCCGCGCCTTCCGCCAACTGGTTGCCGCCTGCTTCGCATGACGCCCGGCGGTGGTGCGCCGCTGCAGCTCTACGTCCATTGGCCGTTCTGCGTCTCAAAATGCCCGTACTGCGATTTCAACAGCCACGTCGCCGAACAGATCGACCAGCAACGCTGGCGCGCGGCGCTGGTGGCCGAACTCGCCTTCGAGGCCGAGCGGTCGCCGGGGCGCACCGTCGCCAGCGTCTTCTTCGGGGGCGGCACGCCGTCGCTGATGCCGCCGGAGACGGTCGCCGCGGTGCTCGACGCCGTCGGCCGCCACTGGGTCGTCGACGATGCCCTGGAAGTCACGCTCGAAGCCAATCCGTCGACGCTGGAACGGGATCGGCTGCCGGCGTTCGCCGCCGCCGGCGTCAACCGCGTCTCCATCGGTGTGCAGTCGTTCGACGACGTTGTGCTCGGGTTCCTCGGCCGCGCCCACACCGCCGATCAGGCCCGCTCGGCCGTCGCCGCGGCGGTGCAGGCGATGCCGCGCACCTCGTTCGACCTGATCTACGCCTGGCCCGGCCAGAGCCGCGCCCATTGGACCGGCGAGCTGGCCGAGGCGACGGCGCGCGCGGCCGGCCATCTCTCGCTCTATCAACTGACCATCGAGCGCGGCACCGCGTTCCACCGCGCCGGCGTCCCGGCGGCCGACGAGGACACCGCCGCCGACCTGTTCGAGCAGGCGGAGGACGCCCTGGCGGCGGCCGGCCTGCCCGCTTACGAGATCTCCAATCACGCCGCCCCCGGCCTCGCCTGCCGCCACAACACCGCGATCTGGCACGGCAGCGACTATGCCGGCATCGGTCCCGGCGCGCACGGCCGCCTCACGCTTGACGGCGTCGTGCATGCGACGCACCGCACACCGGCGCCCGATCGCTGGCTCGATCTGGTCGAGCGCCGCGGCCACGGCACCGCGACCGTGGCGCCCATCGACCGCGACGCGCGCTCGGCCGAACTGGTGATGACCGGCCTCCGCCTCACCGCGGGACTCGACCGCGGGCGCTTCCGGGCACTGACCGGTGGCGAGCCGGAGGACGCCGTCGACCGCGCCGCCCTCGACCGGCTGGTCGCCGGCGACTTCCTCGCGGTGGATACGGCGGGTCTCCGCGCGACGCGGTCCGGCCGGCTATGCCTCGACGCGGTGCTGCGATCCCTGCTCGGCGCCTGACCCGCGGCCCGCCAGCGCCAGCGCCGGCGCCGGCGCCTTTTGAGAGCCGGCTGCGCCGAGAACTTTTAAGAGCCGGCTGCGCCGAGAACTTTTAAGAGCCGGCTGCGCCGAGAACTTTTAAGA
>CAZVRW010000088.1:2796-10495 GCA_964630265.1 uncultured Rhodospirillaceae bacterium
AGAGCCGGCTGCGCCGAGAACTTTTAAGAGCCGGCTGCGCCGAGAACTTTTAAGAGCCGGCTGCGCCGGCCGGCAACGTCTGGAACGTGCGAATGCCGGGGCTGATGACCGTGGAGCCGCCCGGCGTGAGTTCGAGGACCGCCAGGCCCCGCTCGACCGAGCCGTCGGGGGCGAAGCGGAACAGGCCGTCGGCGCCGAGGAAGCCGTTGGGCGCGGCGAGAAACGCCGGATCGAAGCCGTCGGCCCCGATGCTGCGCGACAGCAGCGCGGCCATCGCCGTGGCATCGTAGGCGAGGCTGGCAAGGCGGTGCGGCGCCGCGCCGTAGACCTCCTGATACTTGCCGAGGAAGCGGATGCGGTCGGTCGGCTGGGGCACCGCGTACCAGGCGCCGACCAGCGCCGGTTCACCGCCGAGGCGCTGCTCCTCCCAGAGGCCGGTGCCGAGGATGCGGACGCTGGTGGCGTCCAGGCCGTTCGCCGGCAGGCTTGCGGCGATCGCCCGCATGCGCTCGCCACCTTCGGCGATCATCAGCGCCTCGAAGCCGTCGGCGCCTCCCGCCGCGCGGATCTCCGACAGGGTCCCGAGGATCGACTCGAAGTCGATGGACGCGGGATCGTAGAATTCGATGTGTGACACCTGGGCGCCCAGCGAACCGACCGAACTGCGCAGCCCGTCGGCGACGACGACGCCGTACTCCGTGTCGGGGACCAGCAGGGCGAAGCGCCGGGTGCCGCGCTGGAACGAGAAGGAGACGACGCGATCGACCTCCGCCTCGGGCAGGAAGCCCATGACGAACACGCCGTAACCGGCGACCCGCTGGTCGTTGCTGAACGAGACGATCGGCACGTTGACGGCCTGGGCGACCGCCGCCGCCGCCCGCGTCGACTCGGCACGCAGCGGGCCGAGGATGAGTTGGGCGTTCTGCGCGATCGCCTGCTCCGCGGCCGCCGCGGCGCCGGCCGCGGTTCCCCCGGTATCGATCGGCAGCAGCGTGAAGCCCGAGCCGCCGAGATCGACCACGGCCAACTGCGCGGCATCCAGCATGGACTTGCCGATCGATGCCAGCCGGCCACTGAGCGGCAGCAGCAGCGCCACGCGCTCGGGCTGCCCCGGTGTCACCTGGGGGGGCACCGCCGCACCGTCGGCCCCGACGACGGGCAGGGTCGCGCCCGGGATCAGAATGTTTGTCGGACTGCCACCGGCGACGCGATACTGCGGTTGCGGCGCCGCCGGCGCGACGCCGGGCGCCGCCGACGGTGGCGGGCCCTCGGGGCCGCTGACCGTCGGCCCCGGACCAGTGGCGGATGGCGCACAGGCGGAGATCAACAGCGCAAGGGCCATCAGCCATGGCGCGGGGAAAGCGAGCGGAAGACGGCGCGACCGAAGGTATGACATCGTTGGTTGATCCTGTTTTTCGTCCCGATCTGGATCAGGGTAGCGAGGCAATGGTGCAGAGTAAACCGCGGCGCGCCGTCAAGGCGGCGAAGATGGGCGAAGCAGCGCCCCGGTCGCCGACCGACCTGGCCGGCGGCCTCTACGTGGTGGCAACGCCCATCGGCAATGCGGCCGACATCACGCTGCGCGCGCTCGCCGTCCTCGCCGCGGTCGATGTGATCGCCTGCGAGGACACGCGGGTGACGCGCAAGCTGCTCGGCATGCACGGGATCTCGCGGCCGTTGACGGCCTACCACGAGCACAACGCCGACGCCGTGCGGCCGCGCCTGCTCGCCCGCCTCGCCGCCGGCGAGCGCATCGCACTGGTCTCCGACGCCGGCACGCCGCTGATCTCCGATCCGGGCTTCCGCCTGGTCCGTGCCTGCATCGCCGCCGGCGTGGCGGTGATACCCCTGCCCGGCGCCTCGGCGGTGCTCGCCGCGCTCACCATCTCAGGACTGCCCACTGACCGGTTCCTGACCGCCGGCTTTCTGCCGACGCGCCAAGGGCCGCGCCGCCGCGCGCTGGCCGAACTGGCGGCGGTGCCGGCGACGCTGGTGATCCTGGAATCGCCGCACCGGCTGGCGGCATCCCTGGCCGACATGGCCGAGGTGCTGGGCGACCGCGCGGCGGCGGTCACGCGGGAACTGACCAAACTTTTCGAGGAGGCGGTGCGCGGCCCGCTGACGGACCTCGCCGCGCGTTACGCCGCCGCCGGTCCACCGAAGGGCGAGATTACCGTCGTCATCGCCCCGCCCGCCCCGGCGGCGCCACCGGCCGCCGCCGACGTCGACGCCTTGCTGGCGGCGGCCCTGACCGAGGGATCGGTGAAGGACGCGGCCGCCCGCGTCGCCGCCACCACCGGCTTGCCGAAGCGCGCCGTCTACGCCCGCGCCCTGGCGATCGAGGCGAAACGGCGATGAGCGGCCGCCGCAACACGGCGTCCCGCCACCGGACCTCGCCGTCCCGCCATCGGACCACGGCGTCCCGGCATCGGGCGTGGCGGTTCGGCCGGCTGGCCGAGGCGGTCTGCGTCGTGTCCCTCTGGCTGCGCGGCTACCGGATCCTGGCGCGCGACTTGCGCACCGCCATGGGTGAGATCGACATCGTCGCCCGCCGCGGCCACGTGCTGGCAATCATCGAGGTCAAGGCGCGCACCGGCGACAGTGATCCGCTGCCGTCGCCGCGGCAGCGTCGGCGGATCGTCGACGGCGCCCGTGCCTTCCTCTCCATGCGGCCACACTGCGCCGATCTGGACGTGCGATTCGATCTGATGGAGGTCCGGCCGTGGCGCTGGCCGCGGCACCATGCAGACGCATGGCGGCCCGGTGACTAGTCGTCCGACGCCAACGGATGAGGCCCATCCGTTGGCTGAATCGCACCACCAGATCAATCACCTAGTGGATCGGATCAGGCGCCTGGAAAGGAAGCGCCAGATCCGATCCACCAGGTTTTTTCGCCGTGTCCAACCGGAGCTTGGCCTGCCGCGTGCGGTCCCGGATAGTATCGGCGTTCGTTTCGAAACCCGAGGGTGGCCGCCAGCATCGTGTTCCGCTTCCGTCCGCTCGTGCTCGCCGCGTGCGTCGCGGCCGCGTCGCTCGGTGGCTGCGGCGTCATGGACATTGCCATCAACAGCGCCGCCCGGGTCGGCATCGCCTCCTACCAGGAACGCGGCATCGATGGCCGGACACGCGATCTCGCCATCAGCGGCGCCGTCCGCGAGGCGCTGTATGCGAAGAACCATGAATTCATCGTCGACCTGAGCGTCACCGTTTACGACGGCGACGTGGTACTGAACGGCATCGTCGCCAGCGACGCCGACCGCGACGAAGCCGATCGCGTCGCCCGCTCGGTGGCCGGAGTGAACCGGGTGGCCAACGAGCTGATCGTCGCCGATCCGAGCACGCTCGACATGGCGCGCGACACCTGGATCTCGTGGCGCATCGACTCCCGCATCCTGATGGACAAGGAGATCGACTCCGTCAACTACACCATCCACACCGTGGACCGAACCGTCTATCTGATCGGCACCGCGCGGGATCAGCGGGAACTGGACCGCGTGGTTGCGCACGTGCGCGAGGTGCCGCACGTCAAGGGCATCGTCCGTCACGTCCAGACCCGGAACGAGCGGGAAGCCCGCTTGCGCGGGGTGGCGCTTCCCGCCGACGACGTGGCCCAGCCTTGATTCGTGGCGCCGGCTTGATTCGTGGCGCCGGCGGGCGATTAATGTCCGGCCAGCCGGAGGAGGTGAGCGCATGCGCCTGGACGTCGCCATTCAGATGGATCCCATCGACCGCATCGACATCGATGCCGACAGCACCTTCGCCCTGGCGCTGGAGGCGCAACGGCGCGGCCACACGCTGCATCACTACCTGCCCCAGGACCTGACGCTGGCGCAGACCCGCGTCGTTGCCACGGCCCGGCCCCTCACCGTCCGCCGCGCGCGCGGCGCCCACTTCACGCTGGGCGCGCCGGTGGAGATCGACCTCGCCGACGTCGACATCGTGCTGATGCGCCAGGACCCGCCCTTCGACATGGCCTACATCACGGCGACGCACCTTCTGCAACACGTGCATCCGCGCACCCTGGTGATCAATGATCCGGTCGAGGTGCGCAACGCGCCGGAGAAGCTGTTCGTTACGCACTTCCCCGAGTTGATGCCACCGACGCTGATCAGTTCCGACCGGGCGCGGATCATCGCCTTCCGCAAGCAGCACCGCGACATCATCGTCAAGCCGCTGTTCGGCAACGGCGGCGCCGGCGTCTTCCACATCGATCCGGAGGACGACAACCTGAACGCCCTGCTCGAGATGTTCACCCAACTCTATCGCGAGCCGATCGTCGTGCAGAAGTACCTGCCCGAGGTGCGTGCCGGCGACAAACGCATCATCCTGGTCGACGGTCGCGCCGCCGGCGCGGTGACCCGGGTGCCGGCGGCCGGCGAGGCACGCGCCAACCTGCACGTCGGCGGCCAGGCGCTGCGCGCCAGCCTGACGCCGCGCGAACAGGAGATCTGCGAGGCCATCGGCCCCGACCTGAAGGCGCGCGGACTGATTTTCGTCGGCATCGACGTCATCGGCGACTACCTGACCGAGATCAACGTCACCTCGCCCACCGGCATCCAGGAAATCGGCCGCTTCGACGGCACCTCGCTGGAGGCCGACCTGTGGGACGCCTTCGAGGCGCGCTTCGCGGCGACCCGGATATGAGCGGCGACGGGCACGACGGCATGGCCGGGGACGAGGCGGCGCTGCGCCGGGCCATCGTCGACGCCAGCCGGAAGATGGACGCCCTCGGCCTGACCCAGGGCACCTCCGGCAACATCGGCGTCCGCTCCGGCGACGGACTGCTGGTGACGCCCAGCGGTGTGCCCCCCGAGGCGATGACGCCCGCCGACGTGGTCGCCGTCGGCTTCGACGGCAGCGCCGCCGGCGGCGGGATCCCGTCCTCCGAGTGGCGCATCCACCGCGACGTGCTGGCGGCGCGGCCGGAGATGGGCGCGGTCGTGCACGGCCATCCCACCTACTGCACGGCGCTGGCCATGCATCGCCGCGAGATCCCGGCGGTGCACTATATGATCGCCGCGTGCGGCGGGCCGACGGTGCGCTGCGCCCCCTACGCCACCTACGGCACCGAGGCGCTGTCGAAGCTGGCCCTGTCGGCGTTGCGCGGCCGCACCGCCTGCCTGCTCGCCAACCACGGCATGCTGGCGCTCGGCCCGACCCTGGACCGGGCGCTCTGGGTGGCGCTGGAGTTGGAGACGTTGGCGCGGCAGTACATCATCGCCCTGCAACTCGGCGAGCCGGCGATCCTGCCCGACGAGGAGATCGCCCACGTGGTCGCCAAGTTCAAGCACTACGGCCAGGGCGCCAAGCCCAAGGACTGAGCCTCAGCGCCGGGCGAGCAGGCCGAGCAGGCGGTTGCGGTCGCGACCGACGTCCATGCCCAGCTGGCGGCGCCGGGTCTGCCAGTTCCCCTCCCGCGCCGCCGCGTCGACGTCGCGCTGGATGGCCGCCGTGTCGACGCGCTCGCCGGCGGCCTTGGCATCGGTCATCCGCCGCGCCACCTCCGATGCGGGCTCCAGGATCGGCGCGCCGACGCCCGGCTGGAACTGCGCCAGGGACAGCAGCCAGCCCTGGATCTCCGCCGGTGGGAACGGGTGCGCGACGTCGCCCCGCAACGCCGCCGCCAGCGCCGCCTCGACGGCCGGCTTGGGGTCGGCCAAGGTCGACTCATCGAAGATCTCCTGCGGTCCCGGTCGCAACCGGCCGAGCACCGCCCGCAGGCGCTCAAGGATCGGCAGTGCCGCGTCTGACATCTCGTCCGGCGTGCTCATGCGCCCCGCTCCCGACCCGACCATGGCTGACCCAATCTGGATAGCGCGGCCGGCCATCGCTGTCGAGGCCGGCCGCGGCGCCCCAAACGGGCGTCGCGCCGCCACACCGAAGCGCCGTATGAAGGCGCGAACAAAACCGCTTTCGGGACAAGGCATGGTTGCGCGGGTCAACACGGTGGCCTTCCAGGGGATCGACGTCCTCGATGTCGACGTGCAGGTGCACATCGGCGGCGGCCTGGTCGGCTTCACCATCGTCGGCCTGCCGGACAAGGCCGTCGGCGAGAGCCGCGAGCGGGTGCGCGCGGCGCTCGCCGCCATGGGCCTGTCGCTGCCGCCGAAACGCATCACCGTCAACCTGGCGCCCGCCGACATCCTGAAGGAGGGCAGCCACTTCGACCTGCCCATCGCCCTCGGTCTGCTCGCAGCATTGGGCGCCGTGCCGGTGGACGCGGTGGCCGGCGTCGTCGCGCTCGGCGAGCTGGGCCTCGACGGCGCGCTGGCGCCGGTGGCCGGCGTGCTGCCGGCGGCGCTCCACGCCAGCCGCCGGGGGCTCGCCTTCGTCTGCCCGCAGGCGCAGGGCGGCGAGGCGGCGTGGGCCGCCGACGTGGCCATCCTGGCACCCGCGACCCTGCTCGCCGCCATCAACCACTTCAAGGGCACGCAGGTCCTGAGTGCGCCGGCCCCGCGCCTCGTCGACGACGGCGCCCCGGCCCTGGACCTGGGCGACATCAAGGGCCAGGAGACGGCGAAGCGGGCGCTGGAGGTGGCGGCGGCCGGCGGCCACAACCTCTTGATGATCGGCCCGCCCGGCTCCGGCAAATCCATGCTGGCCGCCCGCCTGCCCGGCATCCTGCCGCCGCTGGACGCCGGCGAGGCGCTGGAGGTGAGCATGATCCACAGCCTCGCCGGCACGCTGGGCACCGGCGGCCTGCTGCGCCGCCGCCCCTTCCGCGACCCGCACCACTCGGCCTCCACCCCGGCGCTGGTGGGCGGCGGGCTCCGGGCCCGGCCGGGCGAGGTGTCGCTGGCGCACCTGGGCGTGCTGTTCCTGGACGAGTTGCCGGAGTTCCAGCGGGGCGCCCTGGAGGCGCTGCGCCAGCCGCTGGAAACCGGCCAGACCACGGTCGCCCGCGCCAACGCGCACGTGACCTATCCGGCGCGGGTGCAGCTCATCGCCGCCATGAACCCCTGCCGCTGCGGCTTTCTGGACGATCCCGAGCGCGCCTGCGGCCGGGCGCCCAAGTGCGCCCAGGACTACCAGAGCCGCATCTCCGGGCCGCTGATCGACCGCATCGACCTGCACGTCGACGTGCCGGCGGTGAGCGCCGCCGACCTCTCGCTGCCGCCGCCGGCCGAGGGCTCGGCCGAGGTCGCCGCCCGGATCTTCGCCGCCCGCGCCGCCCAGCGCCGCCGCTATGCCGGCGTGCGCGCCGGCGGTGCGGTCGAGGGTGCCGGCGGCGCCAGGCCGATCCGCACCAACGCCGAGGCCGACGGCGCCCTGCTCAACCGCGTGGCCGCACCCGACGACGCCGGCCGCCGGCTGCTCAGCGAGGCGGTGGAGCGGCTCAAGCTCTCGGCCCGCGGCTACCACCGCATGCTCAGGGTCGCCCGCACGCTCGCCGACCTGGAGGGCACCGACGCCGTCCGCCGCGTGCACATCGCCGAGGCCCTCAGCTACCGCCGCCTCAACCCCGGCCGGACGGCGGTCCTCGGCGAAGCGTGAGCGTTGCCGGTTTGGCGCGACGAAGCGCCGCAGAGTGTCGATGTCGCCCGGAAATCGGGGGGTCCTGATCGGGCTAAGTGGTTGAAAGAGTCTGTAAAGCTCTGATTTATCGAGGTGTTGGAATCCGCGCGACGTTGAAATGTCGGAAAATGTAGGAAAAAGTAGGATTTTGTAGGGTTTTCGGCCCGGCCGGCGCGGCCGGCGC
>CAZVRW010000089.1:0-10263 GCA_964630265.1 uncultured Rhodospirillaceae bacterium
CGGGGGAAATGCCGATGGTCACATCGCCGCCGGCGGCGATGCTGTGGTGCTTGGCGCTGATCGGCGTCTGCTCGAACATCAGCCGCGGTCTTCGGCGTCGTCGCGGCGCCTCTGGCCATTTTGCGACCACGGACCCGAGTGCGGTCGCGCTCCCCGCACTGGCCTCGTCAGGCTTCTATCGCGGCCGAACCGTGTTCCAGGGCTCGGATGATGTATTCGAAGAGCCGCTTTACCGGCTCGCTAACCGTCGCGGCCATTTGCAGAGCGATCTCGGTATGGTGGAGGTCGGGGAAACCCGTCTCCTGAACGTCGAGGATTGTCAGGCCCGGCGGCACCATCTCCTTCGGCAACACTGTCACCCCCAGTTCGGCCCGTACCGCCGCGAGAGTCCCGGCGAGGGAGGAGCACGTGTACCCGATCCGCCAGTCGCGGCCGATACGGTCGAGGGCATTGGTCGCCCGCTTGCGGTAGACACATGGCTGGGGCGAGACCACCAAAGGCAAGGGGCCGACTTGCCGCGCGACCTGTCGGTGGGCTGCGGCCCACACCAAGGGCTCCCGCCACACCCGAATACCCGCGGCCGATGACTGCGGCTCTCGCTTGGTGAGCACCAAGTCCAACTCGCCTCGCCCAAACCGGGTAAGCAGCGGCAGTGTCAGTTCGCAGGTCACCTCCAGGCCCACTGCGGGATACGCGTGGCGGAATTCCGAGAGAATGTGCGGCAGGTGGGTGGTGGCGAAATCCTCCGGAGCGCCGAGCCGAACAACCCCCGATATCTGCGGCTCTCGCACCCGCGCCATCAGTTCGTCGTTCAATGACAGCATCCGCCGAGCGTAGTCGAGGATGATCTCCCCTTCGCGGGTGACAACCACTTGGCGGGGCTGGCGGAGCAGCAACCGGGCGCCGACGGAGGATTCTAGCCGGCGGATCTGCAGCGAAACGGTCGATTGTTGCCGGTGGAGGCGCTTACCGGCGCGGCTGAAGCCACCGCAATCGACGACAGCGACGAAACACCGCAGCAGGTCGATATCGAGATTGGTTGCTGCGACCATTACCCCAACACCATCAAAAAACGCAATACCACCAATTTACATAATCTATTTCTAATGTAGGGATGGTTGCTGCACAAGCGAAGCTCCGATTGCGTTGCAAAAATCAACCGTCGAGACGGCCACGCCCGGTCGAAATGAACCCGGACGAACCCGGCATACCGTGGCGAGGCCCGGCGACGAGGAGACGAGACATGCGCGAGATCATCGAGGTGCTGGACAGAAAGCGGGAACGGGCACGACTGGGCGGCGGCGAAGAGCGGATTGCCACCCAGCACGGTCGCGGCAAGCTCACCGCCCGCGAACGGATACAGGTGCTGTTCGACCCCAACTCGTTCGAAGAGTGGGACATGTTCGTTGAACACCGGTGCACCGATTTCGGCATGGGCGCCAACCGCATCCCTGGCGACAGTGTGGTTACCGGCTATGGCACGATCTATGGCCGGGCGGTGTTCGTGTTCAGCCAAGATTTCACCGTGCTTGGCGGCAGCCTTTCGGAAGCTCACGCGGAGAAGATCTGCAAGGTGTACGACACGGCGATGAAGGTCGGCGCGCCGGTCGTGGGGATCAAGGACTCGGGCGGCGCCCGGATCCAGGAAGGCATCGCCTCGCTGTCGGGCTACACCGAGGTGTTCAAGCGGAACGTGCTTGCCTCGGGTGTCGTGCCGCAGATTTCGGTGATCATGGGACCCTGCGCCGGCGGCGCCGTCTATTCGCCGGCCCTCACCGATTTCGTCATGATGGTTGAGGACCGCTCGCACATGTACCTTACCGGGCCTGAGGTGGTGCGGCAGACCACCCATGAGACGGTGGACCATGAGTCCCTCGGCGGCGCCTCGGTACACACCTCGCGGTCCGGGGTGGCCGACGCCGCCTACGCCGACGATGTGGAGGCGCTGCTCTACGTTCGCCGACTCATCGGCTTCCTGCCCTCCTCCAACCGACAGCCGGTGCCGACGTGGCCGTCCCATGACCCCCTCGACCGGGTCGAGTTGTCCCTCGACACCCTGGTTCCCGAGAACCCCAACCAACCCTACGACATGCGCGAGTTGGTACTGAAGATCCTCGACGAGGGGGAATTCTTCGAGCTGAAGGCGGAGTTCGCGCGCAACATCATCGTCGGCTTTGGGCGGATGAACGGCGCGCCTGTAGGGATCGTCGCCAACCAGCCGCTGGTTCTCGCCGGCTGCCTCGACATCGACGCCTCGGTCAAAGCAGCCCGGTTCGTCCGCTTCTGCGATTGTTTCAATATTCCCATTGTCACCCTGGTGGACGTGCCCGGTTTCCTGCCCGGAGTGGGGCAGGAGCACAACGGCATCATCCGCCACGGCGCCAAGCTGCTCTATGCTTATGCTGAGGCGACGGTGCCGAAGGTCACGGTGATCACCCGCAAGGCCTATGGCGGTGCCTATGCGGTGATGGGGTCCAAGCACCTTCGCGGTGACATCAATTTCGCTTGGCCAACGGCGGAAATCGCCGTGATGGGCTCGAAAGGTGCTGTGGAGATCATCTTTCGGGCCGAGTTCGGGGATCCGTCACGGATCAACCAGCGCGTCGAGGAGTACAACGAGGCCTTCGCCAACCCGTTCGCTGCGGCCCGCCGCGGTTTTATCGATGATGTGATCATGCCGCACAGCACCCGTCGTCGGGTGTGCCGGGCGCTCACCCTTCTTCGCGGCAAAACCGTCGATCAGCCGTGGAAGAAGCACGCCAACATGCCGCTTTGAGGGGGTTGCCATGTTCGAGAAACTGCTCATCGCCAACCGCGGCGAGATCGCGCTTCGGATCAACCGCACGGCTCAGCGGCTCGGCATTCCCACTGTCGCCGTTTACTCCGACGCCGACAAGTACAGCCCCCATGTGACCGCCTGCAACGAGGCGGTGTGCATCGGCCCGCCGCCGCCGCGGGACAGCTACCTGAACATGGAGGCGATCCTGGAGGCCTGTCGTGCCACCGGCGCCGACGCCGTCCACCCTGGCTATGGTTTCCTCTCCGAAAAGGCGGCGTTCGCCGAGACAGTGGCAGCGGCCGGCATGACTTTCGTCGGTCCACCGGCGGACGTCATCGCGCTGATGGGCGACAAAATCGTTGCCAACCGCACCGCCGATGCCGCCGGGGTCAGCACCGTTCCGGGCCACCGGGACGTGATCGCCAGCCCCGAAGCGGCAGTGGAGATCGGCCAGGCGATCGGCTATCCGGTGATGCTCAAGGCAGCGGCAGGCGGCGGCGGCAAGGGAATGCGGATCGCCCGCACCGATGATGACCTGCGTGAGGCCTTCCGGGTCGCGTCAAGCGAGGCGGTAACGGCCTTCGGCGACGCACGCGTGTTCATCGAAAAATACATCGAGCGACCCCGCCACATCGAAATCCAGATCCTCGCCGACGGGGCCGGCACGACACTTTACCTGGGCGAGCGAGAATGCTCGATCCAGCGCCGTCACCAGAAGGTCATCGAGGAAGCGCCATCGCCGTTCGTCACCCCCGAGCTCAGGCGGGCCATGGGCGAGCAGGCGGCCGCGTTGGCTACGGCGGTCGGCTACCGTTCTGCGGGGACGGTGGAGTTTGTCGTCGATCAAAGCGGCGCGTTCTACTTCCTGGAAATGAACACCCGCCTCCAGGTCGAGCACTCGGTCACCGAGTTCATCACCGGCCTCGACTTGGTGGAATGGATGCTTCGGATCGCCGCCGGCGAGGCCCTCCCGTTCCAGCAACACCAGATCGACCTGACCGGGTGGGCAATCGAAACCCGAGTCTATGCCGAGGATCCGAACCGCGGCTTCCTGCCCTCCACGGGCCGGCTCGTTCGCTACCGCATGCCCACCGACAGCCGCGACGTGCGGGTTGACAGTGGCGTCTATGAGGGTGGGGAGATCAGCCTTTTCTACGATCCGATGATCGCCAAGGTGACCACCTGGGGGCGTAACCGCGCGACCGCTGTCGAATCTCTGCGCCTCGCCCTCGACGAGGTCTACATCGAAGGCGTGCGCCATAATGTGGCGTTCCTGTCGGCCCTGCTCGCCCATCCCCGCTTCCTCGTCGGCGACACCAACACCAACCTGATCGCCGATGAATATCCCGATGGCTTCTCCCCGGCGCCCCTCGAGGCCCAAGATCTCAACGACATCATTGCTTCGGCGGTGCTGATGCACCTCCGCCACGTCTTCCGCGCCTCCCAGGCGGGCGGGCAGATGCCCGGATTCCACAAACGCATGCCGGCGGAGTGGGAGGTACGGGTCGGCGAGACCTTCTACCCAGTCAGGATGGCACCGGCGCCGGTCGGAGGATCGGAGGAGGGCTTCGAGTTGGTCATCGATGGCCATGACATCGCCATCCGCAGCGCTTGGCAGGTCGGCGATCCCGTCCTCGACTGCACCATCAATGCCCGTCCGCGGGCGTTCAAGGTGCTGCGCGAGGGCCTCGGCTACCGGCTGTTTCATCTGGGGGCCGAGGTCGACGTCATGGTCTTCCGGGCGGACGTCGCTCAGTTCGCCAAACGGATGCCGAAGCGGAAGTCCATCGACTTGTCCCAATTCCTGGTGTCACCGATGCCGGGGCTGCTACGCTCCGTGGCGGTTGCGGTGGGGGAGAAGGTCAACCCCGGCGATGAGTTGGCCGTTGTCGAAGCCATGAAGATGGAGAACGTGCTCAAGGCCTCCCGCGCCGGCCGTGTTGCCGAGATCATGGCGACGCCCGGCGACACCCTTGCGGTCGGCCAGACCATCCTCGCTTTTGAATAAGCACGCTGGGCTCGTGCTGAGGTTTCTCTGCCCCGTGACGCGGTCCCCTTGCTCGTTGCCAAAGGCTGCGGGGGCCGGGCGGCGATAGCGGGTTGGGGCCTCGGATCAGCCGGGCAAGACCTCGGCCAGGAGTGGATTCGGGAAAACCCTGGCAAGTGTGACTGCAAGGAATGTCTCGCGAATGTCATCAAGCCCCGCCGCACTGACCAGAAGTCCGCGGGCGATTTCGTCCTGCACGACGATGGGCGGGATGAGGGCGAGGCCGGCATCTTCGCGGGCGAGCAGGCGGAGCATTGCCATATCGTCGGCTTCCGCGGCGATGGCGGGAGTAACGCCGAGCCGGGCGGTAAGGGCATCGAAGGCGGCGCGCAGCGCGGTGTCAGGAGTGGGCAGGACCAGCGGCTCAGAGGCAAGGAGCTTGGGCAGCGGGCGTGGGGTGGTTCCGACCCGGGCCGGCGTGCCAACCAGGCTGACGGGCTGTTCGGCGAGGCGATGGACGAGCCAGGGGCTGGCGGCATCCCGCGCCGGCGGCAGGTTGGTGAGCACCACGTCCAGGGCGATCGATTCCAGCCCACGCAAGAGTGCGGCCTGTGAGCCTGACCGCAGCACCACCTCAACATCCGCGCGGCCAATGAGCGGGCGCAAAAACTGGATCTGAAAGTTGCGTGACAGCGTGGCCAGGGCGCCGACGCGCAGCGCGCGCCGCACCCTCCCCGTCTCGCGCAAGGTGGCGGTCAGATCCTCGGCCGTACGGAAGATCGCCTCGGCATGGTCGAGCGCGATGCGTCCGGCCTCGGTGAGGAACAGGCTGCGTCCGCGCCGCTCGAACAGGTCGTGGCCAAGCGCGGCCTCCAGCGCCTTGATCTGCGTGGACAATGCCGATTGCGAGAGGTTCAGCGTGCGCGCCGCGCCGGTCAGGGTGCCATCGGTCGCGACGGCGCGAAACAAACGCAAGTGATGCAGGTTCAGCGTTACCATCGTTCTATCTCATAGAATGATTTTCGTCAAAATATGTAATTTTCTCGAAGCTCGGCAACCGCTACCCCTGCTGCGTTGCAACATGGCCGGAGACGACCGATGACATCGCTGCCTCCTCTGATCGTTTTTGCTCCCATTGTGCTGCTCGCCGTGGCCGGTCTTGCCGTGGTGCGTCCTGGTCGCCGCCCGGGCGTCCTGCCGCGTCTGGGTGAAGGGGCCGCGCTCGTAGCGCTCGCGTTGACGCTGGCCGGTGTGGCGCAATTTGTGCTCCTCGGCGCTGCCACCTTCTCCGTAGGCGGCGGTGCCGCGCTGATCACCTTTCGGCTGGATGCCGTGAGTGGCACGATGGCCTTGCTCGTCGCCTTCGTCGGCTGGATCGTCGTGCGCTATTCGCGAACCTATCTGGACGGTGATGCGCGCGAGGGGGCGTTTCATGGGCTGATGCTGGCCACGCTCGCCGCAGTGCTCACGCTGGTGCAGGCAGGCAGCCTTGCCGTGCTGGTGGTGTCCTTCATGGTCATTGGCGTCGGGCTACGGCAGCTACTGCTGTCCTACGCCTACCGAGCCGAGGCGCGGCGGGCGGCGGTCAAGTTCAATCTCGTGTGGGGCGCCGGCGATGTGGTGCTGATCGTCGCGGCTGCGTTGCTTTGGGTCGCGTATGGCACCGCCGATCTCGCGCAACTGGCGCAGGCCGCGGGCGCAGGGATGCCGCTTGCCGCGCAGGTTGCCGTCGGGCTGCTGGTGCTCGTCGCGGCGCTCAAGACGGCTACCTTCCCGCTGCACGGCTGGTTGACTGAGGTGATGGAGGCGCCGACCCCCGTGTCCGCGCTCCTGCACGCGGGGATCATCAACGCCGGTGGGGTGCTGGTGATCCGGCTCGCCGATCTCGTGCAGGCGAGCCCAGGCGCGATGGCGGCGCTGGTCATGCTCGGCGGATTCACGGCACTTTTCGGGGCGGTGGTGATGCTCACGCAGAGCGCGGTGAAGACGGCACTCGCCTGGTCCACGGTGGCGCAGATGGGCTTCATGCTGTTGCAATGCGGGCTCGGGTTGTGGGCGCTGGCGATGTTGCACATTGTTGCGCATTCCCTTTACAAGGCGCACGCCTTTCTCGGCTCGGGTGGGGCCGTGCAGGCGGTGGCGCAGATCCACCGTCCCGGGCCGGTAGCGGCTCCCGGGCTTGCCGCCGTGGCGCGGGCCTTCATGCTGGCGCTGGTGGTTTATGCCGCCGTGGCCACGGGCTTCTGGCTGATCGCCGGACCGAAGTCGGCGCAGGCGCTGGCGCTCGGCGCAATACTGATCTTCGGCGTCGCCTACCTGGTGGCGCAGGGACTGGCGGACGCCGCACCCCGCGCCCTGACAAAGCGTACCGTGGCGGCGGCGCTGGCCGCGGCGTTGGCCTACTTCGGCTTCCAGATCCTGGCCGGTGCCCTCTGGGGCCCGTACGTGCCCGTGCCCCCCGTGCCCGGGGCGCTCGAGTGGGCACTGATCGTGCTGGCGCTCATCTCCTGCGGCCTGCTTGCCGTGGCGCAGTCACTGTTTCCGCTCTGGGCGCACCACCCGGCGACGGCGGGCCTCCGCGTGCATCTCGCCAATGGGCTTTACCTTAACGCGGTTCTCGACCGGATGATCGGCGGCTTCCGGGCCGCGAAACCACTTTGATCCTTGGGGAGGTTCCCATGTTCCTTAAGCAAGCACAGATCGCCCCCGCCCGCGTCGCGAGCCTCTTGAAGGCTGCCGAGGCTGCCTCCCGCGCCATTCCGCCTGCCTTCCCGTTGGACGCGACCGTGGCGGTCAATCCCTTCCTCGGCCAGACGGGCGAAGATCTGGCCACCGCTTCGGCACGGCTCGCCCGCGTTGCCGGCGTCCGGCTCACCCGGCCGCGCGCCGACTACGCCGCCGAGGTCCACGCTGGGCGGATCACCGACGATGACCTGTCCGCGGCACTGACCGCCTGCCCCTCGGCGTCAAAGCCGGCCGACCTTGCGCTGCTGAAGGCAACGCTTGCCGGGGAAAGCCCCGCCCCAAGGGCGCTGCCCACGGTCGCCGACCTCGCGGCACGCGCCACCAACACCGACTGGCCCGCCGTCATCGCCCGCAGCTTCGGCCTTTGGGCGGCGGGGCACTTCGACCGCGGCCAAGCGTTGTGGACTCCGACGCCGGGCCGGGGCGCCTTCGCGGCGTGGCGGGAATGGGCGACGCATGACCTGACGCCCGAGATCGCTGGGCTGTCCGGCTTTTGCACCCATGTTGCCGAGTCCCCGGACACTTCCGAACGCGCATCCCTGCGCGCGGCCGAGCGGCTGGGGATTTCCGAAGACGCGGCAGAAACCGCGTTTCATCGGCTGCTCATGGACCTTGGCGGTTGGGCGCAGCACGCTCGCTGGATGCTGTGGCAGGCCGAGCTCGCGGGAGGGTCCGATGCGACGATCACTGATCTTCTCGCCATCCGACTGATCTGGGAGGAGGCGCTTCTCGCGAATGTCCCGCACCTGGACGAAGAGTGGGCCCAGGTGGTCGCCGCCCACGCCGCACCGGTGACAGCGGCGCCCCACCTGGTGGTTGACGCGATCCTGCAGGACGCCGCCGAGCGCGCCTATCAGCGGCGTGTGTCCGGCGCCCTGACGGGGCCGAAGCCGGCAAAGGGCCGCCCAGCGCTGCAGGCCGCCTTCTGCATCGACGTGCGGTCCGAGGTGTTTCGGCGGGCGTTTGAGACAGTCGCGCCTGAGATCGAGACGATCGGCTTTGCGGGATTCTTCGGCTTGCCCATCGCGCACCGCCCCCATGGCACGGACGAGACGGCAGCGCATTTGCCGGTGCTGCTGACCCCAGCATTGACGTCGAGCAGCCACGTCGGGCCGCAGGCCGAGCAGGCGGCGCGCATCGCCGCCCGCACGACCCGGGCCTGGGGGCGCTTCCGGCAGGCGGCGGTCTCCTCCTTCGCGTTCGTCGAGGCAGCCGGACCGGCCTATGCCTGGAAACTTGTAAAAGACGCCCTGGGGCTCAAGAGGAGGGGGCTGACGCCGGAGCCCGAGCCATGGATCGAGGGCGACCTCTCGGCCGAGGCCAAGGCTGCCCTCGGCGCCGCTGTGCTGCAGGCCATGAGCATGACGAGCGGTCATGCGCGGGTGGTCTTTCTCCTCGGCCATGGCACGCATGTGACAAACAATCCGCACGAAAGCGCCTATCACTGTGGCGCCTGCGCGGGGCAAACCGGCGAAGTATCGGCGCGGCTCCTGGCGCGGCTGCTCAACGACCCGGAGACCCGCGCGGGCCTGCCCGCTCACGGCGTTGAACTGCCGGAGGACACGCTGTTCGTCGCCGGGCTGCATGTCACTTCGACCGACGACGTGACGCTCTATCTCGATCGCCCCGCGCCGACCCACGCGGCGGATCTCGCGCGGGCGAAGGATTGGCTTGCCCGTGCCGGAGCGCTCGCGCGTGCAGAACGCGCCTTACAACTGCCTAGTGCAACAGCCGACAGCGTCGCCACCCGAGCGAAGAACTGGGCCGAGGTTCGTCCCGAGTGGGGTCTGGCCGGCTGCGCGACGTTCATCGCCGCCCCGCGGTGCGTCACCGCCGGGACTGATCTTGGCGGCCGAGCCTTCCTGCATAGCTATGACTGGAGGCTCGACGCCGGCTTTTCAACATTGGAACTCATCCTCACCGCGCCGGTGGTGGTGGCCAGTTGGATCAGCCTGCAATACTATGGCTCCAGCGTCGCGCCGAACGCGTTTGGCGGCGGCAACAAGCTGATCCACAACGTGGTGGGCGGCATTGGTGTGGTACAGGGCAACGGTGGCATCCTGCGCCCGGGGCTTCCCTGGCAGACGGTGCACGACGGCGAGCGCCTTGTGCACGAACCGCTGCGGCTCTCGGTCCTCGTCGAGGCGCCTCGTGAGGCCATCACCGACGTGCTTGCCCGCCACGACGACGTGCGCGCGCTGTTCGACAACGGCTGGCTGCACCTGCTCGCGCTGGAGGAGGGACGCATCACCGCCCGTTATCGGACGGGGCTCGCCTGGGACAACGCGACACACCTGCGCCACGCCGCGTGAGTGACGTGGACCGCGAGAACCTGCCTGAGTCCGGCCCGAGGGAGGTGCCCTTCCACAAATCCACGACGAAAACGCCCCGCAACAACACGCGTCGCCCGCCAGCCAACCACCACAACGGCCTTGATCGGCCGGTTACCAACAGGTCGCGGCGCGCCGTCCGGGCTTTTCGGCTTGTCCCGTCCGCCGTCTGCTCAAATTTTTTACAACGAGGCGGGACCGGGCGCAGTGCAAGCCATGGATATCGTTGAAAATCGCGAGCGAGTACCAAATTGGCGTCGTCCCCACTCCGCAGAGAAATCGGTCGCAGAGAGAGAAATTCGGGGCAACCTGCCAAGAACGCGGTACCCAGCCTCTCCGCTAAGCCCCTTTGAAACAACGCGTTTTTCGTCCCGCTCCGCGAGGCGTAGAAACGTTCTGCGGCGGCGAGACTGGCGGAGGGG
>CAZVRW010000090.1:0-9458 GCA_964630265.1 uncultured Rhodospirillaceae bacterium
CCGACGTCGATGCCATTACTTGTGTCTACCTGCTGCACGAGGTGCCGGGACCGGTGACGCGGCGGATGATCGGCGAATTCGCCCGGGTGCTGGCGCCGGGCGGCCGGCTGATCCTGGTGGACTCCATCCAGTACGGCGACCGGCCGGACTACGACCCGATGATCGACGGCTTCCCCGCCTCCTTCCACGAGCCGTTCTACCGGGATTACGCACAGACCGACTTCGCCACCCTCGCCGCCGATTACGGGTTGCGCCCGGCCGGCGCGACGCGGGCCTTCCTGTCGAAGGTGATGGTGTTCGACAAGGAGTGAGGGTGCTGCCTCGCAGGTTGGCGCAGCTTCCCCATGGCGTTCGGGGCGCCAGACGACTAGGATGTCGGTCATGAAGGTTACGTGCGGGATCGCCGGAGAAACCATCGACGCTCGCGACGCGCCCACCTATACCGTCGCCGAGGCAGCCCACTATCTGCGACTGCCGGCCGCAACCTTGCGCTCGTGGGCACTGGGGCGCCAATACCCGACGGCCGATGGCGCAGCACACTTCTCGCCCCGTATCCGCCCCGCTACACGAAGACCACCCCTTCTCTCTTTCTGGAACTTAATCGAAGCCCACGTCTTGCGGTCGCTGCGGATGGAACATGGCGTGTCCGTTCCGCGATTGCGCGCCGCCCTGGATTACGCCGAAAGGGAGTTGGGCATCGAGCGCCTGCTGCTTCGTGCTGAATTACGCACCAACGCCGGAAGCATTTTTCTCGCGAAGTATGGCGAGTTAATCGAGTTGTCCGCATCCGGCCAACTCGCCATGCGACGCGTGCTTCATGAGCATCTAAAGCGCATCGCGTGGGACCGCTCGAATTTTCCCGAGCAGCTTTACCCGTTTTTGCCCGCCGGGGAGGCTGAGAAGGAACGCCCGATCGTGATCGACGCGCGCCTTGCCTTTGGGCGTCCCATCCTTGCCAGCAAAAGCATATCGACCCGCGCGATCGCCGATCGGATCGACGCCGGCGAGACGGTGGCTGCCGTCGCTGCGGATTACGGGCTCGATTCGTCGGAAATCGAACAGGCCGCAGTCTACGAGCGGGCGGCTTGAGCTTTGTCTATTTCACGGATCGTGATCTGGGGACCCGGTTCCCAGGCATCTTGCGGGAAGCCGGGCTGACGGTTGAACGCCATGCAGACCATTTTGCCCACAACGCGCCAGATGAGGAATGGCTTGCGGAGGTTAGCCGGCAGGGCTGGATCGCGCTCACCCATAACCTTCGTATCCGATATGCCCCAAACGAATGCCAAGCGGTGATCGATCATCGCGCTTCTTTGCTGGTCCTGGTGGGTCACGCACCGTTTTCGGACCTCGCCCACGCCTTCGTGGCGACGCTGCCGCGCATCGAACGATTTCTCGAACGGCACAAACCGCCCTTGATCGCCAAGGTCTATCGTCCCTCCCCCGCGGAAACCTCCCGCCGCGCGACCGCACGTGGACGAATCGAACTGTGGTATCCGCGGTAACGAGAACGACCGTTGAACAGGTGCCTCTCGGTATCGCGGCGCCGGAACTTCCGCCCAGCGAAATAGGCGATTGAGGGCATCTGTCCGCGCCAGGGTCGGTCTCTCCTGCGTACAGCCCATGCCTACCACTGGCTAAAGCCGGACGTGCCGACGCGGCCGCTGCCTGACCGGGTGCCGACCAAATGGCATGGCCGTGCCTCCAGGCGACGGCGGTAACGTCGGCGAGATGGTTCCGTGACGGGCTTTCGGCTCAGCACCTGTCCTCATGCTGACGGCCCTTCGTCTGCGGGCCGCGGGGCGGCCCTCCGCTCAGGATGAGCAGCATTGGAGGTCGATCGCGGCTAGCGCCGGGTGCGCCTTGCGTCTGCGGGCCGCGGGGCGGCCCTTCGCTGGGGGATGAGGGGCATTGAAGGGCGTCCGGGGCTGGTGCCGGGGGCGGGTTCGCGCTAGGGTCCGGCTCACCTGCGGGACGTGCCTGTTCCGCGCCCCCTTCCCGGATCAGGTGATCGCCATGCTGAAGAAGCTCTCCACCTTCCCCGGCCTGAAAGGCCCCGTCGTCTGCGTGATCATGGACGGCATCGGCATCAACCCGAGCGATGTGGGCAACGCCGTCGCCGCGGCCTACACGCCGACCCTGGATCGGCTGTTTAAGACCTATCCGAACATCGCCCTGAAGGCGCACGGCACCGCCGTCGGCATGCCCAGCGACGAGGACATGGGGAACTCCGAGGTCGGCCACAACGCGCTGGGCTCGGGGCAGGTCTACAACCAGGGGGCGTCGCTGGTGAGCGAGGCCATCGCGTCCGGCGAGATGTTCGACAAGCCGGCGTGGCGCGAGATCGTCGCCGCCGCCAAGGCGAGCGGCGGCGCGCTGCACTTCCTCGGCCTGTTCTCCGACGGCAACGTGCATTCGCACATCGACCACCTGAAGGCGATGATCAAGCGGGCCAAGGACGAGGGGGTCGCGCGCGTCCGCATCCACATCCTGCTGGACGGCCGCGACGTGCCGGAAACCTCGGCCCTCGACTACGTGGAGCCGTTCGAGGCGTTCCTGGCCGAGGTCAACGGTGGCGGTTTCGATGCCCGCATCGCCAGCGGCGGCGGCCGGATGAACATCACCATGGACCGCTACGAGGCCAACTGGAGCATGGTGGAGAAGGGCTGGCACACCCACGTGCTCGGCGAAGGGCCGGGGTTCGCCTCGGCGGCGGACGCGATCCGGTCGCTGCGCGAGCAGTATCCGGGGACCATCGACCAGGACCTGCCGCCGTTCATCATCGCCGCGGATGGGCAGCCGGTAGGCACCATCGAGGACGGCGACAGCGTCGTCTTCTTCAACTTCCGCGGCGACCGGGCGATCGAGATCTCCCTGGCGTTCGAGAAGGACGACTTCGACAAGTTCGACCGGGTGCGCCGGCCCGCGGTGACCTACGCCGGCATGCTGGAATATGACGGCGACCTGCACATCCCGTCGCGCTACTTGGTGCCGCCACCGTCGATCCGGCACACCTTGGGCGAATACCTGTGCGCCGAGGGCGTGCGCTCGCTGGCCATCTCCGAGACGCAGAAGTATGGCCACGTCACCTATTTCTGGAACGGCAACCGCAGCGGCAAGATCAACGAGGCGTTGGAGGAATACATCGAGATTCCGTCCGACGTGGTGCCGTTCGAACAGCGGCCGTGGATGAAGTCGGCGGAGATCACCGATCGGCTGATCGCCGAGTTGAAGACCGGCAAGTATGACTTCGCCCGGGTCAACTATGCCAACGGCGACATGGTCGGCCACACCGGCATCTTCCAGGCGGCGCGCATCGCCGTCGAGTGCGTCGACCTGGCGCTGTCGCGGCTGCTGCCGGTGGTGGATGCCCTGGGCGGCGTCGTGCTGATCACCGCCGATCACGGCAACGCCGACGAGATGTTCGAACTGGACAAGGCGGGCGAGCCGAAGTTCAACGAAAAGGGCACCGCCAAGGCGAAGACCAGCCACACGCTCAGGCCGGTGCCATTCATCCTCTACGACAACCAGACCGGCGGCAAGCTGGACCTGATCCGCGGCAACGCCTACGGCCTCAGCAACGTCGCCGCGACGATCAGCAATCTGCTCGGCTACGAACCCGCGGAGATGTGGGATCCGAGCACGTTGGAGATCAAGGCGTAAGCAGCCGGCGCCAACCGCCTGGCTCTCTGTTCTCGGGCCGCGCCGCCGACGGTCGGCGCGCGCCTTGATCGGCGGCAGAGTGTACGTCCGGTTCGTCGACCTTGACAGGTGCGGGGACATTATGTAGGAGTCCTAATTATGATCTCTTTCGACGACCTTTCCGAGCCGCTGGAGCGGCGCCTTGCCGACGGCCTCGCGCGCCTCGCCGCAGCGGCACGGCAGCTCGACTGGCAAGCGGCGCAGATCGAAGGACTGTCACCGACGCAGGCGGAAATTCTGACGTTCGTCGTTCGCCGGCCGCTGGGCGTCCGGCTGTCGGCGGCGGCGGCGCACGCCGGCGTGCGCAGTCCCACCGCGAGCGACGCCGTCGCCGCCTTGGAACGGAAGGCGCTGATCGGCAAGCACGCGGACGCCACGGACGGACGGGCGGTGCTGCTGAAGGCGACCCCCGCGGGCACGGCGCTGGTGCAGCGCTGGCCCCTGCCGTTCCAGCCGGCCGTCCAGGGTCTCGACGCCGACGACCAGGCCGCGCTGCTGCGCCTCGTGGTGACGATGATCCGCAGCCTGCAACTGCGCAACCTGATCGCCCCGCAACGCACCTGCGTGACCTGCGGGTATTATCGGCGCACCGCCGCGCCGGAGCGCCACTTCTGTACCTACGTCGGCGCGCCGATGGCCGACCGGCATCTGCGCGTCGACTGCCCCGAACACCAAGCCGCAGCCGCCTGACGGCACGGCCCCAGCTTCTGGCCGTGACGGCCCGGAGAACAACGAGGACGAAACATTTCGATAGGAGTCCTAACATGATAGCCAGAGCCCTCGCCCGCTGCGCCGCCCGACCGGCGCGCCTCCCCGCCGAACACGCACGTCGCCCCGCCCCCGCGAGCAGACCGCCCAAGACCGTGGCGTGGGCCGCCGGCCTCGCCGTGCTGGTCGCCGCCTCGGGTGCCGCCCCAGGTGCTGCCGATGCGCACGACGCCGGCGCGGGCGGCATCGCCGCCGCCCGCGGCGGTGCCGCCGCACCCTTCGACATCGTTCGTGCGACACTGACGACCGACGGCAACAACGCCGTGTTCCACATGGCCGTTTCCGGTGATGCCGGCAGCGCAAAACCGACGCCGACCGGCACGCTCGCGGGGGCCAGCGTCTTTTCCTACGTCTGGCCGACGTCGATCGACCCCGCCGTTGTCGGCTTCGAGGCCGGTGCCGGAATCCTCGCGTTCGCCGTCACCTCCCACCCCGATTTCGACGACACGCCGCTGTTCGACGAAAACGCCGACGGCATTCTCGACAACGACGGCGACGTCTGGCACAGCCATTGGGTGGTCTTGACACCGGACGACGCCTGCGGACCCGGACAGCTCAAGGTCCGCGACATCCCGGACGGCGCCACGCCGCGCCTGCCGAAAACTTGGCCGGGCCTGCCCATCCTCATCGACAGCCCCGGCTGGTCGCCCGCCATCGACGCTGAGATGGTCAAGGTGCGCGTGCCGTTCGACGACATCGGTGTGGTCGAAGCGGCCCAGTTCGACGGCGTGACCGCGGGCCTGCGCGTCAACGAAAGCGTCCACGCGCCGCTCCTGTGCGTCGTCGACGTGTTCGACGTCGCCTCGGGCGACCTGTCGTTGCCGGGCAAGGTGAACCGCTGACGGCGGCGGAGCGGTACGGCTTATAGCGGACCCTGGCCTGGGCCGTGCCGCTCTGAATGCCGGGACGGTCTCTCCGGCGCCTCATCGCTGGCGTCCAACGTCTCCCACGGGCAAACGTCTCCCACGAGTCGGGGGTGGCGTGCCCGTGTTCCGCGTATCGCTCCCGGCCACTTTCCGTTAGACTGCTACGACGGTACGTCGGCAACGCAGCCGGCGATCGAGCGGGAGGGTTTTCGATGGTATCAGAGCGAGGAAAATCGATCCGGGCGTGGCTGGGAACGAGGCTTGGCCGCGCGGCGATGGGGGGCGCCGTCGCCGTTGTGATCTTCGTCGGCATCGGCGCGCCGGCGCGGGCGCAGTCGCCGGGCACCATTCCACCGCCGCCGTTCGGGGCAAACTCGCCCGCCGCGGCTTGTATCGTCTGTCACAGCCTGGAAGCCGGCGGACCGTTTCGCGTCGCGCCGAACCTGTGGGGCATCGTCGGCGCCGAGAAGGCGCGCGATCGGGAGTGGTATGGCTATTCCATGGCCCTCAGGACCAAGGGCGGCGTCTGGACGGCGGACGAACTGGATGCATTCCTCGAAAATGCCGGCGCGTTTGCTCCGGGCAGCACCAAGAGTATCCGCCTCGCCGACGCCGACGAGCGCCGGGCCATCGTCGATTATCTGCAGACGCTTCAGTAGCCGCGACCGGTACGGCATAGCAGCGGTCGATCGGATCGACGCCGTGGGTTGTATTGTGGCGCCGTCCCGGAGATGCGCGCTCACGGCGGCAGTCGCGCCGCCGTGAGCGCGGCTGGTTCGTCGGACCTTACTGACCGCCGACGGCGCTCTCGTAGGCCTCCTGGGCCGCCTTGATGGCAGCGTCGTACGCGTCCTTCGCCCCCGTCTTGGCGGCTTCATAGGCCTTTTCCGCCTCTTCGGCGACGTTGCCGCCCATGGACTTGGCGCTCTCGTAGACGCTTTCGGCGGCTTCGAGCGCCTGATCGTACTGGTTCTGCGCCTGCTCCTTGGCGGTCTCGAGCATCTGTTCGGCGGCCGCCTGCTCGTCTTCGGCGGTCGCTTCCACTTCCTCGCGTGTCTCCTCGGCGGCTTCGGTCGCCCCTTCGGCAGCCTCCTCGGTGGCCTCGGTCGCCTCTGCAGCGGCCTCTTCGGCCGCCTCGGTGGCCGCCTCGTCCGCCTGTTCGGCCGACTGTTCGACGGCGTCCGCCGCCTGTTGGGCCGGCTTTTCCTCCTCGCATCCGGCGACCAGGCCACCGGCAAGGACGACCGCGGCAAACAGCCCGCACGCGCGGCTCAACCCATTGAGTTTCATCTTCACGTCTCCGTTCCTGAGAGGCCGGGATGGCGACAGCCACCCCTGTCACGACATTTGCACAACATTTTCTACTGCCCCGACAACGCCACAGGATCAAGTGGCGATTTCGGACCAGCGCACGCCCCATGGTGCGCGCCACCATCAAGCGCGGCAGGCGCACGACACCGGACGACGCATCCGCCGACGTGGTGCAAACCTGCGTCGGATTTGTGGCGCTTCTGTGGTCGGCGCAAGCGACGCGCCGACGCGTCGGACCGGCCGCCATCTGCCCGGATCGCCAAGCACACGTCAAACGGGTTGATTTGTCGGCATAGTTGTGCCATGTTGGTTGCAAAGAGGGCCGCGGCATCTGTTCCAGAAGGAACCGTCCCGCCGCCGCGCGCACCACGCGGCCCTCGCCGCCGTTCGGCAGGAGTCCGGGCGCAAGCGGTGAGGGCTGTCGCGGCGCCACCGCAACCGATCGTTAAAGGGTGAGCAGCCATGACGTTCGGCGATGATCCACCACGACGCTGGGGCCACGACTGGCGGCCATGGGCGGCCGCGCCGGGGCGCGACACGGGCGGCCGACGCCAATCGCAAGACATCTGAAGCGGACGTTTTTTTCTGGTAGGCATCCGATCCGGCCGACCGGCCCGCGCCCTTGGGCTCGGGGAGGCGCCGGACACCTTGCTGGGGCAGCCATCATGTCCATTCGTGCGGAACCCATGCTTCCCGATTTTGCCTGGCCGCCCCCGCCGGAGGGTGGCGAAGCTGCCCTCGACCCGCGCTATCCTCTCCTGGGAGAGAGTGCACCGCTCGCGCGGGTGCGACGCGACGTCGCCAAGCTCGGCCGATCCGATGCGCCGGTCCTCATCACCGGCGAGACCGGCACCGGCAAGGAAGTGGTCGCCCGCAACATTCACCTGAATTCGCGGCGCGCCGCGGCGCCGTTCATCCCGGTCAATTGCGGCGGGCTGCCGCCGACCCTGATCGCGTCCGAACTCTTCGGTCACGAGAAGGGCGCGTTTACCGGCGCCGTCCAGAAGAAGATCGGCAAGCTGGAAGCCGCCAACGGCGGCACCGTGTTTCTCGACGAGATCGGCGATCTCGATCCGTCACTGCAGCCGTTCTTCCTGCGTTTCTTGCAGGAATCGACCATCGACCGGCTCGGCGCGCAACGCCCCATCCCCGTCAACGTCCGGATCCTCGCCGCGACAAACAAGAATATCGAATCGCTCATCGACGCCGGCACATTTCGAGAGGACTTGTACTACCGTCTGCGGATGCTCTCGATCCATCTGCCGCCCTTGCGCGACTGCCGGTCGGACATTCTACCGATTCTGCATCACTACATGGCCAGTACCGCGAAGGCGCGATCGCGGCCGACGCCGCGCCTGACCAAGACGGCGGAAACCTCGCTGGTCGCTTACGATTGGCCGGGCAACGTGCGCGAACTGATCGGCCGTGTGCATCGCGCTGTGGCGACGGCCGAAACCGGTTTCCTCACCGATGAGGATTTCGGCTTTCGCCGGCGCGATCGGCGGCGCGCCACCCGGCTGTCGGCGCCGCGGTCGGAACGCACCGACACGGGCATCGACACGGGGACCGCGACGGCCACCGAGATGGGCAGCGACGTGGATGGTGCCGATGCAGCCGAATCCCCGGCGGGGGATCTCGCAGCCATCGATCTGGGCGGCCGCGACGACTGGACGCTGGCGACGGGCCGGGATCACGCGGAAGCCGCGATCATCAAATGGGCCCTGCGGAAACACAAGAACCGGCTGCAGGAAGCCGCCCAGACGCTGGATGTTTCCAGGGCGACGCTTTACCGATTGATGAGAAAGCACGGCATCTCGGCGCCCGGTCTGGACTGACCCGCTTCGGCGCGCTGTGCCCTCGCCCGGCCGCGCCCGCCGGCGCCGACCCTCAGAAGCCGATCCGCATCCCGGCGGTGGCGCCGGCGAGGACGCTGCTGCGCCGCCGGACCACGAGCGGCCCAGATGTCGGGCTGTCCGGCACCCTGGCGTAGGGGACATGACTCAGCGCATCCACCTCGCCGGCGATGGCGATGGTGATCCCGTCGGCCACGGTCGCCGCCAGCGTCAGCTTGCCGCCGCCCCGCACCCCCCACGTGCCGCGGCGGTCGGAGACCTCGACCGGCGGCGTCCCCCCCTGGCCGCCGCCGGTGAAGGTCTGGCGACCGTCCACATCCATGCGCGCGTGATAGGGGCTGAGGAACGTCTCAAGGCCGAGGGTGACGACCGGATGCACCCGAACATCGACGGCCATGCCGAGAACCGGGCCGACGTTCCACGATGAGGTGTCGAGGGTCAGGGTATTGGCAGTCGGCGCCGGCGCGCCCAGTGCCGTGTTGACGATGGACTCGTCGAAATCGAACGACCACAGGGCGACACCGATACTCGGCCTGACCGTGACCGACCCCTCGGGGAACGACGACTCCAGCCGCGCGCCGGCCTCATAATAAGAGAGCGACCCGCGATACTGCGTCTCGGTGTCGAAGGAATAAGCCTCGGCGCCGGCGCCCACGGTGGTGCTGCGGCTGCCGCCGGTGATGCGCGGGGTGACCATGCGGCGGTTGAAGATGAGATCGCCCTGCAGCGCACTGACCCGGGTTTGGCGAAGATTGTCATAGTTCATCACGCCCCCGTGAAGCGCGACCGTCCAGCGCTCGCCGAGGGCCGGATCCGGTGACCGGAAGGTGATGTCGACCCCCGGCCGGATGACCCACGCCCAGGCATTGCGGTCGATCGCCTCGGCCGGGCGCGCGTTTCGGATCGTCGCGACGAACACGTCGGCGGCGAATACCTGGGTGTAGTCCGGCCGCGGCAC
>CAZVRW010000091.1:0-9256 GCA_964630265.1 uncultured Rhodospirillaceae bacterium
ATCGTGCCGACGTTGCAATGCGGCTTCGTCCGCTCAAATTTCGCCTTCGCCATGAGATAAGCGCTCCGTCCTCTTGCGATCCCGAGTTAGCCGGCCAGCCGTTGGCGGACTTCGTCGGACACTTGCTGGGGAACGTCCCCGTACTTCTCGAAATGCATGGTGTACTGCGCGCGCCCCTGGCTCATCGAGCGCAGGGTGTTGACGTAGCCGAACATGGTCGCCAGCGGCACCATGGCGGAGATCACCCGTGCGTTGCCACGCTGGTCCATGCCCGATACCTGTCCGCGACGGCCGTTCAGATCGCCGATGATGTCGCCCATGTACTCGTCGGGGGTCACCACCTCGACCCGCATGATCGGCTCCAGCAGCTTGGGCCCAGCCTTCTGCATGCCCTCGCGGAACGCCGCGCGGCTGGCAATCTCGAAGGCGAGAACGCTGGAGTCGACGTCGTGCGACGCCCCGTCGACCAGCGTCGCCTTGAAGTCGATCACCGGGAAGCCGGTGAGAACCCCGGTCTCGCGAGCCAGTTCCAGGCCCTTCTGCACGCCGGGAACGTATTCCCGCGGCACCGAGCCGCCGACGACGGCGCTCTCGAAGTTGAAGCCTTCGCCGGGCGGCAGCGGCTCGAAGCGGATGGTGACGCGCGCGAACTGGCCGGCACCGCCGGTCTGCTTCTTGTGGGTGTAGTCGATCTCCGCGGGCCGCGAGATGGTCTCCCGATAGGCGACCTGCGGCGCGCCGACGTTGGCGTCCACCTTGAATTCCCGCTTCATGCGGTCGACGAGGATCTCCAGGTGCAACTCACCCATGCCCTTGATCACCGTTTGACCGCTCTCGGCGTCGGAAGCGACGCGGAACGACGGATCCTCGCTCGCCAGCCGGGCCAGCGCCACGCCCATTTTCTCCTGGTCGGCCTTGGTCTTGGGCTCGACCGCGACCTCGATCACCGGCTCCGGGAACTCCATGCGCTCCAGGACAACCTGGTGCTGCGGATCGCACAGCGTGTCACCGGTTGTCGTGTTCTTCAGGCCGGCGAGGGCGATGATGTCGCCGGCGCGGGCCTCCTTGATGTCTTCTCGGCTGTTGGCGTGCATCAGCAGCATGCGGCCGACCCGCTCCGGCTTGTCCTTGACCGTGTTGCGAATGGTGGAGCCGCTGGTGATGACGCCCGAGTACACCCGGGTGAACGTCAGGCTGCCGACGAACGGGTCCGACATGATTTTGAAGGCGAGGGCGGCGAAGGGCTCGTCGTCGGAACTGTGCCGCGCGATCTCCTGATCGGTGCCGAACTTGATGCCCTTGATCGGCGGCACGTCGGTGGGCGCCGGCATGAAGTCGACGACGGCATCGAGCAACGGCTGAACGCCCTTGTTCTTGAACGCCGAGCCGCAGAGCACGGGCACGAAAGTGTTGCTGATGGTCCCGAGCCGCACACAACGGACCAGCGTCTCGACGTCGGGCTCCTCGCCCTCGAGGTACCGCTCCAGCGCCGCCTCGTCCTGATCGACCACGGCCTCGACCAGCTTCGTCCGATACTCCGCCGCCTGCTCGGCGAACTCCGCCGGAATGTCGCCGACCACGAACTCGGCGCCCAGCGTCTCGTCCTTCCAGATGATGCTTTTCATGCGGATCAGGTCGATGACGCCGATGAAATCCGCCTCGGCGCCGATCGGCAACTGGGTGACCACCGGATGCGCCCCCAGCCGGTCGACGATCATCTCGACGCAGCGGTAGAAGTTGGCGCCCATGCGATCCATCTTGTTGACGAAACAGATCCGCGGCACGCCGTATTTGTCCGCCTGACGCCACACCGTCTCCGATTGCGGCTCGACGCCGGCGACGCCGTCGAACACGGCGACGGCCCCGTCGAGGACACGCAGGCTGCGCTCAACCTCAATGGTGAAATCCACGTGCCCCGGCGTGTCGATGATGTTGACGTGGTGGTCACGCCACTCGCACGTGGTCGCCGCCGAAGTGATCGTGATGCCGCGCTCTTGCTCCTGCTCCATCCAGTCCATGGTCGCAGCGCCGTCATGGACCTCACCGATCTTATACGATCGGCCGGTGTAGAACAGGACACGCTCGGTCGTCGTCGTCTTGCCGGCATCGATGTGCGCCATGATGCCGATGTTGCGGTAGCGTTCGAGCGGAGTGGTGCGGGGCATGGCCGGACAGGTCCTTTTCCGTCGTCACCAGCGATAGTGGGAGAAGGCCTTGTTGGCCTCCGCCATGCGATGGGTGTCTTCCCGCTTCTTGATCGCGGCGCCGCGATTGTTGGCCGCATCCATGATCTCGCCGGCGAGACGCTCGACCATGGTGGTCTCGGAGCGCTTGCGGGCGATGTCGGTCAGCCAGCGAATGGCCAAGGCCAGACGGCGCGCCGGCCGCACCTCGACCGGCACCTGATAGGTGGCGCCACCGACCCGGCGAGACCGCACCTCGATCGCCGGCTTGACGTTCTCGATCGCCTCGAGGAAGACGCCGAGTGGCTCCTGGCGGGTCTTCGCCTGGATCCGGTCGAACGCCCCGTAGAGGATCCGTTCGGCGACCGACTTCTTGCCCTGAAGCATCAGGCCGTTGGCGAACTTGGTGACGGTGACGTCACCGTACTTCGGGTCGGGCAGGATCTCGCGGGGTTCCGCGGCATGACGGCGTGACATGGCGCGGCTCCTACTTCGGCCGTTTCGCGCCGTACTTGGACCGGCGCTGACGGCGATTGGCGACGCCCTGGGTATCGAGGGTGCCGCGGATGATGTGATAGCGCACGCCCGGCAGGTCCTTGACGCGACCGCCGCGGATCAGCACCACCGAGTGCTCCTGGAGATTGTGGCCGACGCCCGGGATATAGCTGGTGACCTCGAAACCGTTGGTCAGCCGCACGCGCGCCACCTTGCGCAGCGCCGAGTTCGGCTTTTTCGGCGTCGTCGTGTAGACGCGCGTGCAGACACCACGCTTCTGCGGGCAGGCCTGCATCGCGGGAACCTTGTTGCGCGTCGACGGCATTTGTCGCGCTTTGCGCACCAGCTGATTGATCGTCGGCATCCGTTTCGTTCCACCCGTGCCGGAGGCGTCATGCCCGGCGTTGCCCAATACGTCACCCGTTCCCGAAGCCTAGGCTCCGGACAAAAAAACGAAGGCCGACCCGGGGTCGGGGCGGCGCCATCAATGTCGCATCCAATTCTCGAGCCGACCGCGTCTGAACCGCACGGTTCACCACCGATCGCCCGCTTGAGAGAGCGGCATACTAAAAACGCGGACCACCGCCGTCAAGAAACAATCACAAATTCCGTGATCGCGGCCGGCCGACGCATGTCGGCGCATGTCGCGCCGCCCGGTTTGGCCCATCGTGCGCCGGCGAGCCGGGCCCGCGACCCGGCCGCCGGGAGTTGGCTCCGGCACGTCGGTCGCGGGCGCCGGAGCCGATCCGCTATGCAGCCGGTCCGCTATTCTGCCGACGGCGACCGCATCGAGGCCGTGTCCACCGCTGTATCGACGCCCGGCAGCGCTTCTTCGGGGACCTCGTCCGCCACCGCCGTCGCCGCGTCGCGCTCGGCGGCAAGTTGGCGCATCCGGTTCATCACGCTGCCCGTCCCCGCCGGGATCAGACGCCCGACGATGACGTTTTCCTTGAGGCCGAACAGGTGGTCGACCTTGCCGGAGACCGATGCCTCGGTGAGCACCCGCGTGGTCTCCTGGAACGACGCGGCGGAAATGAACGACTGAGTCTGCAGGCTGGCCTTGGTGATGCCCTGCAGCAGCGGCAACGCCGTCGCCGGCCGATCTCCTTCGGCGAGGGCGCGGGCGTTGACCTCGTCGAACTCGATGCGGTCCACCTGTTCGCCGAGCAGGAAGGTGGTTTCCCCCGGATCGGTGATCTCCACCTTCTGCAGCATCTGGCGGACGATCACCTCGATGTGCTTGTCGTTGATCTTCACGCCCTGCAGCCGATAGACGTCCTGGACCTCCTTGATCAAGTACTCGGCCAGCGCCTCGATGCCGAGCACGCGCAGGATGTCGTGCGGGACCTCGTTGCCGTCCATCAGTTTGTCGCCGGCCTCGACGTAGTCGCCCTCCTGCACGCTAACGTGCTTGCCCTTGGGAATGAGATATTCGCGCGGCGCATCGTCCTCGCCCTCGCCCTCGGGAACCACGACGATCCGCCGCTTGCCCTTGTAATCCTTGCCGAATTCGACGCGACCGTCGATCTCGCTGATGATCGCGTAGTCCTTCGGCCGGCGCGCCTCGAACAATTCGGCGACACGCGGCAGGCCGCCGGTGATGTCGCGGGTCTTGGAAGACTCCCGCAACGTCCGGGCAATGACGTCGCCGGCATGGACCAGTTGCCCGTTCTCCACCGAGAGAATCGCGTCCACCGGCAGGAAGTACCGCGCCTCCTGACCACTATCCAGGGTGATCACGTCGCCGTTTTCGTCGCGGAGGGTGATCCGCGGCTTCAGGTCCACCTTCTTCTGCTGGGATTTCCAGTCGATCACGACCTTCGACGACATCCCCGAGGTCTCGTCCTGATGCTCGATGTACGACGTGCCTTCGACCAGATCGACGTAGTGCGCATAGCCCGCCTTCTCGGTGATGATCGGCAGGGTATAGGGGTCCCATTCGGCGATCTTGTCGCCGCGTTTCAGCTCCTGACCGTCCTCGCAAAACAGCTTGGTGCCATACTGCAGCCGATGGCGGGCGCGCTCGCGGCCCTGCGGGTCGACGAGCACGGCTTCGGCATTCCGGTTCATCACCACGGCGACACCGGCGCTGTCGCGCACGGTGAGGCAGGAGCGCAGCGAGATCGTCCCGTCGGTCATGGACTCGATCTTGGACTGCTCGGCCCCCCGCTGTACGGCGCCGCCGATGTGGAACGTCCGCATGGTCAACTGGGTGCCGGGCTCGCCGATCGACTGCGCGGCGATCACGCCGACCGCCTCGCCGACGTTAACGACGGTGCCACGGGCCAGGTCACGGCCATAGCAGCGGCCGCAAATTCCGACGCGGGTCTCGCAGGTCAGCACCGAGCGGATGAACACCGCGTCGATATCCGCGTCTTCGATCGCCGCGGCCGCGTCCTCGTCGATCAACTCGCCGGTCGAGACGATGAGCTCGCCCGTCAGCGGATGAACCACGTCGGCCGCGGCGCAGCGGCCAAGCACCCGTTCGCCGAGGCCCGAGACGACCTCGCCGCCCTCGTGCACCGGCCGCACCGTGATGCCGTTGGTGGTGCCGCAGTCCTCCTCGATGACGATGCAGTCCTGCGCGACGTCGACGAGCCGGCGCGTCAAATAGCCGGAGTTCGCCGTCTTCAGCGCGGTGTCGGCAAGCCCCTTGCGGGCGCCGTGCGTGGAATTGAAGTATTCGAGAACGGTCAGCCCCTCCTTGAAGTTGGAGATGATCGGCGTCTGAATGATCTCGCCCGACGGCTTGGCCATCAGGCCACGCATGCCGGCGAGCTGCTTGATCTGCGCTGCCGAACCACGGGCGCCCGAGTGCGCCATCATGTAGACGGAGTTGATCGGCTGTCCCGGCTTGGTCTCGGAGATCTCGTCCATCATCTCCTTGGCGACCTCGTCGGTGCAGTGCGACCAGGCATCGACCACCTTATTGTACTTCTCGCCCTGGGTGATCAGGCCGTCCAGGTACTGCTGCTCGTATTCCTTGACGCGCGTCTCGGTGGCGTGCACCAGCCGCGCCTTGGCGACGGGAACCACGAGATCGTCCTTGCCGAACGAGATGCCGGCTTGCGACGAGAAGGTGAAACCGAGCCCCATCAGCCGGTCGGCAAAGATCACCGTCTCCTTCTGGCCGCAATTGCGATAGACCGCGTCGATGACCTGCGAGATCTCCTTCTTCGTGAGAAGCCGGTTGACCAGGCCGAACGGCACGTTCGGATGCTTCGGCAGGATCTGGGCGAGCCGGGAGCGACCCGGCGTCGTGTCCTCGATCCGTGTCACCTCCGAACCGTCGGGATCGATGGTCGTCATCCGCATGCGGATCTTGGCGTGCAGCGTCACCGCCCGCGCCGCCAGCGCGTGCTCGATCTCCCCCGGGTCGGCGAACGCCATGCCCTCGCCGGGTTCGCCATCGCGCTCCATGCTGAGATAGTAGAGGCCGAGGACGATGTCCTGGGACGGCACGATGATCGGCTTGCCGCTCGCCGGGCTGAGAATGTTATTGGTGGACATCATCAGCACGCGCGCTTCCAACTGCGCTTCCAGACTGAGCGGCACGTGCACCGCCATCTGGTCGCCGTCGAAGTCGGCATTGAAGGCAGCACAGACCAGCGGGTGCAGCTGGATGGCTTTGCCCTCGATGAGGACCGGCTCGAACGCCTGGATGCCGAGCCGATGCAGCGTCGGCGCGCGATTGAGCATCACCGGATGCTCGCGGATCACTTCTTCGAGAATGTCCCAGACCTCCGGGCGTTCCTTCTCCAGCATCCGCTTGGCGGCCTTGATCGTCGTCGCCATGCCGTAGAGTTCGAGCTTCGAATAGATGAACGGCTTGAACAGCTCGAGCGCCATCTTCTTCGGCAGCCCGCACTCGTGCAGCTTCAACTCGGGACCGACGACGATCACCGAGCGGCCGGAATAGTCGACGCGCTTGCCGAGCAGGTTCTGGCGGAAGCGGCCCTGCTTGCCCTTGAGCATGTCGCTGAGCGATTTCAGCGGCCGCTTGTTGGCGCCGCTGATCGGGCGGCCGCGCCGGCTGTTATCGAACAGCGCGTCCACCGACTCCTGCAGCATGCGCTTCTCGTTGCGGATGATGATTTCCGGCGCGCGCAGCTCGATCAGGCGCTTCAGGCGATTGTTGCGGTTGATCACCCGGCGATACAGGTCGTTGAGGTCGGAGGTGGCGAAACGGCCGCCGTCCAGGGGCACCAGCGGCCTGAGTTCCGGCGGGATCACCGGCACGACCTCCAGGATCATCCATTCCGGCCGGGCGCCGGACTCGATGAAGGCCTCGATCAGCTTCAACCGCTTGACCAGTTTCTTCCGCTTGACCTCTGACGTCGTCTCCTTCAGGTCGGCGCGCAGCGTCGCGCGCTCCTCCTCGAGGTCGATGGTCTTCAGCATCTCGCGCACCGCCTCGGCGCCGATCCCGACGCTGAAGGAGTCCTCGCCATGCTCGTCGACCGCCCGCTGGTATTGCTCCTCGGTCAACAACTCGCCCGGCTGCAGCGGCGACAGGCCCGGCTCGGTGACCACGTAGCTCTCGAAGTAAAGGACCTTCTCGAGATCCTTCAACGTCATGTCGACGAGCAGGCCGATACGGCTCGGCAGCGACTTGAGGAACCAGATGTGCGCCACCGGCGAGGCCAGCTCGATGTGGCCCATGCGCTCGCGCCGCACCTTCTGCAGGGTGACCTCGACGCCGCACTTCTCGCAGATGATGCCCTTGTACTTCATCCGCTTGTACTTGCCGCACAGGCACTCGTAGTCCTTGATCGGCCCGAAGATCCGGGCGCAGAACAGGCCGTCCCGCTCCGGCTTGAAGGTGCGGTAGTTGATGGTCTCCGGCTTCTTGATCTCGCCGAACGACCAGGATCGGATCCGCTCCGGGCTGGCGATGGAGATGCGGATCGTGTCGAACCGCTGGGTGCCGCCCACTTGTCCGAAAATCTTGACGAGTTCGTTCATTCTCGAAGTCTCCGTTGCCGCTGCGACCGTACTTCGCCGGGTCAGTTCAGTTCGACGTTCAGGCCGAGGGACTGCAGTTCCTTGACCAGCACGTTGAACGACTCCGGCACGCCGGCTTCGAAGGTGTCGTCGCCGCGGACGATGGATTCGTAGACCTTGGTCCGGCCCGAGACGTCGTCCGATTTGACGGTCAACATCTCCTGCAGGGTGTAGGCGGCGCCGTACGCCTCCAGCGCCCAGACCTCCATTTCGCCGAACCGCTGCCCGCCGAACTGCGCCTTGCCGCCCAGCGGCTGCTGGGTCACCAGGCTGTACGGACCGATCGAGCGGGCATGGATCTTGTCGTCGACCAGATGGTGCAGCTTCAGCATGTAAATGTAGCCAACGGTAATCTGGCGGTGGAATTCCTCCCCGGTCCGGCCATCGTAGAGGGTCGTCTGCCCCGAGCCGTTGAGGCCGGCCGCTTCCAGCATCTCGACGATGTCGGTTTCGCGCGCTCCGTCGAAAACCGGCGACGCCACGGGAATGCCCGACGTCAAATGGCCAGCGAATTCGATCAGCTCGTCGTCGGTCAGCTCGGCAATCTCCTGCTGGTACGTGATCTCCCCGTAGACGTCCTGCAGGTAGGTGCGCAGGCCGTTGAGATCGTGACCGCGCGCCGTGTCGATCAGCTCCGCGACTTGGCGGCCGAAATTGGCGCACGCCCAGCCGAGATGCGTCTCGAGGATTTGGCCGACGTTCATTCGCGACGGCACCCCGAGCGGATTGAGCACGATATCGACCGGGGTTCCGTCCGACAGGTGCGGCAGATCCTCGATCGGCACGATCCTGGAGACCACCCCCTTGTTGCCGTGCCGGCCGGCCATCTTGTCACCCGGCTGCATCTTGCGCTTCACCGCGACGAAGACCTTGATCATCTTCATCACGCCGGGGGGCAGGTCGTCGCCGCGTTGCAGCTTTTCGACCTTGTTCTCGAACCGCTCCTCGAGGCGGGCGATGCTGTCCTCGAACTGCGCCCGCAACGCCTCGACGTCGCCCATCACCGCCTCGTCGTCGACGACGATTTGCGCCCACTGGCCGGTGGTGTAGCCGGCGAGCAGGGCGTCGTCGACCGCCCCGCCGGTGGGCATGTCCTTCGGTCCGCTGATCACGGTGCGGCCGAGCAACAGGTCCTTGAGCCGCGCGTTGAAGCTGCGCTCGAGGATCGCGCGCTCGTCATCGCGGTCCTTGGCGAGCCGCTCGAGCTCGGCCTGCTCGATGGCCAGCGCGCGCGCGTCCTTGTCGACGCCGCGGCGGGAGAAGACGCGCACTTCGAGCACGGTCCCGGATACGCCCGGCGGCGCCTTCAGGGAGGTGTCGCGAACGTCGGCCGCCTTTTCACCGAAGATCGCACGGAGCAGCTTCTCTTCTGGCGTCATCGGGGACTCGCCCTTCGGCGTCACCTTGCCGACGAGAATGTCGCCCGGCTTGACCTCGGCGCCGATGTAGACGATCCCGGCCTCGTCCAGGTTCTTGAGGGCCTCCTCGCCCACGTTCGGAATGTCGCGGGTGATCTCCTCCTGTCCAAGCTTGGTGTCACGCGCCATCACTTCGAATTCCTCGATGTGGATCGA
>CAZVRW010000092.1:0-8892 GCA_964630265.1 uncultured Rhodospirillaceae bacterium
ATTCGCATTCGCAGAACTGACCTACCAGGGAATTCCCACAACTGTCAAATGGAATTTAGGCGCTGGCCGTAGGTGGGGAGGTCTTCGATCACCCGCCCTGCGGGGGCGGCTTCGTTGATGCAGAGCAGGAAGCGCGTCTGCCCGGTGCCGGCGATGGGCGGCGAGCGATGCAGGATCAGCGGGACGCGCGCCCCTGGCGCCCGGCGCCCCTTGAACAGGGCCACTGCGAAGCGCGGCAGTTGCCGGATGTCGGCATCCGCCCAGGTGTCCGTCGCGCACTGGCCCGGTTCGGGGAGACGGCTCAGCCACTGGGTACCCGGGCCGCGATAGGTGGTAAGCAGCCGCAGGGCGACATTGTCCACGTGGAACCGGGCGCAGGCGTCGTCGGTGACGCGCTCGATCCGCACGTCGCGCCGGGCGGCGCCGCTGATCCGGGCGAAGCTCTGCATCAGGCCGGCGATGTCTTCGATCAGCGCCGCCGATGCGCCAACGCCGGTCAACCCGGCATCGGCGAACGTCGCCGCCAGGTCGTCGCCACCTTCGTCGCCGGCGCAACTGAACCGGCGGGTCGGCAGTCCCGAGCCGGGCAGGGCGTCGAGCCACGGGGCGACCGCCGCCGGCATCTTCCGCTCCCAGACAACGAGACTGACACGGGGATCGGCGAACCGATCCAGGATGTCGGCCGTCGCGCCGACGATGACGCCGCGCGGTGCGGCGGATCGCTGACGATGGCCCGGATCGACGACAAGATCAGCCATCAAGGTCTTCCCCTTTCTCGCCTGGATCAAGCACGCGCCGCCGGCGCGACCTTCCGTCGGAAACGGAGTCTTGACGGTTGCCTCGCTCTGGCGCAAGGGATAAACGATACACTATAACGTTACGCGCTCGGATAACGTCGGGAGTGCCGTCGATGCAGCAGAGGGCAGCGAGAAGGTCGCGTGGAGCGAGGCACGAGGCCATGCGTCGGCCCGATTGGATGGCGCGTGCCGAAAGCCGGGCCAGCGCCGCGGGCGGCTCCGGCATCAAGGCTGCGGCGCCGTGACGCCGATCCCGGTCACCCTGATCACCGGTTTTCTCGGCAGCGGCAAGACGACGCTGCTCGGTCAGGTGCTGCGCGATCCCCGGTTCTCTGACACGGCCGTGGTCATCAACGAGTTCGGCGAGGTCGGCCTCGATCACGCCCTCGTCGCCGCGAGCCGGGAAGAACTGGTCGAGATGACCTCCGGCTGCCTCTGCTGCACGATCCGCGGCGACATCCGCAAGACCCTGGTCGACCTGCACGCCAGATCGTCGGCCGGAACGATCCCGACCTTCTCCCGGCTCATCGTCGAGACCACCGGTCTCGCCGACCCCGCCCCGGTGCTGCACACCCTGATGGCCGATCCGCTCGTCTGGCCGCGCTACAGCCTGGGCGGCGTCATCACCACCGTGGATGCCGTCAATGGCGAGGCGACACTGCAAAGGCAGGCCGAGGGCGTGAAGCAGGTGGCGGTCGCCGATCGACTGGTGCTGACCAAGACCGACCTGCTCGCCGACCCGGCCGCCCGCAAGGCTTCGGACGCGTTCGAACAGACGCTGCGCCGCATCAACCCGGGTGCCGTGATCCTCGATCGGGCGGCGGCGGATTTCGATCTGCGCCGGCTGTTCGACACCGCCCTCTACGATCCCCGCAGCAAGACCATCGACGTGCAGCGCTGGCTGAACGAGGAAGCCTACCGGGCGAGCGATGCGCCCGACCACCATCACGGACATGCCCATGATCACGGCGGCGACCACGACCACCATCCGCCCCATGACGTCAACCGCCACGGCTCCGACATCCAGGCCTTCTGCGTGGTGCGCGACCGACCCATCAGCGGCCTTGCCCTGAGCTTCGCGCTGGAGTTGCTGATCGCCAACCGCGGCGCCGATTTGCTGCGGGTGAAGGGCATCATCAACGTCGCCGACAAGCCCGAGCGACCCTGTGTCATTCATGGGGTGCAGCACATCTTCCACGAGCCGGTGTGGCTCGATGCGTGGCCGGACGCGGATCGGCGCACGCGGATCGTCTTCATCACCCGCAACGTGCCGCGCGCCGCGATCGAGCCCATCATCTCGGCGTTCGACGGGCTCTCGGTGGGGGCCGGCCTGCCCGCCGCATCCGCCCTCGAGGCGCGACCGTGATGGGACGCGGGCGGTCCCCGTGGTCGCCGCTGCTGGCCGGGCTGGGGAGCCGCTTGGCGGTGGCCGCCTGCCTCGCGATGCTGCTGTGGCTTGCCGTCGCCTGGAGCCTGCAGCCGTGACCGGCACCGATGCGATCCTCGGCTTCGATGACCTGACCCTCGGCTATGACCGACACCCGGCGGTGCATCATTTGCATGGCGCCGTGGCCCGGGGCGACCTGCTTGCGGTCGTCGGCCCCAACGGCGCCGGCAAGTCGACGCTGCTGAAGGGGATCATCGGTGCTCTTCGACCCCTGGCCGGCGCCATCCGGCTCAGCGGTGTGAGCCGTGACCAGGTGGCCTATCTGCCGCAGCAGGCCGAAATCGATCGCAGCTTTCCCGTCGCTGTCTTCGATTTCGTGGCCATGGGATTGTGGCGCATGCTGGGGGCACTGGGCGGCTTGTCCCCCGGCGGCCGGAACCGGGTCGGCGAGGCACTCGCGGCGGTCGGCCTCTCCGGCTTCGATCGGCGGCCCATCGGCTCCCTGTCCGGGGGGCAGATGCAGCGGGTGCTGTTCGCCCGCCTGCTGCTCCAGGATGCACCACTGATCCTGCTCGACGAGCCGTTCACGGCCATCGACGTCAAGACGGCCGCCGACCTGATGCGCCTCGTCGAGCGCTGGCACGGCGAGCATCGCACGATCCTCGCCGTGCTCCATGATCTGGAGCAGGTGCGCGCGCATTTTCCGCGGGCCCTGCTGCTCGGCCGCGAGCCCGTGGCCTGGGGAGCGACGGCGGAGGTGCTCACGCCCGCCAACCTTCTGCGGGCGCGGGCACTGTGCGAGGCGTGGGACGAGACGGCCGCCGTGTGCCTGCGCGGCGCGGCGACGCCGTTATGATCTTCGATCTGATCGCCGCCCCCTTCATGGAGTTCGCCTTCATGCGGCGGGCCCTGGTCGGCTGTCTCGCCTTGTCGCTCGGCGCGGCGCCCGTCGGCGTCTTTCTCCTGCTCCGGCGGATGAGCCTGACCGGCGATGCCATGGCCCACGCCATCCTGCCGGGGGCGGCGGTCGGCTTCCTCGTCGCCGGCCTGTCGCTGCCGGCCATGACCGTGGGCGGCCTCGCCGCCGGCCTGATCGTCGCTATTGCCTCCGGTGTCATCGCCCGGGTGACGGTCTTGCGCGAGGATGCGAGTCTGGCGGCGTTCTACCTCATCTCGCTGGCGACCGGCGTCCTCATCGTCTCCACGCGCGGCAGCAACGTGGATCTCCTGCATGTGCTGTTCGGCACGGTGCTCGCCCTGGATGACGCGGCGATCCTGCTGATCGCCGGCATCGCCACGCTGACGCTTATGGCCATGGCGTTCGTCTTCCGCGCCCTCGTCATGGAATGCCTTGATCCCCAGTTCCTGCGCTCGGTCAGCCGGTTGAGTTCGCCGGCCCACTTCACCTTCCTGTTTCTGGTCGTCCTCAACCTGGTCGGCGGCTTTCACGCCCTGGGCACGCTGATGGTCGTCGGGCTGATGATCCTGCCGGCCGCCGCGGCGCGGTTCTGGGCGCAGGAGATCACCGGAATGATCGCGGTGGCTATGCTCATCGCCTTCGTCGCCAGCCTGGTGGGCCTGCTGCTCTCCTACCATTACAGCCTGCCCTCGGGACCGGCGATCATCCTGACCGTCGGCGTCATCTACGTCGCATCCATGCTGGGCGGCCCGTTCGGCAGTGTCCTCGCCGTCCGGCTGCCGCGCCGTCACCTGGAAGCTTGATCACTGAACGATAGGAGAAGCCCAATGGTCACACGACGCACCTTGCTCCGGCTGGTCGCCCCTGCTCTGCTGCTCGGAGTGTGGGCCGCGCCTGCCTTGGCCGACATCCCAGTGAAGGCCGTCGCCACCTTCAGCATCCTCGCCGACATGGTCCGCGAAGTGGGTGGTGATCGGGTCGAGGTGGTCACCCTCGTCGGTCCCGACGGCGACGCCCACGTCTATCAGCCGACACCGGCCGACGCCAAGAACGTGGCGGCGGCCGACATCGTCTTCGTCAACGGTCTCGGCTTCGAGGGCTGGATCGATCGGCTGATCACGTCGGCCAGCTTCCAGGGGCCAGTGGTGGTCGCGACCCAGGGGATCGAGCCGCTCGCCGCCACCGAGGACCATGACGACTCGCATGGACACTCCCATGGGCACGCGCACGATCATGGCGAGGTCGACCCGCATGCCTGGCAGAGCCTTGAGAACGGCAAGATCTATGTCCGCAACATCCGCGACGGCCTGATCGCCCTCGACCCCGCCGGCGCCGCGGTCTATAGCGCCAATGCCGACCGCTATCTCGCCGAGATCGCGGCGCTCGACGCCGAGGTCCGCGCCGCCGTCGCCAACCTGCCACCGCAGCGGCGGACCGTAGTCACCTCCCATGATGCCTTCGGCTACTTCGCGCAGGCCTATGGCCTGACGTTCCGCTCTCCCACGGGTGTCAGTTCCGAGGCCGAGGCGTCCGCCAAGGACGTGGCCGCCCTGATCCGGCAGATTCGCTCCGATAGCATCCCGGCGGTGTTCATGGAAAACATCACCGACCCGCGCCTCCTGGAGCAGATCCGCAGGGAGACCGGCGCATCCCTCGGCGGCACGCTCTATTCGGATGCGCTGTCGCAGCCGGACGGCCCGGCCCCGACCTACCTCGAAATGTTCCGCTACAACGTGCGGACGCTGACCAGCGCGCTCGCGTCCTGATCCCGTTGCGGCAAGGTGATTGGAAGGACCCCGGCATGTCGCAGATCCCGGTTACCGTGCTCACCGGCTATCTTGGGGCCGGCAAGACGACGCTCTTGAATCGCATCCTCAAGGAGAACCACGGCCACCGCTACGCCGTGATCTTCAACGAGTTCGGCGACATCGGCATCGACAACGACCTCGCCGTCGCCGGCGACGAAGAGATCTTCGAGATGAACAACGGCTGCATTTGTTGCACCGTGCGCGGCGACCTCATCCGCATTCTCGACGGCCTGATGAAACGCCGCGGTCAGTTCTCGTCGATCCTGATCGAGACCACCGGTCTCGCCGACCCGGCGCCGGTGGCGCAGACCTTTTTCGTCGACGACGACGTCCGCAGCAGGACGCGGCTCGACGCGATCGTCGCCGTCGCCGATGCGAAAAACCTGCAGGCCCGTCTCGAAGACAGCCACGAGGCGACCGAGCAGCTGGCATTCGCCGACGTCATCCTGCTCAACAAGGTCGACCTGGTGCCGGCGGCGGAACTCGCCCGCGTGGAGCAGCGCATCCGCTCCCTCAACGCCTTCGCCCAGGTCCACCAGACGCGCCACTGCGACGTGCCCCTCGACCGGGTGCTGGACCGCGGCGCCTTCGATCTCGATCGCATTCTCGCCCTGGAGCCCAACTTCCTCGGCGACGACGATCACCAGCACGACGCTAGCATCACCAGCGTCTCCCTGAAATCGCCGGCGCCCCTGCGGCCCGACGCCTTCATTCCATGGGTGCGGACGGTGCTGGCCGAGCAGGGCGCCGACATCCTGCGCTCGAAGGGGATCATCGCCTTTCCCGACGAGCCTAAGCGCTTCGTCTTCCAGGGCGTGCACATGTTGTTCGACGGCGACCTGCAACGGCCGTGGAAACCCGATGAGCCGCGCGAGACCCGCGTCGTCTTCATCGGCCGCAAACTGAACGAGGCAGAGCTGCGCCGTGGCTTCGAGGCCTGCGTCGCCTGACATGATGGAGGAGCTTGCGGGATCGCCAAGCCTGATCGCCGAGCATGGAGCCACGGCTCAGGTCGAGGCCTTCGTCGTCGACATCCTCTGGCTGGGGCGCGGGGTTGCCGCCGCGTGCGGCGATGGCCGTGTCCGGTTTATGGATACCGATGGTCACCTGACCGAGATGGTCGCCGCGCACCAAGGCGCCATCCTCGCCGCGGCGCCGCACCCGGATGGCGGGTCGGTGCTGACCGGCGGCGACGATGGCCGGCTGGCGCGGACCTGGCCCTCCGGCGAGATGGAGGAGATTGCGGCGTTCGGCCACCGCTGGGTCGAGCATGTGGCAACGAGCCCGGCCTCCGGCGTCATCGCCTGTGGGGTCGGCAAAGAGGCCTGCCTCATCGCCAAGGACGCGACGCACGTCACCCACCGCTTCGCCCATCCGAGCAGCGTCGGCGGCATCGCCCTGGATGCCACGGGGCGGCGGCTCGCCGTCAGTCATTACGGCGGCGTCAGCCTGTGGTGGACGTTGACGCCGGACGTGCCGCACAAGGCGTTGTCCTGGCATGGCTCCCATCTCGCCGTGACCTTCAGCCCGGACAGCCGGTTCGTCGTCTCGGCGATGCAGGAGAGCGCCCTGCACGGCTGGCGCGTCGCTGACGGAGCCGCCATGCACATGTCGGGCTATCCGGCGAAGACCCGCTCGTTCGCCTGGGACGCCAAGGGGCGCAGGCTGATGACGGGCGGCTCGGATCGCGTCGTCTGCTGGCCGTTCACTGGCCGGGACGGACCGATGAAAAAGCGGCCGGCGGAGATCGGGCCGGGCGGACTGCTGGTCACCCGCGTCGCCTGCCACCCGCTGGACGACCTGGTTGCGGCCGGCTACGAGGACGGCTCCGTCCTGCTGCTCAGCCCCGCCAAGGACCCGTGGGCCGTCGTCCAGGTGGGCGACGGCGCGCCGGTGAGCGCCCTGGCGTGGTCGCCCGCCGGCGACGGCCTCGCCGCCGGCTCCGAGTCCGGCCGCGTCAGCCTCCTGTCGTTCCCGCCGCCCTCTGCCCGATGAAGTCAGACGCCGATCCCAGGGATTACGGGGTCCGCCTTGCCCACCCTCGACGCCGCTGGGGTGCGCGCCCTGAGCGGCTGCGCGGAGCCCTTCAGCCGGGGCCTGTGGTGTGCCGGCCGACGCTTCGGCATCGAGGCGGTGAACGCGCGCGCCGTGGTCGCGAAACCGGCGGGGTGCGCCGGGCCCCATGCCGTAGGGGAGTATCGCGGGCGCTGGCCTGCGCGTCGGATCGTTTCAACTTGAGGGAAAGCGCGCACTGGTTATCAGAAGCATTATCAAGAACATCCCCCGGGTGTGCCCGCTTGGCGCGGCTGCCGGGTGAGGGCCAGACGAATGCAAGGGGCTCGGGGTCGTCGGTGCAATCGCAAGCGCGGATCGAGGGACGTCTAGTCCGAGGCCGGCGGACCCTGTCCGGCGGTCGGCTCTGTGTGCTGCGGCGTAATACCGTCGCCCGCGCCGTTGCCGTCTTTTCGCTGCTCGCATATGTCCTGATCGGCATCGCGCCGGTTTGGGTGCCTGCCGTCGAACGCGGTGGCATCGAGGTCTGCACCGCCAACGGCATCCGGATCCTGCCGGCACCGCTGGCGGACGGGGATCCGCCGGCCGATCACCGGACCGCCGCAACCAAGTGTCCGCTTTGCACGATCCACGGCGCGTTTCTGCTGGTCCCCCCTGCTTGTGCCGTGGCCCTTGTCAGCCGCGGCCGACCGACCGTCGTCACTCCGGATCGCACCCGCGAGCCGTCCGGCCTGTTCGCCGGCTTCGACCACCTCTCCCGCGCACCACCCCGCCCTTCCTGAGCAAACCCCGAAACACATCGTTCGTTTTCTTGCTCTTTCGAAGGGAGAGACCATGCGTACGCTCTTTGCGTGCATGTCGGCGGGATGGGTTTGTCTGGTGTGCCCACACACCGCCCTGGCCGCCGACGCGCCAACGTCATCACCACACCCTGGTTCCCATGCGGCGGCTCCGGCCGCGCCGCATGGGATGATGATGCCGGCGCCGACGCCACTCGGCGTCGGTCGTGCCCGCGTCGTCAAGCCCGGCCAGCTGATGCTGTATTACCGGTACATGCGAACTCAGAAGAACCAGCTTCTCGATGGTCACGACAAACTGAGTCCGTCGCAGGTTGCCACCCTGCCGAACCACTTTGCCGGCAGGCCGGGACAACCGGCAACGTATCGCAGCTCGCCGCAGAATATGACCATGCAGGCCCATGTCTTTGCGGGGCAGGTGGGGATCACCGACGGGTTCTCGGTCGCGATCGGCGTCCCATACATCATCAAGAAACGAACGGCGGTGACGTTCAAGGGGCCCGCAGGCACGACCGAATTGGGAACCTTCACGAATAAGACGTCGGGGTTCGGCGATGTGGCGGTCAGCGGGCTCGTCAAGCTCTACGACGACCCGGTCCATCACCTCCACTTGATGGCCGGCGTCAGCTTTCCGACCGGCTCGATCACCCAAGAGGGCGTAACGCTGCAGCCCAACGGCCAGACCGGGAAGCGTCGGCTTGCCTATGGCCTGCAGCTCGGCACCGGAACCTTCAATCTGTTGCCCGGGCTGACGTACTGGGGCGCACACGGCCGCTGGACCTGGGGTGTCCAGGCCGCCGGCCAGATCAATCTCGGCAGGAACGATGAGGGCTACACGTTCGGCGATCGTGCCTTCGTCACGGCCTGGGGCAGCGCCAATTGGGGATACGGCGTGTTCACCTCGGTGCGCCTGAGCCAGACGTACATGGGCGCCATCGAGGGCGCCGACCCCACCGTCGTCGGCCCCAGCCCGACGACGGACCCGAAGAACTACGGTGGCTGGAAAACCTTGGCGTCGTTCGGGCTCGACTACCGGGTTCCGGAAGGCCCGCTCAAGGGCGTTACCCCCGGCATCGAGTTCACCGTCCCGCTTTACCAGAACCTCAACGGCCCGCAGCTCAGCGACGCGTGGACGCTGTTCGCCGGGGTGCGCAAGGTCTTCACCTTCTAG
>CAZVRW010000093.1:0-8812 GCA_964630265.1 uncultured Rhodospirillaceae bacterium
TGGCGCATGGCGAACTCGCGGATCGCGCGCTGCCGGCCGAGGGCGAAGCGGCAACCGCGCCGTCTTTATAAGACAGCGCGGCGCAGGACGCCCGAGGCGGGTGGCGTTCGTCAAGAACCGAGGCCGTCGAGGAAAACCAGCATTCGGGCGGCGATCTCCGGCCCGTACTCCTCAAGCGCGAAGTGACCGGTGTCGAGAAGCTGAAACTCCAGGTTCTTCAGGTCGCGCTTGTAAGGGTGCGCGCCGTCTTCCGGAAAGATGACATCGTTCTTACCCCAGACCAGCAGCGTCGGCGGCTGATGGTCACGCAACAAGGCCTGCCATTTGGGATACTCGGACACGTTGGTGCCGTAGTCGAGAAACAGCTCGAGTTGCACCTCTTGGTTGCCGGGCCGGTCGAGCAGGTACTGGACGTGCCAGAAATTGTCGGGGCTGATCGACTCGGGGTCCTTGGTGCCATGGGTGAACTGCCACTTCGTGGCTTCCAGGGTCAGAAAGTCCCGGAGCCTGTTTCCGTTCTCCGCCGTCGGCTCGGCCCAGTAGGCCTTGATCGGACCCCAGAAGTCCCGCAGCCCTTCCTCGTAGGCGTTGCCGTTCTGAATGATGAGGGCGGTGACCCGGTCGGGATCGGCCGCGAACATCCGGAAGCCGACGGGCGCGCCGTAGTCCATGAGGTAGACGGCGTAGCGATCGACACCCTTGCGGTCGAGGAACACGGCCATCAACCGCGCCAGTTTGGCGAACGAGTAGTCGAACTCCGCGGCGGGCGGCATGGACGACGCGCCGAAGCCCGGATAGTCGGGAGCGAGCACATGGTAGCGCTCGGCGAGCGCCGGGATCAGATTGCGGAACATGTGCGACGAGGTGGGAAAGCCGTGCAGCAGGAGCACCGTCGGGCGTGACGGATCACCCGCCTCGCGGTAGGCGATATCGAGGCCCTCGATCCGCTCGGTGCGATAGCGGACCTGAATTCTTTCCGCCTGGATTGCCGTCGTCTCCGCGACGGCTGGGACGGGGAACGTGGTGGCCGTCGTGAGGCTGAGCGCAAGGGCGCTGGCGGCGACGAGGGTCGTGAGTCGTGGCAACATGGGTTTCCTCCTTCAGGGGTGTCGGACGGCGGCACGTGCGGGCCGCCGCGGCGGCGTTGACGGATCAGGGACGTGCTTGCAGCGCGGAACGGAGCGCGGCGTTTTCCTCCCGCAGTTGGGAGAGTTCGCTGAGCAGCGGCGCCAGTTGCTCCTGGAACTCCTCCAAGGTGAGTCGGCGAGGGATGTGCTGGGGGCAGTTCCAGTCGAAGGCGGCCACGGTGATCATGATGGCGCGCTCCGGCCGGGCGGCATATGCGGCATCATGGAGGCGCGAGACCAGGGCCGGCTCGTCGGCAAGGTCAACGAGCCGGGCGCGCCCCCAAAGCTTCAATCGGCGCCGGTTCGGGTAGTCCATGAGGATGAGGGAGATGCGATCATCCGTCGCCAGATTGCCGACGCTGAGATACTGCCGGTTCCCTCGGAAATCGGCGTAGGCGACGGTCCGGGCGTCGAGGGCCTTGAGAAAGCCCTTGGGCCCGCCGCGGAACTGCACATAGGGCCAGCCGGTCGCCGACACCGTGGCCTGATAGAAGCCGTCCCGCTCGGCGATGAACGCCGCCTCGGCCTCGCTCAGACGATCTCCCCGCTCGGCCGCGGGATCCAGCAATTTGCCGTAGCTTTTGGCCGATCCGTGTCGCTCCTGGATCGCGCGGACTTCCGGGGTGAAGGTGATTTCGGCGAATGCGCGGGCCATGGTGTCCTCCGGTGCAGGGTCGGCGGGTCCTCTGTCACCGGAACCATGGATGCTTTCGCAGAATCGGAGAATGTGCGATTAAAGGAATTTATTATTCCAGAAAATGGAATTCATGGACCGTTTCCGCGAAATCTCCACGTTCGTCGCCGTGGCCGAAGAAGGCGCGTTCAACGCCGCCGCGCGGCGGCTGCACATGTCTCCTCCGGCCGTGACCCGGCTCGTCTCGGCCCTCGAGGCGCGGCTCAACGTGCAACTCGTGACCCGCACCACCCGTCAAGTGGCGCTGACCGACGCCGGAGCGCGGCTCTACGTCGATGCCGTCCGCATCCTCGCCGATCTCTCGGGGGCGGAGGCGTCGGCGGCGGGATCGCATCAGGCGCCGGTCGGCGTCCTCCGGGTCACGGCGCCTGTGATGTTCGGTCAACGGTTCATCGCGCCGATCCTGCGAGACTATCTGGACCGGTACTCGGCGGTGACGGCGCAGACGCTGTTCGTCGATCGCATCGTCGACATGATCGATGAAGGGCTCGATGTGGCACTCCGGATCGGCGACCTCCCGGACTCGTCCCTGTTCGCAACGATGGTGGGCACCGTGCGTCGGGTGACGATCGCGGCGCCGGATTATCTTGCGCGCATGCCGGACCTGGAGACACCCGACGCGCTGCACGGTCACCGGATCATCCTGGTGACCGCCATCTCCGATGCCCCGGTCTGGGAGTTTGTTGCGGGTCGCCGACGGCAGCAGATCAAGCTCCAGCCCAGATTGTCCATCAATACGATGACCGCGGCCATCGACGCAGCACTGTCGGGCTGGGGCGTGGCGCGCGTCCTGTCCTATCAGGTCGCCGACGAACTCACGTCTGGCGCGCTCGTCGAGGTGCTGCGCGATCACGAGGACCGGGAGATGCCAATCCATCTCCTGCACGCCGAGGGCCGTCGTGCAGCCGCCAAGATCCGGACCTTCGTCGACTTCGCCGCGCAACGCCTCCGGGCGGACGCGGCCCGCCTCGCCGCATTGGTGGGCATGGAGAGCTGAGGCAGGGTGGGGTTGCCGCCAGCGCGCATTCGACTCCCGAACCAGAAACTTCGCCACGGAGACTTGTTCGTACGTCTGTCAGGATTGCGCGGGGATCAACGCTTGGTAGGGTTCAACCTGGCGTCGCCGCCTTGCCGGATCAGTCTGCGATCGAACGTGGAGACCGTCCCGGCTTCGCGACTGCCGGCGACGTGCAGGGTGTCATCGACGTCGACGTCGCGCGATGCCAGATCGAGGGCAATCGCCACCCGCTCGGCATCCTCGGTCACGACGTTCGGCAAGCCGGCCCAGCGGCGAAGCGGTCGGGCCACGTCATGACGCGGAAACCCAGGGGCACTTTGAAAAACCCCGACGGTCTCCAACACCACCGTCTTGGCAACGAACGCGTCCGCCGTTGGCGCGACCAGCCCGGTGCCGCGCGACCCCCCCGATTACCGTGATTCCACGCTGACGATGCCGGCGCGGATGGCGAACTTGACCAAGTCCGCCAGGGTTTCGACACCGACCTTGAGGGTGATTCGATTGCGGTAGGTCTCCACCGTCTTGGGGCTGATGGCCATCGCTTTGGCGATTTCCTTGGTCCGCTGCCCTTCGGCCAACAGGCGCAGCACGTCGGATTCGCGCGGGGTGAGCTTGGCGAGCGCCAACTGTCGGCCGCCTTGCGGCTGCGGCTCGGTGCCCTCGCGAAGCGCCGCGCTGACGTAGATCTCGCCGCGCAGCACCGCCTCGATCGCCTGGATCAGTTCGCCGCCCGCTTCGTTCTTCAGCACGAAGGCCTGGGCCCCGGCACACAGCATGCGTTGGCGGTAGTAGTCATCGCCATACATGGATAACGCGACGACATGGATGTCCGGCCGCGCATCACGGATGCGTTGCGTGGCTTCGATGCCGCTGACGCGGGGCATGGCGATGTCCAGGACGGCGACATCAGGACTGAGATCGACGGCCAAGCGGACGGCCTCGTCGCCGTCACCGGCTTGGCCAACGACGCGCCATCCGGCCCGCTGTTCCAGCAGCACGGCCAGAGCCTCGCGAAACAGCGTGTGGTCGTCACAAAGCAGCAATGTCAGTGCCTTGGGATCGTTGATCGCGAGGCGCTCCGGCGGCCTCGATGCGCCGCCATCCAGGACAGACGATGGCTGCGTCTGCCGCGCTCGCGCCGCCCGATCGGAGCCGACTTGCCCGCTTGTTCGGATTTGGTCACGCCCCATTCAAGCTTCCTCCCGATCACGAATCTTAGCACGGAGGGCCGCAAACTAAACCTAGCTTTTGCTTACGGAAAACAAGGGCATCCGGATGAGCAAAGGCCCCGACATTTTTGCCGGCGCCCGCCTGCGCCGCGGCTTCGCCTCGCGCCGTCGGCCGGCTCGGTGGCGTCAGCGCGGGACGGCGTCGGCGAGATCAGCCGCGTCGGCTCCGTGGCGGGAGAGGGGAATCCGAACGTTGACCCGCGAACCGCGGGCGTCGGACTCGATGGCCAGGCTGCCGCCGAGCAGGGCCACACGCTCGCGGACGCTGTAGAGGCCGTAGCCTCCGCGCGCGTCTCCGCCGATCGGCCGGTCCACGCTGGCCTCGAATCCGCGCCCGTCATCAACGACGCTGAGCAGCAAGTGGCCGGCATCGGCGGACAACGCGATACACCCGCTGCGGGCGCCGGAGTGCTTGATCATGTTGTGCACCAGCTCGCGGACGCACTGGAACAGGATCACGGACGTCCGTTGGTTCAGGCGCGGCACCTCGGCATCGATCTCGCAGTCGAGCGCGATGTCCCATCGCGCGCGTGTGTCACCGGCGAGCCAGACCAGTGCGGCGGGCAGGCCGCGCTGGTGCAACACCGGCGGGCTCAGCGCGAACTGCAGCGCGCGAAGCTCCGCCATCGCCTCGCGCAGCAGCGCCAAACCCGCGGCCAACCGCTCTCGACCCTCGGCGCCGATGCCAGTCCCTCGCCCCTTCGCGGCGGGGGACAGGTGGTTCTCCCCGATCCCACCGGCGATCTGCATCTGTGCAAGCGCCAACTTCTGCATCGGTCCGTCGTGCAGCGCGGCGGCGAGGCGCGCCTTCTCGGTCTCCTCCAGCACCGATACGTCCGCGGCGAGCCGGCGGAGTGCCGCGTTGGCGTCCCGGAGCGCGCGGGTCCGCTCGGCCAGGCTCTGTTCCAGGCCGCGGGACAGGACCCCGAGTTCGGCATGGGTGCGTACCCGGGCGAGCAGGACGCGCGTCTCGACCGGCTTGACCACGTAGTCGGCGCCGCCGGCGTCGAAGGCCTCCAGCATGCTCGGCTCGTCGTCGCGGCCGGTGAGGAAGACGACAGGGATGGCACGCGTCTCCGGCAACCGCTTCAGCTCGCGGCAGGTGGCGATGCCGTCCAGGCCGGGCATCCGGATGTCGAGCAGGACCAGGTCCGGCCGGACCTGGCGGGCGATATCGATGGCGAGCCGACCGCTTGTCGCCACATGGACGCGGCAGCCCTCCATCATCAATGCGCTTCCGACATAGTGCAGGCTCTCGGTATCGTCGTCGACCACCAGGACGGCGTATTGACGGCCAAGGGCGCCATTGCGCCCATCGGGCGGGCTGGTCATCATTCGCGTGACCTAGGCCGCGGACGCCGTGGGCCGCCGTCCGGCGCGCTCTTGCAACGCCTCGATCCGCTGCGTCAACGCCGACGGATCGAAGCGCCCGGCGGCGGCGCTGAGGTCGGCCGCCGCCTGCCGCACCGCGCCGTCGCCGGATGCGTCGGCTTCGCGGTGCAGCGCGGCGGCGATGTCCTGGACGTCATTGATCGACGCAAACGGCGGTTTCAGGGCGTGCAGGCGCGCATATAGCGCCGGCGAGAGCAGGAGGCGCGCCGGACCATCCTCGGCCGACATCGGCGCCTCCGTCGCGCGCTCCGGCTCCGGCGTTGCCGACGCCAGCCAGCGGGCGAGGCTGTCGAGCAGGTCGGCGCGGCCCAGGGGCTTCAGCAACACGCCATCGAAGGTCTCGTGCACCGCCACGCCGCCGTCCGTCAATGCCGTGGCGGTGACGGCGAGGATCGGGATCGCGGCCGTCGCGGGATCGGCCTTGAGCCGCGCCGCCGCCGTCCGCCCGTCCATGTGCGGCATCGCCAGATCCATCAGGATCAGATCGGGCCGGTGTTCGCGGGCAAGGTCGAGGGCCTCGGCGCCGTCGCCGGCCTCGATGATGCTGAAGGGCTGGTCGCGCAGAAACTGGCGCAGCAACTCCCGGTTGTCGGCTCGGTCGTCGACGATCAAGAGCGACGCGGGCGCGAAGCACGTCACCGGCGAGTGCGCCCGCGGCCCCGTCGGCGCGTGGTCCGCGGCGGCCGGAGCCGCGGCCTGGACCGGCAACTCCAGCGTGAAGGTGCTGCCGCGACCCGGCGTGCTCTCGAGGCGGATATCGCCGCCCATGGCCTCTGTCAGGCGGCGGCTGATCGCCAGGCCGAGGCCGGCGCCGCCGGGCAGGCCGGGCTCCGAGCCGCGGTCGAAGGCGCCAAAGATCCTCTGTCGTTCGTGCTCGTCGATGCCACGTCCCGTGTCCTCGACCGCGATGCCGAGCCGTGCCTCGCCGGCGGCGGCGGATGGCATCATTGCCCGCACCTCGATATGCCCCGTGTCGGTGAACTTGAGGGCGTTGCCGAGCAGGTTGACCAACACTTGGCGCACACACTTGGCATCCACAACCAGGACGGGGGGCAGGGTGTCGTCCACGGTGAGCGTGAGCCTCAGACCCTTGTCGGCCGCGGCCTGGGCGAACATCGCGGTGAGGTCGCGCAGCAGCGCTCGCACGTCCGTCGCCTTCGGGTCAAGCTCCAGGCGCCCGGCCTCGATCCGGGACAGATCCAGCAGATCGTCGATCAACTGTGCCAGGGTCCTGCCGGCCGAGCCGATGCCGTTGAGCCAGCCGCGCTCCCGGTCGTCGCGCGCCCGGCCGTCGAGCAGGGACGCGAAGCCCAACACCAGATTGAGTGGCGTCCGCAACTCATGGCTGACGTTGGCGAGAAACGCGCTTTTCGCCCGATTGGCCGCGTCGGCGACCTCCTTGGCTTCGCGCAGCGCCACCTCGGCCTGCCGCCGCCGGGCGATCTCGCCGGCCAGGCGGCGGTTCCACCAGAAGATCAGGGCGATCGCCAACGCGGCACCCACGACCACCCGCCAGAGAACGGTCCAATCCGTCTCGAGGTTGTAGCGGATCGAGATCCACTCGTTATAGATGGCATCGCGCGCCTGTTTCGGGATGGCCTCCAGCCCCTTCTGCAGGATGCCGGCCAGGAGCGGCTGGTCACGACCCACGGCCATGGCCAAGCGATACGTAAAGGGCGTTTCCCCGACCACCTTGATGCGCGTAAGGCCCGTCTGACCGATGGCGTAGCTGGTCGTCACCACGTTGCCGACGTAGGCATCGGCATCCCCCCGGGTGAGTTGCCTGAGCCCCTCGCGGGTGTCCGTCACCGGCAACAGTGTCAGCTCGGGATAGGTCTGCCGCAGCCATGCCTCGACGGCGTCCCCGCGGACCACGGCGACGACCTTGCCGGCGAGGTTGTCAGGTCCGCCCAGGTAGGCGATGTCCGCCGCCGAGAAGATGGCGGCGGGAAAGCTGACGTAGGGCTCGGTCAGCCGCATCGTTTGCAGGCGCTCGGGCGTGCGGGCGACGGCCGGCAGCAGATCCAACTCGCCGATCGCCAGGCCGGCCATCGCCGCCGACCAGGACGGCGGCACGATCATCTCGAACCGCACCCCGAGCGACCGTTCCAGCCGCTCCAGATAGGCGATGGAGATGCCCTGGGGCGTGCCGTCCGCGTCGACGAAATTCACCGGCGCCCAGGCCGGATCGACGCCGACCCGGATCACCGGGTGGTCGGCCAGCCAGGCGCGCTCGGCGGCGTCCAGGTCCGGCGTCTCGATCGCCTCCCGAGGCATGGCGGTGCTGCCGAGCCAGCGGTCGATGATCGCCTGGCGCTCGGCGGCGGTGATGGTCGCGAGCCCGGCGTTCAGGATCGCGGTCAGCTCCGGCCAGTCGTTGCGGACGGCAATCACCAGGTCGCCGCCCATCTCGGGCACGAGGGCGGCGATGCGGAAGCCGGGCTGCGTGTAGGTCTGCCGCCAGTATTCGAGCGAGACGTTGGTGAGAATCACGTCGATCCGCCCGGCCAGCAGCGCCGCGGCGAGCGCCGCGTTGTCCGAGAGCGGCACCAGCGCCACGTCGGCGCGACCGGCGAGTTGCGTTGCGACGACGCGCGTTCCCTGGATGTAGCCCACCCGCTTGCCGGCGAGCGCCGCCAGCGTGTCGGGCGGTGCCGGGTCGTCGCTTCGGACGTAAAGGTAGTAGTAGGTCCTGAGGACCGTGTCCGTGAAGGTGAAGCGGTCGCGGAACGCGTCGATCCGGAACGTCAATCCGAGCATGTCGATGTCCCGCCGCTCGGCGCGCGCCACCAGGTCGCCCCACGGACCCAGCGCGACGCGGATGTCCGTGCCGAGACGGTGGTTGAGCAGGTCCAGGTACTCGACGAACACCCCCTCCAGGCGGCCGTTGGAGCCAACGATCACCGCGGGCGGCTGGTTTTCGGGAAAGCCGATGACGATCTCCGGGTGCGCGGCCAGCCAAGCCCGCTGCTCCGCCGTCAACAGGTCCGGCGCCGCGCCGGCCGGCGTCGCGGCCCCCGCCAGCGCGAGGGCGACCGCCAGCACCAGGAAGCGAGCGAGGCCCCGCCATGGCCGGAAGCAGGGCGAAAAAGCGATACCGATCAACGACATCTCCGAACGGGCCCGAGGCCGGCGGCACGGCGGTCCGCTAACATGGAGCACCCATTTTCCACAATCAAGAACGATTGCCTCTCTGCCGTCGCATGTGCGTCGCACGGTGCCTGCCGAGGCGTTGCCGGCGCGTGTCAGGGATTCTCCCTACAGGGTTTTCCTGACGGAGTTTGCCGGACAGACGGATGGTTTCACACCTCGTACGATGCGGGCCTCGCGGAAGACGCAACCAACAAGGGAG
>CAZVRW010000094.1:0-8239 GCA_964630265.1 uncultured Rhodospirillaceae bacterium
CGCGGCCGGCCGATCTTCTGGGTCGGGTCCTCGATCATCTCGTTCCACTGGGCGACCCAGCCGACGGTGCGCGCCACTGCAAACAAGACCGTGAACATCGAGAGGGGTATACCCATGGCCTTGAAAATGATGCCTGAATAGAAGTCGACATTGGGGTAAAGCTTTTTCTGGACGAAAAACTCGTCGTCCAGAGCAATGTGCTCAAGCCCCATGGCCAGCTCCAGCAGAGGGTCGTCACGAACGCCCAGTTCGTCAAGTACCTCATAACAGGTCTGGCGCATGATCCGAGCGCGCGGATCATAGTTCTTGTAGACGCGATGACCGAAGCCCATCAACCGGAACGGATCGTCCGGATCCTTGGCCCGCTTGACGTACTCGGGAATGCGGCTTTTGTCGCCGATCTCCTCCAGCATCCGGAGCACGGCCTCGTTGGCACCGCCGTGCGCCGGGCCCCACAGCGACGCGATGCCGGCGGCGATGCAGGCGAAGGGATTGGCGCCGGAGGACCCGGCGAGACGGACGGTGGACGTCGACGCGTTCTGCTCGTGGTCGGCATGCAGGATGAGGATGCGATCCATGGCGCGGGCCAGGATCGGGCTGACGATGTATGGCTCGCACGGGTTCGAGAACAGCATGTGGAGGAAGTTCTCGGCATACCGCAACTCGTTGCGCGGATACACCAGCGGCTGGCCGATGGCGTACTTGAAGGCCCAGGCGGCGATCGTCGCCATCTTGGCGATCATCCGATAGGAGGCGATCATCCGGTGACGCGGATTGGTGATGTCGGTGCTGTCGTGATAGAAGGCCGAGAGGGCGCCGACGACGCCCACCATCACCGCCATGGGATGCGAGTCCCGACGGAAGCCGTCGTAGAACTTGTGCATCTGCTCGTGCAGCATGGTGTGGTAGGTGATGTCGTGCTCGAACTTCCGCTTCTGGTCGGCGTTGGGCAAGTCGCCGTAGAGCAACAGGTAGCAGACCTCCATGAAATCGGACTGCTCCGCCAACGCCTGAATGGGATAGCCCCGATACAGCAGAACGCCCTTGTCACCGTCGATGAAAGTGATCGCCGATTCGCAACTGCCGGTCGACGTATAGCCAGGGTCGAAGGTGAAATAGCCGGTCTGCTGATACAGGTTGCGGATATCGATGACGTCCGGCCCCGTGGAGCCGCTAAGCACCGGGAAGTCGAACTGCTTGCCACTCGTGTTGTCAACCAGCGTAACGGTGCGATTGGCGGAATTGGTCTTGGTGTCGGGCATCGGCGAAGTCCCTCACGATCTCTAGGCCGGCGGCGCGTCGCATGCTCGATGCACGGCTCGCGGCTGGTTAACTCGTCCCTCCCGGTTCATTGCCGAGTGCATCGGCGAGACGCTTCAATGTTTCGTCGCGACCGAGGACCTCCATGACCTCGAAGATCGGCGGCGAGGTGGTCGAGCCGGTCAGGGCGGCACGCAACGGCTGCGCGACGGCTTTCAGATCCAATCCGTCTTCGGCGCGCTCGGCGACCAGATCACGGACCCGAGTTTCCAACGCCTCCGCAGACCATTGTTTAAGGTCCGCGAGCGCTCCCGTCAAATCGACGAGCACGCCGCGCGCCCCGTTGGCGAGCAGCTTCGCGGCCTTGGCATCGGGAACGATCGGCCGCGGCAGAGCATAGAACGCCGCCTTGTCGGCCAACTCCTCCAGCGTCCGGGCGCGCGGCTTGAGACCCGGCATGCCGGCGGCAATCCGTGCCCGGGCGGCATCGGTGAGACCGCCGGCGATCCGCGGCTCCAGCCGGGCGCAGACGAGGGCGGCGAGGCGCGCGTCTTCGGCCTCGCGGATGTAGTGGCCGTTGAGGCTCTGCAGCCGCGCCGGATCGAAGCGCGCCGGGGCACGGCCGACGCCGTCCAGATCGAACCAGGCGATCGCCTGCTCGCGGGAGATGATTTCGTCGTCACCGTGGCTCCAACCGAGGCGGAGCAGGTAATTGACCATGGCCTCCGGCAGATAGCCCTGGTCGCGATAGTCGCCGACGCCGAGGGCGCCGTGCCGCTTCGACAGCTTGGCGCCGTCGGCCCCGTGCAGCAGCGGCACGTGCGCGAACTCGGGCAGTGGCCAATCGAGCGCGGCATAGAGCTGGATCTGGCGGAAGGTGTTGGTGAAATGATCGTCGCCGCGGATCACGTGGGTGATGCCCATCTCATGGTCGTCGACGACGACCGCCAACATGTACGTGGGCGTGCCGTCGGCGCGCAGCAACACCATGTCGTCCATCTGGTCGTTGGCGACGGTGACCGATCCCTGCACCCGGTCTTCGACGGTCGTCACCCCGGAACGCGGCGCGCGCAGGCGGATGACCGGATCGACCCCGGCCGGCGCCTCGGCCGGATCGCGGTCACGCCAGCGGCCGTCATAGAGCAGGCTCCGCCCCTCGGCCTTCGCTCGCTCGCGCATCTCGGCCAGTTCCTGCGGCGTCGCCCAGCAGCGATAGGCCTTGCCTTCGGCGAGCAGCCGTGCCGCGGCGGCTGCGTGGCGGTCGGCGCGCGCCGCCTGCGAGACCGCCTCGCCGTCCCAGTCGAGGCCGAGCCAACGCAGGCCGTCGAAGATCGCGTCGACCGCCGCCTGGGTCGAGCGCTGGCGGTCGGTGTCCTCGATACGCAACAGGAAGGTGCCGCCGTGGTGGCGCGCGAACAGCCAGTTGAACAGGGCGGTGCGCGCCCCGCCGATGTGCAGGAAACCGGTCGGCGACGGGGCGAAGCGAGTGACGACGGCCATGGCCCTGGAGTGGTTGCGGGAGTTTCGAACGCGCCCGCTCCCTTAGCATACCCGGCGGGCTGCGTGGTAGGATGATGATGCCGCTCATCGCCGATCGAGGGAAAGGAGTTCGAGCCATGACCGTCATCGTCCATTGCGCCGCGTTCGAGGTGGACCAGGGCACCGGGCCGGACATCGCCGACGTCAGCGGCGCGCTGGCGCGGATCGTCGCCGACGCCGGCATTGGCGAGGGCACCGCCCACGTCACCGCCGTCGGCTCCACGGGATCGCTGACGACCATCGAGTTCGAGCCGGGCGCCGTCGCCGACCTGCGTGATGCGGTGCGCCGGCTGGCGCCCCCCGATGCGGCCTACGCGCACGAAATGACTTGGCACGACGGCAACGGCCACAGCCATGTGCAGGCGGCGTTGCTCGGCCCGTCGCTGGTGGTGCCGATCCGCCGCGGCCGCCTGCGGCTCGGGACATGGCAACAGGTGGTGCTGATCAACCACGACAACCGGCCGCGGCGGCGTCCCGTCGAGGTGACGCTGATCGGCACCGCATGACCGGCGAGCCCGACGGCCGGCGACCCGGATGGGCGGCGGTCCCGGCCGACGGCCGGCGACCGGGATGGGCGGCCGACATGGCGGGACGGGCGCTGCGGAGCATCGACCGGCTGTGCGCCATCGGCTTCCTCGGGTTCTCGCTGTGGCTGGTCTGGGACCTCTGGGAGCGCGCGACGGTGCACGGACCGGCGATCCTGCTGCCGGCGGTTCCCGTCGTCGTCAGCACGCTGCTGCTCGCCCCGTCGGTGTTCGGCCGGGGCGGCGACCTGCTGCGCCCGACTGGGCCGCGCCGCTGGCGCCCGACTGGGCCGCGCCGCTGGCGCCCGACTGGGCCGCGCCGCTGGCGGAAACCGCACGGGGTCGGCAGGGCCTCACGCCGCGGGCGGCTATGACACTCTTTTTCGCGGCGTGTCGCGCCGCAGCTGCGCGGGATGCGCGATATCCCGCTCTGCGAAATGTAGATTTTCTCGATTTTGCGGTGGATAACCACCTCGGGATATGGTTAAATATTATTCGTGGAGGCTTTTGCCGCATGTCCCGGACTGAACGAGGGAGCGTCGGTCCGGAACATGCTGGAACAAAGGCATAAAGCCTTCGCGGGGAAACCGAGACGACCATGCTGCATCTGCCGAACACCGGCCATAAAATCTTCGAAGTCGCCGTCTACAACAGGAACGTCCGCGAACTCGTCGATAAGAAGCGCCAGCACGCCGCCTATGATGACCGCTGGGCAGCCCCGCAAACGCGGAATGTGGTGGCCCGAAATGAAGACGAAGCCCGCGAGTTGATCGCCCAAAGGTTTCCGCCAGAGGATGGCTTCGTGATCCAGCGCGTTCATCGAAGCCGCTGCTGATTGCGGATTTGTCGTTAGGCCGGGATCACTCCCGGACGGGCCCATCTGTCGATCGCGACATCGCGCCTGAGCTGCCGTGCGGCGCCCGCGGCGTCGAACGGTCGTCGCACCCGCGGGCATGGCCTTGCTGCCTTCGCGGACCTGCTTTCATCAGCCGGGCATTCCCGCCTTCAACGTCGCGGCTTTCCCGCCGTGTCATGAGTCGGCGCCATCGGGCGCGCAATCATCATCGCTGTGGTTCGATGGTCGGGGGCTCGATGGTCGGGGTTCGATGGTCGGGGGTTCGATGGTCGGGGGTTCGATGGTCGGGGGTTCGATGGCCGGGGGCTCCATGTCGGGTGGCGCGATGTCGGGCGGCTGGGCGGCGATCGCTTGCGCGCGCACCTCGCCACGGCGGATCTTGCCGGTCGCCGTCATCGGCAACGCGTCGACAAAGCGGATGTGACGCGGATATTCGTGCGGCGACAACCGCCGCTTGACGAAGGCGCGAATCTCTTCGGCCAGCGCCGCGCCAGGGGCGTGGCCGGCGGCCGGCACGATGAACGCCGCCACCGCCTCGGTGCGCACCGGATCGGGCAGTCCGACGACGGCGGCCAGCGCCACCGCCGGATGCCGCGCCAGCGTGTCCTCGATCTCCCCCGGACCGATGCGGTAACCGGCCGACGTGATGACGTCGTCGTCGCGGCCGAGGAACCACAGGTAGCCGTCGGCGTCCCGGTGGCCCAGGTCGCCGGTGAGCAGCCAGTCCCCCTGATACTTCGCCGCCGTCGCCGCCGGATTCTGCCAGTAACGGAGCATCATCACCGGATCGGGACGACGCACGGCGAGGCGCCCGGTCCGGCCGGCCGGCAGCTCGGTGCCGGCGTCGTCGATCACCGCGACGACGTGGCCGGGAACCGGACGGCCCATGCAGCCGGGCTTCACCGGCATCAATCGGGCGCAGTTCGCGACCACCAGATTGCATTCGGTCTGGCCGTAGTACTCGTTGGGCGTGAGGCCAAGGGCATCGCGGCACCAGTCGAGCAGCTCGCCGCCCATCGGCTCACCGGCGCAGGTGACGGTGCGCAGCCCCAGCGGCTGGCGCAACGCCGCCGCCGGCGCCTGGCGCAGCATGCGCAACGCCGTCGGCGGCAGAAAGACGTTGCGGATGGCGTGGCGGCGGATCAGGGCCAGCGCCGCCTCGGGCTCGAACTTGCGGGCGCGGCGGGCGACGACGGTCACGCCGTGGTGCCACGACGCCATCAGCACGTTCATCAGGCCACCGATCCACGCCCAGTCGGCAGGCGTCCACATCCGATCGCCGGCTTGCGGAAAGAATTCGTTGAAGAACTCGACGGCCGGCAGATGGCCGAGCAGCACCCGATGGGCGTGCAGCGCGCCCTTCGGCTGGCCGGTGGTGCCCGAGGTGTAGATGATCACCCCCGGCTCCTCGGCGGCGGTGTCGATGGGCAAGAAATCGGCCGAGGCGCGACCCAGCGCCGCCGCGAAGTCCAGCGCCCCGGCAGGGTCGCGCCCGGCGCCGACGACGAGCACGGAGGCAAGATCCGGCAACTCCGGACGCAGGTCCATGACCTTGTCCAGGTTCTCCGGGTCGGTGACGACGACGCGGGCGCCGCTGTCGGCGAGCCGGAAACGCAACGCGTCCTCGCCGAACAGCGTGAACAGCGGGATCGAGACGAGGCCCGCCTTCCAGGCGGCGACATGGGCGAGCGCCGTCTCCAGCGACTGCGGCAGCAGAATGCCGACACGATCGCCGCGTCCGAGGCCGAGACCGAGCAGCACGTTGGCGAGCCGGTCGCTCAACCGCTTGATGTCGCCGAAGCTGTAGGTAGCGACGCGGCCGCCGTCGTCCTCGACAACCAACGCGATCGCCTGCGGGCGGGCGGCGGCGTGCTTGTCGCAGACGTCGACACCCATGTTGTAGCGCTCAGGAATGCCCCAGCGCATGCGCCGGCAGACGTCGTCATAGGTATCGGCGGCGGTCAGCATGGTCGGTCCTCCGGCTTGGTTCCGGTGGCGGCGGGGCCGGCACCGCGTTAATGTTCGCCTGCATGTAAGCGCGACCACGCTGCAGTGACATTGGGCCGTAACATTGGCCCGTAACATTGGCCCGAAACACTGGCCCGAAACACTGAATGGAGGCTCGTTCCATGTTCGTCGCCGATCTACTCGCCGGCAAACGCATCCTGATCACCGGCGGCGGCACCGGCCTCGGCAAGGCCGCCGCCGAGCGGCTGCTGGGCCTGGGCGCGGCGGTCGTCATCTGCGGCCGGCGCGCCGACGTGCTGGACGCGACGGCGGCCGAACTCGGCGCCAGGACCGGCGGGACCATCACCTGGAAACGGCTGGACATCCGCGACCCCGAAGCGGTGGCGACCGTGGTCGACGAGATCTTCGCCGAAGCGCCGCTGGACGCGCTGGTCAACAACGCCGCCGGCAACTTCCTGGCGCGCAGCGAGACGTTGTCGCACCGGGCGCTGGACGCCGTCGTCGCCATCGTCCTGCACGGCACCGCGTACATGACCCTCGCCTGCGGCAAACACTGGATCGCCGCCGGCCGGCCGGGCAACGTGCTGTCGATCGTCACCACCTATGCCTGGACGGGGTCGGCCTACGTGCTGCCGTCGGTGCTCGGCAAGGCCGGCGTGCTGGCGATGACCCGATCCCTCGCCGTCGAGTGGGGACCGAAAGGCATCCGCCTGAACGCCATCGCGCCCGGCCCGTTCCCGACGGAGGGCGCTTGGTCGCGGCTGGTCCCGCGCGCCGACCTGGCCCGGACCTTCGAGACCCGCAACCCGCTCGGCCGCCCCGGCCGGCACGCGGAATTCACCGATCTGGTGGCCTATCTGCTCGCCGACAACTCGGCCTACATCACCGGCGAAGTGGTGACCATCGACGGCGGCGAATGGCTCGGCGGCGCCGGCCAGTTCAACTTCGCCAGCCAACTCACCGACGCCGACTGGGCGGAAATCGCGCCGAAAAAAGCCGGTCCCTCGGGGAGCGGCACGACGGGCTGAACGCTTCGCGAAAACCATGGTATGATCCGGACGTTCATGCTGCCGCCAGAATGGAGGTGACCACACGCGACATGTCACGACCAAGCCGAGCGGCGGATGAGCGAAACCATCCGGCGCCTTGGCGGAAAAAACCAGGGAGAGAGGGATGCTCGACAAATTCCGCGCGTGGGCCCTGTTGCTTGCGCTGGCGTGCTTTGCCCCCGGCGGGACGGCCGCGGCGGCCGACCCCGCGATCCAACCGTTCTTCGGCGCGTATGACGGCGAGTCCATGTATCCGGCCGACGAATACGGCCGGCGCCAGCTCACGGTCGTCATCAGTCCATACGCGGAGAGCGGCTTCTCGGTGGAGTGGCTCACCGCCATGGAAAAGGCGCGCGGCGATCGCCAGACCAACACCGACCGGCTCGACTTCCTGCCGTCGGCGAACGATCCGCGCGTGTTTCGCGCGGTGCCGGCCGACGGGGGCGAGCCGTCCACCGATCCGCTCGATGGCCAACGCTATGCCTGGGCGCGGCTGAAGGACAACATCCTCACGGTGCACGTGCTGACGATCACCCCCGAGGGCGACTACGTCATGCAGACCTATGACCGCGCCCTCAACGAGTTCGGGTTGACGCTGTCGTTCGTGCGCGTGCGCAACGGCACCATGGAGAAACGCATCTGGGGCTCGATGTATCGCCGCGACCGTTAGTGGGCGGTCGCGGCGCGCTCACCGATCGCGGGGCGGGCGGCGGATCGGGTCGGAGTCCCGCTCTTCGCCCAACCCCATGACGCCGACGGCCATGCCGATGCTGCCGAAGGTGATGAACAGGCCGAAGAACAGCATGGCATAGATCAGGAACTCGTCGTTCGAGGCGGCGGCCATGGTGGCGATGCCGGCGATGTCGTACCAAAGCACCAGCGCGCCCAAGAGCACGCCGCCGCAGGCGCCGGCAGCCAGGTGCTTCAGCATGAACAGCAGCGGTCCGCGATAGTACGGCTGCATGCCTTATCCTCCGGTTCGACGCGCGACGGGCGCGCCTTGACCTTACGCCGCCTCGTCCTCGATGGGATCGCCGCCGAGG
>CAZVRW010000095.1:0-8030 GCA_964630265.1 uncultured Rhodospirillaceae bacterium
CGTCACGGACCGCAAGACCTAGCCCCAGAGTCAGCCTTTCCGCTCGCTGGTATAACGTCCTGGCCGGCGGACGCGCCCACCGTCAGATGATGGCGTGGCGCACCTTCGCTGACACCCACTCGCTGAACACCACGGTGGCGAGGATGACGATCAGGATCAGTGTCACCTGCGGCCAAGCCAGCACGTTCAGCGAAGCCTGCAATTGCAGGCCAATGCCGCCGGCACCGACCAGGCCAAGCACCGCGCTTTCGCGGATGTTGATGTCCCAGCGGAACACCGAGATCCCCCAAAACGCCGGCGCGATCTGCGGCCAAAAGCCGTAATTCAGCACCTGGGCCCGGTCCGCGCCGGTGGCCTCGATCGCCTCGATCTGGCTCGCGTCGGTCTCCTCGATCGCCTCGTAAAGCAGCTTGCCGACGAAGCCGATGGAGCGCAGGCCGATGGCAAGGATGCCGGCGAGAATGCCCGGGCCGAGGATCGAGACCAGGAGCAGGGCCCAGATCAAGGAGTTGATGGACCGCGAGGCGACGATGATGAACAGCGCGATGGGCCGGACGATTAGCAGGCTCGGCGAGGTGTTGCGCGCGGCCAGGAAGGCGATGGGCGTGGCGATCGCCACGCCGAGCAGGGTGCCGAGGGTGGCGATATTGAGGGTGTCCCACAGCGGCAGCCACAGCCGCTCCATGTAGGACCAGCGGGGCGGAAACATTCGGCTGCCAATGTCGGCCGCCTGCCGCGGAGCGTCGGCGACGAACAGCCAGATCGTATTCTCGGTCATCACCGTCCAGCACCAGACGGTCAAGGCCACCAGCGCCAGCCAGCCGAACCAGAGCAGCAGCCGCGCCCGCGTCGTCCGCAGCCGCCAGACCTGTCCGTCCGGTGTCACGATCGTCGGCACCTCACTGCACCCACTTGCGGACGTAGCTCGACGAGTATTCCGCCGCCATGACGATGAGGATGATGATCAAGAGGATCGCACCCGCGCTATCGTACTCATAGCGGTCGATGGCGGTGTTCAGGGTCGCCCCGATGCCGCCAGCGCCGACGATGCCGATCACCGCGGATTCCCGGAAGTTGATGTCCAGTCGATAGAGGCTGAGGCCGATCAGCCGCGGCATCACCTGTGGTTGGATCGCGTAGTTGATGAGTTGCCACCACGAGGCGCCGGTGGCGCGGATCGCCTCCGCCTGCCCCTCGTCGATGTCCTCGATGTCCTCGGCCAGAAGCTTCGAGAGGAAGCCGATTGTGGCGAAACTCAAGGTCAGAAAGCCGGCGAAGGGCCCGAATCCGAACATCGCGACCAGGAGGATGGCGATGATGATCTCTTGCAGCGACCGGCTGACCGCGATGATGCCGCGGCAGACGAAATAGACGGCGCGGGGGGCGATGTTGCGCGCGGCACCGATGCCGATGGGCACCGAGATCAGCACGCCGGCGACCGTCGACGTGACGGTCATCGTCAGGCTTTCGATCAGCCCCTGGCGGATGTCCACCCAGCGACTGGAAAAATCCGGCTGGAGAAAACCGAGCACGAAGCGCCAGCCGCGGTCGAGGCCGTCCCAGACGCGGAGCCAGTTGATCTCGACCGTCCCCGCCGCCAGGACCAGATAGACGGCCGCGGCGATCCAGATGGCATAGCGCCAACGCGCATCGCGGATCATCGTCGGCGGCCGACGCCAAGTGCGCGGAAAGGCGGTTTCGGTCATGGCGCGCGGACCGCTCAGACGAGGCCGGCCATGCGCTTGACGGCGTCCCGCTCGGCCTCGGTGTCCTCTTCGGCGGCGCGCCGCATCGCCGTCCAGTCCTCCTCGCCATAGATGCGGGTCAGCCCTGTCGCGTCGAGGTCGCGGGGCGGGCCGTCGAACACCTGCTCGCCGGCGCGCAGACCGATGATACGCGCGGCGAACTGCTGGGCGAGGACGACATCGTGGATGTTGATGATCGCCGGCAGGCTCCGTTCGTTACAGATCTCGACGATCAGGCGCATGATCTGTCGTGACGTCTTGGGGTCGAGGGAGGCCGTCGGCTCGTCGATCAGCAGCAACTCGGGATCCTGCGCCAGCGCCCGGGCGATGCCGACCCGTTGCCGTTGCCCGCCGGAGAGCGCGTCGGCGCGCTTGTCGGCCTGGTCCATGAGGCCGACCCGATCGAGCAGGCGATAGGCGTTCTCGATGTCCGTTGTCGGGAAGCGGCGGAGAAAACTGCGCCAGAAGGGCACGTAGCCGAGCCGGCCGGAGAGGACGTTCTCCATCACCGTCAGCCGTTCGACCAGGGCGAACTCCTGGAAGATCATGCCGATCCGCCGCCGCGCGCGCCTGAGCCCCGACGCCGGCAGGGCCGTGACGTCGAGATCGTTCAGCAGCACCCGCCCGGACGTCGGCTCCACCAGTCGGTTGACGCAGCGGATCAGCGTCGATTTGCCGGCGCCCGACGGGCCGATCAGGCCGACCACTTCGCCCTGCGGCACCTCAAAGCTGACGTTGGTGAGCGCCCGGTCGCCGGTGGCGTAGACCTTGGTCAGCTTTTCGACGGTCAGCATGGACGCACCCTCACGGCGAAAGACGCGGGCTCGCCGCCCGCGCCCCGCGCCTCACGCAGACCGATCAATTGCAGGTGTACGAGACGCCGTTGGCCTCGTCGATGGTCCGGATCACCGCCCAGTGCTCCTTGAAGGTGATCGGAATGAACTGGGCCTCGCCCGACTTGGAGAACTCTTCCTCCAGCGACGACCCCTCCCATTCGAAGGTGGCAAAGGCCTCCTTGATCTTCTCCTGGAGTTCCGGCGTCAGGTTGTGGGCGATGCCATAGCCGGTTGTCGGGAAGGTCTGCGACTTGTAGAGGGACAGGATCTGGTCTTCCTTGACCACGTCGCGCGAGATCATCCGGCTCAGGACCGAATTAGCGATGGACGCGGCCAGGTAGTCCTTGTTGGCAACGCCGAGGACGGAGTTGTCATGCTTGCCGGAGAACTGCGGCTCAAAATCGCGCCCGGCCTCCATGTTGAATTCGGCCTTGAGCAACGCCGACGGCGCCTTGAAACCCGAATTGGAGGTTTCCGCCGTAAACGCCAAGCTCTTGCCCTTGATATCCTCGATCGTCTCGATGCCCGAGCCCGGATAGGTGATGATCTCCATCTCGTAGCCGAACGAACCGTCGGCCGACGCCATCATGGTGAACGGCCGGAAGCCGGCGCAGGCCACGGCGAGCGGGTTGGAGCCGGTGTTGAAGCCGGCGATGTGCAGCCGGCCGGCGCGCATCGCCTCGATCTGGGCGGCGTTGGACTGCACCGGGAAGAATTGGACCTTCTTGCCGGTCACCGCGGCCAGGTGGTCGAGAAAGTCCGACCAGGCTTCGGCGTAGACGGCCGGATCCTCGACCGGCGTGTAGGCGAAGATCAGCGTATTGGGGTCGACCAGCTTCGCCGGATCGGTAGGGATGTCGGCGATCAGGTCGCCGTCGGCATCGGTGTAGCGGCTGTCGAGCTTGAACTCGGCCAAGGCTTGGCCGGAGACCAGCAGCAGCAGCGCGGCAAGGACGGACGCGAGTCGTGTCATGGCAAGCTAATCCTGTTTCTTGGAACGACTCCGCGACACTTAGCAGTCCGAAGCTGCCGAAATGTTGCTTTTTTTTTACAATTCGATGAAACCGCTCGCTCGCGCCGGTGAGCGCCGGTCCTACTCGGCCGCCTCCATGCCGGTGATGAGATAGAGGCCATCGGCGCCGCGGCCGAGGGTAAAGCGAACCGGCGCCCCCTCGGCGATGCCCGCGAGATCGACGCCGTCTGCAACCTCCAGGTCCATGGTCATGGATGGCCAGCCGATCGCCGCGATCGGCTCGTGCGAGAGATTGACCGACCTCGCCTCGCCGTCGATCGTGTTGACCACGCCCGTCCCCGTGATCGCCGCCGTGTCCGACGGCGCCGGCATGGCACCCCCGTGCATCGTGCTGTCGGCACCCCCGTGCATGGTGCCACCGGCGCCATGGCGGTGCTGGGCGACCGCCGGCAGCGCCATCGCCAGCATGACTCCGATCACCGCCGCACCACATCCGAACCGTCCGTTCATCGCAACTCTCTCCTCATTCCGCTGGGCTTCCAGAAACGACAGGGGGCGCCGCGACCGCAGGCGCGACCGCCCTGCGGAGCACCGCCCTCTGCCAGACGAGATAGATGGCGGGGACGACGAGCAGCGTCACCACCGTCGCCGTGACCATGCCGCCCACCATCGGCGCCGCGATCCGGCGCATCACTTCCGAACCGGTGCCGGTGCCGACCATGATCGGCAACAGCCCGGCGAAAATGGTCAGCACCGTCATCAGCTTCGGGCGCAGCCGCAGCAGCGCCCCCTCGATGATGGCATCCTCCACGTCGCCGGCGCCAAGCGCGCGCCCCCGGCGGGCCGCCGTGTCGCTCCGCCGCTTCATGGCGACGTTCAAATATACGAGCATGACGATCACCGTCTCCACCGCGACCCCGGCCAAGGCAATGAAGCCGACGAGGACGGCTACCGAGAGGTTGAAATCGAGGCCCCACAACAGCCAGACGCCGCCTGCCAGTGCCACTGGCAGCGTCGCCAGAACAATGAGCACCTCGCCCAGGCGATGGAAGGTGAGCCAAAGCATCAGGGCGATGAGGGCGATGGTCAGCGGGGCGATGATCCCAAGCCGCGCCTCCACCCGTTGCAGATACTCGAACTGGCCCGACCAAGAGACCGCGTATCCTGGCGGCAGCGCGACCGTGCGGGCGACGCGATCGCGGGCTTCGCGGACATAGCCGCCGAGGTCGCGGCCCGCGATGTCGACGAAGACCCAGCCATTGAGCCTGGCATTCTCGGTGCGGATCATCCCCGGTCCGTCCTCGATGCTGATACGGGCGACGTCGCCGAGCCCGATGTGCGCGCCGCTCGGCGTAACGATCGGCAGTTGCCGCAGGGCGTCCGGGCTGTCACGCCAGTCGGCGGGGTAGCGCATGTTGACGGGAAAGCGCTCCAGGCCCTCGATGCTCTCGGTGACTTTCAGCCCGCCGACAGCGGTGCGGACGACGTCCTGCACGTCGGCAATGTTCAGCCCGTAGCGGGCTGCCCCCTCCCGGTCGATATGGACAGTGAGGAAGCGCCCGCCCACCGGACGCTCGGCGTAGGCCGACAGCGTTGCCGGAACCTCTTTCACGACCGTCTCGATGCGCGCCGCCAGCCGGCCGATCTCCGCCAGATCGGGGCCGGATACCTTGACGCCCACCGGCGTCTTGACGCCCGTCGACAGCATGTCGAGGCGATTCTTGATCGGCATAATCCAGACGTTGGTGACCCCCGGCACCTGCACCGTGCGATCCAACTCGGCCCGGATGTCATCCATCGTCACGCCCGGCCGCCAGTCGGCACGGGGCTTCAGCGTGATGGTGGTCTCGATCATGGTCAGCGGCGCCGGATCGGTCGCCGTCTCGGCCCGGCCGACCTTGCCGTGCACATGCTCGACCTCGGGCACGGTGGCGATCAGGCGATCGGTCTGCTGCAGCACCTCCCGCGCCTTACCGATCGACACACCCGGCATCAAGCTCGGCATGTAGAGCAGGTCGCCCTCGTCCAGATCGGGCATGAACTCACTGCCGGCGCGCGCCAGCGGCCAGGCGATGCTCGCCGCCAGCATGATGGCGAGGACGATGATCAGCCACGGCGCGGCCATCGCCGCCTTGAGGCATGGCCGATACAGCCACATGCACGCATTGTTCAGGGGGTTGCGCTCTTCGGCGACGAGCCGGCCGCGCACGAAGTATCCCATCAACACCGGCACCAGGGTCACCGACAAGATGGCCGCCGCCGCCATGGCGTAGGTCTTGGTGAAGGCGAGCGGCTTGAACAGGCGGCCCTCCTGCGCCTCCAGGGCGAACACCGGCAGGAAGCTCACGGTGATGATCAGCAGCGAGAAGAACAGCGCCGGGCCCACCTCGGTCGCCGTCTCGATAACCATCCGCCAGCGATTGGCGCCGGCAGCCTCATCCTCCTGCAAGCGGCGGTGCAGGCTCTCGATCATGACGATGGCGGCATCGACCATGGCGCCGATGGCGATCGCGATCCCGCCCAACGACATGATGTTGGCGTTGATTCCCTGCGCCCGCATCACCCCGAACGCCGCCAGCACGCCCAACGGCAGCGTGATGACAATGACCAGGGACGAGCGCAGATGCAGCAGGAACGCCGCGCACACCAGCACGACCACGAGGAACTCCTGCCCAAGCTTGTTCCAAAGGTTGTCGATGGCGCGTTGGATGAGGGCCGAGCGGTCGTAGGTGGTGACGATCTCGACGCCGTCGGGCAGACCGCGCTCCAGTTCGGCGAGCTTCGCCGTGACCGCCTCGATGGTGGCGAGCGCGTTCTCGCCCCAGCGCATGACGATGACGCCGCCGACCGCCTCACCCTCGCCGTCGAGTTCGCTGACACCGCGGCGGAGCTCGGGACCGACGCGGATCTCGGCCACATCCCGGAGCAGCACCGGAACGCCGGCGGGCCCGGCCTTCAGCGGGATGGCGCGCAGATCGTCGATGCTCTGGATGTAGCCCGAGGCCCGGACCATGTACTCGGCCTCGGCGAGCTCGATCACCGATCCGCCGGTCTCTTGATTGCCCCGCTGGATGGCCGCGCGCACGGTCTGCAGCGGCAAGCCGTAGGCGCGGAGCGCGTTCGGATCGACGACCACCTGATACTGTCGCACCATGCCACCGATCGTGGCCACCTCGGCGACGCCGGGCACGGTCTGCAGCTCGAACTTCAAGAACCAGTCCTGCAGCGCCCGCAACTCGCCGATGTCGTGCCGGCCGGTGCGATCGATCAGCGCATACTGATAGATCCAGCCGACCCCGGTGGCATCGGGGCCCAGCGCCGGTGTCGCCCCGGCCGGCAGGCGCGGCGTCACCTGACTCAAATACTCGAGCACCCGGCTGCGCGCCCAATAGAGGTCGGTGCCGTCCTCGAACAGCACGTAGACGAAGGAGTCACCGAAGAACGAGAAGCCGCGCACCGTGACCGCGCCGGGAACGGCCATCATCGCCGTGGTCAACGGATAGGTGACCTGATCCTCGACGACCTGCGGTGCCTGTCCGGGAAAGGTCGTCTTGATGATCACCTGCACGTCCGAGAGATCAGGGATCGCATCCACCGGCGTCGTCCGCACCGCCCAGAGGCCACCGCCCGTCAGGATGACGGCGAGGATGAGGACGATGAAGCGGTTGTGCACCGACCAGGCGATCAGCCGTTCGACCATTGGCTAGCTCCCCCCGGTCGCGGGGTCGACGGCGACGATCCGATAGAGCCCGTCCTCCCCCTTCGCCAGACCGATCCTCGCTTGTCCGCCCGGCGCCGGCAGCTGCGGCGCGATCGCCGGATCGACGCCGAGGTCCATGGTCATCGCCGGCCAACCCAGCGCCGGAATCGGCTCGTGCGTGACGGAGACGGCGCTGTCATCCGCGCCGGCGCCGTGGATCGTCGCCAGGGTCCAGGCTTCCGGCTCGGCGGCGGCCTGACCGGCGGACGCGGGGTCGCTCGGCTCGGCCGCCCCGTCACCGACCGACCGCACCGCGACGATGGCGAACACCCCCGGGGCCGCGTTGACGAAATCGAAGGCAACCTCGGCACCCGGGGCGAGCGTCGCCGGGTCCAGCGCCGCGTCCACGGCGAAGTCCATGGTCATCGCCGGCCAGCCCAGAGCGGGAATGGGTGCATGGGTGAGGGTTGCCGTTCGGCTCGCGGGATCGACCGCCTCGATCCGTCCGGTCGCCGTCGTCACCTCCGGCTCCGGCACGTCCTCCGGCTCCGGCACGTCCTCCGGCTCCGGCACTGCCTCGGCGTCCTGCATCTGCCGGAAGCCGGCGGTGAGGCTGCTCTCGCTGTCGATGAGGAATTGGGCGGAAACGACGACGCGGTCCCCTTCCGTCAGACCGGCGAGGATCTCCGTCCGATCGCCGACCGTCTGACCCACCGTGACCGGCGCCGGCGCGAAGCGACCATCGCCCAGCGCCTTGACGACGCGGTCCGCATGGC
>CAZVRW010000096.1:0-7943 GCA_964630265.1 uncultured Rhodospirillaceae bacterium
GCGTGACCCGCCGAATGCATCATTCACCCCACCCCCCAGGCAAGTCGGCCCCTTCCTCGGGTCCAAGCCAGGCCGCCGGATAGAGACCACGGCGGACACACGCCCGAAAGGTCGAGTACGGCCAGTCCGCGACGTGCCGAACATGGCCGTGCCTGACCGGATTGAAGTGGACGTAATCGACGTGGGCCGCGAAATCCTCGTCGTTGCGGATCGTATGTTCCCAGAATCGGCGCTGCCAGATGCCGCGCTCGCCGCGCCGCAGCCGCACCTCCGAGCGCCCCTCGCCAGCGGGCAGGCCACGGGCGAAAATCGTCTTGATCAGGCGCCAGCGGGTCGAGAAGTCGGCATCGCCCTCCGGCAGCGTCCAAACGCAGTGGAGGTGATCGGGGAGGACGACCCAGGCATCGATCGCGAACGGCCGGCTGCGACGGGTGACACGAACGGCCTCCCGGAGCAGGTCGACGTGCCGAACGAGGAGGTCGTTGCCGCGCCGCTGGAGCAGGTTGACGGTGAAAAAATAGCATCCGCCGGGGACACGGTGGCGACGGTAGTCAGGAATGGCGCGTTCCCTCCGGTTGTCTTTCGTCTCGGCGGCTCATGCGGCGGGTCACGCTGCGCTTTACACCCGCTACGCAGGTTGGCACCAGGGGACGCGATCGGCCCCGCCCCGTCAAGTGGCGGGGCAGGCGGGTCACGCTTCGCTTTAGACCCGCCCTACTCGGGCTGATGGGCTCGTTCCTGACGGCTGCGCCTCGCGCCGGAATAACCGCCATGGCTGAACAGGCGATCCGCAGCCCTGACCGATGGACGATCCCTCCCGTGCGCGTTACTGTCTCGATCGATCCACGAGGGTGACGGCATGGGCGGGCGCGGCGATCGGTCAGGAGAGACACAGTCCGGCGACCCCGGTGCGGCGCCGCCGGGTCCTCCCGCGGACCGCTGTCCCGAGGACCGCTATCCCGAATGGCGGCGCCTGCGCCTGGTCACCCGGCTGGTGTCCACCGGCCTCGTGGTGCGCGGGGCAAGCGCGGTGGCGAAACTCCTGCGCGGCCGCTGATCCGGGGCACCGCCGCCACCGCGGTTTTTCCCCGCCACGGCCGCGGTTTTTTGTTTGCAGCGCCCCCCGGTTGTCCTATATCAAATCATACCAAATTGGTCAGGTATCGGAGACGGTCAGGTGAAACTCAGTCGAATGGCCGACTACGGCGTGGCGCTGATGAGCGAGATGGCGGTGCTGCCCGGCCGGGTGCACAGCGCCCAGGCATTGGCGTCGGCCACCGGCTTGCCGTTGCCGACGGTCAGCAAGCTGTTGTCGGCGCTGGCCCGCGCCGGCCTGCTGGAGGCCATTCGCGGCGTCAAGGGCGGGTTCCTGTTGGCGCGGCGGCCGCGGCAGATTTCCATGGCGGAGATCATCGCCGCGGTCGACGGGCCGGTCGCCCTCACCCAGTGCATTGAGCGCGGCCCGGGCGTCTGCGACGTGGAGCCGTTCTGCACCACGCGCCGCGGCTGGCAGACCGTCAACGAGGCGGTGCGCAATGCCCTGGCCGCGGTGTCATTGGCGGACTTCGCCGAACCCGCCTGGCCCGGTCGCGATGCCGCGATCCGCGCCACCGGTGAGCAGACTCGAACGGGATAAGGCAATGGACACACAGGCAAACACGACGCTGGACACCCTGAAGGCCCTCACCGGCGAGAAGTACAAGTACGGCTTCATCACCGACATCGAGTCGGACACCGCGCCCAAGGGTCTCAGCGAGGACACCATCCGCTTCATCTCGGCGAAGAAGAACGAGCCGGCGTGGCTGCTGGAGTGGCGGCTGAAGGCCTATCGCTATTGGCTGACGATGCCGGAGCCGCGCTGGGCGATGGTCGACTTCCCGGCCATCGATTACCAGGACGCCTATTATTACTCGGCCCCGAAGGGCTCGGCCAAGCCGCAGAGCCTGGACGAGATCGATCCGGAACTGCGTCGCACCTATGAGAAGCTCGGCATCCCGCTGCGCGAGCAGGAAATGCTGGCCGGCGTCGCCGTCGACGCCGTGTTCGACAGCGTCTCCGTCGCCACCACCTTCAAGAAGAAGTTGGAAGAGGTCGGCGTCATCTTCTGCCCGATCTCCGAGGCGGTGGCCAACCATCCCGAGCTGGTGCGCAAATATCTCGGCAGCGTCGTCCCCTATACGGACAACAAGCACGCGACGCTCAATTCGGCGGTGTTCACCGACGGCTCGTTCGTCTACATCCCGCCCGGCGTTCGCTGCCCGATGGAACTCAGCACCTATTTCCGCATCAACGCCGCCAAGACGGGCCAGTTCGAGCGCACACTGATCATCGCCGACCGGGGCTCGTATGTCAGTTACCTCGAGGGCTGCACCGCGCCGATGCGCGACGAGAACCAGTTGCATGCCGCCGTGGTCGAACTCATCGCGCTGGACGATGCGGAGATCAAGTATTCGACGGTGCAGAACTGGTATCCCGGCGACGAGGAGGGGCGTGGCGGCATCTACAACTTCGTCACCAAGCGGGGCGCCTGTCGCGGCCGCAACTCGAAGATCTCCTGGACGCAGGTGGAGACCGGCTCGGCGATCACCTGGAAGTATCCGAGCTGCATCCTCCAGGGCGACAACTCGGTCGGCGAGTTCTATTCCATCGCCATCACCAACAACCGGCAGCAGGCCGATACCGGCACCAAGATGATCCATCTCGGCCGCAACACCCGGTCGCGGATCATCTCCAAGGGTGTCTCCGCCGGCCGCGGCGAGCAGACCTATCGCGGCCTGGTGCGGATCGGCGCGAAAGCCGAGGGCGCGCGCAACTACACGCAGTGCGACTCGCTGCTGATCGGCGACGCCTGCGGCGCGCACACGATCCCCTACATCGAGAATCGCAACCGGTCGGCGGTGGTCGAGCACGAGGCGACGACCTCGCGGATCGGCGAGGACCAGCTCTTCTACTGTCGGCAGCGCGGCATCGGCGAGGAGGCGGCGGTGGCGCTGGTGGTCAACGGCTTCTGCCGCGAGGTGCTGCAGCATCTCCCCATGGAGTTCGCGGTCGAGGCACAGAAACTGGTCGGCATCAGCCTCGAAGGCAGCGTCGGCTGAGGAACATGAGCATGCTCGATATCACCAACCTGCACGTCAGCGTCGACGGCGCCGAGATCCTCAAGGGCCTCGACCTGCACATCGGCGCCGGCGAGGTGCACGCCATCATGGGCCCCAACGGTTCCGGCAAGAGCACCCTCGCCTATGCCCTGGCCGGTCGCGGCGGCTATGATGTCACCGCCGGCTCCGCCGTCTACCGCGGCAAGGATCTGCTCGCCATGGCGCCGGAGGAGCGCGCCGGCGAGGGGGTCTTCCTCGGCTTCCAGTATCCGGTGGAAATCCCCGGCGTCCCCAACAGCACATTCCTGAAGGAAGCGCTCAATGCGGTGCGTCGGTATCGCGGCGAGCCGGAACTGGACGCCCTCAAGTTCCTGAAGCTGGTGCGCGAGAAGGCCAGGATTCTCGGGATGGCCGACGAGATGCTGAAGCGCGCGGTCAACGCCGGGTTCTCGGGCGGCGAGAAAAAGCGCAACGAGATCCTGCAGATGGCCTTGCTGGAGCCGAGCCTCGCCGTCCTCGACGAAACCGACAGCGGCCTCGACATCGACGCGCTGCGTACCGTCGCCGGCGGCGTCAATGCGCTGCGCGGCCCGGAACGGGCGATGCTGGTCATCACCCACTACCAGCGCCTGCTCGACTACATCGTGCCGGACGTGGTGCACGTGCTGGCCGCTGGCCGCATCCAGCGGTCGGGCGGCAAGGAACTGGCGCTCGAGGTGGAGGCGCACGGCTACGCCGCCTACACGGGAGCGGCGGCGTGACACCGTCCTTGGAAACCATCGCCGGCGGTGACGCCGCAGCCTTCGCCGCCATCGCCGCCGGCCTGCCCGGGGCCGATGTGCCGTGGCTGCAGCGGGCACGCGAGGTCGGGCGCGCCGCCTTCGGCGCCGCTGGCTGGCCGACGAAGAAGACCGAGGCGTGGAAGTATACCGACCTCAGGCCGCTGCGCGCCGTCGCCTTCGTCCCGGCGCTCACCCTCGGCGCGCCGGCGAACCTGGACCGGGCTCCCGGGCTGCTGCCGACGACCCAGGTGGCGGCGCGACTGGTGTTCGTCGACGGCCACTTTCGGCCGGCCCTGTCGACGACGGCGGCGCTGCCCGACGGGGTGCGTCTGGAGGAGATGTCCGCGGCGTTGGACCGCGACGCCGACGGTCTCGGCGACGTCCTGCCCGCCGATCCGGATGATCTGGCGGAGCGGCCGCTGCTGGCCCTCAACAGCGCGCTGATGGATGGCGGCTGGGTGCTCCGCGTCGGTCGCGGCGTCGCCCTCGACCGCCCCATCGAGATCGTCACCGTCAACGGCCTTGCCGACCGGCCGGTGGCCGCCCACCCGCGGGCGCTGGTCGTCCTGGAGGAGAACGCCGCCGCCGACCTGATCGAACATTCCGTCGGCCCCGGGACGGGTGTGGCGTTCACCAATGCGTCCCTTGACATCCGCATCGGCGCTGGCGCCCGCCTCCGCCATTATCGCCTCCAGGCCGAGTCGCCGGAGGGCTTCGCCGTGGCGACGGTGCTGGCGACGGTGGCGCGCGACGGATCGTACGAATCCTTCGGCCTCGCCACCGGCGCGCGGCTGTCGCGTTTCGAGGCGCGGGTGCGGCTCGATGGCCCCGGCGCCATCTGCATGGTCAACGGCGCCTATCTCATGGCCGGGCACCAGCACGTGGACAACACCACCGAGATCGAGCACCGGGCGCCGCACACAACCAGTCGCGAGGTCTTCAAGGGCGTGCTCGACGACGACTCCCGCGGCGTCTTCCAGGGCCGCATCGTCGTCCATCGCCACGCCCAGCACATCGTCGGCCACCAGCTCAACAAGGCGCTGTTGCTCTCCGACCGCGCCGAGATCGACGCCAAGCCGGAACTCAGGATCTGGGCCGACGACGTCAAGTGCAGCCACGGCGCCGCCGCCGGCGCGCTCGACCCGGAGGCGCTCTTCTACCTGCGCTCGCGCGGTCTCGACGAGGCCGCCGCCCGCAACCTGCTGATCGAGGCCTTCCTCGCCGAAGCGCTGGACGAGGTGTCCAACTGCGCGGTCGCCGAGGCGATGATGAACGGAGTAAAGGAATGGATGGCGAATCGCGCGAAAGCGTCGGCGTGAGCGCGCTGCAGGGCCTGAGCGTCCGCCCGGCACCGGTCGCCGGCTACGACGTCGAGCAGGTCCGGGCCGACTTCCCGATCCTGGCAGAAAGCGTCTACGGCAAGCCGCTGGTCTACCTGGACACCGCCGCCAGCGCGCAGAAACCGCGCGCCGTGATCGACGCCATGGCCGATGCCTACGCGACGATCTACGCCAACGTCCACCGCGGCGCCCATCGGCTGAGCCAGCTTGCCACCGACGCCTACGAGGATGCCCGCGTCACCGTCGCCCGCTTCCTCGGCGCCGCCAGCGAGGACGAGATCATCTTCACCCGCAATGCCACCGAGGCGATGAACCTGGTGGCCTGGAGCTGGGGCGGCACCTTCCTCGCGGCCGGTGACGAGATCGTCATCTCGGAGATGGAGCACCACGCCAACATCGTGCCGTGGCAGCTGTTGGCCAAGCGCACCGGCGTCGTCCTTCGCATCGCGCCCATCGCCGACGACGGCAGCTTCCGTCTGGACGCGTTCGAAGCGCTGCTCGGCCCGCGCACCCGACTGGTGGCGATCACCCACTGCTCCAACGTGCTCGGCACGGTGACGCCGGCGCGCGCCATCGTCGCCGCCGCCCATGCCCACGGCATTCCGGTGCTGCTGGACGGCTCGCAGGCGGTGGTGCACGGCCCGGTGGACGTGCGCGACCTGGACGTCGACTTCTACGCCTTCACCGGCCACAAGCTCTACGGCCCCACCGGAATCGGCGTGCTCTACGGCAAGGCCGGGCGGCTGGCCGAGATGCCGCCGTTCCTCGGCGGGGGCGAGATGATCGACCACGTCAGCTTCGCCGAGTCCACGTTCAAGGACCCGCCGCACCGCTTCGAGGCGGGCACGCCGCCGATCGTCGAGGCGATCGGGCTGGCCGCCGCCATCCGCTATGTCGACGGCCTTGGCCGCGATGCCATCCAAGCCCACGAGCACGCCCTGCTGCGGCACGCCACCGAGGCGCTGGGCGCCATCGGCGGGGTCCGCATCTTCGGCACCGCGCCCGGCAAGGCGGCCATCGTCTCGTTCCTGGTCGACGGCCTGCACCCCTACGACGTCGCCGCCGTCCTCGACCGCCGCGGCATCGCCGTACGCGTCGGCCAGCACTGCGCCGAGCCCTTAATGCACCGCCTCGGGGTCGACGGCACGGTGCGCGCCTCCTTCGGCCTCTACAGCACCCATGCCGAGGTCGACGCGCTCGCCGCCGGTCTCGCCAAGGCGAAGGCGATGTTGGGGTGAACGCCGTGGACGCCGACCTCGAGCGCTACCGTGAGTTCGTCGACGCCCTGGAGGTGATCGACGACGAGGAGATGCGCTTCGAATACATCATCGACCTGGGCAAGCAGCATCAGGCCGAGTCGTTTCCCGAGAGCGCCATGACCGACGACAACCTGATGCATGGCTGCATGTCGAAGGTGTGGATCATCGACGAGCCGCGCGCCGGCCGGCACTACTTCCGCGGCCGCAGCGACGCCGTCATCGTCAGCGGCCTGGTCGCCATGATGACCGAGGCGTTCAGCGGCCTGACCGGCGAGGAGCTGCAAGAGCTCAGCGTCGACCACATCCGCAAACTCAATCTCGGCGCGCTGACGACGCAGCGGCAGGTGGGCATGATGGCCATGCTGAAGCACCTGCAGAAGCTGGGCCGCGCCGACGCGGAGACCGGCCATGCTTGAGCCCTACGACACCGCCCCGGCGACCGACTCCGATCTGGTCGCCGAGGCCGGCCAGCCGCTGCCGCCGGGCAGCACCGTCGCCGCGGAAGAGGACATCATCGAGGCGCTGAAAACCGTCCACGATCCGGAGATCCCGGTCAACATCCACGACCTGGGGCTGATCTATGACCTGGTCATCGCGCCCAACGGCGACGTCGCCATCGAAATGACGCTGACCGCGCCGGCCTGCCCCGTCGCTGGCGAGATGCCGGGCCAGGTGGCCGAGACGGTGGCCGAGGTGCCGGGCACCGGCGTCGTCACCGTCCGCCTGGTGTGGGACCCGCCGTGGACCCAGGAGCGCATGTCCGAGGTGGCGCAGATGACCCTCGGCATGTGGTAACCTTGAGAGTGCTGGAGAGCCGACCGTGAAGCCGATGCTGACCCTCACCGACGCCGCCGCCGAGCGCGTCAAGGCGCTGATCGCCAAGAGCAGCGAGCCCGTGCTGGGCTTGCGCGTCGCCGTCGACACCAAGGGCTGCTCGGGGCTCAGCTATCGCATCGAGTACGCCCGCGAGCAGAAAACCTTCGAGGACGTGGTCGAGCAGAAGGGCGTCAAGTTGTTCATCGACCCCTCGGCCATCATGTTCCTGATCGGCTCGGAGATCGACTACACGGAAGACAAGCTGCAATCCGGCTTCGTCTTCAAGAACCCCAACGAAAAAGGCCGCTGCGGCTGCGGCGAAAGCTTCCACGTCTGAGCCGGGCGCGCCGCGCCTGGTCCCTCCCCCGCATTCGGTGTAGATTCAGCGAAACTTCGGCCGCTCTTTTACGCGCCGGCGGAGCAGCGGGGGGGGGGCGTACCGCATGGATGAGGTTCTGGCCTTTCTGAAAGTCCCGGAGAACCGCGAGCTGATCGCCTGGATCGGCGGCGGCGCGGTCATCGTGCTCGGCGGCCTCTGGGCGGTGATCAAGTTCATCGCCACGAAAAAGAGCGACGGCGGCCCCTCGGTCAGTGCCAAGCACCACAGCATCGCCGCCGGCGGCGATGTGACCATCGGCATTTCCCCCG
>CAZVRW010000097.1:0-7909 GCA_964630265.1 uncultured Rhodospirillaceae bacterium
GATTCGGAGCCTTGCAGTTTGAGCGCTGTTCCATCGCCGAAGGAATTTCATCGCGCGCAACCCGCATTGTAGCGCGTCATTTGCGCCATTCGGATCCCGACAGTACGGGACAACATCGATGGGGGTCGGGGGCAAACAGTCGGATGGCATGCTTGCGCCTGTCTCGCAGGCGTAGAGCACCCTGAGATCCGCTCCGAACTCAGAGACCGGGCAAGTGGCCTCGGGTCAATCCGAGGACGTGGCGATGCGAACTGCCGTTACCGCGCCAGCATCTCGTACACTTGGCTGGAGAACGCGCCAATCTTCGCCTTTTTCGCCTCTTCGCTGATGCCTTCGGCATTGACGACGGGGCAATAGGCGGTGACGAGGAAGTTGACCAGTTCGGCGTTTTCGGCGTTGGGATACTTTCGGCGGAGATCGTCGATGATTTCCGAGATGCGGTTCTCCACGTCCCCACTCGCGAGGAGCCGGGACAGGCCGTCGATCTCTGCCTCGGGCTCTTTAAGGATGCCAGCACTGGCCGCAGCCTGCGGCTTGGGGCACTCGAGGGCAACGCCGGTGCCCGTCCAGGCGACCAGGGCAAGGAATGCGGATCCGGCCAGAAGCGCCCGCCCAACGCGTCTCGTCACAAACATCTTGGTTGCTCCGTTGTCGTGTTCTCACGGTCAGCGTCAGGGCTAGCGACAGAAGCGGACCACCATGCCCTCCGGCACCCTCGTGGCGAACGGCCGGCCGGCGGCGTCCGCGCACGCGACGTCCAGCTGCCTCTGGGTCAGGCCGATCGCTTCCGAAAGATCGGCGCCGCCGATCCTCGCTCCCCGGAGGTCGGCGTTCGCAAGATCCGCCATCCTGAAGCGGGCGTCTTCCAGCAGCGCCTCCGAGAGATCGGCACCCGACAGGTCGGCGCCATCGAACACGGCACCGAGAAGGATGGCCTTGCGGAGGTCGGCGCCAGCCAAATTGGCATTCGCGAGCCCCGCGCCGGACAACTTTGCGCCCCTCAGGTTAACGCCACGGAGATCGCAGCCATTGCAGGCGTTGTCGTTCATCAAGCGGGTGACCGTCACCTCATCTGCGGCGCGCGCCGCGAATGCTGTCGCCGTGGCGACGAGGGCGATCACAATGACATGTCGCATCTCCGACTCCTTTCCGGCCTCCGTCGGTTCGTGGCCTGATGCGCACGGATGCCGACGCAGGGAACGCCGGGTCTCCGATCGCCCCCGTGCCAAGTCAGTCGGCAGGCGGCGGCATGTCGGCGTTGAGGGCATCGTCCATGATTTCGTTCGCCGCCTCCGGTGCGTTGGGGTCGGATTCGATCTCCACGCCGCCGACCTCGCCGAGGGGCTGGTCTCGCAACTCGCCGCCAGGATCCGAGGACATGGTGTCATCCTCCATCAGCGACCGGCCTTCCGTAGAGAACGGCTGGCCTTCCGGTTGCATGTCCATGACTTGGGCTGATGCCGAGGAACCGACCGTCAGCGCAACGACGGCTCCGAGGACCAGGGATCGACAAGGGCCGGCAGTGGTGCTTCTCGTCATGATCGTGTGCTCCGTCTCGCGGTGTTGGTGTAACCGACTGCATGATGACGGCCCCGTCTATTGCACTGCGCCGGTCACCGTGCGGCTCAGAGATGGCGGAGCCTTCCGCCACGGATACCCGTTGGCTGCCAGCTGGTAGGCGTAGTTATATAGCTTGTTCATGTACACCCTGTCGAACTCGCCGTCCTCCGTCGCGACAAAGTCATCCCCGATGTACGCGAGATTGTAGGCGATGCCGTCGTCACGCAAGGTGTAGTAAATCCGCAAGAGGTCGTTGACGCCGCTGTAGTGGATCATTGTGGAGATCGCCCGCCCGGCGATGCTCAACGTGCGGCGGTCGACGTCACCCCACTCAGGGTCTTCGCGGGCGTTCATGATCAAATAGGCCGTTCGCTGCAGATGGTCGGCCTCCTCCGGCGCGAAGCCTGGCGGATAAAGGAACATCTGCTGAATGGCGCCGCCATCCACGTGCAGTTCTTGATAAGATTTGCCGCCCACCGCGACGTCGATCATCACCGGTTGGAAGACGCCGGGAATGGCCGAGGATGCGCGCAGGATCTTGCGGATCAGATCGACGGAACCGTCCTGGCCACTGGCGGCGATCGCACCGATGTTCCAGAGGACGGGCCGCTGAGCGTCCAGATCCGTGGTGCCGATCAGAAGAAGTCGACCCTTCTCGTACTCGCGCGAGATATCAGCCACCATCGCGTCATCGACATACGCCGAAATCAGTTCGAAAAGCGGCGTCGTGTCGGTCAAAGCGTCTTCGAGGATTCCTGCGATGAAACTGCGCTCGATGAAGATGTCGTCGGCGGAGACGGTCGTATATACCGCCTTGAGCTGCCGATTATAGTCCGGACCGAGGAATGCGAACGGTGCAAGCAAAGCTCCCGTACTGACCCCCGTGACAAGCTCGAACTCGGGACGATCACCGTGATCAGACCAGCCGACCAGAAGACCCGAGCCGAAGGCGCCATTGTCCGCGCCGCCGGAAATGGCGAGGACCTCCGCGGCGGGGAGCTGCGCGCCCGGGGTCAAGCCCAGATCCTTTCTCTGACGCTGCGTCGCCCGGTGGAATTCCGCATGCAACTCAGCGCGTTGTTCCTCGGGGAAAAAACGAGCATTGGCGATGCCCAACGGCGCAGCAGCGACCACATCGGGAGCCGGCACTGCCGGCAATCGTTGGGGCGAGGCGCAGCCCACAACGAGCGCAACAAACACAATCAAAACATACGATCTTGCCCGTGGCAGCCACCGGCACCGCTCAAGTAGTTCGCCAATCATCCCACCAACCGATTCCTACTCGCAAATGCCGAAAGGCGAATGTTGAGCTCCTGATTTGAATTCCGCCGTCGGGTCTCGACCTTGGGGCGGTTCCCCCTCGGCGATGACGAGAAAGGGCACCGGCACCGCGCGTCCGACAAAGGGGGCTCGTCGACGGCGCCCGGTGCCGATGGACCGAAAAACAACCTGCTATTGCTTGATCACCAGTGTCGTCCTCTCAAAATAGACGGTATCGATTTCGCCGTCGGCGCGCTCCACGATGGCCACCCCTTCTTCAAAATCAACCGCCTGGATGCGGTTGGTCGAAGCCAACTCTGAAATCGCGTTGAGCAGCATCGTTTCCAGGACGCCGCGCACCGTATTACCGCCCCCCAGCCGCGATTTCACCTCTTCCTGCAGTTGGGGCGACAGCATGTCCAAGACGGCTTTATCCTTGGCACTCATCTCGGCGGCCTGAACGGAACCGACAGCGAGCAATGCTGCGAGAACAATGACTGATCCGATTTTACGCATGAGCAAGTCTCCCGTTCACTTCACTTGGTTGGATAACGAGCTTCGGCGTCGGCGATGACCGTACCGCTCAACGTCCGGCGCCGACCTGATTGGCGAGGTTCGTAATAAGCGTCTTCGCCGCGGCGTCGCCGGCGTTCGCGTCGGCGACGGTGAATGCAGTTCGCCGGTACAGAACGGCGGGGACCCTCTCCATCTCCTCGAAGACGGCGACGATGGCGCTGCGCTTCGAAACGTCAGCCGCCACCTCGATCTCCGTCGCCTGTAGCGGGATCTCGAAGCTGAGCGATGCCACCACCACGCACCTGCCGCCGATCTGCTGGAACGGTTCGGCCGACAGCGTCAATCGGGCGGCAGCAGGAAGCAGTCCGTCGAGCGTAACGTTGGCCGCGAACAGGTTTTCCGAAAGGAAGGCGTTGTAGCTGCGGCCATCCCTCAACCCACAGGCCGCCGCAGCGCCCGACACCTCCGCGGAACTCCCGTAGTAGCCTTGAACGAAATCGGCCGACCCCGTATCGGCGACGGCCGCATGGGCCAGCGTGGCAATCGCCAGCGTCGTGATCACTCGCAGCATGTATTTTCTCCCGTCACTGGACAAAATCTTCGGGGCGTCGCTGGCGCATCCCGACCGCCCGCTCAACACAATGTAAATGCCCGATGGACTCGCCCGCCTCCCGGCGTTGACATCGGACGCTACTGGCTGACCGTATAGCCTTTTCCGGACAGACACGTTGCAAAGGCTCGGTCGTACTGCTCGACTGCAGCATTGTGAGCTTGGATCTCCTGCTGCTGCTGCTGATACTGCTGATCGATGCCGAGGCGCCGCTTCACAACGCCAAAGAAACCGCCCACGGCCGCGCCAATCGCCGCTCCCTCACCCGGATGTCCCGCAATGGCGCCGCCGATCGCGCCGGCAGCCGAGCCGATGGCGGCGCCACCGAGGGCGCCGACTCCTCGCGGTTGTTGGGGGGCATTATAGACTTGAGCCGGCTGGTCCGGGCTAACTCCCGTCTGCTGCACCGCCCACTGGTGGCAAACGAACTTGTCCTGTTCCTCCTGTTCGGCGCTCTGGCCCTCGTTCGGATAGACGTACATTTGCGCCACCGCCACCGACTGGCCGAAGAAAATCAGTCCTCCCACCAGAACAGCGGTGGTCATCAAACATCTGTTGCCCATGATCATTTCATTTCCCTTCGATATCAATACAACCGAGTCGAGGTCGAGCCGGTAAACACTCCGCGCGTCACCTCAGAACTGAATGGCGAGCCCGAGAACCGGCCCGTGCATTGTCAGGTCGATCCCGAATTCGTCGTCGCCGCTTCCACTAGAGTAGTCATCATAGAGGGCCTTGTATCCGACGACGACGTTGGCATCCCGTGCGTCGAAAAGGCCGAAGCGATAGCCACCCAGCAGCGTGCCTTGCGCGGTCACTGTGGATCCGCCGACAAATCCACCGATGTCGGCGATCAGCGTCGCGTTCCAGCGTTCCGTGATCTCCCATTGCGAGCGGAAACCGACGATGGCATCGGCCCATGTCTGGCTTTCCGTGCGCTTGAACACCTGATCCTGAACGGGGATGCGGATCGCGCCGCTCAATTTCCAGATGCGCGCACCGGCATAGGGTTCGATGATCAAGCGGCTGCCACCCGCGTCGAGTCCCCCGTTGATGGCATAGTCCACGGTGCGAACAAATATCGCGACGTCGGCGATGAAGAGGTCCGTCGAAACGTCGACGGCGAGGGGGCCGACGCTCACCCCGTCTGCCGGACCGACCAGGAACGGCCCCGCTGTGTTGGTCGCCTCGAGCGATGCGTAGACAAGGTTGGTAAAGGCACCGATGTCGCCCTTGCGCGCTTCCAACTGTCCCATCGCCGCGATGTTGAGATCGCTGACAACGTCGCCAATCGAGGCATCGACGGGGGCACTGGTTCCGCGGATCGACATGTTTCCGGACACGCCAGTGAGCCAGCCGTATGGTGCCACCACGAAGTGCCAACCGTCGGCGTCGGCCGGGGCGGCGTCAAGGCGATCTTGCGCCAAAATGCTGCCGGCCGGGAGGGACGAAAGGATCGCCGCCAGCGCGGCTACTACGACTTGGCATCTGCCGTCCATGATGGTCCTCGTCCCCCTCGCGCCAGAACCCCGGGGCACGCCCCGTGCGCGCAACCCGAATGCGCGCCGAGGCGTCCCTGGGCTCACCACCGCCCGTAGTAGGCCCGCCGTCGCCAAGTCCGGCGACCGACACGGCGGGCCGTGCCGGCAAACGACGCGGGCGTCCATGGCAGGCCGATGACATCGATGAACAGGCTGGCGGGACCGCCCGCAGCCGTCCCGCTGCCCTCGATCACGTCGACGTTGTAGATCAGGTCATCGCCGTCCAACCGCGGGTCCTTCAGGACGACAACGATCTCGTCCGGAACGGAGGGGTCGGCGATCGACAGCGCCGCATTCGGCGGATCGGCTTCGAAGCTGTCCTTCCCCTTCGACCAGAAGCCGATGAAGGCGCTGGTGGGAATATGGCCGGCGAATCGCTCGGGGCGGTCGGAGAAGGCGATCGTCGCCGGGGAGACGCCGCTTAATCGGAGCACGCCGCCGTCGAGGGCGGCCCGGTGCGCGCTTTGCACGAACAGGTACGAGACCATGCCCTCGGGGATGTCGTCGGCGTCGTCTTGCGCGGCGCCAGCGCTGCGCGCGAGCACGGGGAGGGCGATCGATGCCGTCCCGAGCGTGATCATCGCAGTCCGTCTGTCCATGGATCCCTCCTCTCCAAGTGACGCGGCGCGCGAGGCTGGCGTTGCCTCGAAACAGGGAACGGTGTGCCGCCGCGCCGCGTACCGCAATTCAGCTGCCAAAGACCTGTAGCGAGCCCCACGTCTGGCGTCTTGTCATGTCGCGCCAAAACGGCATCGACGTCAGGGCCCCTTGTGCCGCGTCACGTCGCGGCGAGCCGCCAAAGTCTCCCGGTGGCTTTCGTTGAGGCGATTGATGATGGTCGCGAAGACGGCCGTCGACCAGCCGAACATCAACAGCCCGGTGGCGGCAAGCCAACCGGACGCGAGGCGCCAGTCGGCCGGCAGCAGGACATCGCCGTAACCAACCGTCGTATAGGTCTCCATCGCGAAATAGTACGCGGTAAATGGGTCTGAGAAGATCCCGAGGACGTGAAACGTCAGCCCCCAGACCATCATTTCGAGGATATGCGCCACCAGGATCATGACAACGATGCGAAACAGGAATACGACGGAGCGATGGAACGGGACGCCGGTTCGACCGGATGGCATGCGCCACATCACATACCGAAGCACGAGGACCATGGCGGCGGCGTGGATCAGGACGGTGACGGCAACAAGCCCCAGTAGAACCGTGAGATGTTCGAGAATCGTCTGCCAAGTCACCGCCGTTCCCCCTCCTCACCATCGCCCGGCATGGCGAGCGGCGGACCGTCTCGTGCTCTGCGGTCATGATGCGCCCCCGCCCCGCTACTTGGGAAACAGCAACTGCAGTTGCAGGCGCAACGACCAATCGGGACCGATCTCCGGGCTCACGACATTGTAGAAGGACTGAATCTGTGCGTTGATCGGCTGCTTGCCGATTCTGAAAAGCCGGCCGCCGCCGCCACCCACCGGGACTGTCCACCGGTTGTCGCTCTCGGCCTCCCAATTTGCGGTGATGATCGGCGCCGAACTGAGGTACCAGCCCCCCGGGAAGTTGTAGTTCACGAAGTATTGGAGGAGGAACTGGTTGACGTCTCGATCGCTGCTGTCGCCGGCGAAAGACCAGATGTTGTTGGCCAAGGCCCCGTAAACCCAGGGTCCGTCCATGCGCAGCACGACGGCGGTCGGGCCAACTCCCCACTTGTCGGTCCCGAGCGCGTTGCTCGTGTTGGTCGGGAACTGGAAGACCGTCCCGACGCCCCAGATCCACTCGCCCGGCTTTGCCGGCGACAGGAAGGCGCTGAACTGCATGTCGCCAAGCCCGTTGGCGCGGTTCTCCCCCGGCACCAGCCCGGGCTGCGAGATGACCGGAAGGATGGTTCGGGTGACGATGTTCCAGTCGGGATCGATCGAAATCGGGATGACCGGCTGAATGTTCAGGACATTTTGGACCTCGTTGTCTGGGCCGACATTGAAGTTGATGTTGTCCTGAAAGGGCACGCTGATCAGGTCGGCTACCGGATTCTGTGTCTGCTTGGCCAGCCCCTCGACGCCCTTGTCCGCCTCCGCGAGGCTTGGAGCGGCCGCTAACGTCAACGCCGCGGTTCCCACCAAAACCGCCTCGCAGAAGCTCTTCGGTGCCCTTTCCATCATCTCAGTGCCCTTTCCATCATCGGTTCCCCTTTTCGCATTCGACCGGGGCGGTCCGGACCGCCCGCGTGGCTCATCCTCGCGCGGGCGGTCCACACTCTCCCGATCTATTGGACCAGTTCGATCTCGGTCGGCTGCCACGACTTGTCGAAGAACGACGGCAGCGGGCTGTAGAGCCGCAGGATGGTGAACCAGCCCTTCTCCGGATCGGTCTGGATCCAGTTGCCGCGCTCCACGCCGTCCGGCTGTTCGGGGCTGAACCAGACCGTGGT
>CAZVRW010000098.1:0-7448 GCA_964630265.1 uncultured Rhodospirillaceae bacterium
TTGCCGCTGGTCCGCCGAACGGATGCCGCCGGGATCGCCGACGGACTCCCAACACCTCATCTCTCTGCAGCGAGCATCCCACAACCCCCCTCCAAATGCAACGGCATTTTCGCCAAATAAACGAGAAGTTTCGCGGGGTTAGCGCGCCGCTATGCCCCCCATAAGGGGCACGATTTGGGCGCGACACCCTCCCCGTCGTTGCGAGCGCAGCGAAGCAATCCAGGGCCGCGGGGCGGGGTGGTTGGGTGCCTCGCACGGCTTCCCTGGGTTGCTTCGTCGCGCCGCTCCTCGCAATGACGGTTGGGGCAATGACGCGGGGGCAATGACGGCGGGTCAGTAGGCGGTGCTTTGGCGCCAGGCGATGGCGAGGGTCATCAGCAGGATGCGAAAATCGAACCAGACGCTCCAGTTTTCCACGTAGTAGATGTCGTGGGTGACGCGCGCCTGCATCTTCTCCAGCGTCTCGGTCTCGCCGCGCAGGCCGTTGACCTGGGCCCAGCCGGTGATGCCGGGCTTGACGTTGTGCCGGGCGCTGTAGCCGGCGATCAGCGCCATGTACTTCTCGTTGTGCTCGACGGCGTGCGGGCGCGGCCCGACCAGCGACATGGAGCCGTCCAGCACGTTGAGGAGCTGCGGCAGCTCGTCCAGGCTGGTGCGCCGGAGCAGGCGGCCGACGCGGGTGACGCGGGGGTCGTCGCGCGTCGCCTGCGGCACCCCCGCCTCCGGCGGACGGTTGTGGTGCATGCTGCGGAACTTGCGCACCGCGATCGGCCGGTTGTTGAAGCCGTAGCGCTGCTGCACGAAGAACACCGGCCCGGGGCTGTCCAGGCGGATGGCGAGCGCGATCAAGGCCATCAGCGGCGCCAGCCCGAACAGCGCCAGGCCACCGACGATGCGGTCCTCCAGCCCCTTGAGGATCCGCTGCCAGCCGTCCAGGGGCGCCGAAACCACCTTGAGGACCGGCACGCCGGAGAGCTCTTCGCGCTGGTGCGCCGGCAGCAGATAGGTGACCAGGTCGGCGCCGAGGAAGACGTGCACCGGCAACTCGCGCATCTGGTTGACCAGGCGGCCGACCCGCTCGCCGGCGCTCCAGGGCAGGGCGATGACGACGCTGTCCAGCTCGCTGCGCCGGGCCGCCGCGACCAGATCGTCGACGTCGCCGAGCACCGGGTAGCCCTTGACCGCCGCCGGCCGCCGCGTCACCCGGTCGTCGAAGATGCCGACGATCTCCTGCCAGCCGTCGCGCGCGCCGGCGATGCGCTCGATGAACTGCTCGGCCTGGGCGCCGCTGCCGAACACCGCCAGCCGACGGCGCAGCCGCCCCAGGCGCGCCCAGCGCCGGAGAAAGATCAGCAGGACGCCGCGGCCGACCACCATCAGCACGGTGGCGCCGGCGAACGTGCCGAACAGCCAGACCCGCGAGAACTGCTCGGAGATCTTCAGCGCGAAGCCCATGGCGACGAGGATCACCAGCGTCGCCGCCATCAGGCCAACCAGGCTCAGCATGCGCCGCGGCCAGGCGGCGATGGTCTCGAACTCGTAGAGCCCGGCGCGCAGACCGAACGACACGTAGAGGCCGACGGCGGCGAGGATGACGGCGGAACATTCCCACGGCACGCCGACGTGGTGGCCGAGATAGAGCTCGAAGACGATGACCGCGACGAGGCCGAACGCCAGCGCGTCCATGAGCTGCACGCCTTGAGCGACACTGCTTTCCGTCAAGGCCATCGGGCGCGGTTCCGCTGGAGCACGGTTGGGGGACGCAGGGCGACTAGCCGGGAACGTGCGTCCCCAGTTGCGGATACATGGAGCGGACGAAGCCCTGCAGCCGCCGGTCGGCCACGTCGGGGTCCTCGCCGCGGGCGATCGGCGTCATGACGCGGACCAGGGCGCCGTCGGTGCGGCGCTGGGTGATCCCGTCCCACAGGTTGGCCAGCTTGATGGTGTACTCGTCGGTCATCTGCCGGCCGCGCAGTTCGAACCAGTAATAGACGAGCTGCTGCTCCAGCCCCTTGGCGATGACCAGGCGGTTGACGGTGAGGTCGCCCGAGGGCGTGCCCACGTCGCCGACGGTGCGTTTGCGCAGGTCGGTGACCTCCCAGCCGCCGGCGGGGATGCAGACCTCCGGCGAATGGATGGTGGCGCGCTCGTTCTGCGCTTCGTAGTAGGCGACATAAAGATTGACCTCCGGCGCGATGCCGGTCTGCCGGAAGTCCGCGAGCAGGTAATCGTCCAAGCGGAGGATGTCGAGGAAGTTCTGGGCGATTCGCCCCTCGCTGCCGCGCCAGTCGTCGATCACCAGGGGAAACGCCGCCAGGCTGGTTCGCGGCGGCGTCGCCAGCGGCAGCTTCGGCAGGGCGAGGGTCAGAACGGCGGCGATGGCGAGCACGCCGCCGCCGACCATCAGCGGGCGCGAGATGCGCGGGCGAGCGGGGTTCGGCGCCGTCTCTCCCGCCGTCTCAGGTGCCGTCCCGGGTGTCGTCTCGGGCGCCGCATCGGCGGTGTGCCAGACCAGTTCGAAGCTGAACAGCTTGAGCAGCGAGCCGCGATGCCCCTGCAGCCGCCCCATGATCCAGATCAGCAGGATGAACAGCGCGACGCCGACGAAGAAGATGACATAGCCCTCGAAGGCGTGGATGAAGCCGTCCGCCGCCTCGGGGCCGACGTTATCCACCAGCACGCCGGTGACGGCGATGCGTAGGACGTTGATGCCGACGGTGATGGGAACGGTGGCGAGCAGGATGACGATGCGGCCGAGCCAGCCGCCGGCATAGAGGTAGGCCAGCAGATAGGCGAAGCTGGCCAGGGGAAACAGATAGCCGAGGCCGCTGCACGCCTCCGCCACCTGCAGCTGGTAGGTGCCGAGGTCGATGATGTTGCCGTCGCGGTAGACGACGACGCCGAACGACCGCATCAGATCCACGGACCACCGCGTCGAGATGGTCTGCAACGCCGTGGACAGTTGCAGGTAAAGCGTCTGCGGCAGCGGCAACGCGAACAAAAGGTAGACCAGGGCCGGCGTGATGTGCCACGTGGGCCGCCAGCCGAGGGCGGCCAGGAACAACGCCCAGAGGGCGACGAGGAACGCATAATAGATCGCCGAGGGCATGCCGCCGACCTGGGCCAGGATGGCGACGACGACCGCGAAGGCGATCAGCGGCACGCCGAGCCAGGCGCCGCGACGGCTGCCCGTCGGCGCCGTCTGCAGCCGCGCCCAAACCAGCAGCGCCGTGATCGGCGGCACGATGTAGCCGTAGCTGTATTCCTCGCGCTGCCACTGCTTGACGACATACAGCAGCCCTTCCAGGAAGACGATGGCCAACACCGCGGCCAGCAGCAGCAGCAGAACCGGCCGGACGCCGGAGCCCGCACCCCGCGGCCACACCGCCCCCAGCCGATCTTCGAGCGAAAAGCTCATGAATTCCTCGCGCATGGATTGCAATGTTGATGTTAGACTCAGTTCGGGTTAACAATCAATCCAAGCGACGGTAAACCCGGCGGACCCGCGACCGTCGATCGTACCACAGGCGGGGGTCGCGAGGCCGCGACGTCGAGAGTCCAGCTCGGGAAGCAGGTTCGCGGCGGTCGCCGTCGTGCCGCGTCGACGATCAGGCCGTGGGGCGTTAAGCCTTATGCAGCTTCCTCCCGGTATCGTCCTGACCCACATGTGCTAACAGGCAACCGCCAATGGATACCAACGCTCCCAGCATGGGGCAGTATGACGCCGACCTGCCGCCGGCGGCGCCACAATTCGACATTGGCGACGCGATCGCGATTCTCAAGCGGCGCCTGTGGCACATCATCATCCCGTTCGTCCTGCTCGCGCCCGTCGGCGTGGCGGTGGCGGCCTACTTGCCGGCGGTCTGGCGCTCCGAGGCCATCGTCCTCATCGAGCAGCCGGACATTCCGCCGGACTTGGTCCGCCCGACGGTCACCAGTGTCGTCGATCAGCGCATCCAGGTGATCAAACAACGGGTGTCGGCCAGCGACGTGCTGATCGGCATCATCGACAAGTTCGACCTCTATCGCGACGCGCGGCGCACGCAACCGATCAGCGTTGTCGTCGACAAGATGCGCAACGCAATCTCGATCGGCTTCATCAGCGCCGGCGGCAGACGCAACAGCACGACCATCGCCTTCAGCCTCGGCTTCGATTACGGCGATCCGCGGACGGCGCAGCGGGTGACCAACGAGTTCGTCTCGCTGTTCCTGAGCGAGAACGTGCGCGCGCGCCAGCGGCAGGCCGAACAGGCCACGGCGTTCCTCATCAAGGAAACGGCCGCCCTGGAACAGCAGATCGCGGAGCTGGAAACCAAGATCGGGGCGTTGCGGCAGGAGCACGACGGCAGCCTGCCCGAGCAACGCGAGTTCAACGTGCAGAAGATCAGCCGCGCCACCGAGGCCCTGCGGGAGATCGAGAACCGCGCCACCCGTCTGGAAGAAACGAAGCGTCTGCTGGAAACGCAATTGGCGGAGACCAACCCGTTCCTGGAAGGCGCGCTGAGCCCGCGCGACCGGCTGAAATCGCTGCGCTCTGACCTTATCGTCCTGTCGCGGACCTACACCGACCAGCATCCCGACGTCGTCCGCCTGAAGCGGGAAGTCAGCGCTTTGGAGCGGGAGTTGAAGCAGGCGGCGGCCGAGGACCCGGCGGGGGCCGACCCGGCGCGCCCGGGCGCGGCCGCCTCCGGGAGCGATCTGAAACCGGATAATAGTGAATACGTCCAACTGCAGTCGCAGATCGAATCGGTCGACTTCGAGCTAGAATTTCTCGCGCAGCAGCGGGAGTTGCATTTGTCGGAGATTTCCGAGGCGCAGGAAAACCTGCGGCGGATGCCGGCTGTCGAGTTGGAGTACCACTCACTGGTCCGCGCGCTCGAGGGCGCCAATCAGGACTATCGGTCGGTCAAGCAGCGACAGTTGACGGCGCAGCTCGGTGCGACCCTCGAAGAGGAACGACGCGCCGAGCGGTTCTCGGTGGTCGAGCCGGCATCCCTTCCCGCCAAGCCGGCGAAGCCGAACCGTCCCCTGATCCTCGGCGCCGGGCTGGTGCTGGCGCTGGGCGCCGGCTTCGGCATCGCGCTGCTCGCCGAGCTGATGGACTCCGCCATCTACAGCCCGAAACGGCTGGCGGCCCTGACCGGCGCCGAACCGTTGGTGTGTGTGCCGTTCATTCGCACCCGCGCCGAACGACGACGCAAACTGCTTCGCCTCGCCGCCGCCGCCGTGATTTTGATCGTTGCCGCCGGAGCAGCCGTCGCCTACGTGCACCTCCGGGTCGCGCCGCTCGACGTCATGTGGCTGAAGATGGAACGCCGACTCAGCGACAAGATGGACACGGTGCTGCCATGACCGAAGGTGGGTCGATTGCAACGGCGGCTGATCTGCCGATGACCTGCGCGAAACGCCCGATCACCGGCTGCGGCGATCGAGCGGTCTGGCGCTTGGGCGGCAAGCGTCAGAACCGATCCACGAAGCGCCATTGGCAGGTGCGGCGATGAAAGACATCCAGAAAGCGCTCGAGAAGGCCCGGCTGGAGCAGCACCGGACGCCGCGCGCGACACCGCCATCACCATCGCCGACGGCGGCGGCACCAACGACAGCCGCACCGGCAACCGCTGCATCGGCCCCGGCCCGCGACCGGGCGTCGGGTAAGAGACCGGCCGCCCCGGCGCCAGAGACGGCGGCCACCAACCGCTACCGGGAGACGCGCGTCCTGGCGCCGGAAACGAAGCTGTTGGAAAACCACCGCATCGTCGCCGGCCTTGGCTATCACGAACTGGCGGACACCTTTCGCGTCCTGCGCACCCGCATCCTGCATCGCCTGGACGCCGAACATTTCACCACCCTCGGCGTGACCAGCGCCAACCGCGGTGAGGGCAAGACGCTGACGGCGACCAATCTGGCGATCAGCCTCGCCCTGAACGTCACCCGGACCGTGCTTCTCGTCGATCTCGACTTCCGGGCGCCCCGTGTTCACCGCTATCTGGGGATCGACCCCCAGCCCGGCCTCGTCGACTACCTGGAGAATGCGGTGCCGCTGGCCAACTGCCTGGTCAATCCGGGAATCGAGCGGCTGGTGGTGCTGCCCGCCGGGCGGCCGGTGCCCGGCTCTTCCGAGCTGCTGTCGACGCCGCGCATGACCCACCTCGCCGACGAACTCAAGACCCGCTATGCGGACCGCATCGTCATCTATGATTTTCCGCCGGTCCTCGCCTCCGATGACGCGCTCACGTTCATGCATCACGTGGATTGCTGCCTCCTGGTCGTCGCGGAAGGCGGCACGGCCAAACCGGATCTGCTGCAGGCCCTGGACTTCATGGAAGGGGTGCCGATCATCGGGACCGTGCTCAATAAATCGAAGACGCCGACCAAAAATTACTACTATGATCCCGACTGAGGCGACCGGATGCCGGTGAGCGGGCGGACCTGAGGCACCATGTACAAGGACTTTTTCGGCTTCAAGACCAAGCCGTTCTCGCTACTGCCGAACACCGCGTTTCTCTACCTGGGCGAGATGCACCGGCTCGCACTGGATCTGCTGGAATACGGACTGGCGGAGCAGACCGGCTTCGTCGTCATCACCGGCGAGATCGGCTCGGGAAAAACGCTGCTGATCCGACACCTGACCAAGAGTTCGACGGAGGAGTTGGTCATCGGGGTCGTGTCCAACACCCACCCCGGGTTCGGCGACATGATGCGCTGGGTGTGCTCGGCCTTCGGCCTCTATCATCGCAACAAGGACCAGGTGGAGCTGTACGAGGACTTCGTCGCCTTCCTGACCGAGCATCACGCCCAGGGCCGCCGCGTCGCGTTGATCGTCGATGAGGCGCAAAACCTCAGTCCCGAGGCGCTTGAAGAATTACGCATGCTGTCGAACGTCGATTCAGGTGAAGACTACCTCTTTCAGATCATCCTCGTCGGTCAGCCGGGACTGCTCGACTCGCTGCGCAAGCCCTCCCTGGTCCAGCTGGCGCAGCGCGTCGGCGTGCACTTCCATCTGCAGCCGCTGAGTTTTGATGAAACCAAGAGCTATATCGAGCACCGCTTGGCCACCGCCGGCGGCGATCCGGGGATCTTCGATGAGGCGGCCTGCGCCGCCGTCTACTTTTTCACCAAGGGAACGCCGCGGCTCATCAACATCATCTGCGACCTGTCCCTGGTGGTGAGCTACGCCCACAACCGCCGCCGGGTCGGGCTCGATGCGGTGATCAGCGTGGCGCTGCAGCGTGATCGCAGCGGCCTCGCGACATTCGGCGCCGACAGCTTGAGCGTCGAGGAGGCGCGGCGGGCCATTCTGCGGCTGTGCACCGAGTGCCGCACCACCGACGAGGCGATGGACGCCTCGTTCGGCCACGACCGCCACTGAGACCGACCGCACCCCCGGCCCGGACGGGGCCTGGCGCACCATCGTCTCACACGGCCAGTTTGTGCCCTTCGGTCACACG
>CAZVRW010000099.1:0-7177 GCA_964630265.1 uncultured Rhodospirillaceae bacterium
AGCTTCAGGATCTGCGCCTGGATGGTGACGTCGAGCGCCGTCGTCGGCTCGTCGGCGATCAACAGGTCCGGCTCGTTGGCCAGGGCCATGGCGATCATCACCCGCTGCTGCTGGCCGCCGGAGAACTCGTGCGGCAGGGCGGTGAGCCGCCCCTCGGCCTCCGGCAGGCCGACCATGTGCAACAGCTCGACCACCCGATCGCGCGCCTTCCGCCGCGAGACGCCACGATGCACCATGATCACCTCGGCGATCTGCTTTTCGATGCTGTGCAGCGGATTGAGCGAGGTCAGCGGCTCCTGGAAGATCATGGTGATGCGGTCGCCGCGCAGCGAGCGCATCAGGTCGTCCGGCGCCGTCCTGAGGTCGCGGCCGCGGAAGCGGATGGCGCCTCCCGGGTGCCAAGCGTGCGGATACGGCAGCAGCCGCATGATGCTGAGGGCGGTCACCGACTTGCCGGAACCGCTTTCGCCCACCACCGCCACGGTCTCGCCATGGTCGATGGAGAACGAGACGTTGCGGACCGCCGAAACCTCGCGGGCGCCGCGGCCGAAGGCCACAGACAGGCCTTCGACGGAGAGCAAAGGGCCGGCGCTCATGACGACCCTCGGCTGCGCAGGATGGTCGGCGGCAGGTGCGTTGCCTCCGGCTCCTCGGTGCTCTCGCTGCCGGGCGGCGGCACATCGGTGAAGGTCTTGCGCGGATCGAAGGCATCGCGCACCGCCTCGCCGATGAAGATCAGCAGCGACAGCATCAGGGCGATGACGACGAAGCCGGTGATGCCGAGCCACGGCGCCTGCAGGTTGGCCTTCGCCTGCGCCAGCACCTCGCCCAGCGACGGCGAGCCGGGCGGCAGGCCGAAGTTGAGAAAATCGAGGCCGGTGAGGATGGTCACCGAACCCGCCAGGGTGAAGGGCATGAAAGTGATCGTCGCCACCATGGCATTGGGCAGCACGTGGCGGAACATGACGACGACGTTGGATGCCCCCAGCGCCCGCGCCGCCCGCACATAGTCGAAGTTGCGGGCGCGCAGGAACTCGGCGCGGACGACGCCGACGAAGCCCATCCACTGGAACAGCAGCAGGATACCGAGCAGCAGCCAGAAGGTCGGCTCGACGACGCTGACCAGGATGATGATCACGTAGAGCAGCGGCACCGAGGCCCAAACCTCGATGAACCGCTGGAACAGCAGATCGAGCCAGCCGCCGAAGTAGCCCTGCACCGCCCCGGCGGCGACGCCGACGGCGGCGGAGACGACGGTCAGCGTGAAGCCGAACAGCACCGAGATGCGAAAGCCGTAGATGATGCGGGCAACCACATCCCGCGCCTGATCGTCGGTGCCGAGCCAGTGGTCGCGACTGGGCGGCGCCGGCGCCGGCACCGGCAAATTCCAGGCGACGGTGTTGTAGCTGAACGGAATCAGCGGCTCCAACATGAAGCCGCGCTTGGCGATCAAGTCACGAACGTACGGGTCTGTATAGTCCGCCTCGGTCTCGAAGGTGCCACCGAAGGTCGTCTCCGGGTAGGCATTGAAGATTGGCGTATAGATCTCGCCGTCGGCGTAGACCAAGAACGGCCGGTCGTTGGCGATGAACTCGGCGAACAGACTGATCACGAACAGGACGAGGAAGATCCACAGCGACCACCAGCCGCGGCGATTGCCCTTGAAGTTGTCGAAGCGCCGCCGGGTCAGCGGTGTCACCGGCAGGCCCAGCACGCGCGGGCGCCGGTCGGGAGCGGTGCGGGCGGCCATGTCAGACGTCCTGGGTCTCGAAGTGGATGCGGGGATCGATGATCGTATACATCACGTCGCCGACCAGGTTGAGGATCAGGCCGAGCAGCGAGAAGAAGAAGAGCGTGCCGAAGATCAGGGGATAATCGCGGCGCAGCACCGCTTCGAAGCCGAGCAGCCCGAGGCCGTCCAGCGAGAAGATCACCTCGATGAACAGCGTGCTGGTGAACAGGATGCTGACGAAGGCGCCGGGAAAGCCGGCGATGACGATCAGCATGGCGTTGCGGAAAACGTGGCCGTACAGCACCCGCCCCTCGGTCAACCCCTTGGCCCTGGCGGTCATCACGTACTGTTGGCCGATCTGGTCGAGGAAGGAGTTCTTGGTGAGCATGGTGAGCGTGGCGAAGCCGCCGACGACCATGGCGATCACCGGCAGTGTCAGGTGCCAGAAATAATCGACGATCTTCTCGGGCCAGCTCAACTCCGCCCAGTTGTCGGAGACGAGGCCGCGCAGGGGAAACCATTCCAGGTAGCTGCCGCCGGCGAACAGCACCAGCAACAGCACCGCGAACAGGAAGGCCGGAATGGCGTAGCCGACGATGACGAAGGCACTGGTCCAGACGTCGAACGACCGGCCGTCACGCACCGCCTTGGCGACGCCGAGCGGGATGGAGATGAGGTAGACGATCAGCGTCGTCCACAGGCCGAGCGAGACGGAGACCGGCATCTTGTCGAGGACCAGATCGACCACCGAGCGGTTGCGGAAATAGCTCTCGCCGAAGTCGAAGACGATGTAGTTGCCCATCATCAACAAGAACCGCTCGTGCAACGGCTTGTCGAAGCCGAACTGCTCCTCCAGTTGGGCGATGAACTCGGGATCCAGGCCCTGGGCGCCGCGGTACTTGCTGGTGACGCCGGCCGCGGCACCGGGCGCCGGGCGCGCGCCCAGGGTCTCGCCGCCGCCGGTGCGGGTCACCCGCTCGATCGCCTCGCCGCCTTCCCCGGTGAGATTGGCGATGATCTGCTCGATCGGCCCGCCCGGCGCCAGCTGGATGACGACGAAATTGATCAGCATGATCGCGAGCAGGGTCGGGATCATCAGCAGCAGTCGGCGAAGGATGTAGGCGCCCATGGTGTCCCCGCCTCAGCCCGCCGACCGCCGCACCAACAGCCGAAAGGCGATGAAGCCGAGGCCGAACAACAGCACGGCGCTGATCAGCACCGTGCGCCCCTGGGACGACTCGGCAGGCGGTGGCGGCTCGCCGACGCCTTCGGCCTCAAGCCGCCGCTCCAGCCGCTCGGCCTTCACGGCGTCGAACCACCAGTAAGTGGTCGAGGTGCCCTGACGGGGCGTGATCTCCGGCCGCGAGAACTTGTTCCAATAGAGGATGCGCTGATAGGTCAGGTGCCAGTGCGGGATCACATAGAAGCCCCAGAGCAGCACCCGGTCGAGCGCCCGTACCCGATGCACGAGGCTTTCGCGGTCGGGCGCGAAGATCACCAGCTCCACCAGCTCATCGACCACCGGATCGGCGATGCCGGCGAAGTTCCGCCCTCCCGGGGCGTCCGCCGACGCCGACGACCAGTAGCTGCGCTGCTCGTTGCCCGGCGAGTCCGACTGTCCCCACTTGAAAACGATCATGTCGAAATCGAACGACCTGAGGCGGTTGATGTACTGGGACTGATCGACCAGCCGGACCCGTGCATCGATGCCGAGCCGTCGCAGGTTGTGCACGAACGGCAGGACGACCCGCTCGAAGGCGGCGCTGACCAGCAGGATCTCGAAACGCATTTGCCGGCCGGTCTCGGCATTGACCAGCTTCATGTCGCGCACCACCCAGCCGGCCTCGGCCAGCAGTTGGAAGGCGCGCGCCAGGTTGTCGCGCGGCCAGCCGCTGCCGTCGGTGACCGGGGCCCTGAACTCCTTTGTGAACACCTCGTCCGGGACGCGACCGCGGAAGCGTTCGAGGATCTCCAGTTCCGGCCCCATCGGCAGGCCCGACGACGCCAATTCCGAGTTGGCGAAATGGTTCTCGGTTCGCGTGTACTGGTCGAAGAACAGGGCGGGGTTGGTCCACTCGAAATCGAAGGCGTAGCCCAGGGCCTCGCGCACCCGGCGGTCCTGGAACAGCGCCCGGCGGGTGTTGAAGACGAAGCCCTGCATGCCCTCGGTCCGGGTCACCGGGATCTTTTCCATGATCAGCCAGCCGTTGGCGACGGCCGGCACGTCGTAGTCGGTGGCCCAGGCCTTGGCCTGATTTTCCTCGCGAAAGTCGACGACGCCGCCCTTCAGCGCCTGCCGCAACACCGTCGCATCGCGAAAGAATTCGTAGCGAAGACGCTGGAAATTGTTCTCGCCGACGTTGACCGACAGGTGCCAGCCCCAATAGTCCGGGTCGCGCTCCAGGGTCACGTAGCGGCCCGGCTCGAAGTCGCCGACGGAATAGGGGCCACTGGTCAACGGCGGCTCCAGGCTGCTGCGCTCGAAGTCGCGGTCGGCCCAGTAGTGCTTGGGCAGAATCGGCATCTCGCCGACGATCAGCGGCAGTTCGCGGTTGCCGGCCTCGGTGAACTCGAACCGAACGGTGCGCTCGTCCAGCGCCTCGGCGCGCGCCACCGTGCCGTAATAGAAGCGGTAGAACGGCGCGCCCTTGGTGGTCAGCGTTTCCAGCGAAAACACCACGTCGTGGGCGGTGATCGGCTGACCGTCGCGCCAGCGCGCCTCCGGGCGGATCCGGTAGATCACCCAGGAGCGGTCGTCCGGCCATTCGATCGACTCGGCGATCAGCCCGTAACGGGTGAACGGCTCGTCGGCACTGGCCACCGTCAACGTCTCGTAGCCGACGGCGCCGAAGGCGTTGCCGCGGATGATGAACGGATTGAAGCTGTCGAAGGTGCCGTCGATGCCAAGCCGGAGGGTGCCGCCCACGGGCGCGTCCGGGTTGACGTAATCGAAGTGGCGGAAGTATGGCCCATACTTCGGCTCGCCGTGCAGGGCGATGGCGTGAGCGCGCTGGATCGTCTCGGCGGCCGCCGGACCGGACGCGACGGCGAACAGCAGGATCAACAGCAGCAGCGGCATGGCGGGACGGTCAGCCGGCGAGCAGGGCGAGCGCGGCGGCGTGGGTGCGGGCGTCGCCGGCGGCGAGCACGCGACCGTCGGAGCCGAGCCCCAAAGGCGCGCCCTGCCAGTCGGTGATGACGCCGCCCGCCCCCTCGACCACCGGCACCAGGGCGCAATAGTCGTAGGGCTGCATCATCGCCTCGCAGACGAGGTCGACGGTGCCGTTGGCCAGCAGACCGTAGGCGTAGCAGTCGGCGCCGAACATGGGTTCGCGCGTCTGCGCCTGCAGGCGATCGAACGCCTGCGCATCCGAGCCCTGGAACATGTACGGCGTCGAGCTGTACATCCAGGCGTCCCGGACATCGACGCAGGCGCGACAGGTGACGGCCCGGCCGTTGAAGGTCGTCGGCTGCCCCTCGATGCCGAGCCAGCGCTCCCCCAGCGCCGGCACCTCGATGACGCCGACGCGCGGGGCGCCATCCCGCAGCATGGCGATCAGCGTGCCGAACAACGGCTTGCCGGTGACGAAGCCCTTGGTCCCATCGATCGGGTCGATGACCCAGACCGAGCGGGCCTCCAGGCGCACCGCGCCATGCTCCTCACCGAGAATGCCGTGATCGGGGAACGTTTCCTCGATCATTGCCCGCAACTGCCGTTCCACCGCGCGATCGGCCTCGGTCACCGGCGTCGTGTCAGCCTTGTGGTCGATGGCGAGGCCGCTGCGGAAATGGCGCGCGGCGATAGGCCGGGCGGCATCGGCCAAGCGCACGGCCAGGGTCAGAGCGGCGTCGAGATCGCTCATCCGGATCCGGTCCAGCAGGCCGCGGCGGCCGCCCCGATCAGGGCAGCGGCGGCGGCGACTCCGTGTGATCGCGCAAATACAAAATCACCGCGGCCCGGTCCTCGGGCTTCTTCAGGCCGGCGAAGCTCATCTTGTTGCCGGGCGCGAAGCCCTTGGGGTTGGTGAGATAGGCAGCCAGGGTGTCGTAGCTCCACTCGCCGCCATGGCCGGCCAAGGCCGACGAATAGTTGAAGCCGTCCTTGCCGGCGATGGGGGCGCCAACGACGTTCCAGAGATTGGGGCCGACCTTGTGCTTGCCGCCCTCATCGATGGAGTGACAGGCTTGGCACTTGCGGAACACCTTGGCGCCCTGTTCGGCGTCGACCGACGCGAACTGGGCGGCAAGACCGCCGGCATCCGCGTCCGCCGCTGCCGCACCGGTGCCGGCCGCCGCCGTCTCCGCCTCGGGCGCCGCGGCTTCGGGCGCAGCCGCCTCCGGTTCGGGCGTGGCCGCCTCCGGCTCGGGCGTGGCCGGTTCCGGGAGCGGCGGGGGGTTTTCGGTGTGCTCGCGCATGTAGGCGATCACCGCCGCGCGCTGCTCGGGACGCCTGAGCCCGGCAAAGGTCATCCGCGTTCCGGTCGCGTAGCCCCGCGGATTCTCGAGAAATCCGTCCAGAGCCGCGTAGTCCCATTCGTCGCCCATGCCCTCCAGAACGCCCGAATAGCTGAAGCCGTCCTTGGCCGCCTTGGGCGCGCCGACGATGTTCCACAGATTCGGGCCGACGCCGTGAGCACCGCCCTGTTCGATCGAATGGCAACTCTTGCATCGGGAAAAGACCTTCTCGCCCTCGGCCGGATCGGCCGACGCCAGCAGCACGGCGAAGTCGACCTCCGGCTCCGGCTCCGCCTCGGCGACGTCCGCCGGCTCGGCGCCATGCTCTCCCGTCGCGACCGTCGTCCGGTCGACCGACACCATGACGTTACCTAGGAAATTGGCGCCATAAATCAGCCAGAGACACAGCAGCGCGCCGAGGCCGAACTTTTCGAGAAGGGACACATTCATCGCCGATGCCTTGATTGTATCTTGCGGGTGCGAACAGAACGTCGGACTTTAGCGTCTCGTTGCGTCCATGTCCAACGGCCGCGGACCCTGTTTCCATCAGAGATCGCACGGAAATTGCCGCATCCCATGCCCGCTTCGCCAGAGCGCACGTCCGCTCCGGCGGCCGCAATCGTCATCATTCCGGCCCGCATGGCGTCGACGCGGCTGCCGGGCAAGCCGCTCGCCGATATTCACGGCCGGCCGATGATCGCGCATGTCCTCGACCGAGCGGCGGACGCCGCCATCGGCCCGGTGATCGTCGCCGCGGCGGAGCCCGAGATCGCCCATGCCGTCGCCGCCGCCGGGGGCCGGGCCGTGCTCACCCGACCCGATCACCCCTCGGGCTCCGACCGCATCGCCGAGGCGCTGGCGCTGGTCGATCCGGATCGGCGCTACGGCATTGTCGTCAATCTGCAGGGTGATCTGCCGACCATCGATCCCGATGCGATCCGGGCGGCACTGCGACCGCTCACCGAGCCGGCGGTGGACCCGGCGGTGGAC
>CAZVRW010000100.1:0-7176 GCA_964630265.1 uncultured Rhodospirillaceae bacterium
ACCACTAGGCGGAGGGCAGCAACATCTCCAAGGCATGCGCAACCGACACGAGCGTAAGAACCGGGGTCGATGGCCCTGCCAACGACTGGTGGCGGGGCGGCATCATCTATCAGGTGTACCCGCGCAGCTTCCGCGACGCCAATGGCGACGGCGTCGGCGATCTGGCGGGTATCCTCGAGAAACTGGATCATATCGCCGCGCTCGGCGTCGACGGCATCTGGCTTTCCCCGTTTTTTCCGTCGCCGATGAAGGACTTCGGCTATGACGTTGCCGACTATTGTGGCGTCGATCCAATGTTCGGGACCCTTGCCGACTTCGACCAGTTGGTCGCGGCGGCGCACGACCGCGGTCTCCGCGTGATCATCGATCAAGTCTATTCCCACAGCTCCGACCGTCATCCCTGGTTCCTCGAAAGCCGGGCAAGTCGGGACAACCCGAAGGCCGATTGGTTCGTGTGGGCTGACCCTAGGGCCGACGGCACACCGCCTAACAACTGGCTAGCCGTATTTGGCGGCCCGGCCTGGGAATGGGACAGTTGTCGCCAGCAATACTACCTGCACAACTTTCTGCCCGAGCAACCGGACCTGAACTTCCACAATCTGGACGTCCAGACCGCCATCCTCGACGTTGCACGCTTCTGGCTGGAGCGCGGCGTTGATGGGTTCCGCGTCGATGTTGCCAACTTCTTCTGTCACGATCGGGCGTTGCGCGACAATCCGCCACGACTACACGCCAATCCGATCAAGCCCTATTGGCTACAGCGCCAGCTCTACAATCGGACGCAGCCGGAGACGCTGGCGTTCGTCGCCCGCTTGCGCGCGCTCATCGATCAGTATCCAAGCGCAATGATGGTCGCCGAGATCGCGAGCGACGATCCCGTTCGGACGATGGTTGCGTACAGCGACGGCCCGGACCGCTATCATACGGCGTATAGCTTCGTCTTCCTGCGACAATCCTCAGGCGCCAAGCACATTCGCGCATCCGTAGAGGCAGCGCTGGCCGCGTCGGCGACGGCTTGGCCATCATGGGCGTTCAGCAACCACGACGTCGAGCGGGTGGTCAGCCGATGGGGGGACGGCAAAACCGATCGCGCAGCCCTGGCCAAGCTCCTGATCGCGGTGCTGACCTGCTTGCGCGGCACGGCTTTTCTCTACCAAGGAGAAGAGCTCGGATTGCCTCAGGCGGACGTTCCTCTAGAAGGCCTCCGCGACCCGGAAGGCATCCGCTTCTGGCCTCTCCACAAGGGACGCGACGGCTGCCGCACCCCCCTGCCCTGGCTTGCCGATGCCACCAACGCCGGCTTCACAACAGGCGAACCTTGGCTTCCCGTTCCGCCGGAGCATCGGCCATTGGCCGTAGACAGGCAGGAGTCAGACCCGGATTCGGTGCTCGGTTTTACTCGAAGGTTTCTCGCTTGGCGAAGGAGCCAGCCCCCCCTGATTCACGGCAATATTCGTTTTCTCGACGCAGAAGAGCCGGCGCTGGCGTTCGAGCGGGTGGCAACTGGTGCCCACACCGTTTGCGTGTTCAATCTGGGCGCCGCCCCGGTCACCGTGGAGTTGGACGCACTGGCTGGCCGCGCTCCACTAAGCGGACACGGGCTCGCGGGGTCCCTCGACGGCACGCGCGTGGCGCTGCCACCCTACGGCGGTGTTTTCGCAGCATAGGCCGCCGATTCTGTGATGGTCGGCCGTCGGGGGCTGATGCGGCTTTCCAGAAAGGCGATCAGGAATCTAGTACAGATTGTTTTTTCTGTAACAAATGCCCGCAGTGTGTGCATTTTTAGGTCGTGTCGTTCCGCTTCACCCGCCGCACCCTTTTTGGGGTAAACTCATCGAGGAAAATGGTTGCCTCGCACTTGGCTGTGTGATTGGTGATGATTTCGGTACGACATGTTGTAGGCGCGGACGCATGCAGTCACCACATCGTTGCCCCTCAGCGTGAACGCCTTATCATATCATGCCGAAACGCGACAACGCTTCGGTGCGGGTTCGGCCGTGTCCTGGCAACTCCTTTCCCATCCTCCATCTCCAAGTCTGGCGAGATCCATGGCCGCCGAACATCCTCATCCTCTCGCCCAATGTGACCGTCTAGAGCTGCAATCCTGGATCGATGCCATGGGTGTCGCCACTTTGGTCGGCGACGTCCTGCCCGACGGCACCGTTCAGATCGTGGCCGCGAACGATCGTTTCTCGATAGAGGTGGGTACGGCACCGGCCGGCTGTCGTCCCGAGGACATCATCGATGGCCCTGCCGGGCTCGCCCTTGGAGATTTGTTCCGACGTTCTGTCGAAAGTGGCTGTGATGTTGAGGGCGAGGTCGAGATGTCGGGAGGCATGCGCCCCCGGCGCTGTCGGGTCGCCATCCGCCCGGCGTGCGGCCGCACCGAGCGCGTCGCCCGATTGGTGGCCGTGATCACTGACCGCTCCGGCGATCAGATCGAACTCGATCGTTACCATCGTGCTTTATCGCAGGTCCGTGCCGCTGGCCGAACCGTGCTGGACTATCTCGACGTCGCGACCCTGCAGGTCAGTGCCGACGGTGTGCTGCTGCACGTCAATCGACGCGCCGCCGAATGGATCGATCGCGCGCCAGAGACACTCATCGGCCGTCGGATCGAGGCGGTGTTCGGCGATGAAACCGGCGTCGCCGCAGCGGGGCTGCTCGACGCGGTGATAACCTCGGGGGTATCACAAACCACCGAAGTATCGTGGAACGGCCGGATTCTGCGGATGACTGTCGATCCGTTCCGATCGGCCGACGGAGTGCTGGTGGCGGCGTCAATGGTTGCCCGAGACGTCACAGCGGAACACGACACGGAATTGGCGGCGACGGACCACTACCGTCAGCTCGTCCGCTGCCAGCGCATTGCCAGTCTCGCACAGTCGACTGCGACTCTTGCCCATGAGATGGCGCAGCCGCTTGCTGCGGTGGTTGCCTACTGCCGGGGTGCCGCGGCCCGCTTCAACAACGGAACCGTCGGAGATCCCCGGGAACTCGCAGAAGCTCTCTCCACCGCATGTCGCGAAGCTGAACGGGCCAGCGCCATCCTGCGCTCCATTGAGGGTTTCGTTCGTCCGTCGCCCGGCGCCGACGTCGGAACCGATTTGGCGTCCGTGGTTTCGGACGTGCGCGATCTGCTGCAGGCGCACCTCGACCGTGCGAATATAACGCTGAGCGTCGACGTTGCTGACAATCTGCCGCTTCTCGCTGCCGATCCCGTCGAGGTGGCGCAAATTCTGCACAATCTCTTGCGTAACGCGATCGATGCGCTCGACGGGCAGGATGCTGCCCGCATCTCCATCAGCGCCCGCCGCGACCGGGGCGCCGTCGTCGTCACCGTCGATGATAGCGGCAGCGGGTTTCCGAAGGCACTAAAGGACGATCTGTTTACCCCTTTTGCCACGACCAAGCCCGACGGCTTGGGAATGGGCCTCGCGATTTGCCGAACCATCGTTGAACGCCATGGCGGGCAAATTGCCGCCAACGATGCGCCAAGCGGCGGCGCCCGCATTCGCTTCACCCTGCCACTGGAGGAGGTCAGTCGTGTTGCATGAAGATCCTACGGTCTTCATTGTCGATGATCAGGCCGTTATCCGAAAGTCGCTGTCGTTCCTGATGACGAGCGTGGGGTTACCGGTGGAGACCTTCGAAACCGCTCAGGCGTTTCTGGCGGCGTGCGATCCTGACCGGGGCGGCTGTGTCCTACTCGATCTCAATATGCCCGGAATGGACGGGATGGCATTACTCGAGCACTTGGCGCTGCGGGGGGACAGCCGCCCTGTGATCGTGGTCACCGGTCACGGCGACGTGCCGTCGGCGGTCCGTGCCATGAAGGCCGGGGCCATCGACTACGTGCTCAAGCCGTTCCGCCCCGGCGAACTGGTTGAACGGGTACGCCAAGCCATCGAGCTCGACAAAGAGTGGCGGAGGTGGCGCTCCGACGCGCGTGAGATAGCCGAGCGCATCCGCTCGCTCTCGCCACGGGAACGCGAGGTGCTCGACTTGGTGGTTGACGGCTGTTCAACGAAGGAGATTGCCGTCCGCCTGGCCGTCAGCCCGAAAACCGTCGAGATCCACCGGCACGGACTGCTGCGCAAGATGCAGGCGCGCTCCGCCGTCGAATTGACGAAAATGGCAGCGGCGTGCCGCGGCGCCCGACCGAACGTGCCGGGGACCCAACCGCTGCAGCCGCTGTCGTGAGAAGCCATCCGAAGTCGCCTGCGCTGCGCTATTCGCCGGAATAGGCCCGCCGAGCCGGTACCGCGCCTCCAGCCAGGTGCCTCGGCACCGTCGAAGCGGTCTTGAGTTCGAAGACAAGCCAAAGGGCAGCGCTGAGCAGCACGACGCTTCCCGCCTGATGGGCCAGAGCGAGAGGCAATGGCACGACGAGCAAGAGCGTTGCGATGCCGAGCGATACCTGCATGAGAGCGGCCACGGCGGTAGAATGCGCAGCCCACCGAACGGCCAATTCCGCGCTCGACCTGAGGACGCGCCACCACAAGGCCAGAGCCACGGTCACGGTCGTCAGCGCCAGCACCCGATGATTGAACTGCACTGTCGTCCGATCCTCAAAGATGCTCATCCACCATGGTGCCTCCGCGAACAAGCCTTCGGGCAGCAAAGCCCCGTCCATCAGCGGGAACGTGTTGTAACCGTATCCGGCATCAAGGCCGGCAACGAACGCACCGGAGGCGGCAGTAAGTACGACGAATCCCAACAACGCGTAGCCATGGAGCAGAGGTACATCGACGACGGCCGACGCCAATCGAGGCCGTAGCAGCCCCAAGGCGATCCAGATCAGCGCCGCGTAAATGATGAGCGCCGCGACGAAATGCGCCGCTAAACGGTACTGACTGACGTCGGGACGATCGACCAATCCACTTGCGACCATGTACCAGCCGAGAGCACCTTGCAGGGCGCCCAGGAAGAAAAGCCCAACAAGCCTCGGCACTAACGTCCGCTCGATCCAGCCGCGCGCTAGAAATACCAGTAACGGTAAGGCGAAGGCGACCCCGATAAGTCGTCCCCAGAGGCGGTGGATGTACTCAAGCCAGAAGATCCCCTGGAAATCTTCGAGCGTCATGCCGGCATTGACCTTCTGATACTCAGGAAACTGCCGATATGCCGCAAACGCCGCTTCCCACTCGGCGGTGCTCATCGGCGGCAGCCATCCGGTAACCGGGCGCCACTCAACCATCGACAGGCCGGAACCCGTAAGCCGGGTTAAACCGCCGATAGCAATCATCAGAAGCACCATTGCGGCAATGGAAAAAAGCCAGACAGCGAGAACGAAATGGCGGCGCCGGGGTTCAAATTCGGTAGCGACGATCATGTCGGTGTCAGGGGACTTTCTGGATCAGGAGCCTACAACCGGACTATGGGAGTTTCCGCGCGGAAAGCCAAGCGCGACCGTAATCCGCCCCTTGCGCTGGCCCGAAGGCTTCCCTACCACAAAGGAGGTGGCCCACACTAACCTAACGGCAGAAATGGGAATGCAGAACGGTACGAGCCGGATCGGACGCGTTTATATCGTCGGCGCTGGTCCCGGGGATCCTGACCTCTTAACCATCAAAGCGCGGCGACTGTTGGATATCGCCGACGTGGTGGTCTTCGACAAGCTTGTGTCCGAGCCGATCCTCGACCTGATACCGTCAGGTGTGTCACGCATCTTTGCCGGGAAGGTGGCACGCCGCCACTATATGCCGCAGTCCGAGATCAATACCCTGCTCCTGGGTCTCGCGTGCTCGCATCGCTGCGTCGTCCGGCTGAAAGGCGGTGATCCGTTCGTCTTCGGCCGCGGCGGCGAGGAGGCCGCACACCTTGCCGAACACGGCGTCCACTTCGAGATTGTGCCTGGGGTCACCTCGGCGTCCGGCTGCAGCGCCTATGCCGGCATTCCGTTGACCCACCGCGACCTCGCACATGGTGTTCACTACGTCACCGGTCACACTAAGGATGACAGCCTGTTGGATCTTGATTGGCCGCGGCTTGCAGACCCGACAACGACGCTCGTCGTTTATATGGGTCGGACGAGCATCGGGCGGCTGGGCGAACGCCTGATCGCACACGGTCTGCCAGCCGACACGCCGGCCGCGGCCGTCATCAACGGTACCCGCCCTGATCAACAAACGCTGATCGCGACCGTCGCGACCCTACCGGCCTTGCTCTCGAAACTGGATCTGGTACTGCCAACCTTGCTGATCATCGGCCGCGTCGTTGCCTTGGCTGGACGTCTCGATTGGTTCAGACTCGAACCTGCCGATGTCACTCGCGGCTCCATGCACGCCGACTGACCGGCGCCGACCTTTTGGGGAGGTTCGCATATGTTGATGACTGCCGCCGATTATCGTGAGTCGCTGCGCCGTTACCGACCGCGGGTGTATCTGCGCGGAGAGGCGGTTGCGAGTGTCGCCGACGCGCCGGCCTTCCTCCCCGGAATCAACGCCATCGGTCTGACCTACGACTATGCCCTCTCGCCCGAACTACGCCGATTGATGATCGCCCGCCAGCATACCAGTGGGCGCGACGTCAACCGAATGATCCACCTCGACAACAACGTCCAAGATCTTCTTTACAAGCTGGAGGCCGTCCGCGTTGTCTGCCGCGAGACCGGCTGCGCCCAGCGCTATCTCGGACACGACAGTCTCGCCGCGCTGTTCCAGACCACCTTTGTCATGGACGCCGAAACCGGCGGTGAACTGGCCCCCTTTTCGACCGGACACTTAGGCATAACCATGGAGGCTTAGGCATATGCCTGAGCACGTGCTTATGTCTGAGATAGAGATCATCACCGATGGCGGCCGTCGCCGCCGCTGGACCGCCGCTGAAAAGCTGCGGATCGTGGAAGAGACGCTGGACCACTTCTGTACCTTGCCGTCGTCCTCGATCTGTTCAGCCGCAAGGTGGTGGGATGGGCGATGCGCGATCACATGCGCCAGGAGCTGACGATCGCCGCACTGACCATGGCGATCCAGCGGCAGCGACCAGGTCCCGGGCTCATTCACCACTCCGATCGCGGCAACCAATATGCCGCCGGTGATTACCGCGAGCTGCTGAAAGCAAATGGCCTCGTGCCGTCGATGAGCCGAAAGGGCAATTGCCGGGACAACGCCCCGATGGAAAGCTGGTTCCACACCCTGAAGACCGAGCTGGTTCACCATACCCACTACGTCA
>CAZVRW010000101.1:0-7064 GCA_964630265.1 uncultured Rhodospirillaceae bacterium
ATCGCAACCCGAACCTGGGCCTCAATCGGTCAGTGATTTCACTCGCTGGTATTAGCCGCCGCGACTGCGGATCAAGCGGTAGCCGAACAGCAGCACCAGCGCGCCGATGATGGCGGTGACGAAGCTGGGCAGGTTGAGGCCGTCCACCGGGCCGCCGAAGCCCATGGCCGTCGCCAGATAGCCGCCGACGAAGGCGCCGCCGACGCCGAGCAGGATGCTGACGATCAGGCCACCGGGGTCCGGACCGGGCATGATCCACTTGGCGATGACGCCGGCCACCAAGCCGAGCACGATCCAGCCGAGAATGCTCATGTTGCTCCCCATCGCTGCAATCGGGCTTGTGCCCTTACCGCCTTGAGTCTTCGGGCATCGACCGGCAAAGTCAATGGTGACGGACGCGCCTGGCGAGTCGATGGTTCAGGCGCCGGAGACGCCGCAGAAGCGATCGAAGGCGCGCCAGAAGTCGGCCCGCACCGCGTCGGTCTCCCGCAGGATCTCGTGGCGGGCGTTCGGGATGTCGTGCAGCGTGACATCGGGCAGGCGCGCCGCGAAATCGGCGATGCGCACGTTGTCGACGATCGTCTCCTCGCCGGCGCGAACGATCAGGCAGGGCAGGGAGAGACGTTCCGCGTGTCCGGGCGCGACCAGGTGCGCCGTCGAGGCGTGCGTCGCCGCCAGCCAGCCCCAGGTGACGCCGCCGAGGCGCAACTCCGGGCGGCGGCGCAAGAGGTCGACGAGCCAGTCGAACCGAACGCGGTCGTGGGTGAGCGGGTTGCCCTCGAAGCTCTGGCGGACGGCATCCCAGTCGCCCTGGCCGAGCGCGTAGGCGTCCCGCAAGCCGGCGCGGCAGGCCAGCGGCGTCAATGCGGCGACCAGCGGCGCCTGCCATCGGGAAAACCTGGGCGCGATCATCGGCGCGCAAAGCACCAAGCGTTGGAACCCATGACCGGGAGTGTCCATGAGATAGCGGCAGGCGATGTGCCCGCCCATGGAGTGGGCGATGACAAGGGTGGGATCGCCGCCGTCGACGCGCACCCGTTCGAGGAAGGCGCGGAGATCGCGGACGTGGGTCGCGTAATCGTTGATGTGGCCTTTCTGCCGGTTTGCCAACAGCCGGGTCGACAGCCCCTGGCCGCGCCAGTCGAGGCTCCAGACTCGGCAGCCTACGCCGGTGAGGCGCTCGGCCGTCTCGTCGTATTTCTCGACGAATTCGCTGCGGCCGTTGAGCAGCAGGACGTCACGGCACCCGCTGCCGGCGTTCGGCTCCCAGCGCGCCCAGCGCAGGCGAATGCCCGGCTCCGGTTCGGAATGGTCGATGTGCACCGGCCGCCGGCCCCACCTCCGTTACGTCGAGTCACACGGGTGCATAGCCCAGGCGCCGTCGCCCGGCAACGCCGAGGCGGATCTCACGGTCTCGACATCGGTTCCGGCCGGGCACCGTTTCGGCTTGTCATCAAAAATCGATCGCAATAGGGTCTTTCCGACGTGGCCGCGCGGCGGCCCAACCCCGACATCAAGTCCAATACCCGTCCAGGGAGGACCCATGGCTTCCAAGGAATCTGCGGCTGGCGCAAAGGCCGGCGCGTCCGACGCTGACTCGAAGGTCGCCGTTCCGGACCGCGATGAACTGCTCCGGATGTATCGGCAGATGCTGCTGATCCGGCGGTTCGAGGAACGCGCCGGACAGCTCTACGGCATGGGGCTGATCGCCGGCTTCTGCCACCTCTATATCGGTCAGGAAGCGGTCGTCGTCGGCTTGCAGTCGGTGGCGACCGAACAGGACTCGGTCATCACCACGTACCGCGACCACGGTCATATGTTGGCCACGGGGATGGACCCGAAGGGCGTGATGGCTGAGTTGACCGGGCGCATCGGCGGCTATTCCAAGGGCAAGGGCGGCTCGATGCACATGTTCAGCCGCGAGACCAAGTTCTATGGCGGCCACGGCATCGTTGGCGCCTCGGTGCCGCTGGGCGCGGGATTGGCGTTCGCCCATAAATACCGCGGCGACGGCGGCATCAACTACTGTTACTTCGGTGATGGTGCGGCCAACCAGGGGCAGGTCTACGAGGCGTTCAACATGGCGTCGCTGTGGAAGCTTCCGATCATTTTCGTCATCGAGAACAACATGTACGGCATGGGCACTTCGGTGGCGCGCGCGTCGGCGACGACAGAACTCTACAAACGCGGCGAAGCGTTCGGAATTCCCGGTGTCCAGGTCGATGGCATGAACGTGCTGGAGGTGCGTGCCGCCGGAGACCGGGTGGTGGCGCACGTCCGCGGCGGCGAAGGCCCCTACGTCATGGAGATGATGACCTACCGCTATCGCGGCCACTCCATGTCCGACCCGGCCAAGTACCGGACCAAAGACGAAGTCAGCAAGATGCGCAAGGAGAGTGATCCCATCGACGGGCTGCGCGCATTTCTCCTGGAACACGGTCATGCCGATGAAGCGGCCCTGAAGGAGATCGACCGGGAGGTCAAGGACATCATCGTCGAGGCCGCCGAGTTCGCGCAGTCCAGCCCCGAGCCCGACCCTTCGGAGCTGTGGACGGACGTTCTCATCGAAGCCTGACACTTCAAGACGTTTCTCCGGGAGGGACCGAATGCCCATCCAAGTGCTCATGCCGGCGCTGTCGCCGACCATGACCGAAGGCAAGCTCGCCAAGTGGCTGAAGCAAGAAGGGGATACCGTCGACGCGGGCGACGTCCTCGCCGAGATCGAAACCGACAAGGCGACGATGGAGGTGGAAGCCGTAGATGCCGGTGTCCTCGGCAAGATCCTGGTGCCCGAGGGCACCGACAACGTTGCCGTCAATCACCCCATCGCCATCCTGCTCGAAGAGGGCGAGGACGCATCGGCGATGGACGCGATGGCGCCGAGCAAGGAGGCGCCCGAGCCGATAACGGCGGAGCCCGGGCCCGGGCGGACGACGACGCCGGCACCGTGCGCTCCCGCGTCGCCCTCGCCGGCGCGGCCGGAGCCCGAGTATACGGGGCCGACGGCGCAAATGACGGTTCGGGAAGCGCTGCGCGACGCCATGGCCGAGGAGATGCGCCGCGACCCCGATGTCTTCCTGATGGGCGAGGAGGTGGCCCAGTATCAGGGCGCCTACAAAGTGAGCCAGGGGCTGCTGGAGGAGTTCGGCGACAAGCGGGTGATCGATACGCCGATCACCGAAATGGGCTTCGCCGGCCTCGGCGTCGGCGCCTCGTTCGCCGACCTGAAGCCCATCGTCGAGTTCATGACCTTCAATTTTGCCATGCAGGCGATCGACCAGATCATCAACTCGGCGGCGAAGACGCTGTACATGGCCGGTGGCAAGATGGGCTCCCCCATCGTCTTCCGCGGCCCCAACGGCGCGGCCTCGCGCGTTGCCGCACAACACTCGCAGAACTACGCGTCTTGGTATGCACATGTCCCCGGCCTCAAGGTGGTGGCGCCGTGGTCGGGCGAGGACGCCAAGGGCCTGCTGAAGGCGGCGATCCGCGACCCCAATCCGGTGATCTGCCTCGAGAACGAGATAATGTACGGCCAGACCTTCGAGGTGCCCACCGATCCGGACTTCGTGCTGCCGATCGGTCGCGCCAAGATCGAGCGCAGTGGCGGTGACGTCACCATCACGTCGTTCTCGCGCCAGGTCGGGTTGGCGTTGGAGGCGGCCGAAGCGCTGGCCGCCGAAGGCATTGATGCGGAAGTGATCAATCTACGCACGCTCCGGCCGCTGGACGTGGAGACCATCGTCGCCTCGGTCAAAAAGACCAACCGGCTGGTCAGCGTCGAGGAAGGCTGGCCAACCTGCGGCATCGGTGCGGAAATGGCGGCATTGATGATGGAGCACGCCTTCGATTGGCTGGATGCGCCGGTCCTGCGTGTCCACGGCGCCGACGTGCCGATGCCCTACGCCGCCAACCTGGAGCGGCTGGCGCTGCCGCAGGTGGAGCACATCGTGTCGGCGGCGAAAGCCGTCTGTTATCGCTAGGGACGGGGGAGCGACACCATGCCGATCTCCATCCTGATGCCGGCGCTGTCGCCGACCATGACCGAAGGGAAGCTCGCCAGCTGGTTGAAGCAGGAGGGTGACGCGGTCGCGTCGGGCGATGTCCTGGCCGAGATCGAAACCGACAAGGCCACCATGGAAGTGGAAGCCGTCGACGAAGGGATCCTCGGCAAGATCCTGGTGCCTGCGGGCACCGAGGGCGTCGCCGTCAACGCGCCGATCGCCGTTCTGTTGCAGGAAGGCGAGGACGCCTCGGCGCTGGAAGGCTTCGAGCCGGAGCAACCCGAGGTCGCTGCCGCGGCTGGGGCCGCCGCGCCGGCGGCGCCGGCCGAGGCAACCCCATCGGCTCCCGCGCCGAAGACCGCCGCCACCGCGGCGACGCCGACCACCGCTGCGGCGCCGTCCGCGTCCGCACCGGCTCCGGTAACCGCAACGAAACCGTCCCGGGCCGCCGGTGAACGGGTGTTCGCGAGTCCGCTGGCGCGACGGATGGCCACCGATGCCGGCCTCGATGTCGAACAGATCGCCGGCACCGGGCCGCACGGCCGGGTGATCAAACGCGACGTGGAAGAGGCGATCGCCACCGGTGTCGGCAAACCGGCGCCCGCCGGGCCGGCGGAGGCCGCCGCCGAGCCCGCTCCCGCCGCCGCCGAGAAGGCCGCGCCCATGCCGGAGCCGACGGGTCCATATCGCGAGGTGCCGCACACGACGATGCGCAAGGTGATCGCCCGACGGCTTTCCCAGTCAAAGCGCGAGATCCCGCACTACTACTTGACCATTCACTGCGACGTGGAGGCCGTGTCGGAGTTGCGCGCGCAACTCAACGGCCGGTCGCCGGAGGGCGAGGGGGCCTACAAGCTCTCGGTCAACGATTTCATCGTCAAGGCGGTGGCGATGGCGCTGCGGCGCTGTCCGGAGGCCAACTCGTCATGGTCCGACGAGGCGGTGCGCCTGTTCGAGACCATCGACGTCTGCGTTGCCGTGGCGACGCCCAACGGCCTGATCACGCCGATCGTCCGCAACGCCGATCAGAAGGGGCTCGCCACCATCGCCAACGAGGTCAAGGCGCTGGCAGCGAAAGCGCGCGACGGCAAGCTGATGCCGGAGGACTACCAGGGCGGCGGCTTCACCGTCTCCAATCTCGGCATGTTCGGCATCAGCGAGTTCGCCGCGGTCATCAATCCGCCGCAGAGCTGCATCCTCGCCTGTGGCGCCGCCGAACAACGACCGGTGGTCAAGGACGGGGCGCTGGCCATCGGGAGGATGATGACCATGACGCTCTCGGCCGATCACCGCATTGTCGACGGCGCCGTCGGTGCTGAGTTCCTGCGCGTCCTCAAAGGCCTGATCGAAGATCCGCTGACGCTTCTCTTGTAGGAGGGCCCGCCATGGCCGACCAATCATTCGATCTCGTCGTCGTCGGCGCCGGTCCCGGCGGCTACGTGGCGGCGATCCGCGCGGCACAACTTGGCATGCGGGCGGCCGTGGTTGAACGGAAGCATCTGGGCGGCATCTGCCTGAACTGGGGCTGCATCCCGACCAAAGCCCTGCTGCGCACCGCCGAGGTCTATGAAACCATCAAGCACGCCGACGCCTTCGGTCTTTCGGTCAAGGACTATGGCTTCGACCTGGCGAAGGTGGTGGCTCGGTCGCGCAAGGTGGCGGGGCAGCTCAGCGGCGGCGTCCGTCATCTGCTGAAAAAGAACAAGGTGACGGTGATCGACGGCGAGGGCCGCCTCGCCGGCGCCGGCACGGTCGCGGTGGCGGCCGAGGGCAAGCACACCGAGCTTTCGGCCAAGCACATCATTCTCGCCACCGGGGCGCGGGCGCGCACGCTGCCCGGCCTGGAGCCCGATGGCAAGCTGATCTGGACCTACATGGAAGCGATGGTGCCCGAGGCGATGCCGAAGTCACTGCTGGTGGTCGGCTCGGGGGCGATCGGCATCGAATTCGCGAGCTTCTTTCGCAGCATGGGCGCCGAGGTCACGGTGGTGGAAATCCTCGACCGCATCCTCCCGGTGGAGGACGCAGAGATCTCGGAGTTCGCCCAGAAGAGCTTCGCGAAGCAGGGCATCAAGATCGAGACGTCGACCACGGTGAAGGCCCTGAAGAAGGGCTCAGACAGCGTCACGGCGACGCTCGAGGGCGGCGGCAAGACCCGCGAGCTGACCGTCGACCGGGTAATCCTCGCCGTCGGCATCGTCGGCAACACCGAGAATCTCGGCCTCGACGGGACGAAAGTGACGGTCGATCGCGGCCACATCGTCATCGACGAGTGGTGCCGCACGGGCGAGCCCGGCGTCTACGCCATCGGCGACGTGGTCGGCCCACCTTGGCTCGCGCACAAGGCCAGCCACGAGGGCGTCATCTGCGTCGAGAAGATCGCCGGGCTGTCGGGGCTGCATCCGCTGGACCCGAAGAGCGTGCCCGGCTGCACCTACAGCCGGCCGCAAGTGGCAAGCGTCGGCCTCACCGAGGCGGCGGCCAAGGATGCGGGTCACGAGGTGAAGGTCGGCCGCTTCCCGTTCATCGGCAACGGCAAGGCGATCGCCTTGGGCGAGCCCGAGGGCATGGTCAAGACCGTGTTCGACGCCAAAACCGGCGAATTGCTGGGCGCCCACATGGTTGGCGCCGAAGTGACGGAGCTGATTCAGGGGTATGCCGTAGCGCGCACCCTGGAGACGACGGAAGCCGAGTTGATGCACACCGTGTTCCCACATCCGACGCTCTCGGAGATGATGCACGAGTCGGTGCTCGACGCCTACGGCCGCGCCATCCACTTCTGAGCGGCGTCTTTTAGTGACGTCGGATTCTGGCATGAGTCCCATCAGCATCCGTCCCATCGAGCACGTCGACCGGGACACATGGCGGCGGCTGTGGGACGAATACCTCGTGTTCTACGCGGCCGAGGTGTCGGAAACGGTGACGGCGGAAACGTGGCGGCGATTGCTCGACCCGAGCCAGCCTATTCTCGGTCTGATCGCCGAAGCAGACGGCCGGGGTATCGGCATCCTCAACGCCGTGCTCCATCCAAACACATGGTCCGACCGGCCGGTGTGTTAT
>CAZVRW010000102.1:0-6973 GCA_964630265.1 uncultured Rhodospirillaceae bacterium
CGCGGCAGGCCATCAGGCCGGGCATCTCGGTCTCGGCCATGGTGATTTCCGTCCGCCCCCAGTTGGCGAGCGACAGATCCTTGACGACAAAGTCGGCGGCGGTGGGGGTGGCGAGTTGGGTCATCGATCGTCTCTATGGTTGGCGGTGGGAGGGGTGAGAAGCGGAGCGCGCGCGCATGAACGCGGGCGCCAAGTGCGGTGACATCGCGGAACGTTCCCTATGTACGGCCCGTGGGTGCCGCCGTAAAGGGCGCCGCCGCCCCGCGACGCACGAGTCGCCGGCCGTGCGGCACCCCGCCGCCGGCGCCGCCGCCTCGGCCGCGCCCAAGATTTCGCGCCGGCACGCGGGCGGTTTTTGGTTTGACAGGGCAGTCCCGCGTGGCCCAAATTGCCCGGAGGCGCTGATAAAAGCATGTTCTCGAGGCGGGCGAGCTTAAGTCAACGGGATCGATCCGCCGCTCAATAGTCTGCAATCCCCGAGCGGTGGGGGACGTTTTGGTGGCTGTCAATGTTGAATTTCAACATTGTGGCGAACGATTTGACAAGAATTATTGCGGAGGCAGCGAATGATGCCCGCCAGCTGCTTCCTCGCCGAAGTCACGCCGCAAGCTCTTCATCACATCGTCGTCTGACCAGCCGATCTGCCAGCCCAGGGAAACCCGCCCATGTCAATGCACCATCGTCCCACCGTCCACCCCGCCGTGCCGGAGTTGCGGGAGCAGCTGCGCCGGGGCGAGATTTCCCGGCGCGACTTTCTGGCGACGACCACCCGGCTCGGCGTCTCCGTGGCGGCGGCGTACGCCCTGGCCGGCGGTCTGACCGGCCGGCAGCCGGTGCCGGCGGCGCGGGCGGAGACGCCGAAGGCCGGCGGCGCGCTGCGCTGTTCCATGAACGTCAAGGAAATGAGCGACCCGGCGACCTATGACTGGTCGGAAAAGGGCAACTTGGCGCGGCACATGTGCGAGCCGCTGGTGCGCATCAACAAGGACAACATCGCCGAGCCCTATCTCGCCGAACGCTGGGAGGCCACCGACGACCTCAAGACCTGGACGTTCCATCTGCGCAAGGGCGTGACCTGGTCGAACGGCGACAACTTCGGCGCCGACGACGTGATCTTCAACGTGCAACGCTGGCTCGACCCGGCCACCGGCTCGTCGAACCAGGGCCGCTTCAGCGCCATGACCGAGGAGATCGAGACCGGCAAGGCCGACGATCAGGGCAATCCGATCCGCTCGACGGTGGCGGCCGCGGGCGCCATCGAGAAGGTCGACGACCACACCGTCCGCTTCCACCTCAGCCGCGCCGACATCTCGCTGCCCGAGGCCTTTGCCGACTACCCGGCGCTGATCGTCCACCGCCGCTTCAGCGAGGACGGCGGCGATCTCGCCAAGGCGCCGGTGGGCACGGGGCCGTTCATGCTGACCCGGTACTCGGTGGGCGAACTGGCCGAATACCGGCGGCGCAGCGACCAGCCGTGGTGGGGCGGCGATGTCTACCTGGACGGCATCCTCTACGTCGACCACGGCGACGATCCCGGTCCGATGATCGCGGCGCTGGCGTCGGGGCAGGTGGATTGCAACTTCCGCACCAGCGTCGAACAGGTGCCGACGCTCCGCGCCATCCCCAACCTGGTGACCTATGAGGTGGTGACCGGGCAGACCGGCGTCGCCCGCATGAAGGTCACCGAGACGCCATTCCACGACAAGCGTATCCGCCGGGCGATCCAGGCCTGCATCGACCACACAAAACTTCTCGAACTGGCGCACCAGAACCTTGGGGCGCCGGGCGAGGACCACCACGTCGCGCCGATCCATCCCGAATATGCCAAGCTGCCGCCGCTGAAACAGGATTACGCCCTGGCCAAGGCACTGCTGGCCGAGGCCGGTCACGGCGACGGCCTGCGCCTGCGCATCGACTGCGTCGCCAACCCCGTCTGGGAACAGACGGCGGTCAAGGTGATCGCCGAGATGTGCCGGCCCGCCGGCATCACCATCGACATCAACATCATGCCGGGCGGCACCTACTGGGACCGCTGGATGACGACGCCCTTCGGCTTCACCTCGTGGACGCACCGCGCGCTCGGCATCCAGAGCCTCAACCTCGCCTACCGCTCCGGCGTCGCCTGGAACGAGACGTCCTACGCCAACGCCGAATTCGACGCGCTGCTGGACGAGGCCAGCGCCTTGCTGGATCCGAACGCGCGCCGCGCGGTGATGGCCAAGCTGCAGCAGATCCTGCAGGACGACGCCATCATCGTGCAGCCGTTCTGGCGCTCGGATTTCATTACGGCGACCAACAAGGTGCACAACATTTACGCCCACGTGGCCAACGAGCACCACTACAACAAGGTCTGGCTGGGTTAGGGACAGCGGCCGGTGCGGCGTCCGCCCGCCCCGCCAGCGCGCAAGGTGGCGAGGCGTAAGCCGGCGATGCGCAAGCCGGCGAAGCGCAAGCCGGCGAAGCGGGCACCATGGTCCTCTTGATTCTCCGGCGCATCGGCCTGATGGCCCTGACCATGCTGGCGGTCTCGCTGCTGGTCTTCCTGCTGCTGGAGATCACCCCCGGCAACGTCGCCACCAAGGTGCTCGGCCCCTATTCAACGGAGGAACAGCGCACGCTCTGGCTCGAGGCGCACGGCTATTTCGAGCCGCTGTGGCTACGCTATCTGACGTGGCTCGGCAATTTCCTGACCGGCGATTTCGGCGAGTCGATCCGCTTCAAGGTGCCGGTGGCCGACATCCTGTGGCCGCGCCTGTGGAACACCATGGTGCTCGGCTTCTGGGTGTTCGTGGTGATGATCCCGCTGTCGCTGGTCCTCGGCGTGCTCGCCGGGATGCGCGAGGGGTCGGCGCTGGACCGCAGCATCTCGGTCACCAGCATCGTCACCACCTCGATCCCGGAATTCGCCAGCGCCGTCTTCCTCGCCGCCGTCTTCGTCTTCTGGCTGGGCGTGCTGCCCGGCACCAGCACGATGACCGACGGCTTCGACTGGCGGCAACTGGTGCTGCCGGTGCTGGTGCTGGTGATCTATGACTTCGGCTACGTCACCCGCATGACCCGCGCGTCCATGGCGGACGTGATGACCACCCCATACATCCGCACCGCCGTGCTCAAGGGCCTGCCCTATCGCCAGGTGATCCTCCGGCACGCGCTGCGCAACGCGCTGATCGCGCCGTTCACCGTCATCATGCTGCAGATCAACTGGCTGCTGTCGGGCGTCATCGTCGTCGAGTTCTTCTTCGCCTATAAGGGCTTCGGCGCGCTGCTGCTGGAGGCCTCGCTGAACCAGGACATCTTCCTGATCGAGGCGTGCGCCATGGTCGCGGTGTTCGTCGCCGCCGCGACCCAGACCCTCGCCGACATCGGCTATACCTACCTCAACCCGCGGATCCGGTTCGGCTGAGGGGCGGCGGGATGGCAGCCTCCTCCGAGACCACGGCAGCACCGGCGACGACGCTCGGCGCCTTCGGCAACGCGATCCGCTCGTTCGCGCTGCTGAAGGAGAGCCCGGTCGGCATGATCGGGACCGTGATCATCGTCGCCTGGGCCGCCGCCGCCCTGCTCGCGCCGGTGCTCGCGCCGTTCGACCCGAACACGCCGTTGCAGCCGTTCGCCAAACCGTTCACCGCCGCCGCGGGCGGGGGCACCTTCTGGCTCGGCACCGACCACCTGGGCCGGGACATCCTCTCCCGCATCCTCTGGGGCTCGCGCACGGTGCTGTTTTACGCCCCCCTGGCGACGGCCAGCGCCTATCTGGTCGGCATCCTGATGGGCCTGGCCGCCGGCTATTTCCGGGGCATCATCGACGACGTGCTGTCGTTCTTCGCCAACATCATCCTGTCGTTCCCGGTCCTGGTTCTCTACATCCTGGTAATCACCACCGTCGGCGCGTCGGGCATCAACATCGTCATCGCCATCACCTTCGCCAGCGCCCCGGGGATCATGCGCATCGTCCGCGGCTTGGTCTTCGACCTGCGCAACCGGGAATACGTCGCGGCGGCGCAGACCCGCGGCGAGCGGCCCTGGCGCATCATGCTGATCGAGATCCTGCCCAACGCCCGCGGGCCATTGATCGTCGACGCCTGTCTCCGGCTGGGCTACGTCGTCATCACCATCGGTGTCCTCGGGTTCCTCGGCCTGGGCCTGCCGCCGCCGGACCCCGACTGGGGCGGCATGGTCAACGAGGCGCGGCCGTTGGCGCTGGTCTTCCCGCACATGACGGTGATCCCCTGCGTCGCCATCTCGTCGCTGGTGCTGGGCTTTAACCTGCTCGCCGACGGGCTGCGCGAAATCTCGCTGAGGGACTGAGCTGAGGGACTGAGATGACCGGGGACGGCGCACCACCGCTGCTGGAGATCGAGGGGCTCTGCATCTCCTACTTCACCCGCGCCGGCGAGATCCCGGCCGTCGTCGACTTCTCGCTGACCATCGGGGCGGGCGAGAGTGTCGGGCTGGTGGGCGAGTCCGGCTGCGGCAAGTCGACGGTGGCGATGGCCATCATGCGCTATCTCGGCCGCAACGGCGCCATCGTCGGCGGCTCGATCCGCTTCAAGGGCCGCGAACTCGCGACCCTCGGCGAGACCGAACTGCGGCGGCTGCGCGGCGCCGAGATCGCGATGATCTACCAGGAGCCGATGGCGGCACTGAACCCGAGCATGACCGTCGGCGCGCAGCTGATCGAGGTGCCGATGACCCATGTGGGCGTCGAGGCGCCCACGGCGACGGCGCGGGCCATCGAGATGCTGGACAACGTCCGGCTTGGCGACCCAGAGCGGCTGATGGCCGCCTATCCGCATCAGCTCTCCGGCGGTCAGCAGCAGCGGGTGGTGATCGCCATGGCGCTGCTGGGCGAGCCGTCGCTGCTGCTGCTCGACGAGCCGACGACGGCCCTGGACGTCACCGTCGAAGCCGGCATCGTCACGCTGATCGCCGACCTGAGCCGCCGCTTCGGCACGGCGCAGCTCTACATCTCCCACAACATGGGGCTGATCCTCGAGACCTGTGAGCGCGTCTGCGTGATGTACTCGGGCGAGGCGATCGAGGATGGCCCCGTCGATGACGTCTTCTGTCACCCGATCCACCCCTACACGCGCGGCCTGTTCGGCTGCATCCCGCTACCCAGCGCCAACAAGGTCGCTCGGCCGCTGATGCCGATCCGCGGCCAATTGCCGCTGCCGCACGAACGGCCGCCGGGCTGCTACTTCGGGCCGCGCTGCGACAGTTTCCAGGCGGGGCGGTGCGATCAAGGCCTGATCCCCATGACGGCCGCCGGCGGCGGCGGCCAAAATCCCATGACGGCCGCCGCCGGCGGCGGCCACCGGGTCCGCTGCGTCCGCTGGCGAGAGATTGCCGAGACGGAGAGCCAGCCGCCGCGGCCGACGGCGCCGACATTGGCGGTCGGCGAGGAGGTGCTCCGCGCCGAGGCCCTGCAGAAATACTACCCCGTCCGGGACCGCTCGCTGATGGCGCTGATCCGCGGCCGCAGGGTGCGCTGGGTGAAAGCGAACGAGGCGCTGAGCTTCGGCGCCCGCGTCCGCGAGACGGTGGCCATCGTCGGCGAATCCGGCTGTGGCAAGTCGACGTTTGCCAAGGTGTTGATGGGCTTGGAGACGGCCACCGGCGGCACCTTGCACTTCGAGGGCGAGGAGATCGGCAACAGCCCGGTCGGCGAGCGCACGGCCGATCAGCTGGGCTCGCTGCAGATGGTGTTCCAGAACCCCAATGACACGCTCAACCCGAGCCACACCATCGGCGGCCAGATCGGCCGGGTGGTGCGCAAGTTCGGTGTCGCCACCACCGCCGCGGCGGTGCGTGAACGGGTCCTGGAACTGCTGGACACCGTCAAGCTGCCGCGCGACTTCTATCGCCGGCGGCCGCGCCAGCTGTCGGGCGGCCAGAAGCAGCGGGTCGCCATCGCCCGCGCCTTCGCCGGCAACCCGCGGATGGTGATTGCCGATGAGCCGATTTCCGCCCTCGACGTCTCGGTGGCGGCGGCGGTCACCGAACTGCTGATGCAGATCCAGCGGGAGCACGGAACGACGCTGCTGTTCATCAGCCACGACATGAGCGTCGTCCGCTATCTTGCCGATCGCATCGTCGTGATGTATCTCGGCCAGATCATGGAGCAGGGCACCACCGCCGAGGTGTTCGCGCCACCCTACCACCCTTACACGGAGGCGCTGCTCGCCGCCGTCCCCATCGCCGACCCGACCGTGGAGAAGCGCACCATCGTGCTGGAAGGGCCGGTTCCCAGCGCCCTCAACCCGCCGCAGGGCTGCCCGTTCACCACACGCTGTCCCCGCAAGGTCGGTCCGATCTGTGACGACGAGCCACCACCGCTCCAGGAAGCCGCGCCACGCCATGTCATCGCCTGCCACATTCCGCTGCGAGAGTTGCGCCAAGTCGAGCCGGTGTTCCGGCACATCCGGGCGGCGGCCGAATAGCCGCCGGACCGGCTGACGGCAGGCGCGGCACGCCATGGTTTGCGCACCGGACGGAAACACGAGCCCGCGGCGCGCCGCCATCCCGAGCGATCTGGAGATCGCGCGCTCGGCGACGATGCGGCCGATCCTCGAACTCGCCGAGGAGCGTCTCGGCATTCCGCGACAGGCCATCGAGCCCTACGGCACCTTCAAGGCGAAGCTGGCGCTCGACTTCATCGAGAGCCTCGACGCGCGGCCGGACGGCCGGCTGATCCTGGTCACCGGCATCACGCCGACGCCGGCCGGCGAAGGCAAGACGACGACCACCGTCGGACTCGGTGACGCCCTCAACCGCATCGGCAAAACGGCGATGATCTGCCTGCGCGAGCCGTCGCTCGGCCCCTGTTTCGGCATGAAGGGCGGCGCCACCGGCGGCGGCTTCGCGCAGGTGGTGCCGATGACCGACATCAATCTGCATTTCACCGGCGACTTTCACGCCATCGGTGCCGCCAACAACCTGCTCGCGGCGCTGATCGATAACCACATCTACT
>CAZVRW010000103.1:0-6959 GCA_964630265.1 uncultured Rhodospirillaceae bacterium
ACCGCCATCATCGCCTCCAGCCGGCGCAGATAGCGGTCGGTGCGCCAGTCCTTGGCCAGTTCGACGCAGGCGCGCAGCAGCTGGCCGCGATACTGGTCGAGCTTGCCCTCCAGGCGCTCGAACAGGGTGAAGGCATCGGCGGTCGCACCGGCGAACCCGGCGACCACGTTGCCGTCGGCGAGCCGGCGCACCTTGCGGGCATTGGACTTGATGATCGTGTTGCCGAGGCTGACCTGCCCGTCGCCGGCAACGACCACGCGGTCGCCCTTGCGGACCGAGAGGATCGTCGTGCCGTGCCACATCGGCCCGCCGTCGGATGCCGGACCGTCGAAACCGGGGGAAGCGAAAGGAGACAGGGGCAGGCACTCCAGGTCCGAACGACCCCCGCGATGTAGGCGGATGACCGGGAGCGGTCAAGCGCCGGCCCGGCCGACAGCGTATTCCCTCGGCGCGCTTCGAGGCCCTCTGTGCGTTTCGGGGCCCTTGGCGCGTGCCGGGGCTTCCTGCTACAAGATGTGCCGCGCACGATGAGGAGCCCGCCGCCATGCGGACCGCTACGGTGGATCGCAAGACCCATGAGACCGATATCACCGTGACCGTCGACCTGGACGGCCAGGGGCGGTCGGCGGTGGCGACGGGCATCGGCTATCTCGACCACATGCTCGACCAGCTGGCCCGCCACAGTCTAATCGACCTCGATGTCCGGGCGACGGGGGACCTGCACATCGACGGTCATCACACCACGGAGGATACCGGCATCGCCATCGGCGCAGCCATCGCCCAGGCGCTCGGCGACCGGCGTGGCATCCGCCGCTTCGGCGCGGCGCTGTCGGTGATGGACGAGACGCTGGCCCGCGTCGTCCTCGATGTCTCGGGCCGGCCAATGCTGGTCTGGAACGTCCGCTTCGGACAGCCGCGCCTCGGCGACCTGGACACGGAGCTGGTCGGCCATTGGTTCCAGGCGTTTGCCCAGCACGCCGGCATGACGCTGCACGTCGAGCTGCTGTCCGGGCAGAACAATCACCACATCTGCGAGGCCTGCTTCAAGGGGCTGGCGCGCGCCTTGCGGGAGGCCGTGGAGATCGATCCGCGCCGGGCCGGCACCGTGCCGTCGACCAAGGGCGTGCTCGGCGGAACGTTGTAGACCCAGGCAAACCAGCCTCAAGAGGACGAAGAGCCCTGACACCATGCGTTTCTATACCGTTCATCTCCGCCGACGCGGGCGGGCGCGCCACACCGACTCGGACCTGATCCTCGTTGCCGAGGGCTTCAACTGGGCGGCCGCGTTGGTCTCCGTGCTCTGGGCGCTCTGGTGCCGGCTCTGGTGGCTTGCGTTGGCGTTCATGGCCCTGCAGATTGGCCTCGAGGCGGCGCTCGCCGCCGTCGACGCAGGAACCGGATCCCGCGTCGTCGCCGCCGTGGCGTTGGCGCTCGTGATTGGCGTGTTCGCCAACGACGGCCGACGGCTGGAACTCGCCGGTCGGGGCTTCGAGATGCTGGGTGTCGTCGGTGCGCCCGGCCGCGCGGCGGCCGAGCAACGGCTCTTCGATCTGCGCCCCGACCTTGTTGAGGAGATGCGGGCGTGAGCGTTGTCATCATTGACTACGGGTCGGGCAATCTGCGATCCGCGGCCAAGGCATTCGCGCGCGCCGTCGGCGAGGCGGGCCTGTCGGGCTCGGTGGTCGTCACCCGGGATCCGAAGGACCTGGCGACCGCCAGTCACGTGGTCCTGCCGGGCGTCGGCGCCTTCGCCGACTGTTTTCGCGGCCTCGCGTCACTCCCCGGCATGGTCGAGGCGCTGGAGGCCGCGGTGATCCACGACGGCCGGCCGTTTCTCGGCATCTGCGTCGGCATGCAGATGATGGCCACCATCGGCCGCGAGCACGGAGATCATCCGGGTCTCGACTGGATCGCCGGCGAGGTCACGCCGCTGCAACCGCACGACGCCCTGAAGGTGCCGCAGATGGGCTGGAACGCCCTGGACGTGTCGGCCACGGAGCATCCGTTCTTCGTCGACGTGCCCTCCGGCGCGCACGCCTATTTCGTCCACAGCTACAGCTTCCAGGCCGTCGATCCGGGGCACGTGCTGGCCACCGTCGACTACGGCGGCCCGATCACCGCGGTGATCGGCCGCGACAACCTGCTCGGGACACAATTCCACCCCGAAAAGAGCCAAGCCGTCGGTCTGCGCCTCATCACCAACTTTCTGCGGTGGCGTCCATGAACTTCTACCCCGCGATCGACTTGAAGGACGGTCGATGCGTGCGTCTCGTTCGCGGCGACATGGAGACCGCCACGGTGTTCAACGACGACCCGGCCGAACAGGCCGTCGCGTTCGAAAACGCCGGCTGTCAGTGGCTGCACGTGGTGGACCTGGACGGCGCCTTCGCCGGCCGGCCGGTGAACACCGGCGCGGTGCGGGCGATCCTCGCCGCCACCGGCCTCAAGGTGCAGCTCGGCGGCGGCATCCGCACCATGGAGATGGTCGAGCAGTGGCTGCACGCCGGCCTGCACCGGGTGATTCTCGGCACCGCCGCGGTCAACGATCCGCGCTTCGTCCACGAAGCCTGTCGGGCGTTTCCCGGCCGGGTCGCCATCGGCGTCGATGCCCGCGACGGTTGGGTGGCGGTCGACGGCTGGGCCGATACGACCGAGGTCTCTGCCCTGCAGGTGGCGCTGCGCTTCGAGGAGGATGGGCCGGCGGCGATCGTCTACACCGACATCAGCCGCGACGGCACCATGGCGGGCCCCAACGTCTCGGCGACGGTGACCCTGGCTCGCGCCATCGACACGCCGGTCATCCTCTCCGGCGGCGTCTCCTCCATGGCGGATCTGATGGAGATCAAGGAACAGGGAACCGGCGTGCTGGAAGGCGTCATCTGCGGGCGCGCGCTGTACGAAGGCGCGATCGACGCCGGCGCGGCGGTGGCCCTGCTCGCCGCCAAGGTCGAGTGACCCGATGCTGAAGGCACGGATCATTCCCTGCCTCGACGTGGATCGGGGCCGCGTGGTCAAGGGCGTGCGCTTCGTCGACCTGATCGATGCCGGCGATCCGGTGGAGCAGGCGCGGATCTATGACGACGCGGGCGCGGACGAGTTGTGCTTCCTTGACATCACCGCCAGCCACGAGAACCGCGACACCATCTACAGCGTCGTATCGCGCACCGCCGAGCAATGCTTCATGCCACTCACCGTCGGCGGCGGCGTTCGCTCCCTGGAGGATATTCGCAAGCTGCTGCTCGCCGGCGCCGACAAGGTTTCGATCAACACCGCCGCCGTGCAACGGCCCGAGTTCGTCAAGGAGGCCGCCGAGAAGTTCGGCAGCCAGTGCATCGTCGTCTCGGTGGACGCCAAGTCGACAGGCCCCGACCGGTTCGAGATCTTCACCCACGGCGGGCGCCGCGGCACCGGGATCGACGCTGTCGACTGGGCGAAGCGCATGGCGGCCTATGGCGCCGGCGAGCTGCTGCTCACCTCCATGGACCGGGACGGAACCAAGCTCGGCTTCGACATCCCGCTGACCCGGGCCATTGCCGATGCCGTCACCGTGCCGGTGATCGCATCGGGCGGCGTCGGCACGCTGGAGCATCTCGTCGAAGGCGTGCGCGACGGCCACGCCGCGGCGGTTCTGGCGGCCTCGATCTTTCATTTCGGTACCTTCACCATCGCCGAGGCCAAGGCCTACATGGGCGCGCACGACGTGCCGGTGCGCCAGGTGACCACCCTCTGATGGCGGTCGCGGACGTCCCCCTCGACGCGCGGGTCCTGGACCGCCTGTACGACGTCATCGACGGCCGCCGCGGCGGCGATCCCGCAGCCTCCTACACGTCGAAACTTCTGGCGCGCGGCCCCGCCGGCGTTGCCCGCAAGGTCGGCGAGGAAGCGGTCGAGACGGTGATCGCCGCCTGTTCCGAAGAGCCGTCGCAGCTCGCCGCCGAAAGCGCCGACCTGCTCTACCATCTGCTGGTGCTGTGGGCCGCCGCCGGTGTCGCGCCCAGCGACGTCTGGGGTGAATTGGCGCGGCGCGAGGGCACCTCCGGTCTCGCCGAGAAAGCCGCCCGATCGAAGGAGTGAGGAGCAGCCATGGCCTATGATGACGGCAACGTATTCGCCAAGATCCTGCGCGGCGAAATTCCCTGCAACAAGGTCTACGAGGACGAGTACGCGCTCGCCTTTCACGACATCAGCCCCAAGGCGCCCGTGCACGTTTTGGTGATTCCGAAGGGGCCATACGTCGCCATGGACGACTTCACCCGCGATGCGCCGCCGGAACTGGTCACCGGCTTCTTCCGTGCGATCGGCGAAACGGCGCGGCGGCTCGGCGTCGTCGACGGCGGCTACCGCATCGTCTGCAACTCCGGCGCGCACGCCCATCAGGAGGTGATGCACGTGCACATGCACATCTTCGCCGGCCGCGACCTGGGCGGCATGATCAAGACGTTCCATGACTGACCCGTCGGCGATCCCGGCGGCGATCCCCGCAGCGTCGCCGTCGTTGCTGTTCGGCAAGCCGATCCCGCCGACCGAACGGCTGATCGTCGCCCTCGACCTTGCGGATGCGGAACGGGCGCGGACGCTGGTGGAGCGCCTGGGCGAGACCGTCGTCTTCTACAAGCTTGGCCTCGAGCTGTTCATGGCCGGGGGTTATTTCGAATTGCTGGACTGGCTCCGGGCGCGCGGCTGCAAGGTGTTCGTCGACCTCAAGTTCTTCGATGTGCCGCAGACGGTGGGCGCGGCGGTCGCCCGGTTGGCCGAGCGCGGCGCCGACCTGGCGACGGTGCACGGCAACGACGCCATCCTGGAAGCCGCCGTCGCCGCCCGGCGCGACGTCAAGATCCTCGCCGTCACCGTGCTGACCAGCCTGGACGCCGGCGACATCGCCGCACTCGGCTTTCAGACGGACGTGCGCTCGCTGGTGTTGTCGCGCGCCCGCCGGGCCTTGGCCATCGGCTGCGACGGCGTCGTCTCGTCGGGCCTGGAGGCGCCGGACATCCGGGCGGACCTGGGCGAGAAGCTGCTGATCGTCGTGCCCGGCATCCGCCCGGTGATCAACAGGCCGGCCGATGACCAGAAACGCACCGTGGACGTGGAGGACGCCTTCCGGGCCGGCGCCGATTACATCGTCGTCGGCCGGCCGATCCATGCCGCCGCCGATCCCGCCGCCGCCGCCGCCGCCATCCGGGCCCGCATCGCCGCGCTGTTCGCGGGGTGACGGCAAACCTCCTCGATCGGAGCCTCTCACGGCGACGGCGGCGATATCCGCAAATCGTTGACGACGCGGGTGGCGCCGCCCTCGTAGGCATTCTCACGCGCTGTCGCGTATTCGGTCCAGCTTTCCACCGTCCCCCTCAAGGTCACGACCCCATCCTCGACGAACACGGTGATGGCGTCTGAGTCGACGAACGGGCTCCACCACAGCTCGCTTTCGATCGCTTCCTTGATTTCAGCATCGCTTTCGGCGGTTGAACCGGCTCCGCGATCGACCCAATCGAAATCGTAGAGGTAGGGGGAGTCGACGTAAGGATCGAACCTCGGCGCCTCCCGCTCACGTGGCACGGCGAGATTGTTCACCACATACACCACGCCGTTGACGTTCGAAGCGACCTCATCGGCGCGTGCCTTTTCGAAGTGGCTGTCGACGGTGCCGTCGAGGTGCACCCTGCCGTTGATCACGCGCACGATCAGGTCGAAGCGCTCCACATAGGGGTCCCGCAGCAGCGCTGCCTCGATCCTGCTCGCGATCTCCTCGTCATCGATATCGGTCGATGGCCGCACCGACAGCCGATTGAGCACATCGACGACCCCGACGGTGTTTCGCGCATCGGTGCCGGCGGCGCGTTTCGCCTGCACGGTGTCGACGCGGCCCCTCAGGGTGACGACTCCGGCGAGGGCCGAGACGTCGACGTTTTCGCCGTCGACCCGCGGGTCGACCTCCACGGCGCGTCGAACCGCATCCTCGATGTCTTCATCCGCTTTGGGAACATATTTGTTGGTGCGGAGTTCGGGATCCCGTGTCCAACGCGCGACGACGAGTTGGCTGGCATCGACGGCGGTCGCTCCGGCCGTCCAGGCATCCCGGGTCGCAAGTCGTCTCTCCGCGGCGCTGCCAACGGTCCCAGATAGGAAGACCGTGCCATCCTTGACGTCGACGTCGATCAAGCCGTCGTCGACCAGCGTGTTCCATCGCAGCGTTTGTTGAACATCGACCCTGATCGCCTCATCTGGCCGATCCTCGGTGTAGCGAACAACAATGTCGTTCTCGACCTGGGTGACGCCGGCGACGCCTTTCGTCACCGTCTCGGCGAGGTCGCGTTCTTGCCAGGACTCGACCGTGCCGCTCAAGGTAACGACGCCGCCTTCCGCGACCTGCGGACTGATCATCCAGGCATCTGTCGCAGGGTTGTCGACGAGGGCATTGGTGATGGCCCGTTCGATTTCGCGGGGCGTCCGATCGACCGTCGGCCTTACCTCGATCGCGTTCACGACGGCCCGGACTCCCTTGACCGTTTCGGCGATCTTCGTCGCCCGCTCCTTGGCAAGGACGTGGTCGACGACACCGCTGAGGGTGACGATGCCGTCCTCGACGCGGGCGTCGATCTGATAGGCGGGAACACCTTGATCGATGGAGAGTTGGTCCTCGACGGTGTCACGGATTCTCGTGTCGGTCATCTCCAACGGTGCGGCGACCGCAACGGCGGCGAGGGCGAGCATGGCCGCGGTTGTTGTTGCGGTGAAGAATGTCGCGATCGCGGTCCAGAGTCGAATGGGGAGCATCTCAATCTCCGACTTCCAGTGGTTGACGGCTATCGGAAACTCGTTCAATTTTATTGCTGGCATCGATGTAATAATACACTGTCTGCTGCTTTGAAGCGGTACAGTATCGCAACCGTATCCCGAAACTCTGGCGTTGTCGGGTGACGGCGCCAGTCATTGCGGCACAGGGTGCTTCTCTTGAGGCT
>CAZVRW010000104.1:0-6725 GCA_964630265.1 uncultured Rhodospirillaceae bacterium
AGGAAGGCCAGGACGTCCTGTTCTTCGTCGACAACATCTTCCGCTTCACCCAGGCGGGCTCCGAGGTTTCGGCCCTGCTCGGCCGCATCCCGTCCGCGGTGGGCTATCAGCCGACCTTGTCTACGGATATGGGCGTGTTGCAGGAGCGCATCACCTCCACCAACAAGGGATCAATCACCTCGGTCCAGGCCATCTACGTGCCGGCCGACGACCTCACCGACCCAGCGCCGGCGACATCGTTCTCGCACCTGGATGCCACCACCGTGCTCAACCGCTCCATCGCCGAGCTCGGTATCTATCCGGCGGTCGACCCGCTGGACTCCACCTCGCGGGTGCTCGACCCGCTGGTTGTCGGCGAGGAACACTACGCGACCGCTCGCGAGGTGCAGCGCATCCTGCAGAGCTATAAATCGTTGCAGGACATTATCGCCATTCTGGGCATGGATGAGTTGTCGGAAGAGGACAAGCTGACGGTCGCCCGCGCGCGGAAGATCCAGCGCTTCCTCAGCCAGCCGTTCTTCGTGGCGGAGGTGTTCACCGGCGCGCCGGGGACCTTCGTCAGCCTCGAAGACACCATCAAGGGCTTCAAGGGGATCGTCGCCGGCGAATACGATCATCTTCCGGAGGCCGCCTTCTACATGGTCGGCACCATCGAGGAGGCCGTCGCCAAGGCCAAGCGAATGGCCGAGGAAGCCGCCTGATCGACGACGGCGCGGAGCACCGGTCATGGCCGAAACAGTTCACTTCGAAATCGTCACCCCGGCCAAGCTGATGCTGGGCGATGACGTCTATCTAGTCGTGCTGCCCGGCGAGGACGGCAACCTCGGCGTGCTGCCGCGGCATACCCCGCTGCTGACGTCGCTCCGGCCGGGGACCATCGAAATCCTCGACGAGAAGATGAAAGTGCAGCGGCAGATTTTCGTCGAGCAAGGGTTCGCCGATGTCACGCCGGAGCGCTGCACGGTGCTCGCCGAAGAGGCGATCCCGGTGGAGCAGATCACGCGCGAGGCCGCCGACGCGAGGCTGAAGCGGGCGGCCGATGCCTTGCTGGTCGCCGACACCCTCGGCGTCCGCCTCGGCGCGGAGCGGGAACTGCGGGCTGCGGAGGCAATGTCCGAGGCCCTGGATGCCTATGAAAAGGCACAGAGTCGCGCATCCTGAAGCGCCTGCCCGGGGCGCCGCGGGCGGGTCGGCGCTGTGACCCGTTCAGCACACCTGTGATGCTGCGGAGGCCACGGGCGGGGCGTTAACTTGTCGTTTGTGCGGCGCACAATACATATGCGCCACCATGAAAACCTTTCGCACCCTCATGCCGGCGGAGCTCGCGCTCTACCGTGCCCATCTCCTCCGGCTGGGTCCAGAGGATCGCCGTATGCGCTTCGGCGGTGCGATGAGCGACGAGGCCATCGTCGCCACCGTCGCGCGGCTCAACCCGGCGACCACCAAGGTGCTCGCAGCCTGTGACCATGAGCTTCGCATCATTGCCGCCGTGCAGATCTCGCGTATCGGCTGGTCGACCGTGGAACTCGCCTTCAGCGTCGAGCCGGAATGGCGGCGGCAGGGATTGGGCACGGCCCTGATGCGCCGAGCCACCCTGATGGCGCGCAACCGTGGCGCGGCGAAAGCGCGCTTGCACTGCCTCAGGGAGAACGTGGCGATCCGGCGCCTCTCGCGCAGTGCCGGACTGACCCAGGTGGCCGATGCCGTCGAGGTTGACGGCGAGGTCGGGCTCAACGCCGCCTCGCCGTTCACCGTGCTCCAAGAGGTGGCCTGGGAGACCCTCGGCCTGCTCGCCTGGGCTGGCGGTGCAGCGGGCTGGGCGTCCCGGCGGGCACGGCCGCAGCTGTCGCCCGAGGCGGCTGCCGTCGTCCCCGCCGGGACCGCCGGGGGGTGATGCCGCACCGCGCATCCGGCGGAGGCGCCTTTTGCGGCAAAGCGATTGAGCGTCGCATGTTTCGGCGACGAGGCTATTGCAGGGTGGGCGCAGGCTCGTCCGCCTCTTCGGGTTCCGGCAGCGACGACTGTCCGGCGTGATGATGGATCATCCGCCAACTGCCGTCCTCACGCACGAAGATGTTGGTGGCGACGAGGACGTTCTCCTGCACGCGTTCGTAGCAGAGAACGTAGGCGACATCGCCGGTGACGTAGGCCCGCGCCGCCAGGCAGGAGATGCGCGGCGCCTGGGGATTGCCGAGGATCGCCGTCCACGTCTGCATCACCTCGGTGCGGCCATGGATTGCCTGCCAGCCGGGGTGGATGCACGAGCAGCGGGTCCGTTTCGCCCACAGCGCGTCCATGGCGGGCAGATCGCGCTGCGCGAACGCTGCATAGAAGGCTTCGTTGGCGAACTTGACGGCGGCGTCGTCGGACACGGGACCTCTCGCTGTCCTGATCGGATCGCTGATAGTGTCGGGACGTGGCGGACAGCGCAAGGTCTGGATGCGGGCACGCCCCGCGGGGAGGTGGGAATGGCTGACTGGTATCGGCTGGCCGGATCAATGATCCGCTGTTTCGACGCCGAGACGGCGCATGGCTTGGCGATCCGCGCCCTGCGGACGGGCGTCGTCCCCGCTTCGCCGGCGCCGGCCGACCCCGTGCTCGCCGTTCCGCTTTGGGGCCGGACGTTCGCCAATCCCGTCGGCCTCGCCGCCGGCTTTGACAAGAACGCCGAAGTGGTCGACGCGCTGTTGCGCCAAGGCTTCGGCTTCGTCGAGGTGGGCACGGTCACCCTGCGCCCGCAGTCCGGCAACCCGCGGCCGCGGCTGTTCCGCCTGCCAGAGGACCGGGCCGTGATCAACCGCATGGGCTTCAACAACGACGGCCTTGACGCCGTCGCGGCGCGGCTCGCCGGCCGGACGCGTGGTGGGGGCGGCCTCGTCGGTGCCAACGTCGGGCCAAACCGCGACGCGGCGGATCCGATCGCCGACTGCGTCGCCGGCGGGGCGCGGTTGGCTCCGCTGGTGGATTACCTGGTCGTCAACGTCTCCTCGCCAAACACGCCGGGATTGCGCGCCCTGCAGGATCGTGCGCCGCTGCGACGGCTGCTCACGGCCCTCATGGCCGCGCAGACCACAACTGCCGTGCGCTGTCCGATCCTGGTCAAGATTGCCCCTGACCTGGAAGCCGCCGACCTGGCGGCGATCGCCGATGTCGCCGGCGAGACCGGCGTCGACGGTATCATCGCCACCAACACGACGACGGACCGGCCGCCGGAACTCTCGGGGCGATACCGCGGAGAGACTGGCGGTCTCAGCGGCCGACCGTTGTTTGCCCGCTCCACCGCCGTCCTTGCCGACCTTTTCCGGCTGACGGAGGGCCAGATTCCGCTGATCGGCGTCGGCGGCATCGCCAGTGGCGCCGACGCCTGGGCCAAGATCCGCGCCGGCGCCACGCTGGTGCAGCTTTATACAGCTTTGGTCTACGAGGGCCCCGGCCTCGCCGCCCGCATCGCCAAGGACTTGGCTGCCCGCTGCCACGCCGCCGGTCTCGCGTCCATCACCGAGGCGGTTGGCGCCGATCACCAAGCGGACGGCCGTGAGCGCCTCAGAACGGAAACAACAGCGGGATAAGCAGGGTGGCGACCAGCATGACGAGGATGGTCATCGGGACGCCGACCTTGGCGAAGTCGCCGAACGTGTAGCCGCCGGGCGCGACCACCAGCGTGTTCACCGGCGTCGACACCGGCGTCATGAACGCCGCCGACGCGGCGACGGCGACGGTCATGACGTAAGGATAGGGCGACACGCCCATGTCGGTGGCGATGCCGATGGCGATGGGCGCCAACAGGACGGCGGTGGCGGTGTTGGAGATGAACAGGCCAAGCACCGCCGTCATCAGGAACAGCGCCACCAGCATCGCGGATGGCCCGAGCCCGCCCAGGTTTTCGGCGATCGCCTTGACGATCAGGTCCGTCGCCCCGGTGTTCTGCAGCGCCGTCGCCAGCGGCAGCATGCCGGCCAGCAGGACGAGGCTAGGCCAATTGATCACGCGATAGGCGGTATCCATGGTGAGGCAGCGCGCCACCACCATCGCCAGGGCCGCGATCAGCACGATGATGGCGTTGGCGGCGACGCCCAGGACCATCGCCACTACCATGGCCGCCAGGATACCGAGCGCCCAGGGCGCCTGCCGGCGGGCCGGGGCGAAGTCCTTCATCTCGGCCGGCAGATTCAAGACCACGAAATCGTGGTTCTCTTCCCTGAGGACCGCGATGTCCTTCCAACTGCCGCTGACCAGCAGCGTGTCGCCGGACTTCAGCTTTTGGTTCCCGAGGCCCTCCACGATCGGCGTGCCACCGCGTCGGATCGCCAACACACTCACATGTCGTCGCGAGCGGAATGCGGCCTCGTGCAGCGTCCGGCCGATCAGGCGGGAGTCCGGCGGCAGCATCACTTCGGCGATGCCGAGCTCGGCGGTGAGCTCCTCGCGCGGCCTCCCCTCGATGGACAACGGCTGCAGTCCCATGGTCTCGATGAAGTGTGCGACCGGTTCGGCGCCACCGACCACGTAGAGCACATCTCCGGCTGCGAACTCGGTGTGCGCGAGAACCGGCATGATAGAGAGGGCACGCCCTTCGCGCCGCTCGATGCCAACCGCCGCAACGCCGAACCGGGTGCGAAGTTTGGCGCCGCCGACGGACTGGCTGGCCAGCGGCGAGGCCGCCGGAATCCGCAATCGCGACAGCTTGCCGACCAGTCCATACTGTTCCGCCAGCGACATCAGGCTCGGATCGGCGGCACCCGCTCTCGGGTCTTCTGCATCGGTCGCCAACAGCAGCCGACGGCCAATGGTCAGCACGTAGAGAACGCCGACGACGAGCACGGCGACGCCGATGGGCGTGAACTCGAAGAAGCCGAACGGCTCCAGCCCGCGATTGCGCAATTCGGCATTGACGACCAGGTTGGGCGGGGTGGCGATCAGCGTCATCATGCCGCTGATCAAGGCGGCGATCGACAGCGGCATCAGCAGCCGCGACTTGGCGAAACCCGCTTTGGCCGAAATGCTGAGCACGATGGGCAGGAACAAGGCGACGATCCCGGTGGAACTCATGAAAGCACCGATCGAGCCGACCGACACCATCAGCAGGGCGAGCAGCCGCGCCTCGCTGGCGCCGCCGACCCGCATCAGCCATTGGCCCACGGCGAACGCGACACCGGTGGTCACCAACGCTTCGCCGACGACGAACAGGCCGGCGATCATCAGCACCACCGGGTCGCTGAAACCGGCCAGCGCCTCGCCGAGGGTCAAGATATCGCTCAGCACCAGCGCGAAGACGACGAGCAGGGCAGTGATGTCGAGGCGCACCCGACCGCTGGCGAACAGGACGACGGCAACGGCGAGCACACCGCACACGAAAAGGATGTCACTCGTCACCTTTCGTCCTTCCTGTCAGGGGCGTCGATCGCCGAGTGAGGCGCGGGCGTGGATGCCGCACGACCACGGGCGATCGACTTGTTTCGACTGTCGTCAAAACCAAGAAAGGCGGCGGCGCCCGACCAGGTCAAGGACGAAGCGAAGACCGTCGTCTCGCTCCACGTGACCGCATCGGCCTGTCAGGGGCCCCTACCAGCGCACCCGCACTCGGACCCGAGGGTTCAGATGAGGAACTGTTCCTTGATGATCCGCTCCTCCAGATTGTGTTCCGGGTCGAACAGCAAGGTCAGCGAGATGCTCCGATCCTCGCGCACGCTGACGCGGCCGACGTTGCGTACCTCGGTGTAGTCGGCGGTGGCGCTGACTGGCCGCAGTTTCGGGTTCAGCACTTCGATGGTCACCGTGACGTCGTGCGGCAGAATGGCGCCGCGCCACTGGCGCGGTCGGAATACGCTGATCGGGGTCAGCGCCAGCAGCTTCGTGTCCAAGGGCAGGATCGGCCCGCCGGCGGAGACGTTGTAGGCGGTGCTGCCGGCCGGCGTCGACACCAGCACACCGTCGCAGATCATCTCCCGCATGCGCTCCACATCGTCGATGAAAAGCCGCAGCTTGGCGGCGAAGCGGGTCTCGCGCAGCAGCGAGACCTCGTTGATGGCGAGCGCCTCGTGGGTCTCGCCCAACACATCTTCGGCCGTCATGGTGAGTGGGTTGAGGCGGATCGGCTCGGCACGGATCAGCCGTTCCATCAGGCCGTCCTCGTCGTAGCGGTTCATCAGGAAGCCGACCGACCCGCGGTTCATACCGAAGATCGGCACGTCCCGCGCCAAGTAGCGGTGCAGCGTCTCGAGCACGAAGCCGTCCCCGCCGAGCGCGACGATCAGGTCGGCGGTCTCCGGGCTGTCATTGCCATATCGGGCGCGCAGCGTTCGCAGGGCGATCTGGGCTTCCTCGTGCTCCGATGCAACGAAACCGACAGTGCGGAAATCCATGGCAGCTCCGGCGACGGCGGAACGGAGGACATAACGGACCCGATCACTATAGACGAGCGGTCCGGAAGGCGCACGTCATTCGCCCGCGCTGTGCGGCGAGGCCGGCGGCCGGACCGTCCAATCGATGCCACAACGCTGCAGATGATCGACAACGGCAGCGGCGCAGCACCGTGCCGCCATCTGGTCGTCCCGTTGCCGGTCGGCCCAGCCGCGGCGGCGCGGCCGGAAGCCTGGATGCGCCAGCAGTGCCTCCGCGACCAACTCGACCAACTGATCCCGACATGCGTCCATGGCGACGAGGATAGGGGTTGAACAAAAAGAGAACAAGCGTTTTGCCGCAGAATCGGAATCGCAACTGGAATC
>CAZVRW010000105.1:0-2336 GCA_964630265.1 uncultured Rhodospirillaceae bacterium
TCGGCGCCGGCGTCGTCGCCAAGATCATCGAATAGCCAGCCGCTGAAGGAGCGCGACTGGCGCAACCGAGACAGCAACGGAGGACGAATAGGGGTATAGCTCAGCTGGTAGAGCGGCGGTCTCCAAAACCGCAGGTCGCGGGTTCGAATCCTGCTGCCCCTGCCACTCTCTCCCCCGTTAGTGACCCATGGCGCGCACAAACATCGTTCAATTTTTCCGCGAGGTGCGTCAGGAAGCCTCCAAGGTGACCTGGCCGACGCGGCGCGAGACGACCATTTCGACGGGTATGGTGTTCGTGATGGTGGTCATCTTCGCGCTCTTCTTCCTGCTCGTCGATTGGCTGCTGGCCACGGGCGTCAAGTTTTTCCTCGGCTTCGGAGCCTGACGGCGATGGCGGCCCAGTGGTACGTGATCCACGTCTATTCCGGCTTCGAGCGCAAGGTCGCGCAGTCGATCGAGGAACAGGCGCGGCAATCGGGCCAGTCCGACCTGATCGAGCAGGTGCTGGTGCCGATGGAAGAAGTCGTCGAGGTGCGTCGCGGCGCCAAGGTGAGCGCCGAGCGCAAGTTCTTTCCGGGCTATGTCCTGGTCAAGATGGACATGACCGACGACACTTGGCACTTGGTGAAGAACACGCCGAAGGTCACCGGCTTCCTCGGCGGGCGCGGCCGGCCGACGCCGATCAGCGAGGCCGAAGCCACCCGCATCATGCAGCAGGTTCAGGAAGGCATCGATCGACCGAAGCCGTCGGTGGTATTCGAAATCGGTGAACAGGTCCGGGTCTGCGACGGCCCGTTCACCTCGTTCAACGGCCTCGTCGAAGAGGTCGACGAGGAACGCGCCCGGCTGAAGGTGGCGGTCTCGATTTTCGGCCGATCGACTCCGGTCGAACTGGAATACTCCCAGGTGGAGAAATTGTGACGGGCTGCCGGCCCCGGCCGGCGTCCACTTGTATCGGCGCGGGAGGCCCGCCATGGCCGCACCGCGCCCTCGGCATCCATGACGGACTGAGGTGAGGAATGGCAAAGAAGATTATCGGCTACATCAAGCTGCAGGTGCCGGCGGGGCAAGCCAACCCGTCGCCGCCCATCGGCCCGGCGTTGGGGCAACGCGGCCTGAACATCATGGAGTTCTGCAAGGCATTCAATGCCAAGACGCAGAACCTGGAGCCCGGGACGCCGATCCCATGCGTCATCACCGCCTACGGCGACCGCTCGTTCTCGTTCATCACCAAGCTGCCGCCGGTGAGCTACATGCTCAAGCAGGCGGCGGGCGCCAGCAAGGGCAGCGCGACCAACGTGCGGGCGAAGGTCGGATCGGTGACCAAGGCCCAAGTGCGCGAGATCGCCGAAACCAAGATGGCGGATCTCAACGCCAAGGACCTGGACGGTGCGATGTCGATGGTGCGTGGCTCCGCCCGCTCCATGGGCATCGACGTGGTGGAGTAGCACGATGGCGAAGACAGGAAAACGGCTTACCGCCGGCTACGCGTCGATCGACCGCGAGCGCGCCTACCCGCTGGACGAAGCGATCCGCCTGATCAAGGAGAATGCCCGGGCGAAGTTCGACGAAACCGTGGAAATTGCCGTGTCGCTCGGTGTCGACCCTCGGCACGCCGATCAGATGGTGCGCGGCGTCGTCTCCCTCCCGAGTGGCACCGGCAAGAAGGTGCGCGTCGCCGTGTTCGCCAAGGGCGACAAGGCCGAGGCCGCAAAGGCCGCCGGTGCGGACATCGTCGGCGCCGAGGACTTGGCTCAACAAATCCAGGACGGACAGTTGGACTTCGACCGCTGCATCGCGACGCCGGACATGATGGCCATCGTCGGTCGCCTCGGCAAGATCCTCGGCCCCCGCGGACTGATGCCGAATCCGAAGCTGGGCACGGTGACGCCGGACGTTGCCAAGGCGGTGCAAGACGCCAAGGGCGGGCAGATCCAGTTCCGTGTAGAAAAAGCCGGCCAAGTGCACGGCGGCATCGGCAAAGCGAGCTTCACGCCAGACGAGCTCGCCGCCAATGTTCGCGCCTTCATCGACGCGCTGGTCAAGGCGAAGCCGAGCGGCGCCAAGGGGACCTATCTGCAGCAAGCCAGCCTGAGTTCGACCATGGGACCAGGGTTGCGTCTCGATCTGTCGAGTGTTACACAGTAGAGGAAGGTGGTGCGGCCCTGCCGTTGCGGGGGCATCATCGTCTTGTTCGGACCTTCACCGGTCCGACCTGTCCGAGACCGCAGGCACCGCGCACGGGGATCATCCACCGCGGCGGTTTAATCTGACCTGCGTAGACGGGGGCGAACATCTCGTTCGTGGTGCGCCCGGCCCGCGCGGCCGGCAGCGCC
>CAZVRW010000105.1:2436-6574 GCA_964630265.1 uncultured Rhodospirillaceae bacterium
CGCGGGGGCTTGGCGCGCGTGGATCGGTTGCGGTCCACGCGACGGAACACGCGACGTGCGGCAACCGTGCGGTTGATGCCGGTTCCGCCGCGCGGGTGGAGGAACATGCCCCTCCCGTCGGTCGGAGGGGGCGCCGAATGGACAGTGCGGGAGAGACCTGGTGGATCGTGCGCAGAAGGAACAGTTCGTCGAAGCGATGAACGATGTCTTCAAGGAGACGTCGATCGTCATCGTGTCGCACAATACCGGACTGACGGTGACCGACCTGAACGCGTTCAGGACCGAAGTCCGCGGCATCGGCGGCGCCGTGAAGGTCACCAAGAATCGCTTGGTGAAGCGGGCCCTGGGGGGGACGAAGTTTGCGGGGTTGGCGCCGATGTTCGTCGGCCCGACGACCATCGCCTATGGTCACGATCCGGTCGCGGCGGCGAAAACGGCCGTCGCCTTCGCCAAGTCGCATCCCAAGCTGGTGCTGCTCGGCGGCGCGCTCGGGCCGATGCTGCTCACTCCGGAAGACGTTGCCGCTTTGGCCAAGATGCCGCCCATCGAGGACCTCCGGGCGAAACTGCTCGGGGTGCTCAAGGCGCCGCTCGTCAACACCGTTGGCGTGCTCAACGCGCCGGCGCAGAAGCTGGTGGGCGTCCTGGCGGCGCCGCCACGGAAGATGGTCGGCGTCCTCCACGCCAAGGCACAGCAGGCCGAGGCCGCATAGCCGATCCTTCAATTCCCTTCTTTTGGATTCACCCCGACCGCTCAGCGGACCTATTAGCGACAGGAGACGAAGACCATGGCCGATCTTGAAAAGCTGAGTGAGGAGTTGTCCAGCCTCACCGTGCTGGAAGTTGCCGAACTGGCGAAGATGCTCGAAGACAAGTGGGGCGTGACCGCCGCGGCGGCGATGCCGATGGCGATGGCGGCGATGCCCGGCGCGGCGGCGGCCGGCGGCGAGGCGGCCGAGCCGGTCGAGGAGAAGACGGAGTTCGACGTCATCCTGGCCACCGTCGGCGAAAAGAAGATCAACGTGATCAAAGAGGTGCGGGCGATTACCGGTCTCGGCCTGAAGGAGGCCAAGGACCTGGTCGAAGGCGCACCGAAGCCGATCAAGGAGGCCGTGAAGAAGGAAGAGGCCGACGCCATCAAGAAGAAGATCGAGGAAGCCGGCGGGACCGTCGAGATCAAGTGACCACCGATCGTCGGGTGCGCGTCTGACGCGGCAACGCCGAAGACGCCGCTTGGCACGCAGCCGCGGCGCTGCTATATCTCGTGTTCGGTGAGGATCCGGCGCGGCTGCCAGGACGGTGGCCGTAATGGTCGGATCCCCCTTCGCATCCGCCCGCATTGGCTTCACCGCGGCCGGGACAGTGGATGCCGTACCAGCGCGGTCCTCCCTCCGAACCCCCGAAAGTTCGGATGGAGGACGTGTGCTGAATTTTATATTCGGGACCGCGTGCCGCAGCGGCACCCCAATAAGCGGCCAACCCTGACGAGCGAGGAGCCTGCATGGCCAACACCTTCCTCGGACGCAAGAGCGTTCGGAAGAATTTCGGACGTATCTCCGCGGCCGTGCCGATGCCGAACCTGATCGAGGTTCAGAAGTCATCCTATGAGCAGTTCCTGCAACGGACCATCGCCGACGAGCACCGCGAGGAGATCGGCCTGCAGGAAGCCTTCAAGTCGGTGTTTCCGATCAACGACTTCTCCGAGCGCGGCACCCTTGAGTTCGTCCGCTACGAATTTGACGAGCCGAAGTACGACGTCGAGGAGTGCCAGCAACGCGGCATGACCTATTCGGCGCCGCTGAAGGTGACGCTGCGCCTCGTCGTCTGGGACATCGACGAGGAAACCGGCGCCCGCTCCGTCCGCGACATCAAGGAGCAGGATGTCTACATGGGCGACATGCCGCTGATGACGGAGAACGGCACGTTCATCATCAACGGCACGGAACGCGTCATCGTCTCGCAGATGCACCGCTCGCCCGGTGTGTTCTTCGATCATGACAAGGGCAAGACGCACGCCTCCGGCAAGTATCTCTATGCCGCGCGGGTGATCCCCTACCGCGGCTCCTGGCTGGACTTCGAATTCGACGCCAAGGATCTCGTATACGTACGCATCGACCGGCGGCGCAAGTTGCCGGTGACGACGCTGCTGATGGCCCTCGATAGCGCCGACAGCGCGCAACTCCGCGTCGCCCGCACCGCCGAAGGCCGATCGGTCGACCCGGCCGAGATCTCCGGCATGTCGCCCGAGGCGATCCTCGACTACTTCTATGACAAGGTCGTGTTCAGCAAGGCCGAGCAGGGCTGGAAGACGGCCTTTCGGCCCGAGCGCATGCGCGGCGTCAAGCTGGTGAATGACCTGATCGACGCCCGCACCGGCGAAACGGTGGCGGAGGCGGGCACCAAGCTGACGCCGAAGCTGCTGCGCCAACTCAACGACTCGGGGCTGAGCGAGACCTTCGTTCCCGATGAGGAACTGCTCGGACGCTATGTCGCCGAGGACCTGATCGACGAGGCAACGGGCCGCATCTACGTCGAGGCCGGCGACGAAATCACCGAGCAGGCGATGGCCGTGCTCAACGAGGCCGGCATCCGTGAGATCCGGACGCTGGCGATCGATCACATCAACGTCGGCCCGTACATCCGCAACACGCTGGCCGTCGACCGCAATACGTCGCGCGACGAGGCCCTGTTCGACATCTATCGCGTCATGCGCCCGGGCGAGCCGCCCACCCTCGAGACCGCCGACACCATGTTCAATGGTCTGTTCTTCGATTCCGAGCGCTACGACCTTTCGGCGGTCGGCCGGGTCAAGATGAACGCGCGGCTCGGCTTCGAGACCGAGGACACGATCCGCATCCTGCGGCGCGAGGACATTCTCGCCGTCGTCAAGACGCTGGTCAACCTGAAGGATGGACGCGGCGAAGTCGACGACATCGATCACCTCGGCAACCGGCGCGTCCGCTCTGTCGGCGAGTTGATGGAGAACCAGTATCGGGTCGGCCTGCTCCGGATGGAGCGCGCGGTGCGCGAGCGGATGAGTTCGGTGGACATCGATACGGTGATGCCGCAGGAATTGATCAACGCCAAACCGGCGTCGGCGTCGGTGCGCGAGTTCTTCGGCTCGTCCCAGCTCAGCCAGTTCATGGACCAGACGAACCCGCTGTCGGAGGTGACGCACAAGCGGCGGCTGTCGGCGCTCGGCCCGGGCGGCCTGACCCGCGAGCGTGCCGGCTTCGAGGTGCGCGACGTCCACCCGACCCACTACGGCCGGATCTGTCCGATCGAGACGCCGGAAGGGCCGAACATCGGCCTGATCAACTCGCTGGCGACGTTTGCGCGGGTCAACAAGTACGGCTTCATCGAGACCCCCTACCGACGCATCGTCGACGGCCGGGTCACCGACGAGGTGATCTACATGTCGGCCATGGACGAGGGACGCTACACCATCGCCCAGGCCAACGCCGTGCTCGACGAGCAGGGTCGGTTCACCGAGGATCTGGTCAGCTGCCGCCGCGGCAACGACTTCTCGTTGGTGCGGCCGGAGGACATCGACTTTATCGACGTCTCGCCGAAACAGCTGGTGTCGGTGGCGACGGCGCTGATCCCGTTCCTGGAGAACGACGACGCCAACCGCGCCCTGATGGGCTCGAACATGCAGCGTCAGGCCGTGCCGCTGGTACGCGCCGAGGCGCCGCTGGTCGGCACCGGCATGGAGGCGACCGTCGCACGCGATTCCGGCGCGACCATCGTCGCCCGGCGCTCCGGGGTCGTCGACCAGGTGGACGCCACCCGAATCGTCGTGCGCGCCACCTCGGAAGCGTCCAGTTCGGCGCCCGGCGTCGACATCTACACGCTGCTCAAATTCCAGCGCTCCAACCAGAACACAACCCTGCATCAGCGCCCGCTGGTCAAGGTCGGCGACGTGGTGAAGGCCGGCGACACCATCGGGGACGGGCCGTCGACGCAACTCGGCGACTTGGCGCTCGGCCGCAACGTGCTGGTCGCCTTCATGCCGTGGCAGGGCTACAACTTCGAGGACTCGATCCTGATTTCCGAGCGGATCGTCCGCGACGACGTCTTCACATCGATCCACATCGAGGAATTCGAAGTGATGGCGCGTGACACCAAGCTTGGACAGG
>CAZVRW010000106.1:0-6362 GCA_964630265.1 uncultured Rhodospirillaceae bacterium
CGCGCCGTGCCCACGGTCGTTGAGCCCTTCGCGCCGAAGCGGGGCAAGCGGCGTGATCCGGTGATCGCGGGCGCAGCGGCCGGCTCAACCGGCAAGAAGCGGATCGACGACCGATGACTGGCAGCATTGCGTCACCGATCCATCGCCAGCGGCGTTCCCCTGCGCCTGTGAAGACATCGCCGGCCCTTGAGTCAGTCAATGGCCCTGCACCCCGATCTTACTGGTGCGATCCATCAACAGACGTTCGCGAATCGCTGTTCCAGCGCAGCCAACGACAGGAAACGCGACCTGCGCAGAAATACGCTCCTTTGCGCTGGAACTTGTTACGCAGCTTTTCTCTCCAATGCGCGCCGGTTCGCACGATTGCGCGCAACTACGATAAGTTGAATTTGTGCTTGCCGGCAACTTGTGGATGCCTAGGCTGATGCACGCCAATGCAGAGGTGACGCCATGAACCCCCGTCTCGAAGCCGCCGCACCCCCACCCAGCGACCTCACCCCGGCTGACGCGTTTGCCGCCTGGGTGCTGCACGGCCGCCCCGGCGATACCTGCGCCTATCACCACGGGCTTCTCGTGGTCGACCGCGATCCCGTGCTGAGCGGGCTCAGCGCCCCGGCGCGCCAGGCGCTCACCGCCGTCGCCGATCTGGCACTGGCCTTCGCCGAGGCCGGCCGGGTGCTGCTGGTGCAGGAGCGCTTGGGCGACGGCGTCTACCGCTATCTCGCGGTGATCGCATCCCAGCGGAAACAAGCCGCACGGCCGATGTCCCGGCCGGTTGTGCTCATCCCGCAGGTCCGGAGCGGCGCGATGCCGATCGCAGAGGAGCACCTCGCATGATCACCGGCATGACGTTCTACCAAACCCTTCCGCCCGACCACGCGGCGGTGGCGATGGCCGACGCGATCACCGCCTTCCTGGCGCCGTGCGTGACCGAAAGCCGCTCATCAGCCCCTCTCACAAAGAACATCGGGAAGGACGCGGCCTGATGAACGCCTTCGAACGCCACGGCATCGACCATCTGTCGCCGTCGTCCGCCAATCTCTACGCCGCCGAGCCGCCGCTGTGGGTTATGGAGCGGCTGCTCGATCGCCGGTCGCCCGTCGGTGCCGCCGCCATCCGCGGCCGGGCCGTCGAAGCCGGCGTCCACCTTGGGCTGATGGATCTCGATCTCCCCATCGCCGACTGCATCGCCGCCGCCGAGGCCGCGTTCGACAAGGAGATGATCTTCAACGCCGATCCGCGGCGCGACGACGAACGGCGCAACCTGGCCGGCTACGTCACGCACGCCGTCACCGAGCTGCGCCCGTATGGCGTGCCGACCGCGGCGCAGGCCCATGTCGAGACTTGGCTCGACGACGTGCCCGTTCCGATCATTGGCTACATCGACTGGCGCTTCGACCAGCATGGCTTGATCGTCGATCTCAAGACATCCGAGCGGCTGCCGTCGGCGATCTCCGATCCGCATGGCCGCCAGGGCGCCGTGTACGCCAAGGCGCATGGCAACTACGGCATGCGCTTCGCCTACGCCAAGCCGACCGTCGGGAAGAAGGACGGCCGCGCCGTCGCCGTCTACGAGATGTCCGGCGACGATGTCCGCCGTCACCTGGCCGCCCTCCGCCAGATCGCTCTCCGCATGGAGCGCTTCCTCGCGCTGTCGCGCGACCCCGAGGAACTCGCCGGACTGCTCGTCCCCAACTTCGAGAGCTTCTGGTGGAACAGCCCCACCGCCCGCGCGCACGGCGCGGCCGTCTATGGATTTTGAACCCTTCACCCCAACGGAAAGGAGTATCGACCATGCTCAACATCGGCAGTTCCGGCAGCGGAAACTACCTGAAGTTCAACAGCAAGAGTGGGCGCTGGTACCGCCCTGGTGATGACGGCGAGGTCGAGGTCCAGTCGCCGGTCTTCGTCGCCGACCTGGACAATGTCGCCACCGGCTGGCTCCGCTTTCGCGAGGGTCAGGCCCCCGAGCGCTGCATGGACCCGTCGCTGGCGCGACCGGCGCCCAGCCCCGGCGAGGGATTCCGCCGCGGCTTCGTTGTGAACGTGTTCTCGCAGAAGTTCTTCGGCGGCGTCGCCGAGTTCAGCAGCGCGTCGCTGCACGTCGGCAACGCCATCCGCGAACTCTATCAGATCTTCGAGAAGCACAGGACCAGCCATCCAGGCCAGCTGCCCGTGGTCGCCTGTACCGGCTGCGAGGAGATGCGAGACCGCCGCGGATCCAACTTCAAGCCGCGGCTGGAGATCGCCAAGTGGGTCGACCGCCCAGCCGAACTGCCGGACGCGAGCCCGGTCGATCCGGCCGACGTCTGGCAGGGCGCGACGCCGTCCGCGGCCAAACCGCAGGCGGCTCATGTGCCGCCGCCGGCGCCGAAGCCGGCACCGGCAGCCGCCGACCCGCTGCTCGAAACCGAATTCTGACGTCCACCAGCACGAGACAGGAGACGGACATGCTGGACTTGAACAGGGAGGTCGACACCGACCTCGTGTCCATCGCGAAGCGGCTGCATCAGGCCTGCGACACCCTGAACGAGAGTGGCGAGCCCGATGACCGGGCCTACGGAATGCATCTGTTCGAGGAAGCGCTCCTCGATCTGGACCTCGCCCTGAAGCAGTGACGACGCGGGTGCGCTCCGCTCCGCTCGGGGCGCACCCCCTCGCACCGAAAGGACTCTCGATGCCGGACGCCAGCGTCCAGCCCATCGTCGAACCCGACGCCGAGCAAATGCTCCACCACCTGGAGCACCTGTTCGACGGCGATCTCGACGGCTGCCATGACGGCAAGGTGGAGCTGGCGTGGACCGACGAGCGGGACGGCAAGCTCCGGCACGCCGCCATCTACGGCACCGATCAGCTGGACGAAATCGTCGAGCGGGCGGTCCGGGAGAACCGGATCCCCGGCCGCAACCTCTACATCGGACAGGCGCTGCGCAAGCCCGACATTCCGCCGTTCGGGCGCTGCAACGACGACGACTTCTTTGCACTTACAGCCTGCTACGTCGACATCGACGACGACGTGCTCGAAACCGCCAGGAGCGGCTACCGCGAGCGCGCCTGTCCACCGACGGCCGTCGTCGTCACCGGCCGCATGCCGCACGTGCGCGCGCAGCTGCTGTGGCGGCTGGAGCAGCCGGAGCGCGACCCCGACCTCTGCCGCCGGCAGAACCTGGCGCTGGCCACCGCCCTCGGCGGCGACACAACGGTCGTCAATCCCAGCCGGGTGCTGCGTCTGGGCGGCTCGGTCGCGTGGCCGACCAAGCCGGGCCGCATCGTCGAACGCACCGAGTTCGTCGCGTTCGACGACCGCCGCCCGCGGATCTACCTCCCCGGCCAGCTGGCGAAGGCGTTCCCGCCGGCACCGGTGTCGCCGCGGACGGAGGAGACCGCCGACCATGACAACCGGCCAACCACGCCCGACCTCCTCATCGGCTCCGAGTTCGATGGCGTTTCCGTCGATGCCTGCCTCGCCCGCGCCCGCGCCGGCGACCATTGGCACGACAACCTGGTCCGCCTCGCCGGCCACTGGATCGCCCGCGGCTGGTCCGACGCGGAGATCCTGGCGGCAGCGGAAAGCCTGACGCTTGACGGCTACACGGTCGCCGAGACCCGCGCCGACGTCGCGCGCATGATCAAGGGCGGTCGGGCAAAGTGGAACGTTCCGAACCCTCGTCACGAGATCGACGCTGCCCGGAACCCCGCTCCGCTGGCACCCGCCTTCGTTCAGGATCTCAACATCGCCATGCTTCCGCGGCGGCGCTGGCTGCTCGGCCAATCGCTGCTGCACGGCCACGTCACCGTCACCGTGGCGCCACCTGGTGTCGGCAAGTCGACGCTGTGCATCGAGCAGGCGGTGGCTCTCGTCACCGGCCGGCCGATTACCGGCGAGGACGTCCACGAGCAGACCAAGGTCTGGATCTACAACAATGAGGACGATGCGGACGAGATGAAGCGCCGCCTGGCCGCCATCCTCCAGCACAGGGACATTCCTCTCGACGAGGTAAGGGGCCGGCTCGCGCTCAACAGCGGCGCCGATCGGCCGCTCATGGTCGCCAAGGCGGAACGCTCGGGCAACGTCGTCAGGCTCCCGGACGTCGACGCCTGCATCGCTCGCATCCGCGAACACCACATCGGGCTGCTGGTCGTCGACCCGTTCGTCGAGGTCCACGAGGTCAGCGAGAACTCCAACGAGCAGATCAAGGTCGTCGCCGGCCTGTTCCGCGAGATCGCCCGTATGGGCGACTGCGCGGTCATGCTGGTCCACCACACTGCGAAGCCGCCGCAAGGCGTCAGCGACGGCCACGCCGGCAACCTGAACACGGCGCGCGGCGCCAGCGCCCTCGTCGGCGTCGCCCGTATCGTGCAGACGCTGTTCTCCATGAGCCCGCGCGACGCCGAGCACTACGGCGTGCCCGACAACGAACGGCGGCTCTACATCCGGCTGGACGATGCCAAGGCGAACCTCCGTCTGATCGACGGCGAGGCCCGCTGGTTCAAGCGCGAGGGCGTTACGATCGCCAATGGCGACGAGGTCGGCGTCCTCGTTCCGACCACGCTGGAGCGCGCGGACGAGGATGACGATGCAGACCTGTATCGCGCCATCGTCGGCCGTCTCCTGGTTCTCGTACCGGATGACGAGATCACTCTGAACGCCGCGGCGGTCCGCCTCGCCTGGAGCGACGACGAGCGCTTCGCGAAGTTTCGGCGCTCGGACTCGCGGGGCAATCAGCGCGTCAACGAGAGCCTGCGGCGGGCCATCGTCGAGGCCTGCCGCCGCAACGTGGGCGTTTACTGCGACGGACACTTCCGCGGCTTCACCTGCAACGAGCAGAAGAGTCCCGTGACACTCCGCCGCTTCGACCACGCGGCGAGCGCCGCCGACATCGCATCCCAACCACCAGTGTTCGAGGAGGACTGATCATGACCGACAGCCGAGTCTCACGTGAGACTCAGATGAGACTCAGGAGCCTCGGACGGCCGTTTTCGGGCGTCGCCTACAAGCGCCGAGTCTCAGTGTCTCAAGGCCTGAGACACACTCAAGTGATTGATTTTGCTCCGTGTCTCAGATTGCCGAGTCTCACGCGAGACACGCCGCTGCTAAGCCGTTGTTTTTGTTGCGAGTCTCAGAGTCTCACGTGTCTCTCCCCTAAAGGGGAGTGGGCGGCGCGAGACACGCGCCCGCACCGCCCTCCCCTTTGGGGCGGCGGGCGATGAGACACGCCGCGAAGCGGGCGGTCGGCGACGTCGACCCCATGGCGCCGTCGGACTACGCCATCCGCGCGATCATCGACGGCCTCGACCAGGTCGCCATCGAGATGGAGCGGAAGTGGGGCGTCGGCCGGCTGCGGTTGCTGGTCGGCGACCTGCTGCGCGCCAAGTTCGATGCGCAGAAGGACAAGCTCGACGCCGCCATCGCCAGCAACCGCGAGACCTACATCCGCGTCCACGCCGAAGGCATGAAACGGGCTTGGCGGGCCCTCGATCGTGCGGCGACCGAGGACGGGCACCAGCTGCTGTCGCCCGACGTGTGGGAGGTCGTGCTGCCCTCGACCGGCGAGGTCATCGCCCTCGTCCGCACCGAGGCCGAGGCCCATCACGTCTGCCGGGAGGCCCTGGTGTTCACCCTCGAGGAGATCGGCCGGCTGATCGAGGGCCTGGGCGATGGTGTCCTCGAAGCGAAGCGCGTGTTCCCCGGCGCGGCGGTCACCCGCATCGGCAAACCCCCGATCGACTGGGAGAGAGGAGATGAAATCCCGTTTTGAGGCGAGAGAGCGGATGGCGGCGGCGTTCCTGGCAGTTCCCCGCCGCCATCCTCACCACGATGACCCGATGAAGGAGACAATCATGGCTACAGTGACTCTGACGCAACGAAGGCCGGATGCAAGTGCGGCGGTGGTGCCGATCGCGGCCCTCGCCGGCGGCATGCCCGCGGCGGCAACGATCCTCGCCCTTGACCTCGGCCACACCACCGGCTGGGCGCTGGCGGCGCCCGCCCCCGGGCACTTCGTCCCGGGGGGCGGCATCACCAGCGGCACGGCGGAGTTCCGCCAGGACCGCTGGCAGGGCGGCGGGATCAAGTTTCTCAAGTTCAAGCGGTGGCTGACCGAGTTGAAAGGGCATGCCGGCGGGCTCGACCTGATCGTGTTCGAGGAAGTGCGGCGGCATCTCGGTGTCGACAGCGCACATTCGTACGGCGGCTGGCTCGCCATTCTCACCGCCTGGTGCGAGCACCACGGCGTGCCGTATGAGGGCGTGCCCGTCGGCACCATCAAGCGGCACGTCACCGGCCGCGGCAATGCCGACAAGGACGCGGTGATCGCCGCCGTCCGCGCCCTCGGCTTCGATCCCGCCGACGACAACGAGGC
>CAZVRW010000107.1:0-6317 GCA_964630265.1 uncultured Rhodospirillaceae bacterium
CCCGGTCGCGGGGGCTGCGGACGCTGCCGGATCAAGCGCCTTCGCGGGCCTCCCCACACCGCGCGCCGCCACCTTGGCGAACGCGGATGCAATGCGCTAAACTCGTCGAGAGCCTGGAAAAATGCTCAATTGCATTGCATTCGAGCCTTGAACCTTGCGGCACGTGGGGACGCGCTCGATGGCGGAGGAGAACGGCGATGCGCGGTTTGTGGATGGCGACGACGTGGACGTTTGGTGTTGCGGCGCTCCTGCTGCTCGTGGGCTTGCCGGCACTGGCCGACGAAAAGCCGGCGCAGCTGGTTCGCCTGAGTTACAGTAGCGGCTGGGACGCGCTGCCCGCGCTGGTGGCCATCGAGCGCGGCTTTTTCGAGCAGGAAAGGCTCGTGGTCAGTGGCATGCCGACCTCGTCCGCCGCCGCCCTGGTCAATTCGCTGGCCGCGGGGACCACGGATGCGGCGGCGGTCCCGCAGCGGACGATGCTGGTCATGGCGGCGGCCGGCGTTCCGGTCCGAATCGTGGCGGTGGGCAGCTGGGGGCTGCAGTTCGAGCTGGTCGCCCCGGACGGCTCGGGCATCGATTCTGTCGAGGCGCTGAACGGCAAGACGGTCGCCATCTCGGCGGGATCGGACGCGCTCGGTCCTTTCATGCGGCTGATCAATCAAGCGGGTCTGCGCCCCGACGCCGTCAGGGTCCGTCAGGTCTCGGCCAGCGAGCTGATGGCGGCGATCAAGGACAGGGCGGCGGACGCGGTCTTTGAATCGGTGCACTACACCAGGGTCATTGTCGAGCGGGGAGACGCCGCGCTCGTCATGGGTCCGGAGGACGTGACCAACAGCATCGGCTCGGTGATGGCATCGCCCCTCGTCTTCAGCACCACCCTGGCGAACGACCAGCCCGACATCGCCCAGCGTGTGTTGAACGCCTGGATCAAAGCCTTGCGCTATATTCAGCAGGATCCTGCGGATGCAGCGCGACTGATGCGCATTTTTTTCGATCGCCAGGGCGTCCGGGTCAATGGCAGCGTGGCTGAACAGTGGGTCGAGGCCTATAATTACAACCTCTACACATGGACGGATGCCGCCGTGGCGGATGCCAACTATAATGGTTGGGGTCTCAACGCCGCGGGGCTTTTGAAGGTCATCCCGGATATTTCAGGCATGGTCGACAACCGCTTTGCCGAACAGGCCGTCAAGCAGCTTGGCTTGGCTTCCGAAGGTGACGGCGAAGCCCTGGCGCGGGACGCGGCGGCGGAGCAGGAGCTCGACGCCGCGCCGGGCCCGAGTGAAGAGCCGGGCCCGAGTGAAGAGCCGGGCCCGAGTGAAGAGCCGGGCCCGAGTGACGAGCCAGCGGCGCCGGCCGCTCAATAGCCGGCCCTGAAGCCCGCCCGGACCGCGTTGTCCGGACCGCGTCGTCCGCGCCGCGCCGTCCGCGCCGGTCAGAACAGCGAGAAATTGGTCGGGAAACTGGCCGTGAAGCTGAAGTCGGGCGAGTCGTCGGTCAGCCCCGCTTGCGCCGTGACCAGCATCACCGTCCGATCGCTCAAGGAAATCGACGCGCCGGCCAGCAATCTGGCATCGTTCGCCCCGGAGCCGGGACGCTTGACGCCGTTCTGCTTCGACTTCTGGATGATCTCGTTGACGAAGGAGAAATTCACCGACACCACCTCCGTCAAGGCGAGGTTCATGCCGACGAACCAGTTGTAAGTGTCGCCCGGGTCGATCTTGCCCGTCTCCTCCTCCGTCCGCGGCAGATTGAAGGTGTAGCCGCCGCCGGCGAAGAAGATCACCGGATCGGTGCGCCAGACCGCGGTCAGGCCGGGATTGACCCCGTAGAATCCGCTTCCCGTCGGCGCGGAGTCCAGGACGGCGCGGTTGCCCTCGGTTTGCCTGGTCTCAATGTCGAACGGGCTCTTGCCGGTGGGAAAGCGCCCTCGCGCACGGACCACGAGGCCGGGAATCCAGCCAGCTCGATCCAGCACCTGATAGGATGCCGTCGCCTCCACGTCACCCAGCCCGAAGCCGGTGGTCTTGGACGTTTCCTGATCGGCGGTGCCGAGACCGAGGGTCTCCGAATCGGTCCGGTAGACGATGGGAACGGTCGTCTCCACCTGAAAGCGATTGGTCACGCCAAGCCGGGCCGTCGTCCTCTGGGTCACGATGTCACGGTTCAGGTCGTCGACTCGCAGACGGCCGATCAGAATGGCATCGAGGATGGAAAAGCCGCTGATGGCGATACGACTGCCCGATGTGTGGGTGTACTCGAGGCCCGGTTCGATCTGCAACGTGCCCTGCGGGAGCAGCACGCCGCCCGCTTCCAGCAGCAACTGCTCCATCGGCGCTTCCGACTCCGGACGCTCCGCATCGATCCGACCTGGCGCCTCACCAGGGGCCTCGGTCGCCGCCGGGACCGTGCCGGTCGGGCCGGGTCGCGCCGCCGGCGGCCCGTCGGCCGGCGGCGTCGGTTTCGCCGGCGGCGCCTGAGTCACCGGGGGCGGCGGGGCGGGCGGCGGCGGCGCCGGGCGGGGTGCCGCCTGCACGGGCCGTGGAGGCTGGGGCTGGGGCTCGGGCTCGGGCTCGACCGCCGGCGCCACCGGCTGGACGGGGATGGGTGCCCGCGGCACAACCCCCTGGGCGAGGAGATAGCTGTCCGATCGCGAGCGGGCAAATTCCCGCGTCTGGCCGCCATTCAAGCGAAAGCCGGCCGGAACGGGCGCCGCGCCGTAGGCTCCGGACCGACCGTCGGACTGCCGCGTCAGCTCCGCCTCGAGACGCTCCACCCGAAGGCGTTGCTGCTGCAACGCCTCGCGCTGCGCCTCGAGCAGGCGACGCTGCTCGGCGATCAATCGCTGCTGTTCGGCGAGCTGGCCCTCGAGAAGATCCAAGCGGGAGGGGACGGGAGACCGCCCTTGAACCGTGGCCAACGTCGGCGACATCGGCTCCGCGGCGGTCGCGGGCATGGACGCGATAAGAGGAACGGAACACGCGGTTAAGATCAACAGTCGTTGCGTTGCCGTTCCGGTTGCTGGCTTTGAACGCCGGGCCACCACCTGATGATCCCCTCTGCGACCGCGTCGCGGTCTCCATCATGACTTCGTTGGTAACACGCGCCTGCCGGGCCTCGAAATTGGAAAGTCTCCGGCCCGGGAACCTGGCGGCCGTTTCGCGCCGGTTGTGGCAAAGGCGCAACATCCGTGCGCGTTCGGCGGGTGGGCCATGGGGCGTGTTGCCCGGGGAAGGTCGGCGTAATCAATCACAGCGGCAAGAGCAGCGGCAGAGGCGAGCCGGAGCGGGCCCGCCCCCCGCCGATGGGGTCGAAGATGACGGTGCCGCCGGAGCCTCGAAGCCTGCTCAGAAGCCGCGCAGGTTGCCGATCACGCTGGCCAGCTGGGCCGGATCCTGAACGATGACGACCTGCATGAGCATGTTGTTGTTGACGACGTTGAAGTTGCCGGGGACGGAGATGTTCTGGAAGATCCCGCTAAAGCCTTGCGGCAGATTGCCGATGCCCATGGTGATCTCGGCAACGTTGTCGGTGACCGTCACGTTCGGTGCGAGACCCGCGGGCAAACCGTTCTGGCCGCCCACGGCCGGCGCCGTGCCGCCGTCCGTACCCGGAAGGATATTGGCATCGACGCGCATCCGAAAGAACAGGCCACCGGCGCCGCGCAGTTCGGCCATTTCGTGATTGTCCAGTTCCTCTGCCCACGCGCGAAGATCCGCGATCATCTGCTCGCCCGGCGTCTGCTCGCCCCGCGTTTCGGGGGCGCCGGCCGTGGCCGGATTGGATGTTGCCAGCACGACACAGGTGACTGTGGCAGTCAGGGCGGATCGCGCGAAACGAGTCATACGTCCCTGCATTTTCGCCTCCAAAAATCGTTCACTCTGGCAGCGTGCCACCACGGCTCTGCCACCGTTGCTGTCCATCTCAAAACTCGTTCGCCGGTTTCGCCACCGGTCTGAACCCATGGTTGAGAATCGGTACCACATCGCCGGCGCGCGCCCGCGGCGTGCCGCGCAGCGTTTCGTCGCGGTCGATGGCCTTTCCCTCCTTGTCGATCAGGACAAGGATGACGCCATTCCACATGTCGGCGAATTGATCGAAGGGGCGGGAGCGGTTGCCGAAAGCCGGATCGGCAAAATAGACCTGCCCGCCGGACAAGCCCTGCACGACCACGAAATGTTTATAGCCACGAATGGTGATCAGCGTGAGCGCCGGCACTTTCAGCGCCTGCAAGTCCTTGACGTCCTCGATCTTGAAGCCGCCGCCGACAAGCCCGTAGGCTTCGCCGATGGCTTTCAGCTCAAGCATCGAGAAGCCCAATTGCATGATCTTACGCTGTGTCTCCTCGTCACCCGACCGGAGGATCGTCTCGATGATCTCCGATTCGCTGGTCTCGATGCCGAAGGTGTAGCGCAGCAAGGTGGCCAGCGCGGCGGCACCACAACTGACGTCGTATTTCTGCCGCACGATATTCTCGAAGCGCAGATCCATGAACGTCTTGACCGGCGGCCGGACCACGCTCTGGCCGGCGACCCGCGTCAGGTCGATGCCCGCGGCCGAACCGGGCGCGAGCACCGCGACACAGGCCACGGCGAGACAATGCCCCAAGGCGCGAAGATGCCACCTCATGGCAGCACCTGGACGATCGAGAGACCGACCACGTTGGAAACGCGATTCATGTCGCCGGTGCTCTGGTTGACCTGGGCAACGCCGGAGAAATCGGTAAACGCGTTGGCGACGACCACATCGCGCGGACCCGCCTCCCCTTCTTCGACGAGGGCGTTGTCGGCCTCGCCGCCGATGGTCTCCAACATGACATCGTTCAACTGGACGGCATCCGGCCCGACCAGCAAACCGATCCCGACGGCGACGACGTTGAGTTGCTGGTTGAGGTTGCCGGCGGACTGGTTGATGCCGACGATGCCGGTGCTGCCCTGAAAGCTGTTCTCGATGCGGGTTTCCCGGGGCCCGCTGTCGCGCACGATGACGGTGTTGTCGCGCAACTCCTGGATCCCGTGCACCTGCAGGCTCTCGACGCTGGCACCACCCGTGGACACGGCGATGGCGTGGATGTTGGCCTGACTGTTCAGGTTGCCCGCCTCCTGGTTGATGGCGAGAACACCGGTATGGTTGTTGCCCGAGCCGGCGAACACCACGGACCGGGACACGTTCTGTTCGGTAACGGTGTTGCCGACGGCACGCTGCGACACGACCACGTCGGCGGTCACCGCGCCGGACGCGGCATTCGCGAGGACGGCGACATCGCGGATCCCCGGAATCACCTGGTCGACCAAGTCGACCAAACCGATGCCGGGCGAGCCGCTTTCGGGGGCGTCATCCCCGGGGATCGCGGCCGTGACGGGGTGAACGTTGCTCCCGTCGGCCAAGTTAATCTGAATGGGAAGCTGGGTCTGATCGCCTGGCGTCTCGGCCCCGGCCGGAGCGAACGGAACGGTCTGTCCCAGCGCCGCTGCGGGTCCCAACAGACCGGCGATCAGCCCGGCAAACGCGACGATCGTTTTCGTGGCGCCCTGCATGTCCGCGGCCCTCTCTGTCGGCTGGCCCGGTTGTCAACCGAGCTCTTGTCGTTTGGAGTGCTCATCCGCGTCTTCAAGAATGCGCCCCGCATGGGGGAGGGGGAGGTTCCCTGCCCCCATGCGAGGTCGCGTCCGTGATAGGCCTCAGGTGCCGGGAATGCCGACAGCCGCGGTCGTCGTCAGGGCACCGAAGCTGATGGCGGTCCCCTGGTTGTTCATGTCGCCGGCGGCGTTGTTGATCATCACGACACCGGTGTTGAACGAGGCCGAACTATCCAGCCGCGAGACCTTCACCGTTTCGACCTGGAGCGTCCGGTTGTCGGTGTTCTCCTGACCCAGGGCCGACTCGGTCAGCCCGAACGCCGAGCCGAGGCCCACCGTCAACGCCAACACGTTGGTCTGGTTGTTCAGGTTGCCGGCGTTGTTGTTGACGCCGATGGTTCCCTGGTTGTCGTTCACCGAGCCACTGATCTCCGCCAAGTGGTTCGGATTGGCCAGCGCCGCCGGAATGTCGGGGTTGCCGTCGACATCGCGCGGGAACACCTCCCACTCCTCGGTGAAGTTACGGTTGTTCTTCTGATCCACTTCGGCCTGGGCGTTGGCGAACGACGGGACGTCGTTTTGCGCGTCGATCACGGCGAATGCCTGGACGTTGCCCTGGTTGCTGATGTTTCCGGCGTCATTGTTGACACCGATCAGGCCGGTGTTGAGGTTGATCGAGTCGGCGATCACCGCTTGGAGATTGATGCCGAAGCTGGTCTCGCCGGGAATCGGCGTCCC
>CAZVRW010000108.1:0-6078 GCA_964630265.1 uncultured Rhodospirillaceae bacterium
CCGACGAGCCGACGACGGCGCTCGACGTCACCATCCAGGCGCAGATCCTGAAGCTTTTGGGCGAGTTGCAGGCGCGCATGGAGATGGCGCTGCTGCTGATCACCCACGACTTGACCATCGTCCGCCGGGTCGCCGAGCGCGTCTGCGTCATGAGCCAGGGGGAGATCGTCGAGCAGGGGAAGGTCGCCCGGGTCTTCGAGGCGCCGCAGCACGATTACACCAAGCGGCTGCTCGCCGCCGAACCCAAGGATCGGCCGCGACCGGGGCCGGCCGACGCCGCGGAACTGGTGCGTGGCGAGGACATCCGCGTCTGGTTCCCGATCAAGCGCGGGCTGCTGCGGCGGACGGTCGATCACATCAAGGCGGTGGATGGCATCTCCCTGACCTTGAAGCGCGGTCACACCCTGGGGGTCGTCGGCGAATCCGGTTCGGGCAAGAGCACGCTGGCCCGCGGCCTGTTGCGTCTGCAGCGCAGCGAAGGCTCCATCGTCTTCGAGGACCGTGAGTTGCAGGGCCTGTCCTGGCAGCAGATGCGGCCGCTGCGCCGACGCATGCAGATCGTCTTCCAGGATCCGTTCGGCAGCCTGAGCCCGCGCCTCTCGGTCGGGCAGATCGTCGAGGAGGGCCTGAAGATCCACCGCCTCGGCGGCTCGGCCGACGAGCGCCAGGCGTTGATCGACCGAACCCTGGAGGAGGTCGGCCTCGATCCCGCGGTTGCCGACCGCTACCCGCACGAATTCTCCGGCGGCCAGCGGCAACGCATCGCCATCGCCCGCGCGCTCGTCCTCAAGCCGGAACTCATCGTCCTCGACGAGCCGACCAGCGCGCTGGATCTGTCGGTGCAGGCGCAGATCGTCGAGTTGCTGCGCGGGCTGCAACGGACGTACGAGCTCGCCTACCTGTTCATCAGTCACGACCTGCGCGTCGTCCGGGCGCTGGCCCACGACGTGCTGGTGATGCGCAACGGCCGGGTGGTCGAGCAGGGGCCGGCCGAGAGCATTTTTGCTGCGCCGCGCGAGGCGTATACCCGGGCGCTGATGGCCGCCGCTTTCGATCTGAAAGCCGACGAGACCGGCGTGGTGGCGCGATGACGGACCGGGCGGACGCCCCGGCGATGCCGGCGCACCCGACCGGTGCGCTCACCGCCTACGAGGCGCGCAGCGGGCTGTTCGAGGCGATTCTCGACGGCCTTGCCGCGCGCGGTGCCGATCTGGACGCGCTGACGCCGGAGGATCTGGCAGCGGTCGACGAGTTCCATACTGGCGGCCGCCCGTTCACCCTGAAGGCCCTGGAGATGATGCCGATCGTCGCCGGCATGCACGTCCTCGACGCCGGCTCGGGGCTCGGCGGCACCGCCCGTTGCCTCGCCGGGGAGTACGGCTGCCGGGTGACGGGGATCGACCTGTCGCCGGCGTATGTCGACGTGGCGCGCCGACTGACGGCGCTGATGGCGCTGGCGGATCGGTGCGCCTTCTGCGTCGCCAGCGCCACCGCGCTGCCGTTCGCCGGAGCCCGCTTCGACGCCGCCGTCAGCTTTCATGCGGCGATGAACATCGACGACCGCACCGCGTTTTATGGTGAACTCGCCCGCGTGCTCGGACCGGGCGCGCCGCTGTGCTGCTTCGACGTGATGCGGGGGCCGACGCCGGGCATGCGCTATCCCGTGCCCTGGGCGGACACCGCGGCGACGAGCTTTCTCAGATCCCACGACGAGACGCGAGACGCATTGACCGCGGCCGGTTTCGCGGTCGTCGCCTCGGCGAGCCTGCGCGACGTTGCCATCCGCGGCCTGCGAAAGGCGCTCGCCAAGGCCGCCGACGCCGCGGGTCCATCGCCGCTCGGCCTGCATCTGCTCACCGGCGATAGCACGCCCGCGAAGCTCGCCAACCAGATTGCGGCCCTGGAGGACCACCAGATCGAGCCGGTGATCGTCGTTGCGACACGCGCCTGAGGGCGGCGCGGTGCCGATCAGGCGCCGCCGCCGTAGGCGAGGATCAGCAGCACGGCGCCGAGGATCACCCGGTAGATGGCGAACGGCGTGAACGTGGCGCGGCGCAGCCACGCCATCATCAGCGTGATGGCGACCAGCGCCGAAACCAATGCCAGAGCCGCCGCGAAGACCGCGTCGCCGGTCACCGCTGCGTCGCCCAGCTCATAGAGCTCCAGGCCCTGCAACAATCCGGCGCCGGCGATCGCCGGCATCGACAGCAAGAGTGCGAAGCGCGCCGCCTCCGTGCGCTCGAAGCCGAGGGCGCGCGCCGCGGTCATGGTGATGCCGGAGCGGCTGGTTCCCGGAATCAGCGCCAGGCACTGGGCGAGGCCGATGAGCAGCGCCGGCCCGAGGCGCAGCTCGCAGAGCCGCCCGAGGGTGCCGCCGAACCGGTCGGCGACCCAGAGCACCACGCCGAAGACCAGTGTCATCCAGCCGATGACGGCGATGCTCCGGATACCCTCCGGCATCAGCGCCTTGAGCACGACGCCGGCGACGATCACCGGAATGGTGGCGGCGACGACCAGCAGCAAGAGCCGGGCGTCGGCGTCGATCCGCCGGCGCAGGACGTTCAAGGCGCCGCGCAGCATTGCCAGCACGTCCCGCCAGAAGTAGATCATCACCGCGCCGAGGGTGCCCACGTGCACCGCGACGTCCAGCAGCAACCCCTGATCGGCCCACCCCGTCACGTACGGAACCAGCACCAGATGGCCGGAGGAGCTGATCGGCAGAAACTCCGTGATGCCCTGGACCAGGGCCAGGACAACAAGATGTATCAGATCCACGGGGCATGTCCATAGATGTTGTGGTGGCGCGGGGCACTGTGGCACGAAAGCGAACGCTTCGAAAGAATCGTTTTATGGGGCGATTGGATCTTGAAATGATCGTCAAAAGTAAAGACTCTCTGACGCCCGCGAAGAGGCACAGGTCGCGCGCCTCCAGCATGGAGACCCGGCGCGACACGGAGGGATGAAAAAGCCACCGCGCGAGCGCATGAACGCTCGCCATATGCCATAATGTCTGCTGATGGTGTGCGCGACCGGGCGGCGCACGGCAACGCGAAACTCGAGGATGGGAACAACGCATGAATAGGTGTGCGTTACCGAGTGGGCAGGGCCTGTACGATCCGCGCAACGAGCACGATGCCTGCGGCATCGGCTTCGTCGCCCACATCAAGAACCGCAAGACCCACGACATCGTCGAGCAAGGGCTGCAGATTCTGATCAATTTGCGCCACCGTGGCGCCGTGGGCGCGGACCCGCTCGCCGGCGACGGCGCGGGGCTGCTGATCCAGATCCCCGACGTGCTGATGCGCGAGGAATGCGACCGGCTGGGCATCGACCTGCCGGCGGTCGGCGACTATGCGGTCGGCATGGTCCTCCTGCCGCGCGATGCGACGACGCGCGCGCACTGCGAGGCGGCGATCGAGGAGACCTGTGCCGAAGAAGGGCAGCCGGTGATCGGCTGGCGTGACGTGCCCACCGACAACTCGGTGCTCGGCGAGAGCGTCAAGCCGCTTGAGCCGGTGATCCGCCAAGTGATCATCCGGCGCGGTCCGCCGTGTGGCGACACCGACGCGTTCGAGCGCAAGCTGTTCGTCATCCGCAAGGTCGCGCACCACAAGATCTGGGACCGTGAGCTGCCGGAGGCGGGCTGGTTCTATATCGCGACGCTGTCGGCCCGGACCATCTGCTACAAGGGGATGATCCTCGGCGAGAACCTGTCCACCTATTTCGCCGACATCGCCGATCCGCGGATGACCTCGGCGCTGGCGCTGGTGCACCAGCGGTTTTCCACCAACACCTTCCCGTCGTGGCGGCTGGCGCATCCGTTCCGCTATCTCTGCCACAATGGCGAGATCAATACGTTGCGCGGCAACATCAACTGGATGCAGGCGCGCCGGCACACCATGCGTTCGGCGCTGATGGGCGACGACCTGGATAAGCTGTGGCCGCTGCTCGCCGACAACATGTCCGACTCGGCGACCTTCGACAACGCGCTCGAGTTGCTGGTCGCCGGCGGCTATTCACTGGCCCATGCGATGATGCTGATGATCCCGGAGGCGTGGGACGAAAACCCGCTGATGGATCCGAAGCGGCGGGCCTTCTACGAGTATCACGCGGCGCTGATGGAGCCGTGGGACGGTCCGGCGGCGGTCGCCTTCACCGACGGCCGGCAGATCGGCGCGACGCTGGACCGCAACGGCCTGCGCCCGACCCGCTACGTCATTACCGACGATGATCTGGTGGTCGCCTCGTCCGAGGTCGGCGTGCTGCCAATTCCGGAAGAGAAGATCGTCAAGAAGTGGCGCCTGCAGCCGGGCAAGATGTTCCTGATCGACCTGGAACAGGGCCGCATCATCGACGACGACGAGTTGAAGACCGAACTCGCCGCGGCGCGCCCGTATCAGGAGTGGCTGGACGCCACCCAGACCAAGCTCAGCAGCCTGCCGCCCGAGGTCGGGCCGATGGCGCCGGACGCCGGCACGCTCCTCGACCGTCAGCAGGCCTTCGGTTACACGCAGGAGGATCTCAAGTTCTTCCTCGCGCCGATGGCGCTGACCGGCCAGGAGCCGGTGGGCTCCATGGGGCGCGACACGCCGCTGGCGGTGCTGTCCGACCGGCCGAAGATGCTCTACGACTATTTTAAGCAGTGCTTTGCCCAGGTCACCAATCCGCCCATCGACTCGATCCGCGAAGAGCTGGTGATGTCGCTGGTGACGTTGATCGGGCCGCGGCCCAATCTGCTGGAGCCGGAGGGCGCGGCCGGGCATCGTCGCCTGGAGGCGCATCACCCGATCCTGTCGAACGTCGACCTGGAGCGGATCCGGCGGATCGAGAACCACCTGGACCAAGCGTTCCGGACGTTCACCATCGATATCACCTATCCGGCGGAAGAGGGCGCCGACGGCTTGGCCGCCGCCCTTGATCGGGTGTTGGCGGAGGCAACCGAGGTCGTCCAGGGCGACTACAACATCCTGATCCTGTCCGATCGCAACATTGCCGCCGACCGGATCGCCATCCCGGCGCTGCTCGCCACCGCCGGCGTCCACCACCATCTGCTGCGCGAGGGCCTGCGCACCGAGGTCGGGCTGGTCGTCGAGACCGGCGAGGCGCGGCAGACGCATGATTTCTGCCTGCTCGGCGGGTATGGCGCGGAGGCGATCAATCCCTACCTCGCCTTCGACACCATCTCGTCGATGCGCGGCGAGTTCCCCGAAGGGGTCAGCGAGGACGACGCCCACCAGCGGTACGTCAAGGCGGTCTGCAAGGCGATGTTGAAGGTCTTCGCCAAGATGGGCATCTCCACCTTCCAGTCGTATTGCGGCGCGCAGATCTTCGACGCCGTCGGCCTGTCGAAGGCGTTCGTCGACACCTATTTCGTCGGCACCCATTCGGCCGTCGGTGGCATCGGCTTGGCCGAGATCGCGGAAGAGACCGTGCGCCGACATCGTGCCGCCTGGGGTGACTCGCCGGTGCTGCGCAACGCCCTGGACGTCGGCGGCGAACTCGCCTTCCGGCTGCGCGGCGAAGAACACGTCTGGAAGCCGGAAACGGTGGCGTTGCTGCAGCATGCGACCCGGTCCGGTGACTACAAGAAGTTCAGGTCCTACACGGCGCGCGTCGACGACCAGACGGCGAAGCTGAAGAACCTGCGCGGCCTGTTCGAGTTGAAGCCCGCCGAGACGCCGATTCCGTTGGCTGAGGTCGAGCCGGCGACGGCGATCGTCAAGCGGTTTTCCACGGGCGCCATGTCGTTCGGCGCCATCTCGTGGGAAGCGCACACGACGCTGGCGATCGCCATGAATCGGATCGGCGGCAAGTCGAACACCGGCGAGGGCGGCGAGGAGGCGACGCGCAACGAGCCCCTGGCGAACGGTGACTCCATGCGCTCGGCGATCAAGCAGGTGGCCTCGGGCCGCTTCGGCGTGACCGCGGAATACCTCGCCAACGCCGACGACATCCAGATCAAGATGGCGCAGGGGGCGAAGCCCGGCGAGGGCGGACAGTTGCCCGGCCACAAGGTGGACGAGTGGATCGCCCGGGTGCGCCACTCGACGCCGGGCGTCGGCCTGATCTCGCCGCCGC
>CAZVRW010000109.1:0-5944 GCA_964630265.1 uncultured Rhodospirillaceae bacterium
GCCACGGCGAAGTGACTTTGCAAATTCGGTCCGCCTCGGTGAATGGGGAACTCGATCACCTCTTCAATATTCGGTGGCACCTGGACGGTCCGGTAGTGTTCCGGCAAAGCCACGCCGATGAACACGTCCCGGAATCCAGAGGATCCCGGCTGGTCCACTTTAATCTTGGCGCTCAGCGGCACGGTGGCGGGCGGAATGGTCCAGTGGTGCATGATGAACGCCGTCAACGCGATGCCGAGAAAGACGCCGGCGAACGCCGGGGCGTTCGTTTTCAGGCGGCCGAAGAAAGGCACCTCCACATCGACGACTTGGCCGGTACTGTCGACGACGGTCTTCTGATGCCACATCACGAGCAGCGATCCGACGCAGGTGACACCTGCGATCAGCAGCGCCAGGACGCTGACGGTGTCCATGCCGAACATTATTCTCTCCCCGCGGCAATGATCAGCCGCTCCCCGCGGCTAGGATCGGCGGCTCCCTGCTCTTGGCCGCATCGTCATTCTTTTTGCGGGCCAACCCAGATGAGTTACCGCATTTTGGGCAAATTGTATCAGAATTTCCCCTTTCGCGAAAGCCCACGCGCGCGGCCCTGAAGCCGCGGCCCTGAACCCGCGGCCCTGAACCCGCGGCCCTGGACCCGCGAGCCTGAACCAAAAGTCTGTCAGCGCCGCTTGACCCGCGCGCGTTCTTGGGTATCTGCCCAGGGGAAGGAAGCAGCCGCACCGAGCGACGCGGCTTTGTTCAGGGCGGAAAAAATCCTACATCCGCCCTACATTTTCCGACATTCGCCGCCGATTTGGCATACATCGGGGCGCGATTTGGCATACATCCCGGCCGGATTTGGCAGACAAAATCCTACTTTATCCTACAAAATCCTACATTTCGCACGTTCAAGCCGCCCCGCCACCGTCAGCCCGCCCTGGCGGGGCGCCGCCGCCCGAGGCCTATGTCATCAGCACATACGTGCCGGGGGCGTCGCACAGTGGCCGATAGCCGGGGGCGCCGACGTCGCGGGCCGGCACCCGGCCGTGGGACTGCTCGGCGAGCCACATCTGCCAAGCCGGCCACCACGAGCCCTGGGTCGGCTCGGTGTTGGCATACCACGTGTCGGCGTCGGGCACCCGGTCCTCGGCGTGGTGGGTGGTCATCCGATAGAAGCGGCGCGGGTGCCCCGGCTCATTGACGATGCCGACGTTGTGGCCGCCGCTGGTGAGCACGAAGGTGACCGTGGTCGCATCGCTCTGCAGGTGCAGCTTGTAGACCGAGATCCACGGCGCCACGTGGTCCTTCTCGGCGGCGACGCAGAAGATCGGGATATGGATATCGCTGATGCGGATCGGCCGGCCCTCCACCTTATAGCGGCCATGGAACAACTCGTTGTCGTGGTAAAGGCGGCGCAGCAGTTCCGAGTGCTGTCGATAGGGCATGCGCGTGCCGTCGCTGTTCCAGGCCATCAGGTCGAACATCTTCTCGCGCTCGCCGAGCCAGTACTCGCGGATCATCTTCGACCAGATCAGGTCGCGGGACTTCAGCAGTTGGAACGAGCCGTGCGCCATTTGCGGATCCAGGTAGCCCCGCTCCCACATCATGTCGTCCATGAAGGTGATCTGCGAGGTGTCCATGAAGATCCCCATCTCGCCGACCTCGGTGAAGTCGACCAGCGTGGTGAACAGGGTGACGCTGGCGAGTCGGTCGTCGCCGTCGCGCGCCATCTTCGCCGCGGCGATGGTCAGCAGGATGCCGCCCAGGCAGTAGCCGACGGCGTGGATCTTCTCGTCCGGCACGATCTCGGAAATGGCGTCGATGGCCGCCATCGTGCCGAGGCGCCGATAGTCCTCCATGCCGAGGTCGCGGTCCTCGGCGCCAGGGTTGCGCCAGGAGATCATGAACACCGTGTGGCCGCGGTCCACCAGGTACTTGACCAGCGAGTTCCGTCGCGACAGGTCCATGATGTAGTACTTCATCATCCACGCCGACTGCATGAGGATCGGCTCGCGGTGGACGGCGGTGGTGCTCGGCTCGTACTGGATCAACTCCATCAGGTGGTTGCGCAGCACCACCTTGCCGGGCGTGATCGCCAGGTTCTCGCCGACCTTGAACGCCTCGGCGCCGGCCGGCGGTTCGTTCTTCGCCTTGCGGCGGACGTCGTCCCACCAATTGCGGGCGCCACGCTTCAGGTTTTCCCCGCCTTCCTCGAAGGTCGTTCGGATGATCTCGGGATTGAGGAAGGGGCTGTTGGAGGGGGCGACGGTGTCGAGGATCTGGCGGGAGAAGAACTCGACGGCCTGCTCGTGCCGCTGCGAGACGCCGCGGATGTTGGTGGTGGCATTGTGCCACCACTGCTGATTGAGTAGAAAGGCCTGGTTGGCCAGATTGTATGGGAAGATCTGCCAGGTTTCGTGGTCGAACCGCTTGTCCTGGAGCAGCGGTTCGATGCAGGGATCCGGCTCGTCCCCGAACAGGCAGCGGACGGCATATTCGTTGAAGCGGGTGGTCTTGCGCACCGCCTTCTCCGCCAATTCGAACTGCTTGCCGGGCGAGGTGGCCAAGTGGACGGCCCAATCGAACCAGGTCATCGCCAGTGACACCGGCGACAGGCCCATGGTCAGCTTCGCCGTCGTGGCGTTGGCCAAGCGGTCGACGTCTGCCAGTTTCTCGGACTCGAGCAGGCCATGATCACCGGCACGGCGCGACGGGTGGGCGTCCGGCGACGTGTCCGGCTTATCCTTGGTCGGCGATTTCATCAGCATGGTGTCGGGCATGGTTTGGCCTCCCAGGTTTTTGCACGTTCGGCGCCATGGCTGCGGCGGTCAGGCGGCTTCCGCCAAACACTGCCGCTGCGCCGGTTCGGGCGCGTCCTCCACGTCATGGTGTCCGAGCGCCGCATCGGTGGCCAGCGCGATCCGATCGTCGCGGCTCAGCGTCCAGGACTCGGCCAGCAGTCGCTCGAAATCCAAGCGCAGACCGCCGTCGCCGACGCTGTCGCGCGGCATGTCCCAACGCTCGTTGAAGGTGATCGGATATCGACTCATGGCACACACTCTCCGCAGGATCCGCATTGCACTCGATCTGCGGAGAGTATAGCAGCGCCAGGGGTGCATGACCCGTGCCAATGCTGCAGTGCAGCATTAGCGCCTGCGCATGGACCCGGGCGGGGCAGGGGCGGCGTCGGGATCCACCGGTCGACCCGGAAACGCCGGTCGGCCCAAAGAAAGCCAGCCGGCCCAAAGAAAGCCAGCCGGCCCAAAAAAGGCTAGCCGGCCCCCGGATGCCGATCGGCCCGCGCCACCGATCGTCGACCGCTCAGCCCCGATAGGCCTCGAGAATGCGATCGACGCCGAGGGTGATGGTCAGTTTCCCTTCGGCGACGTCATGCTGGACCGTTGGCAGGATCTCCAGGACCCGGGAGTTCGACTTCAGGGAATCCAGCAGGCGATCCTCCAGCATGCCCCACATCCAGCCGATGCGCTGCTGTCGGCGCTTGGTTTGCAGTTCGCCCACCGCCGTCAGGGTTGCCTTGTGCTCGCGGATTCTTGCCCAGAGCTTATCGAGGCCGATGTCCTTGAGGGCGCTGCACAGAACCACCGGCGGCGTCCAGTTGGGGCTGGTGTGCTTCATGATCTTCAGGGCGTTGCGATAGTGCACCGCCGCCTGCTTGGCCCGCACCTCATTGTCGCCGTCCGCCTTGTTGACGGCGATCATGTCGGCGATCTCGAGAACGCCCTTTTTGATCCCCTGCAACTCGTCTCCGGCGCCGGGCAGGGCGAGGACCAGGAAAAAGTCGGTCATGTCCGAGACGGCGACCTCGTTCTGACCGGCCCCCACGGTCTCGACGAGGATGACGTCATAGCCGGCCGCCTCGCAGACCACCATGGTCGACCGTGTGGTGCGGGTGACGCCGCCCAGCGTGCCGGACGATGGCGATGGACGAATGAAGGCGTTGGGATCGACCGAGAGATCCTGCATCCGCGTCTTGTCACCGAGAATGCTGCCGCCGCTCAGCGTGCTGCTGGGATCGACGGCGAGCACGGCGATCTTGTGACCGGCGGCGGTGAGATGCTTGCCGAGCGCCTCGATGAAGGTGCTTTTCCCGACCCCCGGGACGCCGGTGATGCCGATGCGATGCGCCCGCTGCTCGTCGGGGATCGTGCGCAGGTGGGCGAGGAAGCGCAGCAGGATCTCCTGCGCCAACTCCTGGTGCCGCGGGCTGCGGCTCTCGACGATGGTGATGGCGCGGCCGAGCAGGGCGCGATCGCCGGCAATGACGCCCTCGACATAGTCATCGACGGTGAGCGGCCCCCGCGCCTGGGCCCGGGGCGCCGCTTGGACAGCTGTCATATCATTCGGGCCGCTTCATTCAGGCCGCTGCGCTCGGCACGTAACCGAGACGCTGGTTCAGTTTGTGGATCAGGTCGACGGCGGCTTCCGCGATCACCGTGCCCGGCGGGAAGATGGCCTCGGCGCCCGCCTCGTAGAGCGCGTCGTAGTCCTGTGGCGGGATCACCCCGCCGACGACGATGAGGATGTCGTCGCGGCCGAGCTTGGCGAGTTCGGCCTTCAGCAACGGCACCAGGGTCAGATGGCCGGCCGCCAGCGAACTGGCGCCGACGATGTGGACGTCGTTCTCCACCGCCTGGCGGGCGGCCTCTTCCGGCGTCTGAAACAGGGGGCCGATGTCCACGTCGAAGCCCAGATCGGCGAAGGCGCTGGCGATCACCTTCTGGCCGCGGTCGTGTCCGTCCTGGCCCATCTTGGCGATGAGGATGCGCGGCCGACGGCCGTCGTTGCGCTCGAACTCGTCGACCAGTTTCTGCACCTTGGAGACCATGTCCGATTTCTCCCCGACCTCGCTGCGGTAGACACCGGAAATCGCGCGGATCTCGGCCTTGTGACGACCCCAGACCTTCTCCAGGGCGTCGGAGATCTCGCCGACCGAGCACTTGGACCGGGCCGCGTCCACGGCCAGGGCGAGCAGGTTGCCTTCGCCCGTCTCGGCCGCCCGGGTCAGGGCGTTGAGCCGCTGCTCGACCTCGACCGGATCGCGGCTCTGGCGCAATTCCTCCAGCTGCGCCACCTGCTGCCGGCGCACCTCGGCGTTCTGCACCTTGAGGACTTCGATGTTCTCGCGCTCATCCAGCTGATACTTGTTGACGCCGACCACCGTCTGGCGGCCCGAGTCGATGCGCGCCTGGGTGCGGGCTGCCGCCTCCTCGATGCGCATCTTCGGAATGCCGGCCTCGATGGCCTTGGCCATGCCGCCGGCGCTCTCCACCTCCTGGATGTGCTCCCAGGCGCGTTCGGCCAGCTGCCGTGTCAACCGCTCGATGTAATAGCTGCCGCCCCACGGATCGATGACCTGGGTGGTATTGCTTTCCTGTTGCAGGAAGAGCTGGGTGTTGCGGGCGATGCGCGCAGAGAAGTCGGTGGGCAGCGCCAGCGCCTCGTCGAACGAATTGGTGTGCAGGGACTGAGTGTGGCCCTGGGTCGCCGCCATCGCCTCGATGCAGGTGCGGACGACGTTATTGTAGACGTCCTGTGCCGTCAGGCTCCAGCCCGAGGTCTGCGAATGGGTGCGCAGCGCCAACGACTTGCTCGTCTTCGGGTCGAACTGCTTGATGAGCTTCGCCCAGAGCATGCGGGCGGCGCGCATCTTCGCCACCTCCATGTAGAAGTTCATGCCGATCGCCCAGAAGAACGAGAGGCGCGGCGCAAACTGGTCGATGGTCAGCCCCGCCTTGAGCCCCGCCCGGGCGTATTCGACGCCGTCGGCCAGCGTGTAGGCCATCTCCAGGTCGGCGGTCGCCCCCGCTTCCTGCATGTGATAGCCGGAAATGGAGATCGAGTTGTACTTCGGCATGTTCTGCGCCGTGAACTCGAAGATGTCCGAAATGATCCGCATCGACGGCTGCGGCGGGTAGATGTAGGTGTTGCGGACCATGAATTC
>CAZVRW010000110.1:0-5936 GCA_964630265.1 uncultured Rhodospirillaceae bacterium
GCCCCAGAGTCAGCCTTTCCGCTCGCTGGTATAAGTTCGCTAAAATTTTCCGTCGCCTGAAGTGAGAGTTTAGGGCAAATCCCGAACGGCGACTGTCACCGGGGCCACAGTTCCGGCCGATTCGCGACGATCGCCCGGCAAGATCGGCCCTTGGTCGACTGGGCTCGTCCAACGGTTTGGCCCACACCCGAATGTCCTACTCCGCCGCCAGCAGCGGTTCTATGCTCGCGCGCGTGCCGACGGACAAGGGAGAATGCGGCGATGCTGGTTTTGCGGCTATTCGCGGACGCGGACGGAGAGAGCCGCTTCGATGACTATGATGTTTCGCTGGAGTTGCAGGATTTCGCGCCGCCAGCCGCGCCGCTCCACGTTTCCGAACCGGAGGCGGCCGCTCGCTATATCCTGATCCGCCTGCCGGTCGGGTGGAACGGCGCGCGTCATCCGACGCCGCGTCGGCAGATCCTGTTCTGCCTGCGAGGCGCCATGCGCGTCACCGCCAGCAGCGGCGAAGTGCGCCAGGTCACCGCCGGTGATGCCTGGCTGATGGCCGATACCACCGGCAAGGGCCACACCACCGAGGTGATCTCCGAAGGCCCGGTCGACGCCGTCATCATCCAGCTGGAGTGATGCCGCCGACCTGCGCGCAACCGAGCAGGATCTTGGCTAGGGCCGCCATTTCCGAGGAAATGGCGCGCTCGACAGGATTCGAACCTGTGACCTTCGGCTCCGGAGGCCGACGCTCTATCCACTGAGCTACGAGCGCGCGGGCGCGAACGCCGCTTGTTGCTGTACCTTATCGCACAGATTCCAGGCGCGGCAAGTGGGTGGCGAAATTGCCCGGGCATCGGCCCCCGACGGCAAGGGCGCGGTCGGGTCGGCGATCCAGGCGTCGATGTCGGTCCACACCGTCTCGCCGTCCAGGTCGCGGAGCAGCATGTGATAGCCGTCCTCGTAGATGGCGGCCCGCCACCGCCCCGGCGGTGCCGGCGGAAGCCCGGCAAAGAACTGCCGCGTCGGCCTCGGCGGCACCAGTTCGTCGCGCCCGCCGTTGAGGATCAGCGCCGGCACATCAAGGCCGGGGGCCGCCGCCTGCGCCGCGTCCATCAGGTTGACAAGCCCCCAGAGGGCATCGACGCGGGTCTCCTTGATGACCAGCGGATCGCGGCCAAGACCGCGCAGCATCTCGACATTGTCCGACGCTTGGATACCGAGGCCGCGGCCGCTGAGCGTGAGCCGCGGCACGGTGTGCGCCGACAGCCAGAGCGCTGCCTGCTCGACCCACGACAGCGAGGCGCGACCGCGCACCGCCGGCGCCGCCAAGATGAGGCCGTCTACTGGCAGGCCTCCGTCGGTGGTTGCCGCCAACAGGGCGACGGCGCCACCCATGCTTTCGCCGAGCACAATGAGTGGCACGTCGGGGTGGCGTTCGGCGACGGCCGCCACGGCATCGTAGAGGTCGCGGGCGAGTGTCGCCTTACCGGGCCAGACGCCGCGGTGCGGCGCCGCGCCGAAGCCGCGCTGGTCGTAGGCATAGGCGGCGATGCCGCGGGCCGCAAGCCAACTGCCAGGGGCATCGAAGAAGCGGCCGTAATCATTGAAGCCGTGCAGCGCCAAGACCACTGCGGTTGGCGCGTCGTCGTCCGGCAGCCATGTGTGCAGCGGCAGTTCGGCGCCGTCGACCGCGCGCACCGCGTCAGGCAGCAGCGTCGGCGCGACGCGCGGCGGTCCACCCGGCATGCTCATGGGCGCACAGGCGGTAAGGCAGACGACGACCAGGAGCCCGGTGACCAGCGGCCCGGTGACGAGCGGCCGCGGCATCAGGCGGCATCGCTCCCGGTGTCCTCGGTGACACTGGTCAGCCGGACGAAGACGTCTTCAAGGTCGGACTCGCGGGTGGTCAGGTCGGCGATGGTCAAGCCCGCCGCCTCGATGGCGGCCAGCACCTCGCCGGTGCGGGTGCGCGACGGCGGATAGCAGAAGACGAGTTGCCCCGATCGCTTCAGCGAGGCCTGGAAGCGCAGCAGCGGCTCCGGGACGTGGTCCACCGGTTCGGCGAGGGTCACCGTCATCTCCTTGGAGTCGAGGCGACGGAGCAGGGTCTCGGTCGGCTCGCAGGCGATCAGCCGGCCGTGATTGATGATGGCGATGGTGTCGCAGAGGGACTCCGCCTCCTCCAGGTAGTGGGTGGTGAGGAGGATCGTCGTGCCCTGCGCCTGCAGCTTGCGCATCGACACCCACAGCCCGCGGCGGAGTTCAACGTCGACGCCGGCCGTCGGCTCGTCGAGCACCAGCACCCGCGGCGAGTGCACCATCGCCTTGGCGACCAGCAGCCGCCGCCGCATGCCGCCCGAGAGGGTGCGAGCGTAGGCGTCGGCCTGCTTGGTCAGGCCCACGAGTTGCAGGATCTCGTCCGTTCGCCGCTGCCCAAACGGCACGCCATACAGGCCGGCCTGGACATCCAGTAATTCGCGCGGGGTGAAGAACGGGTCGATGTTCAGCTCTTGCGGCACGACGCCGATGCAGCGCCGGGCGGCACGCATGTCGGCGTCGATGTCATAGCCCCAGACGCGTGCGGTGCCGCTGGTCCGCACCACCAGCCCGGCGAGGATATTGATCAGCGTCGATTTACCGGCGCCGTTGGGGCCGAGCAGCCCGAAGAACGAACCGCGGGGAACGGCGAGTGACACACCCCTCAGCGCCAGTACCGGCTCCTGTCCGGCCCGCCCCCGGTAGGTCTTGGTCAGTGCGTCGACCTCGACGGCAAAGGCGGGAGCGCCGGCGGGGGGGCCGTCTCTCGTGGCATTGTCGTCGGCGGCGCCGGGCGCATGATCCATGGTTGCGACACCCTCGGTGACGGGCCCGTTGATCGGGAACCGGCAATCGCTATCATCCGGGTGGAGCGGGGGTCAACGCCCGCGCACGGCTGAAACGAGGGCGCCACCATGGACTTCGAAGAAACGGTCACCGTCGACACGCTGGTCGTCCGCTGCGACGGTGGTGGGGGCCCGCTCGGCCACCCGACCGTCTTTCTCCACATCGACGAAGACACCGGTGACGTGGTGTGTCCCTACTGCTCGCGTCGCTTCGTTCTGGCCGAGGGCGCGCCGGTCGCCGCTGGCCACTGAGCCGGCGCGCGCGATGGCCGCCGCGCCGCGCCGTCTGGTCCTGGTCGATGCATCCGGGTTCATCTTCCGCGCCTATCACAAGCTGCCGCCGCTGACCAATCCGGAGGGCACCCCGGTCAACGCCGTGTACGGCTTCACCAACATGTTGGTGAAGACGATGGCCGAGCACGGCGAGGATCCCATTGTCGTCGTCTTCGACACTGCCAAGCAGACCTTCCGCACCGACCTCTACGACGCCTACAAGGCCAATCGCCCGGAGCCGCCGGAAGATCTGGTGCCGCAGTTCCCGCTGGTCCGTGAGGCGGCTCGGGCGATGGGCCTGCCGGTGATCGAGAGCGAGCGCTACGAGGCCGACGACCTGATCGCCAGTTATGCCCGCACTGCCCGCGACGCCGGCCTGGAAGTGATCATCATTTCCTCCGACAAGGATCTGATGCAACTCATCGGCGAGGGCGTCGGTATGCAGGATCCGATGACCGGCACGTCGATCGGTCCCGCCGAGGTCGAGGCCAAATTCGGTGTCGGCCCGGAGCGCGTGGTCGACGTGCAGGCGCTGGCCGGTGACTCGATCGACAACGTGCCCGGCGTCCCCGGTATCGGCGTCAAGACCGCAGCCCAGCTCATTCAGGAGTACGGCGACCTGGACACGCTGCTGCAGCAGGCCGGCGACATCAAGCAGCCGAAACGCCGACAGATGCTGCTGGAGCACGCCGAACAGGCGCGCCTGTCGCGCAAATTGGTGCGCCTGCACGACGATGCGCCGCTGCCCGAGCCCCTCGAGGCGTTTTCTGCCGCCCGGCCCGACCGTCGGACGCTGCTCGCCTTTCTGGAGGCCCAAGGGTTCCGCTCGACCGTCGCCCGCGTCGAGAGTGGCGCCATTGCCACGGCGGGCGGCGGCACCGCATCGGTCACGGCCGCGTCGCAACAGGCGCCCGCGTACGCCTTGGTGCAGGACATGGCGACACTCGAGCGCTGGATCGACGAGGCGCGCGCGGGGGGGATGGTCGCCATCGACACCGAAACCACGTCGCTGGACGCCTTGCGTGCCGATCTCGTCGGGGTATCGCTGGCGCTGGCGCCGGGGCGGGCGTGCTACATCCCGCTGGCGCACACGGCGCGGGACCCTAGCGGCGGCGGCCTCGCGCTGCACGATGATGACGACGGTGGCGGTGCGGCGCCGACCCAGGTGCCGATGGATCAGGCGCTCGTCGCCCTGAAGCCGCTGCTGGAGGACGACTCGGTCCTGAAGATCGGCCAGAACCTGAAGTACGACATGCACGTGCTGGCCCGCGTCGGCATCGACGTTGCCCCCATCGACGACACCATGCTGTTGTCCTACGTCCTCGAGGGCGGGCTGCACGGCCACGGCATGGACGAGTTGGCCGAGCTGTTCCTGGCGCACACGACGATCAAGTACGGCGACGTCGCCGGCCGGGGGAAGAGCCAGATCGGCTTCGCCCAGGTGCCGCTGGACAAGGCCCGTGACTATGCCGCCGAGGACGCCGACGTCACGTGGCGGCTGCATGCCGTGCTCAAACCGCGGCTGGTGGAGGACCGGCTGGTCTCCGTCTACGAAATGCTGGAGCGGCCGCTGGTGGCCGTGCTGGCGGCGATGGAGCGGGCGGGCATCTCGGTCGACGCTGCGGCGCTGCGCGACGTCAGCCGGGAGTTCACCCACCGGCTCGGCGATCTCGAGGACGAAATCCACAAGCTCGCCGGCCATTCCTTCAACGTCGGCTCGCCGAAGCAACTGGGCGAGGTGTTGTTCGACGAGATGGGGATCGACGGCGGCAAGAAGGGCAAGACAGGCGCCTATGCCACTGGCGCGGAGGTGCTGGAGACGCTGGCGGCGCAGGGCCACGAGCTGCCCGAGAAGGTGCTGGAGTGGCGGCAACTGGCCAAGCTCAAGTCCACCTATGCCGATGCGCTGGTCGACCAGATCAACCCGGAGACCGGCAGGGTTCATACCTCCTATTCCCAGGCCATCGCATCCACCGGCCGGCTCAGCTCCAACGATCCCAATCTGCAGAACATCCCGGTGCGCACCGCCGAGGGGCGGCGCATCCGCCGCGCCTTCGTCGCCGCGCCCGGCCACGTGCTGCTCAGCGCCGACTATTCACAGATCGAGCTCCGCCTGCTCGCCCACGTCGCCGACATCGCGGCGCTGAAGGAGGCGTTCCGGGACGGCCAGGACATTCACGCCCTCACCGCCTCGCAGGTGTTCGGCGTGCCCGTCGATGGCATGGACCCCCAGATCCGGCGCAAGGCCAAGGCCATCAACTTCGGCATCATCTACGGCATCTCGCCGTTCGGCCTGGCGCGCCAGCTGAAGATTCCGCGTTCGGAAGCCAGCGCCTACATCGACGCCTATTTCCAGCGCTATCCCGGCATCCGCGCCTACATGGACCGCACCATCGCGGCGGCGCGCGAGCAGGGCTTCGTGACGACGCTGTTCGGCCGGCGGGTGCACGTGCGCGGAATCAACGACAAGAACCCGTCGTCCCGCAATTTCGCCGAGCGCGCCGCCATCAACGCGCCGATCCAGGGCGGCGCCGCCGACATCATCAAGCGCGCCATGGTGCGCATCCCCCGCGCGCTGGCAGAGGCGGGGGTGTCGGCGAAAATGCTCCTGCAGGTGCACGACGAACTGATCTTCGAGGTGCCCGAGGCCGAGGTCGACGACACCCGCGCGGCGGTGGTGAAGGTGATGGAACAAGCCGCTCACCTCTCGGTCCCGCTGGTCGTCGACACCGGCGCTGCGGCGAACTGGGAGGAGGCGCATTGAGGGCGATAAACACCTTTGTGGAATCT
>CAZVRW010000111.1:0-5578 GCA_964630265.1 uncultured Rhodospirillaceae bacterium
AGGAAGCGCCGCATGTTGCGCACCTTGACGTCGTAATCGTGCTGGTCGATCATCGGGCGCATCTTGATTTCCTTGATTTCGATGACTTTCTGTTTCTTGCGCGCCTCGCTCTTCTTCTTCTGGGACTCGTACTTCATCTTGCCGTAGTCGAGGACCTTACAGACCGGCGGCTGCGCTTGGCCCGCCACCTCGACCAGGTCCAGCCCGGCCTCCTCGGCGATCTGCAGGGCTTCCTCGATGGACACGACGCCGACCTGTTCGCCGTCGGCGTCGATGAGCCGCACCTTCGAAACGGCAATTTCGTCGTTGACGCGCGGCCCTTCGCGGACGGGCGCCTGCTGCATGGGGGGGCGAGCTATTGTCGGGACTCCTGGTTAGCGCGACGGACGAGGCGACGGCCACACGGCCTCACCGCCCGCGCGGCGTGGATGGCATTGCACGGTGAAGGGCCGGCCGATGCGCGTGGTCATCGGGCGGTCATCGGGACGGGATTACGAAGCGGCCAATCTGACACGTTGCCCCGGCCATCGCGGTCGCCGTGGGCGGCCGTGGCACGGGAGCACGCGGCGAGGTGGTCTCGAAGGCGCAAATCGGCGTTCAGTGTCCAGTTATCGATCCAATCGCTGAGGCAGCATCATCGCCGCGCCTCGACGCGTGCGCATTGCCTCACGCCGCGCCGAGCGGGCCCGCCGCCTCGCCGACAAGTGTAGCAATTGCCTCTTCCAGGGCAAGGGTTTCTTGGCCCGGACCGCCGAGCCGGCGCAACGCCACGGTCATCTCGTCGCGTTCGCGGGCGCCGACGACGGCGATCACCGGCACCCGGGCGACGCTGTGCTCGCGCACCTTGAAGTTGATCTTTTCATTGCGCACGTCCAGCTCCGACCGCAGCCCCGCCGCCACCATGGCGTCGCGAACGCGGGCGGCATAATCGTCGACCTCGTTGGTGATGGTCGCCACCACCACCTGCACCGGCGAGAGCCACAGCGGCAGGCGGCCGGCGTGGTGCTCGATCAAGACGCCGATGAACCGCTCGAACGAGCCGAGGATGGCGCGGTGCAGCATCACCGGCCGGTGCTTGGCGCCGTCCTCGCCGACGTAGCTGGCGTCGAGCCGCTCCGGCAGGACGAAGTCCACCTGCAGGGTGCCGAGTTGCCAGTCGCGGCCGATGGCGTCGCGCAGCACGAACTCCAGCTTCGGCCCGTAGAAGGCGCCCTCGCCGGGGTTGAGGATGGTCTCGAGCCCGGCGGCGGCGGTGGCGTCGCTGAGGGCGCGTTCGGCCTTGTCCCAGGTCTCGTTGCTGCCGGCGCGCTTTTCCGGACGGTCGGAGAACTTGACGATCACCGACTCGAAGCCGAGGTCGCGATAGACGCTCAAGAGCAGGTCGCAGAAGATCCGGGTCTCCGAGGTGATCTGGTCCTCGGTGCAGAAGATGTGGGCGTCGTCCTGGACGAAGGCGCGCACCCGCATCAACCCGTGCAGCGCGCCCGACGGTTCGTTGCGGTGGCAGGCGCCGAACTCGGCCATGCGCAGCGGCAGGTCGCGCCAGCTCTTGATCCCCTGGCGGAAGATCTGGACGTGGCCGGGGCAGTTCATGGGCTTGAGCGCCAGGATCTTGTCCTCGGCCTCGGCGGTGAACATGTGCTCGCGGAACTTCTCCCAGTGGCCGGACTTCTCCCACAGGCTGCGGTCGACGAGCTGCGGCGTCTTCACCTCGACGTAGCCGGCGGCCTCCAGGCGGGCGCGCATATAGGTTTGCAGCGTGCGATAGAGGGTCCAGCCCTTGGGATGCCAGAAGACGGCGCCGGGGGCTTCCTCCTGGATGTGGAACAGGTCGAGTTCGCGCCCCACCCGGCGGTGGTCGCGCTTCTCGGCCTCCTCCAGCATGGTGAGGTAGGCCTGGAGCTGCTTGGCGTCGGCCCATGCCGTACCGTAGATACGCTGCAGCATGGCGTTGTGCGAGTCGCCGCGCCAATAGGCACCGGCCAGCTTCATCAGCTTGAACGCCTTGCCGAGCTTGCCCGTGGACGGCAGGTGCGGCCCGGTGCACAGGTCGAGCCAGTCGCCCTGGCGGTAGATGGAGATGGCTTCGCCGTCCGGAATCTCGGCGATGATCTGCGCCTTGTAGTGCTCGCCGATGGACTTGAAGTACTCGATCGCCGCCGAGCGATCCCAGATCTCGCGCACCAGGGGCAGGTCACGGTCGACGATCTCCCGCATCCGCGCCTCGATCCGCTCGAGATCGTCGGGGACGAATGGCTCGTCGCGGGCGAAGTCGTAGTAGAAGCCGTTTTCGATGGCCGGGCCGATGGTCACCTGGGTGCCGGGATAGAGCTCCTGCACCGCCTGCGCCATGACGTGTGCGGCGTCGTGGCGGAGCAACGGCAGGGCGTCGTCGTCGCGGGCGGTGACGACGGCGACGTTGGCGTCGCGGTCGATGGTCGTCGCCAAGTCACGCAGGGTGCCGTCGACGCGCACTGCCAGCGCCGCCTTGGCAAGGCTCTTGCTGATGTTCGCGGCGAGCTCGGCGCCGGTCACGGGTGCGTCGAAGGATCTGACGCTGCCATCGGGGAGGGTGATGCGAACCGGCCCCGCGGCGCCGGCGGCCTCGGGACACGCAACCTGATCGTTCATATCGGAAAAACCACTGTTACCAACGGCTGCGCAGTCTAGAGCCGCGTCCGGACCTGTCAAGCAACGCCGAGGTCGGCGAGGGCGGCCCAGACCCGGTCGACGGCGATGTCCGCCGTGGACGGCGCGCGCAGGATCGCGACCTGCGGGCCGCGCTGGGCACACAGGGCGGGGTTCGAGGCATGGGAATAGAGCACCACGGACGGGCAGCGGGCGACGGCGGCGAGATGCATGGGGCCGGTGTCGTTGCCCACGGCCGCCGTCGCGCGACGGGCGAGCGCCGCCAGTTCCAGCAGCGACGTGGCGCCGGCGAGGGTAAGGGCATCGGGCGCGGCCGTCTGGATCATCGCGTGCAGCGGCGCCTCGTCGGCAGCGCCGACCAGCACCGGCCGCGTCCCGGCGGCTGCCAGCCGGCCGGCCAGCGCAGCGAACCGGTCGGCCGGCCAGCGCTTCTCCGGGCGGTGCGCGGCGCCACCGGGGGCGAGCAGGACATACGGTCCGTTGATGCCGAACCGGTCGATGTCGGCCTCGGTCCAGCGCACGTCCGGATCGGGGACGGCGGCGATGCCGGCGATGCGCAACTGCTCGGCCTGCCGCTCCAGGGTGTGCATGGCATCGCGCGCCGGGTTGGCATGGGGGTGGGAGCAGCCGCGGGCGATACCCGACCACTCAGGATACGGCCCCGGCCAGAACAGCCGGAAGTAGCGCGAGCTGCGCGGCGAGGTCTGCAGGTCGTAGACGCGCCGGAAGCCGCCGCCGCGCAGCCGTCGGCGCAGCGCCAGCCAGCCGCCGACCTGGGCCAACCCCGGCCGGTCGTCGATCCAGACGGCGTCAAAGCAGCCGCTGGCCTCTGCCAGCGCGGCGAACGGCCGGGTGGTGAGCAGCGTGATTTGGGCGTCGGCGTGGTGCCGGCGGATCGCCGCGAACGGCCCCAGCGCCTGCACCACGTCGCCGAGGGCGCCGAGCTTGATGACCAGGATGGCCGGCCTCACGGCGTCGGGGTTCCGGCGGGGCCCGCGCCCAGCACTTCGGCGTAGACGGCGAGGGTGCGGGCGCACATCCGGCTGGTGGTGAAGCTGCGCCGGACGTGGTCGATACCGGCCGCCGCCATCGCCGCCAGCCGCTCCGGCGGCGTCGCCAGCGCGTCGGCGAGGGCGCGGGCCAGGGCATCCGGATCGCCCGGCCGGGTGAGCCAGCCGGTGACGCCGGCCAGCACCGTCTCCCGCGCGCCGCCGTGGTCGCTGGCGATCACCGGCCGGCCCATGGCCTGCGCCTCCACGGCGATGCGACCGAACGCCTCCGGGTCGGTGGAGGCCGAGACGACCAGGTCGGCGGCGCAGAAGGCCGCCGGCATGTCGTCGCAGCGCTCGATGATGTGGACGACGTCGCCGAGGCCATGGGCCCGGATCAGCGCGTCCAACTCCCGCCGATAGCCGGTGCGTCCCTGGTCGGAGCCGAGGAGGACCGCGGACAGATCGCGGCGGGGAAGGTGGGCGAGGGCGTCGAGGAAGACGGTCTGCCCCTTCCATCGGGTGAGCCGGCCGGGCAGCAGCACGACGGGCCGGTCGGTGTCGAGTCCCCAGGCCCGCCGCAACCGGGTGACGCGCTCGGGGCTCACCGTCGCCGGGTCGAAGGCGGCGGTGTCGACGCCGCGCGGGATCACCCGGATGCGCGCCACGTCGATGCCGTAGACCCGGGTCAGGTGCCGGGCGATGTGCTGCGAGATGGCGATGACGCGGACGCCGCGCGTCATCACCCGGTTGTAGGCCCGTTTCGCCGCGGTGCCGGCGCCATAGGTGCCGTGGAAGGTGGTGACGAACGGCACGCCGGTCCGCCGCGCCGCCACCCAAGCGCTCCACGCCGGGGCGCGCGAGCGGGCGTGCACCAGATCGACGCCCTCGGCGCGGATCAGCCGGGCCAGCCGGGCGGCGTTGGCGATGAGGGCAAGGGGGTTCTTGGTCGCCAGCGGCAAGGTGACGTGGGCGCCGCCGACGCCGGCCAGTGCGGCCGTCTGCGGCCCGCCGGCCGAGGCGACGAGGGCGCGGCCGCCGGCGGCGACGATGGCACCCGCCACCTCGACGGTGCCGCGCTCGACCCCGCCCTCGGCGCCGAGCGCTGGCAGGACCTGCAGAATCGTCGCGGCACGTGGCAGCGGCGCTGTTGCCGCCAGCGGTTCCGGTTGCGGGGCTTCGGTGCTAGGATTCGGCAACTGGGGGTCCTGCCGGTCTTTGGCGGGTGTTTGGCCCGGTCTGCGGGCCGAGGAGGGGATTATGACGATGAGCGACGCGTCCGCCAATCCCGCGCCCGCGATCATCGCGCGGGACGACGGGGAGACCATTGCCTATCACCGGACGCCGGGGGCGTCGCCGGGCACATCACCAGGGGTGGTGTTCCTCACCGGCTACATGTCGGACATGACCGGCGGCAAGGCGCTCCGGCTCGAACACTTTTGCCGGGCGCGCGGCCTCGCCTATCTGCGCTTCGATTATTTTGGCCACGGCGCGTCGTCGGGCGCCTTCACCGACGGCACCATTGGCCGCTGGGCCGAGGACACCGTGTTCGTGCTCGACCGGCTGACCCAGGGGCCGCAGGTGCTGGTGGGCTCCAGCCTCGGCGGCTGGATCATGCTGCTGGCGGCGTTGCGGCGGCCGGAGCGGGTCGCCGCCCTGGTCGGCATCGCCGCGGCGCCGGACTTCACCGAGGACCTGATCCCGACGATGCTGACGGCGGAGCAGCGGGCGACGCTGGAGCGCGAGGGCGTGGTGCTGGTGGCCAGCCCCTACGATCCCGAGCCGACGCCGGTGACCAAGCTGATCCTGGGCGAGGGGCGCAACCACCTGGTGCTGCATGACACCATCCCGCTCACCTGCCCGGTGCGGCTGATCCACGGCATGCGGGACCCGGACGTGCCCTGGCAGACCTCGCTGAAGCTCGCCGAGCGGCTCGCGTC
>CAZVRW010000112.1:0-5363 GCA_964630265.1 uncultured Rhodospirillaceae bacterium
CGGGCGAGAAAACCTCGTTCGCGTGGTCCCGAAAAAGGGCGCGTCCTTCGTGGTCAACGAAGGCCACATCCTCTCCCTGCAAACGACGAACGAGGGCAAGCGACACCCCTGCAATACGACCGGTCAGGAGATCGAGAACGTCGCAATCCGCGACTGGTTCGCGCGATCTCGGTCATGGCGGCATCTTCGCAAGCTGCGCCGTGTGCCGGTCGACTTTCCGCGGCGAGATGATCCCCCGATTGCCCCGTATGTGATTGGCGCTCTCCTCGGGGACGGTTCGATCATCCACGGCGTTTATCTGACCAACCCCGACGAAGAGGTGCTCGACAGCGTCTGGGCGGAGATGGAGCGGCATGGCCTGCATTTTGTGGCCAAGCATAACGAGCGCGGGACCTGCTGGGGCGTCAGGTTTTCCGACTCGAAGGCGACTTGCTCTCGGCCGAACCGGGTCACCGCCATCCTTCGTGAACTTGGAATCGCCGGTTGCCGCGCCGCCGACAAGTTCATCCCTGAGGCCTGCAAGCTCGGTAGCCGGCACGTCCGTCGAGAAGTCCTCGCCGGCCTGATCGACACCGATGGCCACTACGATGGTGGGTGCTTCGACTTCATCAGCAAGTCGAAGCGCCTTGCAGAAGACGTCGTCTTCGTCGCACGCAGCCTTGGCCTGTGGGCAAAGGTCAGCGAGTGCGAGAAGTTCGATCAGAACGGACAGGGCGGTACCTTTTGGCGTGTGCCGATCTCCGGAGAACTGAACACCATTCCCACTCGGGTCAGACGGAAACAGGCAGCACCTCGCAAGCAGCGAAAAAACCCTCTGGTGACTGGATTCACGATCGAACCGGTTGGTGAGGGCGACTACTACGGCTTCGTTCTCGATGATGATCACCTCTATCTGACGGCTGACTTCGTCGTTCATCACAACACCGGTAAGTCGATTTGCCTCGCCGCCTTCGCCGCCCGCGCCATCGCCGACTGGCCGGACACGCGCATCCTCATCGTCACCCACGTCCGGGAGCTGATCGCGCAGAATTTTGCCGAGATGGTGAGGCTGTGGCCGGAAGCGCCGGCCGGCATCTACTCGGCCGGCCTCAACAAGCGCGACCTGCACTCCCAGGTCCTGTTCGCCGGCATCCAGTCCGTCCACAAGCGGGCCTACGACATCCAGCGCTGCGACCTGGTGCTGATCGACGAGGCGCATCTGATCCCGCGCTCCTCCAACACCATGTACCGCCGCTTCCTCGGCGATCTCGCGGTCATCAACCCGGCGCGCAAGATCATCGGCTTCACCGCCACGCCCTACCGGCTCGACAGCGGCCTGCTGCACGAAGGCAGGGACGCGCTGTTCGATGCCATCGCCTACGACGCGGGCATCGCCGACATGATCGCCCAGGGCTACCTCTGCGAGGTGGTGCCGAAGCGGACCGAGACCCAGCTGGACACCACCGCCGTCGGCAGCCGCGGCGGCGAGTTCATATCCTCCCAGCTGGAGGCCGCCGTCGACGTGGACTCGACCACCCGGGCGGCGGTGGACGAGATCCTCCGCTACGGCGCCGACCGCGGCTCCTGGCTGGTGTTCTGTGCCGGCGTCGACCATGCCCACCATGTCCGCGACGCCATCCGCGACCGCGGCATCACCTGCGAGGCGATCCTCGGCGAGACCGCGTCCGCCGAACGCGACCGCATGATCGCCGACTTCAAGCGCGGCCACATCCGCTGCCTCACCAACGCCAACGTGCTCACCACCGGCTTCAACGCGCCGGGCGTCGACCTCATCGCCATGCTGCGGCCGACCAAGTCCGTCGGCCTCTACGTCCAGATGATCGGCCGCGGCACCCGCCTCGCCAACGGAAAGGAGAACTGCGTCATTCTCGACTTCGCCGGCAACGTCGACCGGCACGGGCCGATCGACCGCATCGACGGCCGCAAGCGGAGCACGGACGAAGAGGGCCATGCGCCCGTGAAGACGTGCCCCGACTGCGAGACCATTCTCCACGCCGCCGTTCGCGTGTGTCCGCAGTGCGGCCACGTCTTCCCGGCGCCGGAGCCGGACCTGGCGCGCAGCGCCAGCACCAGCGCCATCCTCTCCAGCCAGGTCGACGCCCAGTGGGTGACCGTCACCGGCATCGGCTATCACCGCCACGAGAAGCCCGGCGGCCTGCCCAGCCTGCGCGTCGAATACTCCTGCGGCTTCGCCTGCCATCGCGAGTGGATCTGCTTCGAGCACACGGGCTTCGCCCGGCAGAAGGCGGTGCATTGGTGGCAGAAGCGCCTGCCCGCCGTGCCCGTGCCGCGCACCATCGACGAGGCGCTGCGCCATGTCGAGGCGCTGCCGGCACCGGCTCGCATCCGCGTCCGACCGCAGGGCCGCTACACCGAGATCACTGCCTACGAGTTCAGCCCATGCTCTGCGACGTCTGCCGCCGCGAGGCCCGCGGCTTCGGCTGGTTCGATGTCCGCTGGCCGAAACAGCGGCTTCGACACCTCTGCTCTCTCACCTGCCAGGACATCTGCCATCGGAGGCGCGGCATGATCGATCCCACCCCCAACGAACGGAACGCCTTCGTCCGCGGCGGCGACATGGGCGGCGAGTATCTCGACAGCATCGCCAAGACCGATTTGGAAACGCTCAGCGAAGGCGAGTGGCTGACGTTCGTCGAGGCCGTCGTCACCGGGTACTGCGACCACCTGCGCGAGCTCGCCGCCCGAGACGCCGAACACCTGCGCAAGCTCGATCCCGAGGTACCCTTTTGACCGGAGTTCCCGACACCCACTGAGTTCACCCTCCTCCGCCACACCCGGGGGCCGGACGGCCGGCCCGCTCTCCCGCCCCCGGGGCACACATCGCACCGCATCGGACAGGCAACGGGCGGAGGACAACCCGATGAGGCATTGCGATGTGTGCAACGACCGCGCCCGTGTCCGGGCGCTCCGATGACCCGCCGCCGACGCTCACCGTTGCCGGCATCGACTATACGCTGCCGTTCGCCGATCTGCTGCCGGCGCTGCCGGACGGCGAACTCGATGCGCTCCGCGACGATATCCGTGAACGGGGCATCGTCGTCCCGATCGTCATCGATGAGCATCACAACGTCATCGATGGCGCCAACCGGCTGCGGATCGCCGCCGAGCTCGGCCTCCGCAACCTTCCGGTCGACATTCGGCCGGGGCTGTCCCGCCCGGAGAAGGAGGAACTCGCCGAAGACCTCAATCTGCACCGCCGCCACCTGACGCGCGAGCAGCTGCGCGAGGTCATCGGTAGCCGCCTCAAGCGGACGCCCGAGCAGAGCAACCGGCAGATCGCCGCCACGGTCGGCGTCGATCATCACACCGTCGCCACGGTCCGGCGGGATCTTCAATCAACTGGGGAATTTCCCCAGTTGCCGAAGACCGTCGGTCGCGATGGCAGGGCGAGGACGACGACACCGGCGCGGCGCGGCGTCCATTGCTTCACCCCGAAGGATATTGCGCGGGCCGCCGAGGTGGCGAAGGCGGCCGAGGCCGAACCGGAGAAGTACGGCCATCTGCTCGACGCGATGGGCCGCACCGGACGGGTCACCGGCGCGCACCGCAACCTGATGGTCGCGCGAAAAGCCGCGGCGATCGTGGCCGAGCCGCCGCCGCTGCCGCAAGGGCCGTTCCGGGTCATCGTCGCCGACCCGCCATGGGCCTACGACAGTCGCGCGTCCGACGTCTCGCACCGCGCCGCCAACCCGTATCCGCAGATGCCGATCGAGGCGATCCGCGCGCTGCCGGTGGCGGGCTTGGCGCACGACGCCGCCGTGTTGTGGCTGTGGACCACCAACAGCCACATGCGCGAGGCGTTCACCGTGCTCGATGCGTGGTGCTTCCGGCACAAGACCATCCTGACCTGGGCCAAGGACCGCATCGGCACCGGCGACTGGTTGCGCGGGCAAACCGAACACTGCCTGCTCGCCGTCCGCGGCCGGCCGGTGGTGACCCTGTCGAACCAGAGCACGTTGCTCGCAGGGCCGATGCGCGAGCACAGCCGCAAGCCCGACGAGTTCTACGCCCTGGTCGAGAGCCTCTGCCCGGCGCCGGACGGCGGCCGCCTCGAGCTGTTCGCCCGGCAGCCGCGGCCGGGCTGGGTCGCGCACGGCGCCGAGCCCGAGCGCTTTGCGGCGGCGAACATCCGATGACCGGCTTCGCTGATCGCTTGGCGTTCGGACGCGGCGCCGAGCGGCTCGTCGCCGAGCTGCTGCAGCGCCGGTTCGACTGTCACGTCGTGCCGATCTACGACTACAACGGAAACGACAAGGCGCCCAAGCTGCAGGGCGCGCTGCGCGGCTACGTGGTGCCCGATCTCGACGTCTCCAAGGACGGCGAACGGTCCTGGGTCGAGGTCAAGGCGAAGAGCAACCAGGGCAGTCTCACCCGCTGCACCGGCCGCGTCGAGCACGGCTTCTCGTGGCGGCTGTTCCGCCACTACCAGGCGGTGCAGCGGATCACCGGCACGCCGGTGTTCGTCGTCATCCTGGAAACCGTGACCGGCGACCTGCTGTACCAGTCCCTCGACGTCCTCGACACCGTCAAACGGGTCTACGACGGCGACAAGATGGACCGCGGCGGCACCGTGTTCTTCCCGCGCGACAGCTTCATCCCCTGGTGCAACATCGCCGAACCTCGGGAGAGCGCCGCATGACCGGCGCCGCCTCCTTCATGACGCGCCTCGGTGCCCGGCTGGTGGACAACGGCTACGCCGTCATCCCCATCATGCCGGGCACCAAGAAACCCGGCCAGTTCGCTCGCGCGGCCTGGCACGATTACCCGCAGTGGAACCGGCACGCGAGCCGCGCCACGACAGAGATCGAGGTCGCGACCTGGTCCAGCTGGCCCGGTTGCGGCGTCGGGATCGTCGGCGGCGCGGTCGCCGCGCTCGACATCGACATCGCCGAGGATGGCGAGCTTGCGCTGCGCATCGAACGACTGGCCCGCGAGCGGCTGGGCGACACGCCCGCGCTCAGGATCGGCAAGGCACCGAAGCGGCTGCTGGTCTATCGCACGCGAGAGCCCTTCGCCGGGATCCGGCGCGCGCCGCTTGAGGTGCTCTGCCTCGGACAGCAGTTCGTGGCCTATGCCAAACATCCCGACACCGGCCAGCCCTATGCCTGGCCGGACGAGGGCTTGGCTGACCTCGACATCGAGAGTCTGCCCGAAATCGACGCCGACCGGGCGGCGGCTTTCCTCGACGAGGCGCTGGCGCTGATCCCGCCCGAGCTGCGCCCGAAGAGCCTCGGCGCGAAGGCGGCGGACAGGGCAGCGCACCCGTGTCTGCCGGCGCATGCACAGGCCGGCACGCTGGCCGCGATCCGGAGCGCGCTCGCCTGGCTGCCGAACGCCGAGCT
>CAZVRW010000113.1:0-5240 GCA_964630265.1 uncultured Rhodospirillaceae bacterium
TGCTGGTGGCGCATGGCACCCCCTGCCTCGGGCCGTTGACCCAGGCCGGCTGCGGCAGCCTCTGCCCCGGCGTGACGCGCGGCTGCTACGGCTGCTTCGGGCCGATGGAGGCGGCCAACACCCCGGCGCTGGCCGCCCATCTGGCCGCGCTGGGCGTGGCCCGTCCGGCGATCCGCGATCTGTTCCGCAGCTACAACGCCGCCGCCCGGCCGTTCCGCCAAGAGAGCGAACGGCAGGAGAGCGGGCAGCATGACTAGCCAGCGATGAACCGGACGAACCGACCACGCGCCCGCCGCATCCGGGTCGAAGCGCTGCCGCGGGTCGAGGGCGAGGGCGCGCTCTACGTCCGCATCCGCGAGGACCGCGTCGAGCGGGTGGAGTTGCACATCTACGAGCCGCCGCGCTTCATCGAGGCGCTGCTGCGCGGTCGCATGTTCACCGACGCGCCGGACATCACCGCGCGCATCTGCGGCATCTGCCCGATCGCCTACATCATGAGCGCCAGCCAGGCGATGGAGCAGGCGCTGGGGATCACGGTGACCGGGCCGCTGCGCGACCTGCGCCGCCTCGCCTATTGCGGCGAATGGATCGAGAGCCACGTGCTGCACGCGGCGATGCTGCACGCCCCCGATTTCCTCGGCGTCGACGACGCCTTCGCCATCGCCAAGAGCCACCCCGGCGTGGTCGAGACGGCACTGGCGTTGAAGAAGCTCGGCAACGCGCTGATCGAGGTGACCGGCGGCCGCGCCGTGCATCCGGTCAACTTCCGCGTCGGCGGCTTCTATCGCGCCCCCCGCAGGGACGCGGTGCGGGGGCTGATCGAGCGGCTGGAGTGGGGCGTCGAGGCGGCGATCGGTCTCACCCGCACCTTCGCCACCTTCGACTTTCCGGACTTCGCCACCGACGACCACTTCGTCTCGCTCCGCCATCCGGACGAGTACGCGATCCATGAGGGCCGCATCGTCGGCAGCCGCGGCCTCGACATCGCCGTCCACCAGTTCCGCGACCACGTTGCCGAGGAGCACGTCGCCCGCTCCAACGCGTTGCACGGGGTGATGCGTTCCGGCGAGCTCTACCAGGTCGGCCCGCTCGCCCGGTACAACAACAACTTCCCTCAGCTCTCCGATCTCGCCAAACGCACCGCCCGCGAGGCGGGGCTCGGCGCGGTATGCACCAACCCGTTCCAGAGCCTGCTCGTCCGCATGGTCGAGGTGGTCTACGCCTGCGAGGAGGCGCTGCGCCTCGCCCGCGCCTACGAGGAGCCTGACCGGTCTTGCGTTGCCGTCACGGTGGGGGCGGGGGAGGGGCACGGCTGTACCGAGGCGCCGCGCGGCATCTGCTACCACTGGTATGCGCTCGACGGGGACGGCCGCATCGAGGGCGCCGACATCATCCCGCCCACCAGCCAAAACCAGCCGCAGATCGAGGCGGACCTGCGCGGCATCGTCCAGGCCAACTTGGCGCTGGACGACGACGCGCTGCGCCGGCGCTGCGAGCAGACCATCCGCAACTACGATCCCTGCATCTCCTGCGCCACCCATTTCCTCGACCTCCGCCTCGACCGCGGCTGATCGGGCGTGTTGCCGGATTCTGGCGGCAGACGGCACGATGTATGCCAAAAAAACCGGGGTGCGGACGCGAAAATCCTGGCTAACGCATTGAAAAAAATGAAAACTAACAGTGCGCGACGTGCGGAATGTAGGAAAATGTAGCCTTTTGTAGGATTATGTAGGTTTTTCCGGTGGTGCGGGCCGGTGCCGCCTTTACCGCCGAGGAGCGCGGCGCCACTGGCCGCCGCATCCGAAGGCCCCAGATACCGTTCTCCTTCGCCGAAACAAGCCCGGGGTTGCGGCCTGCCCGTGCGCGGCGATTCAATCGCGGCACGCGGGCAGACAAGGCGGCAAGCGACCGCAGACCACGTGGCTCCGGTGTTCGCGGCGTGAACAACAGGCCTTGCCATGGTGCTGCGATTTCGACCATAGTCCGCGCCACGGGATCCGCGCCACTCGGGTGACCAGTCATCACCCGAGTGGCGGTAGCGTGGCTCCAGGGGCAGGCTCCGCCCCGGCCTCTCCACCAAACCGCCCAGAGACATCGGGGGCGGCGAGGCCGGCAAAGGTTCGATGCTCGGGAGCGCATCGAGAAGGCCTCCGCCCCTCGCCGACGGTGCGCGCAACGACCCGTGTTGCGTGGCGGCCCGCTCCAGTGGCGTGAGCCGTCGCCAAGCCAACGAGCCCGCGAAAAGCCTCGCGGTCTCGAAAGTCCGGAAGGCGACGACATGGACATGAGCGACGGGACCGCGGTCCAACGCCCCTTCCGAAACTGATGAGTCATGCGCGCGATCGTCACCAAGGTCCGAGACATTCTGCCGCGAGCCCAGCGGCGACAGGCCGTCTGGTTGTTCGGCATGATGATCGTCATGGCGCTCCTGGAAACCGTCGGCGTGATCTCGGTGGTGCCGTTCATCATGGTGGTGGCGAATCCCGACGTGCTGCACGGCGAGGGCTGGCTGGCCCGCACCTATGCTGCCAGCGGACTCGGCAGCGAGACCCGATTTCTGTTTCTGCTGGGATTGGGGATGCTGGGCGTGCTGGTCATCGGTAATGGCTTCAAGGCGCTGACCACGTGGCGAATGCTGCGGTTCACGCATACGACGGGACACGTGCTCAGCGTCCGGCTGCTTCGCGCCTATCTGGCGCAAGGCTACGATTACTTCCTGTCCCGCCATACGGCGGAATTGGGAAAGAACGTCCTGAGTGAGGTAAATCAGGTGGTGACAGGCATCATCCAGCCCGGCATGACGGTGGTGGCGAGAGCCGTCGTCGGGGCGTTCCTGGCCGGCCTTCTGGTGGTGGCTGACCCGGTGCTGGCACTGTCGGTGACGCTCGTTCTCGGCGGCGCCTATGGCCTGCTCTATGCGACCACCCGTCTTTACCTGCGGCGCATCGGCATTGCCCGCTTCCAGGCCAACCGCGAGCGGTTCCGAATCACGTCGGAAGGCTTCGGCGGCATCAAGGAGGTCAAGCTGCGCGGTCTGGAGGAGGCCTACACCGAGCGGTTCGCCCAGCAATCTCGCCGCTTCGCTCTGTTCCAGGCGGCTAACGCCACCTTGGCGCAGTTGCCCCGTTACGGTCTGGAGGTGATCGCGTTCGGCGGCATCCTGCTGATCGTCCTCTATCTGCTTGCCGTCCACGAGGAGGTGGGCAAGGCGTTGCCGCTGATCGCGCTGTACGCCTTTGCCGGCTATCGCATGCTGCCGGTCGTCCAGGAAATCTTCGCCGGTGTGGCCCGGGTGCGCTTCGCCCAGCCCGCCCTGGACTTGCTGCACACCGACATGATGGACAAGGGGGCTGCCGCTCCGGCGCCGCGACCCGCCGACCCACTGCCCTTCGTCGACGCGATTCGCCTGCGCAATGTCGGCTACCGCTATCCCGCCGGCGATCGGCCGGTGGTGTCGGGGGTGACCCTGGACATCCCACGGGGCTTTCGCGTCGGCATCGTTGGACCGACCGGGTCGGGCAAGAGCACATTGGTGGATGTCGTCCTCGGCCTGCTGCAGCCGACCGAGGGGCGCGTGTTGATCGACGATCAACCCCTGGAGACCGCCGAGACGATCCGCCGTTGGCAGCGGGGCATCGGCTACGTGCCCCAGCACATCTTCCTCGCCGACGACACCGTTGCCGCGAACATCGCGTTCGGCCAACCGATGGACGCGGTGGACCCGGCGCAGGTCGAGCGCGCGGCGCGCATGGCGCAACTCCATGCGTTCATCGTCTCGGAGCTGCCCAAGGGCTACGATACGCCGGTTGGGGAACGGGGCATCCGCCTGTCGGGGGGGCAGCGGCAGCGGCTGGGGCTGGCCCGCGCCCTGTACGCGCGGCCCGCAGTGCTGGTCCTCGACGAGGCGACAAGCGCCCTGGACACCGATACGGAGTCGGCGGTGATGCACGCTTTCGATGGCTTGGACCGCGACTGCACGGTGATTATGATCGCCCACCGGCTGACCACGGTGCAGCGCTGCGACGTGCTGATTCGGCTCGAACAGGGGCGGATCGCCGCCACCGGCAGCTACGATGCGGTGGTCGGCGTCAAAGGCGTGTTCGCCGGATGACCCGAACGGGGCATGATCTCCGAGGCCGGTCAGTGACCGACGCGGCGGAAGGGTTGGGGGGATCGAATGTTTGACGGTGCCAGCGTCCTGATCACCGGCGGTACGGGCTCGTTCGGTCATCAATGCGTGCGAGACGTTCTGGCCCATTTCCGGCCGGCGCGCGTGATCGTCTTCTCTCGGGATGAACTGAAGCAGTTCGAAATGCAGCGGGTGTTCGATGCGCCGTGCATGCGTTATTTTCTCGGCGACGTGCGTGACTTGGATCGCCTGCGTCAGGCAACGCGCGGCGTCGATTATGTCATCCACGCGGCGGCGTTGAAACAGGTGCCCGCCGCCGAATACAATCCCATGGAGGCGATCAAGACCAACATCCATGGCGCGGAGAACGTCATCCGCGCCGCGTTGGACAACGAGGTCGACAAGGTGATCGCGCTGTCCACCGACAAGGCCGCCAATCCGATCAATCTGTACGGTGCAACGAAACTCGCCTCCGACAAACTGTTCGTTGCGGCGAATAACGTCGCCGGCGGCCATCGCACCCGCTTCGCCGTCGTGCGCTATGGCAACGTCGTCGGTTCGCGCGGCTCCGTGGTTCCGTTCTTCCGCCACCTCTTGGCCAGCGGCACCGACCACCTGCCGGTCACCGACCGGCGGATGACCCGCTTTTGGATCAGCCTGCAAGAGGGCGTGGCGTTCGTCCTGAAATGCTTTCGCCGCATGCAGGGCGGGGAGATTTTCGTGCCGCGAATCCCCTCCGTCCGCATCCTCGACTTGGCGGAAGCGATGGCGCCGGGTCTGCGGGTCGACTACGTCGGCATCCGTCCCGGCGAGAAGCTGCACGAGGTCATGTGCCCGCGCGACGACTCCCACCTGACCCTAGCGTTCGACGATCACTTCGTCATCCGCCCGACCATCCGCTTCCACGGCCGGACGATCGATTATGCTGCGAACGGCCTGGGCGAACGCGGCGACCCGGTGGCGGAAGGCTTCGAGTACGATTCCGGTTCCAACCCGCACTTTCTCAGCGTGCCCGAACTGCGGACGATGAACGGCACGCTCGGCCTGTGAGCACGAGTGCAGCACGGGGGCGGCCATGGGACATGCAGGTGCGTGAAAAGATGCAGGACGG
>CAZVRW010000114.1:0-5046 GCA_964630265.1 uncultured Rhodospirillaceae bacterium
ACGGCGCCGGCCCTGCTCCACCTCAACCTCGCCGTCCCCGGCACCAGCACCGATCAGCAGCTGCTGCTGGCCGAGGAGGAGGCCGGGCGGGTGGCGCCGGCGGCCATCGTCCTCGTCGTCTATCTGGGCAACGACCTGATCGACAACACCCTGGCCTATCCGCTGCAGGCCGAGACGGCGAAGCCCCTGTTCACCCTGGCGGACGGCCGCCTCGCCCTGGCGGCCGTGCCGGTGCCGCGCGCGCCGAAACCGCCGGAGCTGCGCGGGGTGACCTTCGCCGCCGTCGTCCTCGGCGACCATGCGCCCGACGCGGGCCTGCTCGGCCGCTCGGAGATCCTGCGCCGTCTCGGCTGGCGGCCGACGGCTGAGGACATCTCGGCCGGCTTCGATGCCCGCCTCGGTGAGTCGGTCGACCTGTTCGCCGCACTGGTGGACCGGCTCGCCCAGACCGCCGACCTGCAGGGCGCCAGCCTCGCGGTGGTGCTGCTGCCGGGCAAGAGCTACGTGGAGGACCCCGCCGGCTATTCCGGGCAGTATCAGGATTGGGCGCGGCGCCGCGTGCTGGAGCGCTTGGCGGCAGAGGGCATCCCGGCGCTCGACCTGGCGACGCCGCTGATCGCCGCACGAACGGCTGGCCGCCGCGACCTGTTTCATTTAAATGAAGGGCACCTCACCGCCGCCGGCCACGCCCTGGTCGCCGATCTCGTCCAACCCTTCGTCGCCGCCCTGCCATGACCTCACACCACACGACTCACGAGGACTTCGGGCGCGAGGACGAGCACCGGCCGGGCTCGCCGCGCGGCTTCGGCCTGGTCTTCGCCGTGGTCTTCCTGCTGATCGCGCTGTGGCCGCTGACCGGCGACGGCGGGCCGCGCCTTTGGGCGCTCACGCTGGCCGCGGCGCTGGCCATCGTCGCCTGGCTGCGGCCGCGGCTGCTGGCGGCGCCGAGCGCGGCGTGGAGCCGCTTCGGCCTGGCGCTGCACCGGCTGGTCTCGCCGGTGGTCCTCGCACTGCTGTTCTACGCCGTGGTGACGCCGCTGGGCGCCTTGATGCGCGCCACCGGCGGCGACCCGCTCCGGCTCCGCTTCGATGCCGACGCCGACAGCTACTGGATTCCGCGCCGGCCGCCGGGGCCGCCGCCCGAAACCCTGCGCCGGCAGTTCTGAGCGGGGCCGCGGCGTGGATTTTCTGTTGGAGTTCCTGGCGTTCCTGAAGGAGCGGAAGAAATACTGGCTGATTCCGCTGCTGCTGATGCTGGCGCTGTTCGGCGGCCTGGTCGTGCTCACCAAGGGCTCGGCGGTGGCGCCCTTCATCTACACCATCTTCTGACGAAGCGCGGCGGCGGGGCGGCGGGCATGCGGATTCTCGGCATTTCAGCGTTCTATCACGACAGTGCCGCGGCGCTGCTGGTGGACGGCCGCGTCGTCGCCGCGGCGCAGGAGGAGCGCTTCACCCGAAAGAAGGGCGACGCCCGCTTCCCCGAGGCGGCGGTGCGCTTCTGCCTGGACCACGCCGGGGCGCGGCTCGCCGACCTGGACTTCGTCGCCTTCTACGACAAGCCGTTCCTCAAGTTCGAACGCCTCCTGGAGACCTATCTGGCGTTCGCGCCCCGGGGCTTCGCCTCGTTCCGCCTGGCGCTGCCGCTGTGGCTGCGGGAGAAGCTGTTCCAGAAGTCGCTGCTGCGCCGCCACCTGACCGCCATCGATCCGGACTTCGACTGGCGCCGGCGGCTGGTGTTCTCCGAACACCACCTGAGCCACGCCGCCTCGGCGTTCTTTCCCTCGCCGTTCGCCGACGCCGTGGTGCTGACCATGGACGGGGTCGGCGAGTGGGCGACCACGTCGGTGGCGCTGGGGCGCGACAACGAACTGGCGGTGGTGAAGGAACTCCACTTCCCGCATTCGCTGGGCCTGCTCTACTCGGCCTTCACGGCCTACACCGGCTTCAAGGTGAACTCCGGCGAATACAAGCTGATGGGCTTGGCGCCCTATGGCACGCCGCGCTACGCCCAGCGGATTCTGGACACGCTGATCGACCTCAAGGCGGACGGCTCGTTCCGCCTGGACCAGCGCCATTTCGACTACTGCACCGGGCTCAGGATGACCTCGCCGGCGTTCCATGCGCTGTTCGAGGGGGAGCCGCGCCGGCCCGACGAGCCGCTGACCCAGCGCCACATGGATCTCGCCGCGTCCATGCAGGCGGTGACCGAGGAGGTGGTGCTGCGCCTCACCCGCGCGCTGGCCGCGGAGCACGGCGCCCGTAACCTCTGCCTCGCCGGCGGCGTCGCCCTCAACTGCGTCGCCAACGGCAAGGTGCTGCGCGACGGCCGCTTCGAGGGGCTGTGGATCCAGCCGGCGGCGGGCGATGCCGGCGGCGCGCTGGGCGCGGCGCTGGCCGCCCACCACCTGCTCGCCGGCCAGCCGCGCGCGGACGCTGGGCCAGGGGACGGCATCTCGGATGGCATCTCGGACGGCATCTCGGACGGCATCTCGGACGGCATGTCGGATGGCATGTCGGGCACCTATCTCGGGCCGGACTATGCACAGCCGGAGATCGAGCGCCGCCTCGCCGCCGCCGGCGCGCGCTTCGAGACGGCAGGCGACGCCGACCTGATCGAGACCACGGCGCGGGCGCTGGCCGAGGGCCAGGCCGTCGGCTGGTTCCAGGGGCGCATGGAGTTCGGCCCGCGGGCGCTGGGCGCGCGCTCGATCCTCGCCGATCCCCGCTCGGCGGACATGCAGTCGACGCTCAATCTCAAGGTCAAGTTCCGCGAATCCTTCCGGCCCTTCGCCCCGGCGGTGCGGCGGGAGGCCCTCGCCGACTGGTTCGAGATGGATGGGGACAGCCCCTACATGCTGCTGGTGGCGGAGGTCGCGGCGGCGCGGCGGCGGGCGACCGGCGCCGACGAGGCGGCGCTGTTCGGCCTCGACCGGCTGAAGCTGGCGCGCTCGACGATCCCGGCGGTGACCCACGTGGACGGCTCGGCGCGGGTGCAGACGGTGCACCTGGAGACCAACCCGCGCTTCTGGGCGCTGCTGGCGCGCTTCGAGGCGTTGACCGGCTGCCCGGTGCTGGTCAACACCAGCTTCAACGTGCGCGGCGAGCCCATCGTCTGCACGCCGGAGGACGCCTTCCGCTGCTTCATGGGCACCGGCCTCGACCTGCTGGTGGTCGGCAACGCCATCGCCCGCAAGGCCGCCCAGGACCCGGCGCTGCGCACCGACCACGCCACCACCTTCACCGCGGATTGAACCGAGCGGGCGGCGGCGTGGTCGGTGCGGCGGGTGCGGGGCTCACGGCCGCAGGCAGTTGACCGGGAAGGTGTAGGCGGTGGGCGGCGGGCGCAGCGGCGTCGCCAGCGGCACGGTGCGCGGCGCGGTGGCGAACGGCACGTCGGCCTCGCGCAGCACCTGAGCGATGCTCCCCGCGGCAACGCCGATCCCGGTGGTCGGCGTGCGCGTCGCGCGGGCCACCAGCATGCCGACCAGGACGCCGTTGACGTCGACGATGGGGCTGCCGCTGTTGCCGCTGACGATGGGCCGGCCGGCGCGGACGATGACCGATCCGGGCGACGGCGCCGCGAACGCCGTCGCCCACGCCAACTGGCCGGTGCGCGACGCGAGGCCGCCGCAGCGGTCGGTGGTGGCGACGGCGACGGGTTCGTTGAACAGCGGCCGGGACGGCGCGGGCGCGGCGCCGGGGCCGGTGTCGGGGCCGGTGTCGGGGGTAATGTCGGGCAGCATCGCATACTGCGCCGGCGTGGCGTCGACCTGCACCACCGCGACGTCGAGGCTCTCCGAGCCGGCGACCGGGCGGCCGACCAGCACGCCCTCATCCGTCTCGATGACGAGGCGCGCACAGCCGCCGGCGACGTGGTGGGCGGAGACGAAGGCGCCACGATCGTTGACGAAGAAGCCGGTGCCGTGATTGGCGGGAAACGCCGCCATGGCCAGCGGCGCCAGCGCGTTCCACGGCGACAGCCCGACCCGCTCGGCCACCGGCTCGACGCGCCACAGCAGACTGAGCAGAACGCCGAGAACGCCGGCAGCGGTGGAACAGGAGAGGATCATCGAGGAGCCTGGATCGCGGGGACGCGAACGGGACCAGCAGCGCTTCCGACGGACAGCTTCAGCCAGCGCGGGTCGACCGCGTGCGCCTGCGTCCCGACGCTCCCGGTCCACCGATCAGGGCTTGCGCACGCGGATGACATACTGGCGATCGGTGAAGCTGTCGAACAGCCCCAGGGTCACCGCGCGAATCAGCCTGATCTTTCGTCCCCCACTTGGAATGGCGCGTACTTCCTCCAGTTTCAGCCCCGATGACGTCATCAGATCGATTGCGGTGGATTTGACGAAGAAGCGGAGATGGGTCCGATCAAGAATGCCGGCATCCGCAAGATCCCACCGGTTTAAGAAGAACAGGGGCAAACTTGCCTTGTAGTTTCGCACATTCGGAATGCTGGCAATGATGATGCCGTTTTCAGCCAGCATGGCGTGCAACTCGGCGACAATCTGCCAAGGATTTCGCAGGTGTTCGAGGATATCGAGGCAGAGAATGGTGTCGAACGGGCCGTACTCCCTGGCGACGTCCTGCAGGAAGGTTGGATCTTCAACGTTCCCTGCGCACACAAAATCAAGCCGGGACTGATCGGCCTCTTTCGCCACCAAATCAACGGTGCCGGCGCATTCCACATAGCCCAATTCCTTGAGCCGTGCCGCCGTCGCCCCGACACCTCCACCGAAGTCGAGCAACGTTCCGCCATTTCTCGGAATGAGGGGAAAGACGTCGGTTCGCACCAAACCATGGTAGTCGCCACGGACGTCGGCATGATCACTCATCGCCATCTGGGTCGACGGGGCCAACGCCTTTTCTCCTTCGCACTTCCCATGGTGGTTGGTTGAGTGACCGATCGAACCGCCAGAAGCGATGTTTCCTTTTCCTCGGGGCGAAGCGTTGCCCGCGAGGGAACCGCAGCCAATGCACGGCTCAAGATCGACGAGGTAGCCATTGCAGGACTTGCGACTGGATGAGCGCGATCCAGGGCTT
>CAZVRW010000115.1:0-4959 GCA_964630265.1 uncultured Rhodospirillaceae bacterium
AGGCAGCAGAGGACCGATCGCCGTTCCGCGGAACGACATGCATCAGCAGCTCCGCATTTCGCGAATGGCCCCCCGGGTCCACGGCCATCTCGTGACCGTAGATTCGCACGGAGTGTCCATGTGAGCGCAGCACTTCCGAGAATGCTTCCATGGACGGACGAATGACGTCGCGACGAAGCGTCGTGAAGTACTGCTGACCGCGGTCCTCATGACCGAAATCGTCCTGGGATCTGTCCTTGATCTTTTCGTATGTAACCATCAGCTCATCAAGCTGAGTGCGGGTCTCGTTTTTCATAACTCTCTCCTCGTCTTGCCCAACCGCCTGGGCCCAACCGCCTGGGCCCAACCGCTTGGGCCCAACCGCTTGGCCGCGACGGCGCCTGACGTCCCGGCTCGGTTCGCTTCGGCCACGGGGAATCGCCTCTTTCACCGTCACGGCAGGCACGGCAGCCGAACCGAACGTCGCTCTGTTGCACTGCAATATGATCGCCGGAAACGAGCGAACCGCCTAGGTGTGAGATCCACGTAGGGGTTTCTACGTACTCACGAGACCCCTGTTTTAACGGCAAGTTTTCGTGGGGCGGGGAGGGGCGGCCGGAGCGCCCGGGGGCGCGGTCTGATCAGGCCAGCTGCGCGGGCGGACCCACGGGTCGCGGGGCGCACCGATCGGTCCCCACCGCGCCGGCGATGCGCACGAGATCCACCAGCGAGTGGGCTCCGAGCTTCTGCATGATCCGGGCACGATGGCCTTCGACGGTGCGCTGGCTGATGTTCAGGCGGTAGGCCACCTCTTTGTTCGCGAGCCCCTCGACGATCAGCGTCATCACTTCCCGCTCGCGCGGCGTGAGGCCCGCGAAGCGTGCCGCGAAATCCGCCGTCTGGCGCTCCGCCTCGCCCTGCGCGTTGGCGGCCCGCAGGGCGCCGTCGACGGCTTCGCGAAGTTTCGAACTCGGGACGGGTTTTTCCAAGACGTCCACAGCACCCGCCCGAATGGCCTGCGTGGCGATGCGGAACTCGCGCCGCCCCGTGACCACGACCACGGGCAGCGGCGCGCCGGCATTCCGCAGCTGTTGCTGCAACTCGAGGCCGTTCATGCCGGGGAGGACGACGTCGGTCACGAGCACGCCCTGCCAGCGCCGATCGTAGGCCGCCAAAAACGCCTCGGCGCTGTCGAACGTCGCGACCGCGTACCCGTCCTCTTCCAGGATCTTCTGCCAGGCGGCGATCGTCGCCGCGTCGTCGTCGACCAGGTAGACGAAGGCGCATGGAATTCTCCCGGCTTCAGCGCTCTCCGCCAGCCCCTCCCCATGTCCCGTCCGCGGCCGCGCCGGCGCGGCCGGCAGCTGGTCACGGTCAAGCACCTCCGTGATGATGGCGAGCAGACGATCGGACCGCACCGGCTTCCGCAGGCATGGAATCCCAGCGCTGGAGACGCGCCTGAAGTCCCTGGGGGATGCGAACCCGCTGATCACGACGGCGGGAATGTCGCGGCCGGCCTCCTCCCGGAGGGCCTCGATCGCTTCGATCCCCGAGATGCCTCTGAGCTTGAGGTCGGACACGATGACGTCCGGGGCCACCATTCCCTGCCGCGCGTCGATCAGCGCCTGCTCGCCGCTCCCGGCACACGCCACGTCGAAGCCTTCGAGCCGGAGGACCCGGGCGAGGTTTTCCCGCAACGGCTCCTCGTCCTCGATGACCAGAACGGACCGCAGGTCACGATGCTTGGCCGTGCCGTCCGGCCGCCCGTCTTCCGCGGGGATGTCGGCCGCGCTGAGCGGCGCGGTGATGGCGAAGACGGAGCCCCTGCCGGGAACCGAATGCACCTCGACGTCATGCCCGTGCAGCTCGGTCACAAGTCGGACGACGGCGAGACCGATCCCGAGTCCTCGGTGCTTCGCGGCGGTAAGCTCACTGGCGCGCTGATACTTGTGGAAGATGGCATCGAGCTTGTCGGCGGGAATGCCGATGCCCGTGTCCCAAACCTCGATCCGCAGCGCGTCTCCCCGACGGCGACAGCCGAGCAGGATCTTGCCGGCGTTCGTGTATCTGACGGCATTGGACACCAAGTTCTCGAGGGCGCGGACGAAGAGCCGCGGATCGGTCCGGATGCGTGGCGTCGTCGGCACGAAGCGGAAATCCAGGCCCTTGATCTGCGCCCGCTCAAGGTGATCGTCCCGGAAACGCTGCAAATGGTTGCCGATGGCGACGTCCTTCACGCGCGGCTCGATGGTGCCGCTTTCGAGCTGATCGATGTCGAGAAGGGTGTCCAACGTCTCGGTCATGGTGCGGATCGTGACGCCCATACGGCCGATGATGCGGCGCTGGTCCTCGTCCTGGGTCGTCTTTGCGAGCAGTTCCTGGATCAAGCTGAGTCCCTGCAACGGCTGACGGATGTCGTGGCTCGCCGCTGCCAGAAAGTCCGATTTTATGCGGTTGGCGCGCTCGGCGTCCTCTTTTGCCGCCCGGAGTGCCGCTTCGGCCCGCTTGCGTTCGGTGATGTCGTAATTGATGCCGACCATGCGAAACGGTCGGCCGCGATCGTCCCTGATGACGCTGCCGCGTCCGCTCAGCCAGCGAACCTCTCCATCGGGTCGAACAATCCGGAACTCCTCGCGAAACTCCGTGGCATGCATGAGCACGTCTTGCACGGACCGTTCCAGCCAGTCGCGGTCCTCGGGGTGGACGATGCGGAAAAACTGTTCGCTGACGACAACGTGCTGCTCGCCGGGGGTGGAGCCGAGGAGTTCATGCTGGCGTGCGTCCCACACCGCCTCGCCCGTCAGCAGGTCCCAGTCCCAGGCGCCCATGTCGCCGGCCTCCAGCGCAAGGCGGAGCCGGACTTCGCGTTCGTGCGCGGCTTGCTCCCGCCGCTGCTGCTCCATGAGGAGGTCCCTCAGCCGGTATTGCCGGCGGCGGCTGTCGATGGCGGCGCGCAAGGTGCTGATGAGGACGAGCTTGGGGACCGGTCGCTGGAGGAAGCTCGCCCGCCGAGCGACAGCGCGAAGGGCCGCGAGCCGCTGCGGAGACGGCGGGCGCGGGCTGGTGAGGACGATCAACGGCAGCTGAGACCACGCAGGCTCCCGCCCCAACCAGGGCTCGACGTCGGTGGCGTTCGCCTGCGGCAGCGCTTCGTCTTCGATGAGCACGGCGCCGGCGCCGGCGGTGATCTCCCGGCGCAGCGCGTCGAGGTCGGCGCACACCTGGCAGGACAGGTCTGCGCTGGCCAACGTCTCCTGGGCGAGGCGGGCATCGCGTCCCGACGGCGCCAAGATCAGGATCCGCTCCTCCCGGCCGACGTTCTGCCTGTGCGCCATGCGGTGCGTTTCCTTCCAGGACTCACGAAACCCCTAGCACTCAAGAAACCCGGGGGGGGGGGGACTGGCACTCCCGTGAGCACGCCCGAGAAGCCCTCCAGCGGTTCGCTCAGTCTGATGCCCCCGGCCGTGAGAGTCAGCTCGCGGATTGTGCGCTCATGATTGCCGATCCGCTTCTTCATGACGGAGACGGCCTGATGCACCCTGCCCTCGGCCTCGAAATATCGCAGGAGGATCACGTTGTCGGCGATGAAGCTCACGTCGACGGGGGTGCTCATCGCCCCGCCCAGGAATCCGTGCTGGGTGAGGACGAGAAGTGTGACCACTTGGCGGCGCGCCAGGTAGGAGAGAAGCTCGCGAAGGTGGAGCACGACCTGTGGTTCATTGATGGCCGACTGCAGGTAGCCGTTGATCGCGTCGATCACCACGACGCGCGCGCCGCCCTCCTCCACTTCGCGGACGAGACGGTGCGCGATCTCACCCGGGGTGGACTCCGCGGGGTCTAGGTGGTTGATCTGGATGTGCCCGGCCTCGACGGCGCCGGCGATATCGACGCCAAGTCCCCGGCTTCGCGCAATGTAGCTTTCGGTGCTCTCGTCGAACAGGCAGACGGCGCTGCGCTCGCCCCGCTGCGCGGCCGCGTGGACATAGAGGGTCACGAGCGAGGACTTTCCCGTTCCCGCCGGCCCCATGACCAACGTGCTGCTTCCGCGCGGCAACCCGCCTCCGACGAGTGCATCCAGCGCCGCGTTCCCGCTTGTCGCGGGCTCGATCAGAGCCAGCTGCTCATGCCGTGTCGCGACGAGGCGTGGAAAAACCTCGATGCCTCCGCTCTTGATGATGAAGTCGTGGAAGCCGCTGATGTACGTCGCCCCTCGCAGCTTGCGCACACGAAGCCGCCGCCGGTCGCCGCCGTAGCTCTGATCGATCTGTCGCAGTTCGAGGATGCCGTCGACGAGGGTTTGGCTGCGGATGTCCTTTTCGCTTGTCAACGCGTCGTCAAGGACGAGCGTCGTGCAGTCATACCCGAAGAGGAAGTCGCGGATGCGCTTCAGCTGCCGGCGATAGAAGGCCGGGCTCGGCGCCAGGACCCGCAACGCGGATGCAGTGTCGATGACGAGGCGGCTCGGCCGGACCCGTTCGACCTCTGCGAACAGATGGCCCAGAATGTCGGTGACCTCGACCTCCGCTTCCGGAAACAGCGTGTACTCGGCGTCCAGGGCGCCGTCCGCGCCGCCGGTTGGCTCCATCCAAGCGGTGACGTGGATCCCCTCCAGATCCCAGCCGTGCGACGCGGCGATCCGGTCGAGTTGTGTTGGCGTCTCGGCGTTGGAAACAAGGAGGCAGGCCTTGCCCTCCCGGACGGCTTGGCGCAGGAACTGCAGGGCGAGCGTCGTCTTGCCGCTGCCGGGAGGCCCCTCGACCAAAAAAAGACTATTGGCGGGGATCGCCTTCTCGCCGTCAAAAACCTCGTCGAGCCCGGGAATGCCAAAGTACACATCGGCTGCGTCCGTCTGAGAAACGCGGGATGTGTCGTCAGTCCCGGTCATCATCCCGCCCCCACCCTTTTTGTTAGCAACCGACCTCAGATGCTAATGCACCGATCTGGCCGCAACCACTCTTTTGTATCGGTTTGGCCGCAATT
>CAZVRW010000116.1:0-4789 GCA_964630265.1 uncultured Rhodospirillaceae bacterium
GGTGATGCCGCGGCCGCGCAGGTCGGCGAGCGCGGCACCGCCGGTGAGCGCCTCCAGCGCGTTGACGACGAAATCGCCGTTGTTGGCGCTCGGCACGGTGAACGTCTGGCCCAGCACCGAGCCGGTGCGTACCCAGGCGTCGTCGGCGAGCAGATCGGCGTCGGCGACGACGATGGCGGCCAGCGGCGCCGCCGCGTCGACGCGATGGGCCGCCCGCGCGGTCGCGTCCTCGACGGCGGCCGGCGGGCCATCGGGAAAGGCCGAGGCGACCGGGCCGCTGATCCGTGCCGCCAGGATGAACGGCGCGCCCGCCGGGGTGAACGCCCGCAGCAGCGCCACCGGATCGGGCGCGAAACGGAGGTCGTCGACGGCGATCCGGTCGGCTTCCGGGCCGCTCAGCAGCAGCGGCGAGAGCGTCGTCGTGGCGGCCTCGTGCGCCTCGATGGCGCCGGCGGAGCGGAGCGTCAGGATCGACAGGTCGGCGACCACGGCGTCATCCGGCGCGACGTTGCCGGGCCCGAGGGTGAGCCAGGGCAGGTAGTCGGTGATCACCTGCCGGCCCTGGTGGAGGGCCTGCACCCGCGTTGCCGCGACGCGATCGCCGATCACCGTCGTGCCGTCGATGCCGATCCCCCAGGTCTCCAGCAGCGGCGCCAGCGCGCCGATGGCATCGCCCGTGGTCGGCCGCAGGGCGCGCGCCGCCACCTCGGCCAGGGGGTCGAGAAAGGCGAGGATGCGGCCGCCGCGCATGACGAACTGGTCGATGGCGTAGCGGGTGCGCTCGTCCAGATCCGTCGGCTGCGCCAGCATCAGGATGTCGACGTCGTCGTCGAGGCGGTCGACCGGACCGGAGATCGTCCGCACCTGGAACGCCTGGGTGATCAGCTCGTGCACCAGCCACGGCTGAAAGCGGCTGGCGGCGTCGCCCTCCAGCGGCAGCGAGCCGATCACCGCGACCACGTCCTTCTCCGGCTCGGCCAAGTCGGCGATCAGCCGGGTCAGGTCGTACTCGAGAAAGTCGGCGCGCTCCGGCGCGAGATAGGGGATCGCCTTGCGGTCGTCGGTGCTGTTGATGCCGACCAGGCCGAAGTAGGCGAGCCGGCCGGCCTCGTCGATGGCGAGACCCTGGATGCCGTCGACGACGGCGAGGTCCTCCTCGGGCGAGTAGGGCTCGGGATCGTAGCGCTCGACGACGATGCGGCCGTCGGCGAGGCGGGCGTATTCGTCGAGCAACTCGTCGACGCGTTTGAGATGCGTGGCGAAATAGGGACCAAGGCCCTCCAGCCGCTGCGAGCGGAAGAAGCGCAGGCGGATCGGCTCCTCGATGCCAGCGAGCACCGTCCGGGTGCCGTCGGACACCGTGTAGAGTCCATCCGCCGTCAGATCCAGGCGGGCGCGCTTCAGCGTCGTGCCGATGAGCACGTTGAGGGCCACGAAGAAGATGATGGCAAGGACGATCGCCGCCCAGGCCAGCCATCGCCGATCGAGGGATGCGACCATGGCGGCCCTCATCCCTCCCGCTTCAGGGCGAGGATCGCGGTGTTGACCACGAGACCGAGGCCGATCAGCGACACGAAGAAAACGACGGTCCGCAGGTCGATCAGGCCCTTGGCGATGACGTCGAAGTTGGTAAGGAAGCTGAAGCCGGCGATGGCGTCCAGCAGCACCGGCGGCAGCCAGCCGCGGAACGCTGCCTGCACCAGGTCGACGCCGCTCATCAGGAAGAGAAAGCAAAGCGTCGCGCCGAGCACGAAGGCGACCACCTGATTGCTGGTCAGCGCCGACGCACACGCGCTCAGCACCAGGAAGCCGCCAGCCATCAGCCAGCTCCCCAGATAGCCGGCGAGGATCACGCCGTTGTCCGGCGTGCCCAGGTAATTGACGGTCAGCCACAGCGGCAGCGTCAGGGCGAGGGCGATGCCGGCGAACAGCCAGGCGGCGAGGAACTTGCCGACGACGGCCGCCGCCGGGGCCATGGGCAGCGTGAGCAACAACTCCACCGTGCCGCTCTTCCGCTCTTCCGCCCACAGCCGCATGCCGATCGCTGGTATGAGGAACAGATAGAGCCAGGGGTGGAACTGGAAGAACGCCCGGAGATCGGCTTCGCCGCGCTCGAAGAAGCCGCCGACGAAGAAGGTCAGGCCGCCGGCGAGGACGAGAAAGACGACGATGAAGACCAGCGCCAGCGGCGATGAGAAGTAGGCGGCCAACTCGCGCCGGAAGACCACGCCGACGGCACCCATCACGCGCCCTCCGCCGTCAGCGCGCGGAACACGTCGTCGAGCCGGCCGCGTTCCAGGGCGACATCCTGGATGGCGACACCGGCACCCTCGACGGCGCCCTGGGCACGATCGAGGAGCGTTCGCGCCCGGGCCGGCGGGGCGTCGCCACCGTCCCGCACCGGCACGGCGACGATGCGCGTCGTCGCGTCGGGGCAGAGCGTCGCTTCGACCTCGGCGACGTCGGCGAGCGCCCGCAGTGCGGCCGCCGCCCGCTCGGCGTCGCCGCTGGTGATCCGCAGGGCGACGGCATTGTGATAGCGCGAGCGGGCGAGCAGGGCATCGGGGGAGGTGTCGGCGACCAAGCGGCCCCGGGCAACCACGAGGGCGCGGCTGCAGAGCGCCTCCACCTCCTCCAGGATGTGGGTGGAGATGATGATCGCCTTGTCGCGGGCCATCTCGCGCAACAGCCCCCGCACGTCGTGCTTCTGGTTGGGATCGAGGCCGTCGGTCGGCTCGTCCAGGATCAGCACCTCGGGATCGTGCAGGATCGCCTGCGCCAGCCCGACGCGCCGCTTGAACCCTTTCGACAGGGTGCCGATCGGCTGCGCCAGCACCGCCCCCAACTGTAGGCGTTCGACGGCGTCGGCAATGCGCCGGCGGCATGGCTCGCCGTGCAGGCCGCGCACCCCGGCGATGAAGTCGAGCAGCCCGGCCGGCGTCATGTCGGCGTAGAGCGGCGCCCCCTCCGGCAGGTAGCCGATGCGCCGCTTGGCCTCGACCGGCCGGGTGACGACGTCGCCGCCGCAGACCCGGACGCGGCCGGCGTCCGGCGGCAGGAAGCCGGTGATCAGCCGCATGGTCGTCGTCTTGCCGGCGCCGTTGGGACCGAGAAAGCCGAGCACGTCGCCGCGGCCGACGGCGAACGTCATGGCGTCCACCGCCGTGATCGCGCCGAAGCGTTTCGTCACGTTCGCGAGTTCGATCAGGCGTTCCATCGTGCGCTCGTTGCCCGCCCCGTGCCCCAGTGGACGTGCCCCAATGGGCGTGCCTGCAACCCTGCGGCCCCGGATGGGGTCCGCCGGCCGCGCTCTTTCGTTTAGAGAGCCCGGCCTCGCCGCGCAAGACCCCGCAACGGACCTACGTCAGCGGCTGGCCAGGGCGGCGGCCTCCACCAGATAGGGCCGGAGCCGCATGTCCTCGGTGAGCACGTGGACCAGCAGCCAGTCGGACACGAAGTCGTAGAAGCCGGCGATGTCGAAGCCGTCCGGATCGTCCAGATAGGCGACCGTCCAGGTCGCCACCTGCCGGCGGAGCACGTCATGCAGCTTCGCATGCCGTTCGAGCCCGCCATAACCGACGCGCCGCATCAGTGCCTCCTCGCGCTGGAAATGGCCCGCGCAATAGTCGCCGAGCTCGTGCAGCACGCCGGCGATTTCGGGGCGTTCGTCGCCCGCCTTGACCATGTAGAACAGGCGGTTGAGGATTTCGATCAGTGCCTTGTGGTCGGCGTCGATCTCGGCGACCCCGAGACTGAGGTTCGGTCGCCACCGCAACATCGTCATCGCAGCGCCCTTTGCTCTGGTGGCAAGCGCCGTCACGCATGGCGGCCCACACGCTGTCAGCTTAACGCCGGAATGCCGGCGCGGCAATCGCCTGCCGACGCCATCGGTTGCCGACGACGGCAGGCCGGCGTTGACGCGCGGCCGGGCGCGGCCGAAGGTGCTGGGCATGCTGCTCGATCTCATCGGACCCGGCGATGCCCGCCATGCGTTGGCGCCGTTGTTGCTGCTGGTGTTGGCGCTCGTGATCGATGCCGGCGTCGGCGGCCTCGGCGCCCGCTGGCTGCCGATCCCGCATCCGGTGCGGCTGATTGGCCGCGCCGTCGACTGGTTCGATCGCCGGCTGAATCGGGAGCATCGCCCGCCGGGCGACCGGGCGGTGCGCGGTGCCGTCACCGTGCTGCTCGTCGTCGCCGGTTGTGCGGTGATCGGCTGGGGCGTTGCCTGGCTGACCCGGAACCACGATTTCGGCTGGATCGTCGAGCTTGCGCTGGTCACCGCGCTGCTTGCCCAGCGCAGCCTGTTCATGCACGTGCGCGCCGTCGCCACCGGCCTGCGCCGCGTGGGGACCGCCGGCGGGCGGGCCGCCGTCGCCCACATCGTCGGCCGCGATGTCAGCCAACTGGACGAGCATGGCGTCGCCCGCGCCGCCATCGAGTCCTGCGCCGAGAACTTCTCCGACGGCGTCGTCGCCCCGGTGGTCTGGTATGTGCTGCTGGGCGCGCCCGGGCTGCTCGTCTACAAGGCCGTCAACACCATGGACAGCATGATCGGCCACCGCACGCCCCGCCACCAAGCGTTCGGCCTGGTGGCGGCGCGCCTGGACGATGCGCTGAACCTGCTTCCGGCGCGGCTCGCCGGGCTCTATCTGGCCGTCGCCGCGCTGGTCCTGCCGCGGGCCGACCCGGTGGCGAGCGTGCGGACCATGCTGCGCGATGCCCACCGTCACCGCTCGATCAATGCCGGCTGGCCGGAGGCGGCGGTGGCCGGAGCCCTCGGCTTGGCGCT
>CAZVRW010000117.1:0-4774 GCA_964630265.1 uncultured Rhodospirillaceae bacterium
GGCGTCAGCGCCCTTGCGGAGATCGTCGTTGAAATCGTCGCCGTGCTGCGGCGTGACGATGCGGTTTTCGATTTCCGCCAGGTTCAGCCTGTCGGCCAGCGTCGCGGCCGCCTGCTTCCCGGCGTCACCGGCATCGGCAAAGATGGTGACGCAGCGGGTGCCATCCGGCCATTGGAACCGGCGGACGCCGTCGGTCGACAGCCCGGCCCAGGTCGGGATGCCGAAGATCGCCATGGCCGCGAGCGCGGTCTCGATGCCCTCGGCGATGCCCAGGTGCCCGTCCTCGCCGAGCGGCGCCAGCCGGACATGACCGCCGGCGATGTCGCCCAGCATCTTCCGGCCGGGAAGCGCCTTGCCGGAGCCGTCATCGAGCAGGAAGGTGCGGTGGATGCCGCCGGTGGGCCGGCCGGTGGCGTCGCGCACCACAGCCACCATGCCGCACCAGCCGCGGGCGGTCTCGCGATCGGCAAGATCGTCGTGGAACAGCAGGTCCGGCGAGGCCGGGTCGGCCAGCCCTCGGGATTGCAGGTAGGCTTCCGCGACCGAGCCGGCGAGCGGCCGGCAGCCGTCCAGGATACGGGCGATCTCCCGACTATGATCCCGCGGTGCTACCACCGGCCGGGGCGGCAAGGGTTGGTCGACCCGGGCCAGCCGCGCCGCTTCCTCGAACAGGGCCGTGTTGACGAGACCAGTCGCGTGATAGATCAGATCGATCGGCCCGGCGGCCTCGCCGGTCGCGTGGTCATAGCCGCAGCCGGCATGCGGGCCGGCCAGCCGGATGATGCACGAGCCGTCCTTGCGCGGCGGACGGCCGGACAGGTCGGCGCAGCGCAGCGTCTTGCGGTCAGGCGACAACCGCGCCTGCGGGAACAGGGCCGGCAGCCACTCTGCGGCCCGGGCGGAGAGCCGTTCGCGGACGTCGCGCAGATCGTAGCGCGGCGGCGGCTGCCAGACCTCGTTCAGGTCGATGAACGACGGTTCGGCAGTGGCATTATCGGCAGGACTGGTCATGCGAGGATCACCAGCCCGCGTTCGGCGCGGGTGATGGCGGTGTAGAGCCAGCGGGCGCGATCTTCCGTGGTCCGCCCAAAGCCGTCATCCCAGACGAGAACGTTCATCCATGATGTTCCCTGCGCCTTATGCCCGGTGATCGCCCAGCCGAAGGTCGCCTCAACGAAATGCCGCTTCTCCTTCCAATCCCGGTCGTGACGGTCCTTGTCGAAGGCGTAATGGTCTTCGAAGTGCCCCTTGTAGAGACGCAGCCGGTCGCGTTTGCCGCCCGGGCCGGTCCCGCCGATGAGGTCGCCGTCTTCGTCGGTGACGATGGCGGAGAAGTACAGCTCCCCCTCATCGACAATGTCGTCGAGGGTCAGGAAGAGGCCGTTGATCAATCCCAGATCGTGGCGGTTCTTGAGGCAGATGATCTTCTCGTCCGGCCCGGTCGGCAGCCAGCCGCCAGTGATGCCGGCCGCCCGGCGCATGGCATTGTTCAGCTGCAGCCGCGTGGCGTTGAGGCCGCAGATGACCTGGCCGCCGCGCAGGGCCTGCTCGGGAGTCACCGACGACTTGCCCATCTTCCAGACGTGGTCGTCGTGGCGGCCCATGGGGATAGGCCTGCCCTCGCGCGCCCATGTCGCCAGCCGGATGATGGCGCTCTCGGCCGCTTGGCGGTGGATCTCGGTCAGCATGATGTCCGGCTCGGCCTGGGTGAAGGCGCCTGAGCCCTTGATCGGTGGCAGTTGTCCGGGATCGCCGAGCACGAGGATGGGCTTGCCGAAGGACAGCAGGTCACGCGCCATGTCCGGGCCGACCATGGACACCTCGTCGAGGACGATGAGGCGGCAATGGGCGGCGTCGCTGTCCGGGTTGAGTGCGAAACGGGGCTTGCGCATCTCCTTCAGCGCATGGCGCATGGCTTCGATTGCCGCCTCGGCGGTGAGGCGCTCGAACCCGGCCAGTGATCGGGCCTGCTGCTCGGCTTCGACAATCTGCTGGCGCGCCTTGTCGATCTCCTCCTCGGTCGACGCGATGACGCGGTAGATCAGGCTGTGGATGGTTCGCGCCGGCGTGCCCTTGCGGCGCAGCACGAGGGCGGCCTTGCCGGTAAAGGTCGCGGTGACCACAGCCGGGGTCAGCCTCTCTTCATCGCTCTCGGGCAGGCCGGCGTCCAGGCCGAGTTCATCGAGCGCGAACTTCAGGACCGTGCTTTTGCCGGTCCCGGCATAGCCGAAAAGGCGAAATACCTGTTGCTCCTGCGCCCGGTTCTGGAACCAGTCCTTGATGGCAGCGATGGCGCGCGCCTGGGCGTCCGAGGGTGTCATGACCACCCCCTGATGACCTTGACTCTCGCCTTGGCTCGCCGGACATTGCCGCCATGAGCCGATTTGCGATCGCCACGGATACTGCGTTCGCCCCGCCCGTTAAGACGGGGGCTGGAGAGCGCGCAGTCCGTCATTTGCAGCGGTTTTTCTGGCCGCGCCCGCCCTACGAAACCGTCGACGAACTGCCGCTCTGCGAGCAGTTCTGTGTTCTCGCCGCTGCGCGCGACCCGGAAGCCGAATGCTGGACAGTGATCGACATCACGGGGCTGGGTGTCATCTTTGAGGTGGACGATCCCGATCAGATCGTGACCAAGGCTGACGCCATTCTGACTGACTTGATCGAGGTCTCCGGCTGGCCCGAACGCGGATGGGTCATCATCGCCGACGTCTATGACAGCCTGGAAGCCCTGCGGCCGTGGATCGACTGACGCGTGGGGCAGATTGCAAAGGAAATGCGTCGGATCCTGGCGACTCACGGCTTCGACCGCGTTCGTACCGGCAAGGGTGACCACGAAATCTGGCGTGACCCGAAGACAGGCCGTACCGTCGTCGTGGATGACGGCACAAAGTCGCGCCACACTGCCAATGCCGCTTTGAAGCGGGTCGGCCTGCCCAAAGCGTTCTGAGCCCGTCAAAGTGCTGGTCGAGGGGGCATCAGTCATCGGCCGGCCTCCCAGCAGCGGTCCTGCCAAGGACAGGGCGGATGCCAGCCGCCGCCGGCCCAGCCGCCACGGCAGAGCAGCGCAGACCGTTCGGCGACCGGTCGCGGCAGCAGCTCGTGCGCCTCGCTGGCGCGCACCACGTCGACGGCGCGGTCGCTCATCCTCTGCGCCAGGGCGGCGTCGAAGGGCACCAGCTCGGCGTGGAGCTCCCAGGTGTCGCGATTGAGTGCGGTGAACAGGGCCGGCTGGGGCAGCTCCATATAGGCCTGGTAGAGGGCGAGCTGCGCGGCGTAGACCGGCCGGGCGATCGTGACGCCGCGTTTGACCACGTCTTTCCAGGAGGCCGCGCCCAGGCACTTGCTTTCCCACAGCGCCGGATAGGCCATGGGCGCAGGGCCGGAGACCAGACAGCCGTCGATGTGGCCGCGGAACCGGCCTTCGAGCGCAGCGAACCCGAACTGCCGGCCATCCGCCCGATGCGTGCGGAGGTCGAAGCCGGCGGCGCGCAGCCAGTCGGCAACGACATCCTCGCCACGATGGCCGGCCTCGAAGATGCGCAGCGTCTGGGGCTCGAAGTCCCTGCCCTCGTCCTTGGGAACGGCAAGGAAGTCGTACTGGATTTGGCGCAGGCACTCCCGGCCAAGGCCCGACGTGCTGACATAGCGTCGTGGTGGCTGCGCCCGGTTGCGGGCTGTCAGGGTGGCATCGATGGCCGCGTTGACGGCGACAGCGACGCCGGGCGGACGGGCCGGCGGCTCGTATTGGCAGCCGGAGCCGTGATTCAAGTCGATCATGCGCTGCGCTCCCAGAACCCGCCGGCCGCGGCGATGCATTTGAGCTTATGGAGCTGTGCTGCGGAGAGCCGGCTTCGGCTTCCAAATGTCTCGAATTTGTTGCGCAGGCTCTCGCAGAACGTGATCTCGAACTCGGTTTCGGCATTGGCTTCGGCCGCTTCAAGCATATCCAGCCAGTCGTCGGCCGGTCCGTCTTCATTGAGGTCGATCATGACGGCCGGCCCTCCTAGAAAGGGAGCGGGTCGTTGAGCTCGGCGCCGGTGCGTTCCCTGGCCCCGGCCTGGCGCTGCATGCTGTCGATGTAGCCGGTGACCACCGCCTCGATCAGGCGGTCGATGTCGGCCGCGGTGCGGTCATAGAAGGGCTTCATCAGCCCGAGTTCGGTCAGCGCGTCGGCGAAGGGCCGGCGGGCGTCCTTCAGCGCCTGCTGTTCGCGTGCGGTCTTGTCGATCATGCCATGGGTCTTCCTGGCGATGCGGATGCCGGCGTCCTGGCAGCCCATTGAGCAGAAGCGGTAGAACGGTTCGTCCCGCCGCCCCGTCAGGCAGCCGAAGCCGCGGCCTTCGCGGTTGCAGACGGCGCAGAGCCTCACCCGAGCAAGAACCGGGTCAGGTCCCCGCTTTCGTGGGAGCGCTCCTTGGCCCGCTGCGAGGTCAGGACCACGAACCGGGCGATGGCGTTGTCCGCCATCGCCTCCAGCTCGGGCCGGGTGAGCGCGGCGATGGGCTGGTGGAGACGGCCGCGTCCTTCGAGCCATTTGCCGATCGCCTTTGCTGCTTCGCGCGTGACATGCGCCTGCCATTCCTCATCGGTCATGCCGGGTTCGGTCGTGATCGGCGATGCGGAGAACACGGCGGCGCCCCTCAGCTATTGAGCCAGGACGGCCCAACGGTGGGGCTCTCGGCCGGTGGCGGCGCCGGCTGTGCCGCTGGTGCCGGCGTGGCCGATCGCCTTTGCTGCTTCGCGCGTGACATGCGCCTGCCATTCCTCATCGGTC
>CAZVRW010000118.1:0-4756 GCA_964630265.1 uncultured Rhodospirillaceae bacterium
TCATGTTTCGGTGTCGCGGTCAGGGTGTTGATAGCTAACAACGGGGCCGCCTCCCGTGATGCCCCCGAGACCGGACTCCTCTCGCGGCAGTGCATCGAGCCGATCCAGCCAGGAAAGCCGGCTTTCGACGCCGTAGTGCATTTCCGGAACGACCCGTTCGGGGGTGTCAAGGCTCCCGATGGTGACGTCAATCCAGGCAGCGGCACTATAGGCGAACGAGAGCGGCGTTCCGCATACGGCGCAGAAGCCGCGTTCGGCGGCCGACGAGCTCCGGAATATCGTCGGCGCGCCGCGGATCCAGGCAAAATCCGCCCGGCGTACAGGCGCCAGAGCCGCGAACGCGTTCCCGACCGCCTTCTGACACATGCGACAGTGACAAAGGTGCACACGCTCCGGAGGTGCGTACAGCGCATAGCGGACGGCGCCGCATTGGCAGCCGCCAGTCAGCAACGCCTCACGTTTTAGTCCACTGAATGCCATCGCATCTCGTCAACGTCGTACGACTTTCAACGACACGCCGCGCCCGTCGCTCTCGGCGGCGACAATGCGTCGGATCACTGATCCTAACAAAAACCGGGGGACGATGCGGTGGAAAAGGTGGAGAACGGGCCGCGCCGTGCGGTCATCTGGCTTCCCGTGCCTGTGCCCGTGCCCGGCGAAACGACGAAAGGGGGCCGAGGCCCCCTTCCGCGTTCGTTGCTGCTGAGTTCGAGCGTCAGGCCGTCGCGTGCGGGCCGCCGGCGCCGAGCGCCGCCTGCGCCGCCGCGAGGCGCGCGATCGGCACGCGGTAGGGCGAGCAAGAGACGTAGTTGAGCCCCGCCTCGTGGCAGAAGTGCACGGACGCCGGATCGCCGCCGTGCTCGCCGCAGATGCCGAGCTTGATGTCCGGGCGGGTCTTGCGGCCGCGCTCCACGGCGATCTTGATCAACTCGCCGACCCCCTCAACGTCGATGCTGACGAAGGGATCCACCTCGAGCACGCCCAGATCCTGGTACTGCACCAGGAAGTTGCCGGCATCGTCGCGCGACAGACCGAACGTGGTCTGCGTCAGATCGTTGGTGCCGAAGCTGAAGAATTCCGCCCCCTCGGCGATCTGGTCGGCGGTGAGCGCGGCGCGCGGCAACTCGATCATCGTGCCGACCATGTAGGCGATCTTCGCCCCGGTGCGGCCCATCACCTCAGTCGCGGCGTCATCCACCACCTTCTTCAGCCGGTCGAACTCGGCCTTGGTGGCGATCAGTGGCAGCATCACCTCGGGCAGCACCGGCTGGCCCTTCATGGCCACGTCGGCGGCGGCTTCGAAGATCGCCCGCGCCTGCATCTCGTAGATCTCGGGATAGGTGATGCCGAGACGGCAGCCGCGATGGCCGAGCATCGGGTTGGATTCATGCAGCTGCGCCGCGCGGGCCTTGAGTTTGGCCACGTCGACGCCGGCCGCCTTGGCCACCTCGGCCATCTCGGCGTCGGTGTGCGGGATGAACTCGTGCAGCGGCGGGTCGAGCAGGCGGATGGTCAGCGGCAGGCCGGCCATGATGGTGAACAGCTCGACGAAGTCCTGGCGCTGGTAGGGCAGCAGCTTGTCGAGGGCCAGCCGGCGCGTCTCCACCGTTTCCGCCAGGATCATTTCGCGCACGTGAATGATCCGCTGCGGATCGAAGAACATGTGCTCGGTGCGGCAGAGCCCGATGCCTTCGCAACCGAACTCGCGCGCCGTCGAGGCATCCAGCGGCGTCTCGGCATTGGCGCGCACCTTGAGAGTGCGGATCTCGTCGGCCCAGCCCATCAGCTTGCCGAAGGTGCCGGTGAGCTCCGGCTGGATCTTCGGCACCTCGCCGTTCAGCACCGCCCCCGTCGAGCCGTCGAGGGTGATCCAGTCCCCTTCCTTCAGCACGACGCCGCCGGCGGTCAGCGTTTTCGCCCCGTAGTCGACGCGCAGATCACCGGCGCCGGCGACGCACGGCGTGCCCATGCCGCGGGCGACCACCGCCGCGTGGCTGGTCATGCCGCCGCGGGTGGTGAGAATGCCCTGGGCCACGTGCATGCCGCCGATGTCCTCCGGCGACGTCTCGATGCGGGTGAGGATGACCTTCTTGCCGTCCTTGGCCCACGCCTCGGCGTCCTCGGCGGTGAACACGATCTGGCCGGAAGCCGCACCCGGCGACGCCGGCAGGCCCTTGCCGAGCACCTGTTTCTCCGCCTTCGGGTCGATCATCGGGTGCAGCAACTGGTCGAGCTGCGCCGGGTCGACGCGCTTCACCGCCTCGGCCTTGTCGATCAAGCCCTCCTCGCACATTTCCACGGCCATGCGCAGCGCCGCTTGTGACGTGCGCTTGCCGGTGCGGGTCTGGAGCATCCAGAGTTTGTTCTGCTGGATGGTGAACTCCATGTCCTGCATGTCCGTGTAATGCTTCTCTAGCCGATCGCGGACCGCCACCAGCTCGTGATAGAGCGGCGGCAGAACCTCTTCCATGGCCGGCAGGTTGGAGTTGATCGCCGCCTTCTCGGCGAGGCTGATCGGCTGCGGCGTGCGAATGCCGGCAACCACGTCCTCGCCCTGGGCGTTGACCAGGTATTCGCCGTAGAACTGGTTCTCGCCGGTGGACGGGTTGCGGGTGAAGCAGACACCGGTGGCGCAATCCTCGCCCATGTTGCCGAACACCATCGCCTGGACGTTGACGGCGGTGCCCCAGGCCGCGGGAATGCCGTGCAGCCGCCGGTAGGTGACGGCGCGCTTGTTCATCCAGCTGCCGAAGACGGCGCCGACGGCGCCCCACAACTGCTCTTGCGGGTCTTGCGGGAAGTCCCGCCCCAGGTGCTTGCGCACCTCGTTCTTGTACTCACCGACAAGGACTTTCCAGTCGTCGGCCGTCATGTCCGTGTCGAAGGTGTAGCCCTGTTTTTCCTTGTGCTCCTCGAGCAGCGTTTCGAAGTGGTGCGAGGAGACGTTCAAGACGACGTTGCAATACATCTGGATGAAACGACGATAGCTGTCATAGGCGAAGCGGGCGTCGCCGGTTTGCGCTGCCAGGTTCTCCACCACCTTGTCGTTGAGACCGAGATTGAGCACCGTGTCCATCATGCCCGGCATCGAGGCGCGGGCGCCCGAGCGTACAGAGACCAGCAGCAACGGCCCCTCGGTGGCGCCGAACTTGCCCCCCATGATCTGTTCGACCTGGGTCAAGGCCGTGTTGACCTGCTCTTTCAGATACTCCGGATAGGTTTGGCCGTGGTCATAATAATAGGTACACACCTCGGTGGTGATGGTGAACCCCGCCGGCACCGGAATGCCCAGCCCCGCCATTTCGGCGAGATTGGCCCCCTTGCCGCCGAGCAAGTTTTTCATCTTGGTGTTGCCTTCGGCGCTACCCCCACCGAACGTATAGACCCACTTCGTCATGGTTGGTTCCTCTACCCTTCGATTTGTGAGAAATCTGCCACCCCCGTTAGGGCCGACCGGATCTGTGACAGCAGCTTGAGCCGGTTGGCCCGAAGCTTGGCGTCCGCGCAATTGACCGTGACATGGTCGAAAAAGGCATCGACGGGCGGCCTGAGGCCGGCCAGGACCGCCATGGCATCACCGAACGCTTCGCGCCGCAGGTGTTCGGCAATCTGGTCCCGGGCTGCGGACAGCGCGTTGAAGAGCCGCACCTCTTCGGCCTGGGCCAGGAGCGCTTCCTCCGCTTCTCCCGTGTAGCTGACGCCGTCCTTGCCTTCCTCGATGCGGACGATGTTGTTGGCTCGCCTGAAAGCAGTCAACAGGTTAGCACCGTCGTCCGTGCCGAGAAAGTCCCGAAGCGCGTCGACCCGGGCCAGCAACCGTACCAGATCGTCTTCGGTGCCGCCGGCGAACACTGCCGCGATCAAGTCGTGTCGCACACCTTCGCCCTTCAGGTGGACCTTCAGCCGGTCGGCCATGAACGCCAGCAACTCGTCGGCCAGCGCAGCGGCGTCGCCGCCGCCGAACCCCGAAATGCTGGTGGCGTAAGGTGCCGCGGCACGGATTAGCAGCGGCCTGAGGGCCAGGCGCAGGCGGTTCTCGACGATCAGCCGGATGATGCCCAGCGCCGCGCGGCGCAACGCGTATGGATCGCGCGAGCCGGTCGGTTTCTCGCCGATGCCGAAAAACCCCGTCAGCGTATCCAGTTTGTCGGCGAGTGCCACGGCGACGGCCACCGGGGCGGTCGGGCAGCGGTCGCCGGGGCCCTGGGGCGCATAGTGCTCGCCGATGGCGTCGGCCACCACCGCCGGTTCGCCGTCCAGGCGCGCATAATACCGGCCCATGATCCCCTGCAGTTCCGGGAACTCGCCGACCATGTCGGTGGTGAGGTCGGCCTTGCAGAGCAGGCCGGCCCGCTCGGCCGCGTCGGCATCGCCGCCGGTGACGCTGGCGATGACACGGGCGAGCGCTGCGATCCGCCGCGAGCGCTCCAGGTCGGTGCCGAGCCGGGCATGGAAAATGCGCTGGCCGAGGTCGTCGATGCGGCTTGCCAGCGGCCGGGCGCGGTCATGGTCCCAGAAGAACTTGGCGTCGGCGAGGCGGGCGCGCAGCACGCGCTCGTTGCCGGCGACGATCGCCTGACCGCCGTCCGCGCCTTCGATGTTGGCAACGAGCGCGAAGCGCGGGGCGAGCGCGCCGTCGGCCGTTTCCAGCGAAAAGTACTTCTGGTGAGTGCGCATGGCGCACGTCAGCACCTCGGGCGGCACGTCCATGAACGCCGGATCGATGCGCCCGAGCCGCACCACCGGCCATTCGACC
>CAZVRW010000119.1:0-4629 GCA_964630265.1 uncultured Rhodospirillaceae bacterium
CATCTCTGGGCCTGACGCTCCGTCAGGCATCTCTGGGCCTGACGCTCCGTCAGGCCAGGGCGTCGATCTCAGAATCGGTCAAGCCGCCCGGCACGATGGTGATCGGGATCGGCAGGCGGCCGATGCGCTTGAACGCGTGGCTGATCAAGCGCCCCGGTCCCTGACCGCCGGTTTGCGCGCCCAGCACCAGAACCGAGAAGCAGCCTTCCTCTTCGATCAGCGTCTCCAGTTCCTCGGTCAACTTGCCTTCGCGGATGTAGACCGCCGGCATGGCGCCGGAGAGTCGCTGCACCACCGCCGCGACGACCTGCAACATCTCCTCGGCCTGCTCGCGCCGCTCTTCCTCCATCAGATGGCCGACGGCCATCCAGTGCTGAAACTCAACCGGTTCGATGACGTACAGCAACGCGACCCGGCCAGCCGTCGCCTTCGCCCGGCGGCAGGCGAAGCGGAGGGCTTGATGCAGCTCTTCGCTTTCATCGACGACGCAGAGGAAGGTTCGCTTCTCGCCCGCCTTCTGATCCGGATCGACTGAGGTGGCTCCGTCTTCGCCCATGACCGCTACCGCGTTCAGCTCTTCCGGAAAACGACGCTCGCCATCCATCCTGCCACTCCGGCGATCAGGATGGCAAGCGCACCATAGGCGGCGGGCCAATTGTGCGCGAAGTCGAAGACGCGCGCCTCGAAGCCGATCTTGCTGACGAACAAGGGGGTGACCTCCGCTCCGACGACGTCGCCGTCACGGAAAAGATAGACCGAGACGGTGTAGATCCCCGTCGGCGCGCTGGCCGGCACCCGCAGGTCGGTGCGAAAGAGCCGCCGCGGCCCGAGGAAGCGGATCGGCTCGGGTTCGGTGGTGAACAGTTGCGCGTTCTCCATTGAGCGAACGAGCGCCACCCTGAATTCGGCGACGCCTTCGGGGTCGGCGCCCTCCGGCGGCAGGACGCGCAGGTTTTCGGCGCCGATTTCCAGGCGGGCGGCGGCGCCAGGGCTGACCACCTCGGCGATCGGCGCGGTGGAAGCCAAGGCATAAAGACCGGGGACGTCGCGGAAGACCATGTCGGCGCGATTGACCCAGATGCCGGCGACCCGTTCCTTGCGGCGCACGACCCGGTCGGAGCGCGGCCCATGGACGACGACGACCACGTCGCCGCTACCGTCGATGGTGCCGAACAACAACACGTCAGTGCCGGTGAAGCCGGTGGTGATCGCCACCAGGCTGTTGGACAGGTCGGCGACCAGTTCGGCGCCCGCGGCGCGCGGCGCGGCCACGGCGAGCCCCACGAGGAGACAGGCGACGGCGCAGGATCGCAAGCGCATCAATACCTGAATACCTCCCCGACGCTGTAGAGGTCCGAGGGCATCGCCACCAACTCGTAGACCAGCCGCACGCAGACTCCGAGCACCAGCAGCGCCAGGAGGATGCGGAGTTGGTCGCCGCGCAGAAGGCCACCGGCGCGGACGCCAAACTGCGCGCCGATGACGCCGCCGAGCAGCAGCAGCAGCGCCAGCACCACGTCGACGGTCTGGTTGGTCACCGCCTGCAGCATGGTGACGTTGGCGGTGACAAAGATGATCTGAAACAGCGAGGTGCCGATCACCACAGCCGTTGGCATGCCGAGGATGTAGATCATCGCCGGCACCATGATGAAGCCGCCGCCGACGCCCATGATTGCCACGAGGAGACCGACAATCAGCCCGATCGTTAACGGCAGCAACGCGCTAATGTAGAGACGCGAGCGGCGAAACCGCAGCTTCAGCGGCAACGCGTCGCGCCAACCACGGGCGGGCGCGGCCTTCGCCAGCCTGCCACGTCGCCGACCGATCAAGGCGTGCAGGCTCTCGGCCAACATCAACAGACCGATGACGCCGAGAAAGATGACGAACGACAGGCGGATCACCAGATCGATCTGGCCGATCCCGCGCAGCACTGTGAACAGCCAGACGCCGATGCTGGAGCCGACGAAACCGCCGATCAGCAGGATCAGCCCCATGCGCACGTCGACGTTGCCGCGCCGCCAGTGCGCGAGCACGCCGGACACGGAGGATGCGACGATCTGATTTGCCCCCGTCGCCACGGCGACGGCTGGGGGGACACCGATGAACATCAACAACGGTGTCATGAGGAAGCCGCCACCGACGCCGAACAGCCCGGACAGGAAACCGACCGCGCCGCCCAACCCGAGGATCACCAGCACGTTGACCGAGATCTCGGCGATCGGCAGGTAGATGTCCATGGACCCGGGCGCTTCCGTGTCTTCGCCGACGCCGCAGGACGGCCCCGCCGGCCGCCCTGGCCTCCACCGGTATTGTCGTTTCTCAAGAACGTGTTAGCAAGGTCCAGTTAACAGATTGCGGACGTCTTGTCACGTCCCCCGGCGACCGACGCGCGGATCGCCGTCGGCCCATCATCGGCTGGCGGCAGTCCACCCGGCGGCCTATAAGGGACGAACTCCCAGGGACTGGCGCCGGAGCGAACGAGGTGGCTGCGCATTACGATCTGATTCTCAAAGGCGGCATCTGCGTGATGCCCGGCGTCACCACGGCGACCGACGTCGGCGTTCGCAGCGGGCGGATTGCCGCGATCGGCGACTTGGCCGGTGCCGAGGCGGACACCGCCGTTTCCTGTACCGGCCTGCACATCCTGCCCGGCGTCATCGATTCCCAGGTGCACTTCCGCGAACCGGGGCTGGAACACAAAGAGGATTTCGGCACGGGCACCGCTGCTGCCGCCCTCGGCGGGGTCACCGCAGTGTTCGAAATGCCCAACACCAAGCCGTCGACGGTGAGCGCCGCCGACCTCGCCGACAAGTGCCGGCGCGCCAAGGGCCGGGCGTGGGTCGACATGGCGTTCTTCATGGGCGCGACCGCCGACAACGCCGAGGATCTGGCCGAACTGGAGCGGCTGCCCGGCTGCGTCGGCGTCAAGGTGTTCATGGGCAGTTCGACCGGCTCCCTGCTCGTGGAAAACGACGCCGATCTGTTGCGCGTGCTCGCTAACGGCCAGCGCCGCGTCGCCGTGCATTGCGAGGACGAGCGGCGCCTCAAGGAGCGCTTCGCCATCGTCCAGGGCGGCGCCGACTGCGCGCAGCATCCGGAGTGGCGGGACGTGGAGACGGCGCTGCGGGCGACGCAACGGCTGATCGCCCTGGCCGAGGGAGTCGGCCGCCGCGTTCACGTGCTGCACGTCACCACCGCCGAGGAAATGGCCTTCCTCGCCGAACATCACGGGCTCGCGACCATCGAGGTGACGCCGCAGCACCTGACCCTGGCCGCGCCCGACTGCTATCGTGACCTCGACGCGTTCGCGCAGATGAACCCGCCGATCCGGGGCGTCGAACACCGCCAGGCGCTGTGGGCGGCCGTACAGAGCGGTCTCGTTGATTGTATCGGTTCGGACCACGCACCGCACACGCGGGAGGAAAAGAAACGCTCCTATCCCCAAAGCCCGTCCGGCATGCCCGGCGTGCAGACCATGGTTCCGGTTATGCTGGATCACGTGGCGAAGGGACGGCTGACGCTCGAGCGGCTGGTCGATCTGCTGTGCGACGGCCCCGCGCGCATCTATGGCGCCATCGGCCGGGGTCGCCTCGTGCCAGGCTACCGCGCCGATTTCACCATCGTCGATCTCAAGGCCGAGCGGATGATCACCCATCGCTGGATGGCCAGCCGCTGCGGCTGGACGCCGTTCGACGGCATGACGGTCACCGGATGGCCGGTGATGACCATCCTCAACGGCCAACCGGTGATGCGCGAAGGCACCCTGCTCGGCGATCCCGCCGGCGACGCCGTACGCTTTTTCGACACACCATGAGCGGCGACCCGGCACCGGCTGGCAAGCTGTGGACGGTGGTGACCTATCTGGAGATGGTCGAACCGGGCCCGGACGTACTGACGCCGCCGCCGGCGCCAACCGGAGAACCAGCGCCGACGCTGCGCCGGTTGTCGGGCATCGGCGTTGCCGACTATCGGTTGCTTTACCGCGCCGTCGGCAAGCCGTGGATGTGGTTCGAACGGCTGCTCGTCCCCGACGACGGGATCGCCGCCATGCTCTCTGATCCCAACGTAGAGGTTTGCCGTCTCGACGTCGGCGGCGCGCTGGCCGGGTTCGCCGAACTGGATCGGCGACAGCCTGGCGAGGTCGAGATCGTCCACTTCGGGCTCGTCTCGGCGTTCATCGGCCGGGGCTTTGCGCACTGGCTGATGGCGCGCCTTCTCGGCATCGCTTGGCCCGCTGCCCCGCGCCGCGTCTGGCTGCACACTTGCACCGAGGACCACCCACGGGCGCTGGCGTTCTACCGGCGCATGGGCTTCCGGCCGTATGCGACGGAGGGTGGATGGATCGACGATCCGAGGCTCACCGGGCTGTTGCCCCGCCATGTGGCCCCGCACGTGCCCCTGGCCGGCAGGCTCAGCGCTGCCCCACCAGATGACCAGACAGCCGTCGCTCCAACAGCGCCCAGGCGCGGGTGAACAGGAACGTCAAAACCAGGTAGATGACGCCCGCAGCGAGGAAGATCTCAACCGGCGTGTAGGTGCGGGCAATGATGGTGCGCGCCATGCCCGTCAGGTCGAGCAGGGTGATGGTGCTGGCCAGCGCGCTGCCCTTGAGCATCAGGATGATCTCGT
>CAZVRW010000120.1:0-4463 GCA_964630265.1 uncultured Rhodospirillaceae bacterium
TCGTGGCGGCAGGGACAACGTCCTTCGAGCCCGACTTCTTCAGCAGCCTGTTAAGCCGTCGGCCCGATGTGCTCGGATTGAAGGGCGTGAGTTCCGGCAGGAAGCGGGCGAGCATTTCAGGGGCGGCATGTCGGCCGGGGCCGGCGACGATCATGACGACGCGCGTCGCATCGATCCCCTTGGGCCAACCGTCGAGCCTTCGCAGCGGGCTCGCGACATGTCCGACGACGTGAAGCACACAGGGCGTGTCGTGATGATCATTGATCTCGACCAACCCCTTGATGCGCAGCAGATCGGCGCCGAACGAGGTCTGAAGCGCCGAGATGGCCGCCTCAAGGTCCGCCGGCGCGATCGGACCGGTCGCTGAAAAACAGAAGGCCGTCGTCGCGCCGTGGATGTTCACGTCATGGGAGTGATCGTGATGGTGGTCGTGATCATGCCCGTGGCCATGCGCGTCGGACGCGTCGAACCGGAGCCAGGTGCGCGCGTCGGGCGGCTTTCCGGCCGGGTCGAACGCGGCTAACGAGAACATGTCGCCCGCCGTTGTCTCACTCGAACTCTGGAGACGCGCGTTCGGATTCAGCGTCGCGAGCCTTTGCCTGAGGGCGGCGAGATCGCGGCGCGAGGCGGGGTCCCTCGCGATGTCGCCTTTGGCGAGGATCAGCAGGTCCGCGACGGCAACCTGGCGCCCGGCTTCCTCGAAACGGTCGATAGCGTCGGCGCCATTCACGGCATCGACCAGCGTCACCACGCCGTTGATCGCGAAACGGTCCAGCATGCGCCGGGTCGACATGAAGGTGCGGAGGATCGGACCGGGATCCGCAAGTCCCGTTGTCTCGATCACGACGCGGCTGAACATCGGCCCGACGCCACGATCCGCCTCGTCGAGCAGCCGCAGGAGCGTGAACCGCACGTCCCCCGAGACGGTGCAGCACAGGCAGCCGGTGGTGGAGGCGAAAGCCCTATCCTCGACATGGTTGACCAAGAGCCCATCGAGATCCGCTTCTCCGAACTCGTTGATTATGACCGCCGTATCGCCGAAGCTGGGCTGAGTTATAAGTCGGTTTAGAATGGTGGTCTTGCCAGCGCCAAGGAAGCCGGTGAGGATCGTGACCGGGATGCGCATCATCGGTCGCGTACCGTCGACACGTAGGGATACTCTTGCCCCCAGACCTCCTGCACATCCTTTGCAACGAGCTTGTCCTGAAGCCTGTCGAGCTCCTCGAAGGCGCGCGCGCGGTCCCGCGTGCGCGCGACGGCGCGGTCGAAGGCGCGGCGCACGGATTGTGGCCGCCACGGCAGCGCCGCCGCGGCGAGCCAGGCCCGCAGTTCGGCCGGCAGCCGGTCATATTCCCGCATCGGGTCTTCGTTGCGGCGCTTGAGCTTGAGGCTCGTATTCCCACGGTTCGTCTTTTTCATCGGTCGAGCCGGCGCGCCGCTTCGCGAAACCACTCCAGCGTCTGGACGCGGTGGGGCTCGCCCCAGACCTTAACGAACTTTTGCGTGTGATAGTCCTGCGTGTTCTGAAGCGCCTCAATCCGCGAAGCGATAAAATCGGCGGTCAGCGCAAGTTCGCACTTAACCGTGATACAATGCACCCATTCTTCATATGTCGTCGGAATCAGCGTCATGGTGTCCTTGGCTCCGTGGCTCGTCTTCCATGTGGCATCGGCCGAGCAATGGCGCGCGCGGGCCGGACGTTCCGCGCGCGCCGCCGGCTCTGATCAATCAGTCGGAAACAATTCTTCCGGGCAGAGTGTTGACGGTCATGGTCTCACCCGGCCGGAAATGCACCACCGAGCGGATCGCCTCTCCTGCTTTCAGCAGATCGAAAGCCGTGTTGATCTGATCGTGCTTCATGTGATGGGTGATGTACGGATCGACATCGAAATCGCCGCGTAGCCATTCGTCCACCATGCCCGGCAACTGGCTGCGGCCCCGCACCCCGCCAAAGGCCGTCCCACGCCAGACCCGACCAGTCACGAGCTGAAACGGCCGGGTGGCGATTTCCTGGCCGGCGCCCGCCACGCCGATCACGGTGCATTCCCCCCAGCCCTTGTGGCAGGCTTCCAGAGCAGCCCGCATGACGTTGACATTGCCAACTGCTTCGAACGTGTAATCGAGTCCGCCATCGGTCATATCGACCAACACGTCTTGAATGGGTGCATCGTAATCCTTGGGATTGATGCACTCTGTTGCACCGAGAGATTTTGCCAACAGGAACTTGGAGGAGTTGGTGTCGATCCCGATAATGCGCGACGCCCCATTCATGACGGCGCCCTGGATGACCGCCATGCCAACAGCCCCCAGACCGAACACGGCGACACTCGCCCCAGCCTCGACCTTCGCGGTATTGCGCACGGCCCCCATGCCGGTCGGGACAGCGCAGCCCATGACGGACGCCTTCGACAGCGGTGCTTCCTTGGAAATCTTTGCGACCGAGATTTCGGGCAACACCGTGTATTCGCTGAAGGTGCTGGTGCCCATATAATGCAGGATCGGCTTGCCCTTGAAGGAGAAGCGCGAGGTGCCATCCGGCATCAAGCCCGCGCCCTGGGTCTTGCGGATCGTCTGGCACAGATTCGTCTTGCCCGACTTGATGTAGGGACAATTCGGGTCCTCGGGGATGTAAAGCGGGATCACGTGATCGCCGGGAACGACCGAGCTCACGCCCTTGCCGACCTCCTCGACGACGCCGCATCCCTCATGCCCGAGAACACAGGGGAATAACCCCTCCGGATCTTCGCCCGAAAGAGTGAAGACATCGGTATGGCAGAGGCTTGTCGTCACGATGCGGACAAGGACTTCTCCCTCTTTCGGGCCTTCTAGGTCGATCTCCTCGATTTCGAGGGGCCGGTTCGGCTCCCAGGCGATGGCGGCGCGCGTTTTCATGTCTCTGCTTCCTTTTGTTCAAGTGTCAGTGGACGGTGCTGTGTCGCATCTCTTCCGGGTCTTCGACAGGGTCGAGCACGAGCACGAGCCGCGTCTCGCCCGTGCCCTCGATGGGTGGCGAGCGGTGCAGAAGCCCCGAGCGCGGTTGTTCCGGCCAGAGCTTGCCGCGCAGGAGAACAGGCGCGCCGGTCGGCACGGTGAAGATGCGGCGCGGCTCGGCCCCGTCGGTGGAAATGCCGTATTGCGTGCCGGTGCCCCGGTAGGTGCAGACCAGCCGCGCCGTCACGGCGTCGATGTGGAATTTCCGACAAGCATTGGTCGTGACAACGTCGAAGCGCAGTTGAAGATATCGGCTCTGCATGAGGCGGGCGAAAATGTCGGCCAGAGCCGCGACGTCGTCGATCAGTCTGGCGCGTTCGGTACAGTCCGGCGTGCCGCAGGTCTCGCAGCTCTGGAATACCACGTCGCGCACGGTCTCCGACCGCAGGATCACCCGTGCCCTCGGCAAAACCTCAGCGTCGAGCCCGTCGATCCAGGACTGGAACTCCGGCAAGGGCTTCCGCCGCCATATCGCGACAGCGCAGCCGGGATGATGGATCGCCGAAAGCCTCTCGGGCGTGTCCGCGACGCCAACGCCGATTCCGGCTTCCGTCACGATGTCTCGAAGGGGACTCATGCCGCCTCCGCACGCCGCCAGATCGGGAAGGGATCGGGCAGGTCGGGGAGCGCATCGGGTCCGGGCGCGAGGTGCTCGGGCAGCAGGCAGGCATCGAGCCGGACTTTCAGCCCCGGCCAATCAATGCCGGCCCCGATGAAGACCAACTCCTGCCGCCGATCGCCCCAAGGCTCCTGCCAATGCGCGGCCATGTAGGAACGGGCACCGTCATGATCGGGCCAACGTTCCTTCGGCACGGCCGCCCACCAGGTGCCGAGCGGCTTGACCGAGGATAGCGCGCCTGCGAGCGAGAACTCCGCCACCCACTCGGGCCGCGTGGCGATCCAGAAATGCCCCTTGGCGCGGATCACGCCCGGCATCTCGCCGTTCAGCACGGCGAGGATTTTCTCGGGCTCGAAAGGTTGGCGCGCACGATAGACGAAGCTGGCGACGCCGTATTCCTCGGTCTCGGGTACGTGGTCCGCGAAGCCGTAAAGCTCCTTGGCCCACATCGGATGCTCGTGGGCTTTCTCAAAATCGAAAAGGCCAGTGTCGAGGATTGCCTGCGCAGACACGTCCGAATGGTTGGTCTCGATGATGCGCGCATCGGCGTTCAGACTGCGGATGATCTTGCGGGCCGCATCGGTGCGCTTCGGCCCGGCATCCGAGACCTTGTTGAGGATCACGACGTCCGCGAATTCGATCTGCTCGACGAGAAGGTTCACGAGCGTTCGATCGTCCTCTTCGCCGAGCGTCTCGCCGCGGTCGCGCAGGAAATCGTGGCTGGAGTAGTCGCGCAGCAGGTTCACCGCATCGACCACCGTCACCATCGTGTCGAGGCGCGCCACGTCCGACAGGCTTTCGCCCTCGGCATCGCGGAAGTCGAAGGTGGCGGCGACGGGGAGCGGCTCGGAGA
>CAZVRW010000121.1:0-4320 GCA_964630265.1 uncultured Rhodospirillaceae bacterium
GGTGGTTCGATTCAGCTGACGGATGGGACTCATCCGTCAGCATCGAACCACTAGCCGCGCAGGGTGCCGCCGGTGCGGTTGCCGACCCGGTCGACGACGCGCGCCGCCAGCGTTTCGAGGTCGGCGTCGGTGAGGGTGCGGTCGCGCGGTTGCAGGGTGACGGTAACGGCGAGGGATTTCCGGTCGCGGCCGATCGCCTCGCCGGTGAAGACATCGAAGACGGTGGCGTCGACGATCAACTCCGGGTCGGCCTCGCGCACCGCCTGGACCACGTCGGCGGCGGCGATGCCCGCCTCGACGACGAACGCGAAGTCGCGCTCCACCGGCTGGAACGGCGACAGCGCCAACGCCGGCCGGCCCGTCGTGGCGCGCGGCTTCGGCGCCGGGACGGCGTCCAGGTGGACCTCGAAGGCGGCGACCGGGCCGGCCACGTCGAGGGCGCGCAGCACCCGCGGGTGCAGTTCGCCGAAGCTCGCCAGCACCGTCTTCGGGCCGAGCCGAAGCGAGCCCGAGCGACCGGGATGGTACCAAGCCGGGGCGTCGGTGGAGATGCGCAGCGCGGCGATGGGGGCGCCGACGGCGGCCAGCGCCGCCAAGGCATCGGCCTTGACATCGAAGACGTCGACCGGCCGCTGGGGCACCGCCCAATGGCGCGGCCCGGCCCGGCCGGCGCGGACGCCCGCGGCGACCATGCTCTGGTCCTCGGGGCGGATGCCGGCGTACTGCGGTCCCACCTCGAACAGGGCCGAGTCGGGGTGGCCGCGGTCGGCATTGCGCCCGCAGGCGAGCACCAGGTGCGGCAACAGCGAGGGACGCATCAAGTCCAGGTCGGCGCTGATCGGGTTGACCAGTCGGCAGGCCGCGTCGGCGCCGCCGAACGGCGCCGCATGCTCGGCGGCGACGAAGGAGAAGGTCACGGCTTCCGTCAGACCGCGGACGGCGAGGGCGCGGCGGACGAAGGCGCGGCGCCGCTGCTGCGAGGTCAGCGCCGGTTGCGGCAGGCCCGGGGCGCGCGGCAGCGGCTCCGCGGGAATGCGGTCGAAGCCGTGGATGCGCAGCACCTCCTCGACCAGGCAGGCCTCGCCTTCGACGTCGTTGCGCCAGCTCGGCACGCTGACGGCGAGGGTGCCGTCCGACGCCTCGGCCGCGGCGAAGCCCAGGTCGTCGAGGATGCGGACGGTCTCGGCCACGGGCACGTCGACGCCACCCAGGTGGGCGACGCGCGACGGCCGCAAGGCGATGGTCGGCCGCGGCGGCGGCGGGGCGCCGGCGATGACCAGGTCCGACGCCTCGCCGCCGCAGAACGCGAGCACCAGGCGCGTCGCGATCTCCAGCCCCGGCACCTGGAAGGCCGGATCGATGCCGCGCTCGAAGCGATAGCGGGCGTCGGAGGCGAGGGAAAGCTTGCGGCCGGTGGCGGCGGTGCGCAGCGGATCGAACAGCGCCGATTCCAGGAACACCTCGGTGGTCGTCGCGGTGCAGCCGGTGCGTATCCCGCCCATGACGCCGCCAAGGGCCTCTGGCCCCTCGGCGTCGGCGATCACCGTCATCTCGGGGTCGAGCTCGTAGGTGCGTTCGTTCAGCGCCGCCAACCGCTCGCCGGGACGGGCGAGGCGGACGGTCAGCGCGCCGCCGCGCACGAGCGCCGCATCGAAGGCATGCAACGGCCGGCCGAAGCCGATGGTCATGACGTTGGTGATGTCAACCAGCGCCGAAATCGGCCTGAGGCCGACGGCGAGCAGGCGGCGCTGCAGCCACTCTGGGCTCGGGCCGTTGCGGACGCCGCGGATGACGCGGCCGGCAAAGTACGGACAGGCGTCGGCGTGCTCGGGGTCGAAGGCGAGCGTGACGCCGATCGGGCAGGGGAAGCCGCCGGCCACGGGCGTGGCGTCCAGCGGCTTCAGGCGGCCGTGACCGGCGGCGGCGAGGTCGCGCGCGATGCCGCGCACGCCGAGACAGTCGCCGCGGTTCGGCGTGATGGCGATGTCGATCACCGGATCGGCGAGCCCCATGACGTCGACGGCGCGGGCGCCGACCGGGGCGTCGTCGGGCAGGTCGACAATGCCGGAATGCTCGTCGGAGAGCCCCATCTCCCGCTCGGAGAGCAGCATGCCGCAGCTCTCGACGCCGCGGATGGCGGCCCGGCGCAGGGTCAGGTCGGTGCCGGGGACGTGGGCGCCGACGGCGGCGAAGACGCCCTTCATGCCGGTGCGCGCATTGGGTGCGCCGCACACCACCTGCAGCGTCTCCGTGCCGGTGTCGACGGTGCAGACCCTGAGCTTGTCGGCATTGGGGTGCGGCGCCGCCTCGACGACGCGGGCGACGATGAAGCTCTCCAAGCCGGCGGCGCGGTCGACCACGCCTTCCAGCTCCAGGCCGATCATCGTCAGCGCATCGCCGATCTCGGCGGCGGTGGCCTCGGTCTCCAGATGATCCTTCAGCCAGCCGAGGGTGAACTTCACGGATTCAGCCCTCCCACCAGCGACGGCTGTGCCAAAGCCGAGAAGCCGTAGTGCCGGAGCCAGCGCAGGTCGGACTCGAAGAAGGTTCGGAGGTCGGGGATGCCGTGCTTGAGCATGGCGATCCGCTCCAACCCCATGCCGAAGGCGAAGCCCTGGTAGCGCGTCGAATCGATGCCGCAGTTCTCCAGCACCCGCGGATTGACCATGCCGCTGCCGAGGATCTCCAGCCAGTCGTCGCCATGCCCGATGCGCAGCGTGCCGCCGGCCCGTGTGCAGCCGATGTCCACCTCGGCCGACGGCTCGGTGAACGGGAAGTAGCTGGGCCGGAACCGCACCGGTAAATCGTCGATGCCGAAATAGGCGCGGCAGAACTCGATGAGGCAGCCCTTGAGGTGGCCCATGTGCACGGCCTCGTCGACCACCAGCCCTTCGACCTGATGGAACATCGGCGAGTGGGTGGCGTCGGAATCGCAGCGGTAGGTGCGCCCGGGGGCGATGATGCGCAGCGGCGGCGGCGTCGCCTGCATGGTGCGGATCTGCACCGGCGAGGTGTGGGTGCGCAGCACGACGCGATGCCCCTTGCGCGTGCCCGGCAGGTAGAAGGTGTCCATCTCCTGGCGCGCCGGGTGCTCGGCCGGGATGTTGAGGGCGGTGAAGTTGTGCCAGTCGTCCTCGATGTCCGGCCCCTCGGCGACGCTGAAGCCCATCTCGCCGAAAATCGCCACCACCTCGTCGATGGTCTGGCTGATCGGATGGATCGAGCCCGCCGCCTCGGGGCGCGCCGGCAGCGTGACGTCGACGCGCTCGGCGGCGAGGCGCACGTCCAGTTCGCCGTCCGCCAACGCCTCGCGGCGGCGCTGCAGCGCCTGGCTCACCTGATCGCGGAGGGTGTTGAGGGCGGCGCCGGCAAGGCGACGGGCCTCCGGATCCATGCCGCCCAGTGCCTTCATCCGGCTGCTGATGCGGCCCTTCTTGCCGAGTTCGGCAATGCGGATCTGCTCCAGCGCCGCGACGTCGCCCGCCGCATCGATGGCGGCGAGAACCTCGCGGCGCAGGTCGTCCACGTCGTGCAGGTCGTCGGTGCCGTCCATCAGGGTCGCTTCCGCGCTGCGCCGGCCGCGCGCCGGTAGCCGGCGGCGGTGATCGGCTTGCTCAGGCCGGCTGGCCGGCCGGCTCGCCGAGGGCCTCGCGGGCGGCATCGACCAGCGCCCGGAAGGAGTCCGGCTCGCGCACCGCGATGTCCGACAGGATCTTGCGGTCGACCTCGATGCCGGCCTTGCCGAGCCCGTTCATGAACTGCGAATAGGTCAGACCGTGCTCGCGCGCGCCGGCATTGATGCGCTGGATCCACAGCCGTCGGAACGAGCGCTTGCGGACGCGGCGGTCGCGATAGGCGTACTGCAGCGCCTTTTCGACCCGCTCGAGCGCGACCCGATAGGCGGTGCTGCCCCGGCCGCGATAGCCCTTGGCGCGGGCGAGGACCTTCTTGTGCCGGGCGTGCGTGGTTACACCCCGTTTGACGCGTGCCATCGGATCGCCCCCTTATGCGTGCGGCAGCATCGACTTGGCGATGCGCTCGTCGGAGAGGCAGAGGATCTTGGTGCCGCGCGCCTGTCGCTTCATCTTCTGCGACCGTTTGCGCAGGTTGTGCCGCTTGCAGGCGACGTTGGCGCGGACCTTGCCGGAGGCGGTCAGGCGGAAGCGCTTTTTTGCCGCCGATTTCGTCTTCAACTTGGGCATTTGTTTGGGTTCCTTGGGTCTTGACGGGCGCCGGCGCGGTCGGCGACGGCGACGGGGAGCGGCTGGGCATGCCCCTGCCGGACCGCTCGCGAACTCGAACGGAAGAGCGAGGCTTATA
>CAZVRW010000122.1:0-4249 GCA_964630265.1 uncultured Rhodospirillaceae bacterium
TGCTAATGCACCGATCTGGCCGCAACCACTCTTTTGTATCGGTTTGGCCGCAATTGCTCTTTGAACAGGAACGGCGTGATGCGGCGCATGGGGCGACCACGTGCGCGCCACGAGAGGGAAGGGACGATACAAGAAACATCGATCGCAGCCGGCACTCACGCCCGCTTGCGCCGCGGGGTTGACGGGCGCCGCGGTGGCGGTATCTGGGAGCGGGCAGGGGGCGTCGCGGCGGCCCGACGCTGGTGTCCGGCCACGCGATCCGCCGCCCGCACCACCAGCGCCGCTCCGGGCGCCGAAAATCCTACATTATCCTACTTTTTCCGACATAATCCGACATTGCAACGCGCTAAGGGCCATGTTTCCAATCATTTCAATCGCTTAATCGAAACGCACCCGCGTAAAACCGCCCTACATCGTGTCAAAACCCGCACGCCGGTGGCGACGTGGTCGCCGAGCGGGTCGCGGACGCCACTGTCGTTCTCGGCAGTGGCCGCCTGCACCGGGACCACCGCTCCTCACGGTGCGGCGCCACGCGCCACGCCGGCTACTTGGATTTTATCGCCGAACGCGGAATGCCGTGCTGTTTGTTGCAGCCAACGCGATCGACGTCGACGTCGTCCGTGAGTTCGCTGAGAGCGAGCAGGATCCGCCGCAACACATCGCCGTTGTCGCCGGGCATGCCTTCTTCCTCGGCGACGGCGACATCGCTGGCGTCATACTCCCATCGCTGCAGGATCTCGATCTTCTGCTGCTGCGTCAGCCCCGCGTGCGCCAGAACCGCTTCCGGTGTCGCGAAGACGGATCCCGGATCAAGAAGCGCCCGATCCATGTCGACGGGGCCGGATGTCTCTCTGCCAACCATGCTGTTGGTCCTCCCGAAGTGTCATGCCAGTCTATCACTTCGTGCCGAGGGTTGCCCGCGAAACCAACGCGCCGGCCCCGATCGCATCGGTCACCTGCGGCGGCTGGGGCCGCGCAATCGCTGGGGCGGCGCCAACGGCACCGCCTGCCTCACTCCTGCCAGGAGCGGGTGTGGATCTTTTCCCGGTCGAGGCTGTAGCCCCATGGCCAGCCGGAATTCTTCCAGCCGTTGACATTGCGCCACGGCGCGTCGGGATCGGCCTTCGAGGTGACGCCTTCGAAGCCGTCGACGACCACATAGATCGCCTTGAAGCCCTGGCCGTCCAGGGAGCGGGCGGACGGTGCGCCGCGGTCGCCGCCGGATCGGCACATCAGGATGATCGGTGCGTCCTTGTCGAGCCCGCGCGCGCTCAGCGCCCGCTCGATCCCGGCGGCGAAATCCGCGTTCCGTTGCATCAGCAGCACCGGCTTGGTCGGGTGCCATTGACTGGGATCGACCAGCATGAACGGCACGTTGACGTCGACCATGTGGGTGAAGCCGGTGAACATGATCTCGACCGGCTCCCGTACGTCGACGAACAGGACCTTGTCGCCCTGCTCGGCCTTCATCTGGCCGGCCTCCTTGGCGGTGAGATAAAGCCCCCAGGGCGTTTGCAGCTCCGGGTCGGTGGACGCCTCGGCGGCGATGCTGCGAGACGGCGCGGCAGCCACCGTCAGCGCGATGGCTGCGGCCGTCAGCACGGCGGCCAAGCTCTGCTTCATGGCGGCCCTCCTCAGAATGACAGGATCCGGGTGTTGGCGGCGATCAGGAGGCCGGCCATGGCGTCCGGCCGAGCCTGACCGACGCCCGGCATCAAGGCGTCGGCGCCCAACGCCTTGTTGGGCAGATAGATGGCGCACACGTCCACCGGGGCGCCGGCCTCGACGATCTTCGCCAGCACGCCGCGGGGGCTCATGTTGGCGGGCTTTTGCGGCGCCGTTGCCGCCGCCGGCGGCTCTTTCAGGGCGAGATCGCCGGCCGGACCGCAGAGCAGGACGCGGACGGTGGCGCCCTGCTGCAGCGACTGCAGCGTCAGCGTCAGGGCCATCAGTTGCGTCTGTGGCTCGGCTGCCGCCAGGATGGACACGAGATTGGGCTTCTCGTGCTGGTCGGCCGCGGCGGGCGACACGGCCGCCGCGCCGGCCCCGATCGCGGCGAGGCACGAGGAGACAAATCGGTTCATGACGGGTGGTCCTTCTCCAAATGTGGGATCAAGAGCGGTTCACCGTGAACGATTATATCAGCGCATGACACCTATATCAGCGCATGACACCTATATCCGCGCATGACACTGTCGGTCGCCATGCCGCGGCGGACGACCGCCGCGTCCGTCGCCGCGTTTGGCTGCAGGTGCCGCTCCCCCCAGCACCCGTTCAACCGTCACACGATCGCCGTTGCCGAGGACGGCGTGGCTGCCCTTGGCCGGCGCCGAGCGCTTGGGATCACCCGGGCGCGGCGTCCGGAGCGGCCGGGTTAGCCGGAGCGGCCGGGTTAGCCTGCCCCGTGTCGCCCGTTTCGCTGCCCGGGACAGCGGGCGCGCACACGCTGGCGAAGCCCTCGGTGTGTCCGCTCAGCCAGCCGACGCGGACGGCGTCTTGCGGGTTCAGATGAGGGATGTAGGGCTTGATGTCCAGCAGCGGCGTGCCGTCGAGGATATCGACCCCGGCGATGCGCAGCACGTTGCCATCGCGGCCAAGCAGGCGCACCAGCGACAGCCCGATCGGATTGGGCCGACAGGGTGCCCGCGTGGCGAAGACGCCCCGCTCGACGTCGTCCAGGAACGGCTTGAGACGCAACACCCCCGGCGGTGCGCGATGGAAAACGTAGAGCAGGAAGAGGTGGGAGAACCCGTCGATATCCGCGAGCCCCGACGCGTAGGCGTCATTGAGGACCACCTGTGCGTCCACGGCGTCCGCTGCGGTCGGCTGGATCGGCGTTCCCGCCGTCTCGGTGAACGGCGAGCGGACGGTGCCGATGGCGGTGAAGGCGTAGTGTGTCATGTTTTTCACTCTCCCTGGGCCTCGTGTAACCGCGGCGGGAGCCGCGCGGGTTGCGTCCCGGTGCACCGTACGGTCGTTCCCGGTCAAAGGCGAATGATGTCGTCCGGCGCAAGGCCCGGCCGCCGATCCCGCGACGCCGCCGACCTCCGGCGCTCGGCCCCCGCTTGCGGCCTCATCCGCCATACTTTCCGACCGTGGCGCCGACCACCGTGACCAGGCTGACGGTCAGCAGCACCCAGTGCAGCCGCTCGATGATGCGAAAGGTGCTTTCGGGCTCGCGTTGGGCCCGCGCCAGGAACCAGTGGTGCAAGACCAGCGGTTCAGCAATGAACAGCATGACGGTGAAGACGAGCCAGACCAGGACCATGGCGTGCATCCACCAGAACGCCGGATCGGCGAAACGGTCCCACAGCGACCAGGCATGGGTCAGGTAGAAGCCGGTGGCGCCGACCAGGAGCGTGGTAGCGCGAGCCTGCCAAGCGAACCGGCGTTCGATCGCCTCGAAGAACGCCACCCTTTCCGTCGGATCCTTGAGGCGGCGGACGGCGGGAAGCAGCACCGTCGTCACGAACGCACCCCCCCGATCCACAAGACCACCCCCAGAACATGCAAGCCAAGGGCAAGCGCCTCGATGCTCATCACGTCCGTTCCCATTGGCCGAACTGTTGCCGCCAAGTCGGGGCCGAGCGATCCTGCCCCGACGACGTGAAACCTAAGCGCTCGCCTCGGCATCTGCCATCATCCGGCAAGGGGCACCGGGCGGCAGGCGCGCGTGTCCCGCCGATCCTGCATCGCTCGCCGCCCATCGCCGGCACCGGCAAACGCGCTTCCTGCTCTGCATCATCGAAGCCACCGCCGTAGGGCGGGTCGGCGAAGTGCTCCCCCTCTTTCGGCAAGCGCCGAGATTCCATTTGACAGTTGTGGGAATTCCCTGGTAGGTCAGTTCTGCGAATGCGAATTATTCGCAGAACTGACCTTGCGGGGCTCTGCCATGACTCCCTCCGACCTCGCCCTCCTGTTCGTCCTCGGCGCCGCCGACGGCGACGACACCGCGTTCGACGCCATCTGCACCATGGCCCGCTGGATCGCGCCCCTCGACTGGCAGCCCACGTCGGACGTGATCGGCACAACCGTCGAACGCGCCCGCCGAGACCGGCTGGTCGAGGTGCGCGAGGATGGGGTGTCGGGCGCCACGGTGGTGGCCACCACCCTCCGCGGACGACGGCACGCCGCGGAACTCCTGCGTCAGCCCATCCCGCGGTCCGACGGCGGCTTCATGCGCACCTGCATGAGCGTCAAGGCGTGCTTCCTGCACCTCCTGCCGCAGCCCGACCGCAGGGCGGAAGTC
>CAZVRW010000123.1:0-4171 GCA_964630265.1 uncultured Rhodospirillaceae bacterium
TCGCAACCCGAACCTGGGCCTCAATCGGTCAGTGATTTCACTCGCTGGTATTAGGACCGAAGTGCCGGCGCTGCGCATCGTCGATGAGGACCTGTGGCAGGCGGCACGCCGACGGCAGACGCAGATCGCCGAGCAGTTCGAGAACGTCACCAAAGGCGTGCGCGCCTATCGCGCCCGGCATGTCAACGAACTGCGCCGCCCGTCCTTCCTGTTGTCCGGGCTGCTGAAATGCGGATGCTGCGGTGGCAACTACGGCATCATCACCCGTGATCGGTATGGGTGCTTGAACCGGTACCGCCGCGGCACCTGCGACAATGGTCACACCATCCGCCGCGACCACATCGAGAGCCGTGTCTTGGCCGGACTGTCGGAAAAGCTCGTTTCCGCCGATGCCGTGGCCGATGCCGTGCGCAGCTATGCGGCAGAACTCAACCGGCAGAACCACGCGCGCCGCGCACACACCGAACGCGACCGCAAAGCGCTCGCCAAGGTCGAACGCGGCATGGCCGGCATCATGGCGGCCATCGAGGACGGCATGTATCAGCCCGCCATGAAGGCGCGGATGGACCACCTCGAAGAACAGAAGGCCGAGATCATGGCGCGCATGGCCGAGGCGCCGGCGGACGTGCCGGACTTCCATCCCAACATCGCCGAGATCTACAAGGCCAAGGTCCTCCACCTTACCGAAGCGCTGGCCGATCCGGAATTGCCCTGCGAGGCCGCCGATGCCATCCGCGCGCTGGTGGGCGAGGTGGTGCTGACGCCGGGCGAAAGGCGCGGCACCATGCAGGCCGTTCTACGCGGCGCGCTGCTGGGCATTCTCGACTTCGTGGCGGACCACCGAGGCGATTCCCGGCCACAGGTTACGACAAAAGAGGTTGCAGGCCCCCGCAACCAGATTTGCTGATATATTAATGGGTTACGCAAGTGCTGCGGCCGGCGGACGCATGCGCTGCCGGCGCGCAGGTAGCACTTTGGTAGCAAGCGGGAACATAACCCTGCGCAAGCATGCGCAATTGGAGGCAGGCCGTCGCTTGCAGCGTGTCGTAGTTGCTCCGCCCCTCACCGCTCGCCGCCCTCGAGCAGTTTTTGCACCCTCGGGTCGTCCGGTGACAGCTCGCGCAGCCGCTCGGCGTAACGTGCGGCCGTTGTCCGGTCGCCTGCCTCGAGGCTCAGCGAGGCGAGCGCGTAAAGGACGTCGCGGTCGTTCGGATGGCGCGCCAGCGTTCGCGTCAGCACGTCGCGGGCCTCGCCGGCGTTGCCCGCTTGCTGGAGCGCCAGCGCGTGGACATAGCCGTACCGGGGATTGTCGGGGGCGCGCGCAGCGGCGCGGGCCAACTGTTGCTGTGCTTCCGGGTAGCGCTGCTGGCGCACATAGAGCAGGCCGAGCGCGTGCGCGAGGGCCGCGACGTCGGGCACGACCTCGAGGCCGCGCTGAAGCAGGTCTTCTCCTGCCGGATCGCGACCAGTGGCACGATACACATCGGCCAGATTGACATAGGCCGGCGCGAAGGAAGGGTGCCGGTCGATGGCCGTTCCTAGGAGCTTCTCGGCTTCAGCCACTTCGCCGCGCTGCATATGGAAGTTCCCCAGCGTCATCACGGATTCAGGACGGTCGGCGGTCGCGCGAAGGGAATGGACATACGCCTCAAATGCATTGGCCAGGACCTTGGCTTGAGGCGCCGGCAGGGCGTCCGGCGGAATTGGCGCGAGGACCCGCGCCGCCGCCAGCCGCACCGCGCGCACCGGATCGTCGAGGAGCGGGAAGGTGAGGTGCAGGCGGTCGCGCGGGTGCAAGGCCTCCAAACTGTCCACCGCCGCCAGACGGACGAGCGCGTCTTCCGCGTTGAGGCCATCGACGGCCGCCGCCATGGCCGTTCGGTGGGGAGTCCGCCCCAGGATCTCGATCGCCGTGGCGCGGGCGATAGCCGGCTGGACCGGATCCTCGGCCAGCGCTGCGAGCGTCTGCGCCGCGCCCGGCGCGCCGGATCGGCCGACCGTGAGCACCTCACCATAATGCGGCGTCTGCGGATGGTCCCCACCGTACCATTCGTCGACCTGGGACGCCGCCCACTCGGCAGGCCGGTCGTCATGGCAGCCGGTGCAGGCGTTGGGCACACCGATGGCGACGGAGAGATCGGGGCGCGGCGTGCGGAAGCTGTGATCGCGGCGCGGGTCGACCACCATGTAGGTGGTCTCTGGCGCGTGGCAGGCGACGCATGCGGCTGCCGGAGAGCCCAGCTCATGAAAGTGGTGGACCGGCGTGTCGAACTGCGCCGGCAGGTGACACTGGGTGCAGACGGCGTTGCCGTCGGCCCGGAGCGTCAGGCTGTGCGGGTCGTGGCAGTCGCTGCAGGTGACCCCGGCGCGATACATCCGGCTCTGAAGGAACGAGCCGTAGACATAGACCTCGTCCTTGATCTGCCCGTCGGCGTGATAGAGAGGCTCGGTCAGGAGAGAGAGGCGGTAGCCGGCGAGCAGCGGGCGGCCAGGGTCGAAGCCGTCGCCGATCGGCGCCCGCCGCGAATGGCAGGGTGCGCAGGTTTCGACCTCGGTGCGGAACGCGGACGGTGCGGGAGTCCGCGACGCGGTCGGCGCGCCCTCTTCGAAGGCCCACGACACGTCGCGGCGATCCCAGAGCGGCACGACGAGCCCCTTCGTCTCGTCGCCAGCGGCGGTGCCGTCGTCGGTCCGCTCCGCCCAGGCAACGTGTGCGGAGCCCGGGCCGTGGCAGGCTTCGCATGACACGTCGATCTCTGACCATGTCGTCGTGAACCGGTCGTCGGCCAAGTCATAGCCGCGCCGGAGGTTGGTCGAATGACACTCGGCGCACATGAAGTTCCAGTTCTGATTGATCCCGGTCCAGTGGAGTTCGTCTCCGGCCGGGATGTGCTCGCCCTCGTAGAGATGGAACCATCGCTGGCCACCCTGATCCTCGGGACGACTGTCCCAGCCGATGCCGAGTACTTGGTAGCGGCCGCCGGGAAAGGCGATCAGGTATTGCTGCAAGGGATAGACACCGAACGTGTAGACGATCTCGTAATCCTGCAGCGTGCCGTCGGCGCCCTCCGTGTTGACGAGAAACCGGTCTCCCTTTCGGAAGAAGCGCGAGGTCACGCCGTCAGCGGTGAACGTCGCGTTGTCGAAGTCGCCGAGCACCGTCTCGTTCGTCACCTCCTGCATGGCTAGGTCGTGGTGCGAGCCGCGCCAAGCCTCGGCTTCCGCCGCATGGCACGTGGTGCAGACGGCGCTACCGATGTAGGCTGGAGACGCTTCGCTGGTACGCCCCAACGCCGGCCAGGCGACCATCAGAGCGGCCAACACCAGCCTTGACGATCGCAAGAGGGCGGGGCCGCGCACCGTTGCCGGCGTGATGGCGCTTTGTCCGCCAACGTCGATGGCCGCCCCAGGGGCGTTCCTCGCAGGGCAGCGGGGCCTGCCGGCGGCAGCCCGTCCTTCAGACCTTGTCATCGAGACACCACCGGGATCGTCCAAAGCCAAGCCCGAAGCGGCAGGGGATCAAGCGGGGATACCACGGTGTGGGTCCCATCTCTGGCCGCGGCACCGTTCCGAGCCGCATCATCGGTCGCCTTGGAAAAGAGAAGCGCCCTAAAGGCCGCTTCTCTCATTCTGCGGCGCTTGCATACGCCATGTTCGGATCGCGTGCGCAACCGAAGCACGGCATACGAGACGCAGCCTACTTCATTTCTTCCTTCTCGCGGGCAAGGCGGTACTGCTCCATCGCCTCGCTGTAGCAGTCGGAGCGCTGGTCGCCCTTCATCTCTTCGCACTTGTCGAGGGCCGCGTTGTAAGCGTTCCGTGCTTCCGACGCGCCTCCATGAGACGCCGCATGAGCAGCCACTGTCAGTCCGGTAACGAGCAACGCCGCAAGCGCTGCGGTTGAGAAAGCCTTGATCATGATCCACTCCCGTGTATTTCGCTACGTTGGCCCGCGACGGGCCTCTGACACCATGCGGACCAACTTCGCTTTTTACCACGATTCACATCATGCGAAGCGTCATCGTCATGTACCATGACGACTGTGCTCCTTCTTGTCAATTCGCGCCAAGTTTGGGCCAGGACTGCGAACGCCAATGACAAGTGACAGGCGGAAGCACAGAAGTGGTCCCGGAATTTGAGACCGGGGGCTTGAGTGGAAGATGGTACCGTT
>CAZVRW010000124.1:0-4092 GCA_964630265.1 uncultured Rhodospirillaceae bacterium
GCGCACCAGCTTCTGGAACAGGTAGGCCTCCTCGTTGGAGCCCTTGGCCGAGCCGAAGCCGGCCAGCGCCGCCGAGCCGGCACCGTCGCGGGCGGCGCGGAAACCGACACCGCCGCGGATGCTGCGGAAGCCGGCGGCGGCGCGCTCCAGCGCTTCCGTCCAGGTGGCCTCGCGGAAGTGGCTGGACGGGTCGGCGGGATCGACCGGTCTGTCCGCATCCTTCCCCACCCCGTCCTTGCGGACCAGCGGCCGCAGCAGCCGCTCCGGATGGCGGACATAGTCGAAGCCGAAGCGTCCCTTGACGCAGAGCCGGCTGCGATTGGCCGGGCCGTCGCGGCCGGCGACGCTGACGATCTGGTCGTCGCGGATCTCCCAGGTGAGCTGGCAGCCGACGCCGCAGTAGGGGCAGAGGGAGTCCACCGTGCGGTCCGGCGGCGGCGTCGCCACGCCCGCGGCGTCGACCCGCGTCGCCGGCAGCAGCGCGCCGGTCGGACAGGCCTGTACGCACTCACCGCAGGCAACGCAGGTGCTCTCGCCCATGGGGTCCTGGAAGTCGAAGACGATGGTCGAGCGGGCGCCGCGGTGCGCCATGCCGATGACGTCGTTGACCTGCACCTCGCGGCAGGCACGGACGCACAGCCCGCAATGGATGCAGGCGTCCAGTTGCACCGCCATCGCCGGGTGACTGCGGTCGGGCACCGGCGGCGTCCGCGCCGGAAAGCGGCTCGCGGCGAGGCCCGCCGCCGTGGTCCAGCGCCAGAACAGGGAGTCGGGGTCGGGGGCGGTGGCCGGCGCCGGCTGGTCGGCGAGCAGCAGTTCCAGCACCATCCGCCGCGCCGTCACCGCGCGGTCGGAGTCGGTGGTGACCACCATGCCGTCGGTCGGGGTGCGCAGGCACGACGGCGCCAGCACCCGCTCGCCGGCGATCTCGACCATGCAGGCGCGGCAGTTGCCGTCGGGGCGGTAGCCGGGCGCGTCGCGGTGGCAGAGATGCGGGATCACCGTGCCCAGCCGCTTGCTCACCTGCCAGATGGTCTCGCCCGGTTGGGCCTCGATCGTGACGCCGTCCAGGGTGAAGCGGATCGCCTTGTTCATCGCATCGCCTCCGGCGATCGCCTTGTTCATCGCATCGCCTCCGGCAATCGCCTTGTTCATCGGATCGCCTCCGGAAAGTGGCGCAGGGCCGAGAGCACGGGATTGGGCGCCGCCTGTCCGAGGCCGCAGATGGAGGCGTCGGCCATGGCCTGGCTGAGTTCGCCGATCAGCCCCGCGTCCCACGCGGGCGCCGCGGTCAGGTGCAGCAGCTTCTCGCAGCCGACGCGGCAGGGGGTGCACTGGCCGCAGCTTTCGTCCTCGAAGAACCGCAGCAGGTTGCCGACGACACCGCGGATGTCGTCCCGGTCGGACAGCACGACGACGGCGCCGGAGCCGACGAAGCAGCCGTGCGCCTCCAAGGCGCCGAAATCCAGGGGCAGATCGGCGAGCCGGGCGGGCAGGATGCCGCCCGACGCGCCGCCGGGCAGGTAGGCCGCGAAGCGGTGGCCGTCCAGCATGCCGCCGGCGTGGCTTTCGATCAGCTCCCGCGCGGTGACGGTCGCCGGCGCCCGCTTGACGCCGGGGGAGCGGACGCGCCCGGAGACCGAATAGAGCCGCGGCCGGCCGGCCCCGCGATACCAGTCGGCGCCAAGCTCGAGGATTTCCCGCAGCCAGAACGCGGTCTCCACGTTGTGGATCAAAGTCGGTCGGCCGAACAGGCCGCGCTGGGCGGGAAAGGGGGGGCGGTTGCGCGGCAGGCCGCGCTTGCCTTCCAGGCTTTCCAGCAACGCCGACTCCTCGCCGCAGATGTAGGCGCCGGCGCCGCGGCGGAGATGCATTTCGAGCCCGTCGGTCAGGCCGGCGTCGGCCAGCCGCGCCAGTTCCCGCGTCAGGATGGCATGTGCCTGCGGATATTCGTCGCGGAGATAGAGATAGATGGCCTCGGCCTCGACGACCGCGGCCAGGATCAGCGCGCCCTCCAGCACCCGGTGCGGGTCGGTCTCGAAACAGAACCGGTCCTTGAAGGTGCCGGGCTCGCCCTCGTCGGCGTTGATGACGAGCGTGCGCGGCTTCGGCTGGGCGAGCAGGAAGCCGGCCTTGCGCGTCACCGGAAAGCCGGCGCCGCCGAGCCCGCGCAGGCCGGACGCCTCGATGCTGGCGAGCACCGCCTCTGCGGTCGTCTCGCCCCGCCGCAGGGCGCGCAGCGTGGCGTAGCCGCCGCCGGCGATGTAGCGGCCGAGATCCGGGTACGCCGGCAGCGGCGGCTCGGTCGCCCCGGCGGCGACGGCATCCGCGACGGCGTCCGCGGTGGCGCCGCCCAGTTGCCGGCGGCCGACGACGGCGACGGGAGCGCGGTCGCAGGCGCCGACACAAGGGGCGCCGATTACCCGCACGTCCGGCCCGAGGCGCGCCGCCAGGTCCCGCTTCAGGTCGGCGCCGCCGGCCATCTCGCAGGCGATGCCGTCGCACACCCGCACCGTCAGCGGCGGCGGCGGCGTCTCGCCGTCGCGGACCACGTCGAAGTGCGCATAGAACGTGGCCACCTCGTAGACCTCGGCCTGGGCGAGGCGCATCACCTCGGCCAGCGCCGCCAGGTGCCGGGCGGTGAGGCAGCCGTGGTGATCCTGGATGCGGTGCAAGTGCTCGATCAGCAGGTCGCGCCGCGTCGGCGCATCGCCGAGCAGGGCGCGCACCTCGGCGACCGCGGCGGGGTCCACCTGCCGGCCCTTCGGCTGGATCGCCGGACGGCGGCCGCGCTGGCCGCCGGCCGCGCCCGCCTCAGAAGAGTCCCGAGATCTCGCCATGGCCGTCGATGCCGATGCCCTCGGCAGCCGGGCTGCGGGGCAGACCCGGCATGGTCATGATGTCGCCGCAGACGACGACGACGAACTCGGCGCCGCCGGCGAGCCGGAGCTCGCGGATCGGCACCACGTGGTTGCTGGGCGCGCCGCGCAGGTTGGGATCGGTGGAAAAGCTGTACTGGGTCTTGGCGATGCAGACCGGATAGTGGCCGAAGCCGGCGGCCTGCAGTTCGGCGAAGCGGTTGCGGATCTTCTTGTCGGCGATGATCCCCTGCGCGCCGTAGAGCCGCTGGGCAATCGTCCGCGTCTTGTCCCAGAGCGTCGCGTCGTCGTCATAGAGGCAGCGGAACCCGCCGTCGTGGGCGTCGATGGTGCGAACCACCGCCGTGGCCAGCGCCTCGGCGCCGGCGCTGCCCTCGGCCCAGTGATCGGCGACGAACGCCTCGACGTCCTGTTCGGCGCACACCTGACGCAGCAGGTCCAGTTCCGCCTCGCTGTCGGAACTGAAGCGGTTGATGGCGACGATCACCGGGACGCCGAAGCTGCGAACATTTTCGATGTGCCGCGCTAGGTTCTCGGCACCCTTCAGCAGCGCTTCGGTATCGGGCGCGGCGAGCCTTTCCTTGGCGACACCGCCATGCATCTTGACGGCGCGCACCGTCGCCACCAGCACCGCACAGGCGGGGGTGAGCCCGGCCTTGCGGCACTTGATGTCGAAGAACTTCTCCGCCCCCAGATCGGCGCCGAAACCGGCCTCGGTCACCACGTAGTCGGCGAGCTTCAGGGCCGTCCGCGTCGCCAGCACCGAATTGCAGCCGTGCGCGATGTTGGCAAACGGCCCGCCATGGATGAACGCCGGGTTGTTCTCCAGCGTTTGCACCAGGTTCGGCATGAACGCATCCTTCAACAGCGTCGCCATCGCCCCGTCGGCGGCGAGGTCGCGGGCGCGCACCGGCCGCCGGTCGAAGGTTTCGGCGACGATGATGTTGCCGAGGCGGCGGCGCAGGTCCTCCAGGTCGCGGGCCAGACAGAAGATTGCCATCACCTCCGAGGCGACCGTGATGTCGAAGCCGTCCTGCCGGGGGAAGCCGTTGGCGACGCCGCCCAGGCTGACGATGATCTCGCGCAGCGCCCGGTCGTTCATATCGAGGACGCGGCGCCAAGTGATCCGCCGCTCGTCGATCTTCAGGGCGTTGCCCCAGTAGATGTGGTTATCGATCAGCGCCGCGAGCAGGTTGTTGGCGGCACCGATGGC
>CAZVRW010000125.1:0-3966 GCA_964630265.1 uncultured Rhodospirillaceae bacterium
CGTCAAGGCGTGCTTCCTGCACCTCCTGCCGCAGCCCGACCGCAGGGCGGAAGTCATCGACCTCCTCGCCTTATACCGGCAGGCGATCGATTTCGTCCGACACCTGCAGCACCTCTCGCCGGAGGTGGCAGGGCCGGCGCTGCAGGATCTGCGGTACGAACTGGTCCGCCTCGAGTCGGAGTTTGCCTGGCTCGAAGGCATGACCCCCTGGCAGGCCCTGCCGCAAGCCGCCGAGTAACCCCGACACCTGAGGCAATCGAACCATGATGATCTGGCGCAATCTCGACCCGAAGCTGCTCGGCGCGCTGCTGGTGGCCGCCGCCGAGACCTTCGCCGCAAAGCGCAAGCCCGAGTCAGGTCGACGCCCGCCCGAAGCGTCCTTTCGCCTCGCTCTGGTGGAGGATTCGCAGCCGGATCACCGGCAACAAGGAAACTGAGAAGGGAGTATCATGAAATGAGACGCACGATCCTGGCTTCCGTCGCGGCCGTCCTGATCGCCGCCGGTGCGCCGCCCGCCGCCTCCGCTGCAGACATGGCGCCCGACAAGGCCGCAGTGGTGGCGCACTACGCGGACATGGCGCAGGCCATGTACGAGGACGCACTCGTCAAGGCACGCGACCTGCAAAGCGCCGTCGACGCGCTGATCGAACAGCCTAGCGCCGAACGGCTTCGCGCCGCGCGCACCGCTTGGCTCGAGGCGCGCGTGCCTTACATGCGGACCGAGGTTTTTCGCTTCGGCAACGCCATTGTCGACGACTGGGAGGGCAAAGTGAACGCCTGGCCCCTCGACGAAGGGCTGATCGACTATGTCGACGCATCCTACGGCGGGGAAGCCGAGGAGAACCCGCTCTACACCGCCAACGTGATTTCCAACCGTGAGATCCGGCTCGGCGGCGAGACCATCGACGCCTCCGTGATCACGCTCGACCTGCTGACCGAGACGCTGCACGAGATCGGCGGTGTCGAGGCCAACGTCGCCACCGGCTATCACGCCATCGAGTTCCTGCTCTGGGGCCAGGACCTGAACGGCACCGGCCCCGGCAACGGCAATCGGCCTTGGACCGACTATGCGAAAGGGGAGGCCTGCACCCATGGCCATTGCGACCGACGGGCGCTGTATCTGAAAGTCGCGAGCGACCTGTTGGTCGACGATCTCGCCTGGATGGCGGCACAGTGGGCGCCGGGCGGCGCGGCGCGCCAGCCGCTGTCGGAGCAGGGCCCGGACGCCGGCCTCGCGGCCGTCCTGACCGGGCTCGGCAGCCTCTCCTACGGCGAACTCGCCGGCGAGCGCATGAAGCTCGGCCTGCTGCTGCACGATCCCGAGGAGGAGCACGACTGCTTCGCCGACAACACCCACAACTCGCACTACTACAACGTCATGGGGATGCTGGCCGTCTACCGCGGCACCGACACACGGATCGACGGCAGCAAGGTCGCGGGCCCGAACCTCGCCGCGCTGGTCGCCGCGACCGACGCGGCGCTCGATCGCGAGATGCAGACGAAGCTCGACGCCACGCAACGGGCGATGGCCGCGCTGAAGGCGCGCGCCGAGACGGTCGAGGCCTATGACCAGATGATCGGACAGGACAACCCGGAGGGGAACGCCGTCGTGCAGGCCGTGATCGACGCGCTGACCGAGCAGACCCGCACGATCGAGCGGATCGTGGCGGCGCTGGGCCTGCAGCCGATCGAGCTGTTGGGCTCCGACAGCCTCGACGATCCGGCCAAGGTGTTCCAGTGAGCCGGCCCCGGCGATGACCACGTCGGAACGCCTCGTCCTGGTCGCCCGCCTCGTCCTCGTCACTGGCCTCGCCGGGAGCGTCGCGCTCCTGGCGGGGTTCGGGCTGGGGCGCGATGCGGACGAGGCGGCTCGTGTCGCGCGGGTGACCCAGCCGGCGACCGACTTCTCGCAGGCGGAGCCCTACGAGCTCAACCCCGGCGGCGCGGCGACCTCGTTCAAGCCGCTCAATACCAGCGCCTTTTCGCACCCCTCGGCGAACATGAGCTTCGAGCGCCAGCTCGACTTCCGGGTCGGCGACGGCATCTTCCGCAAGCTTTGGGTTTCCTCGCCATCCTCGACCACGTCCTCCGACGGTCTCGGACCGCTCTACAACGCCCGCGGCTGCCAGTCCTGCCACCTCAAGGACGGGCGCGGCCGGCCGCCGGCACCGGGCGAGGCGGCGGTGTCCATGTTCCTGCGTCTCTCCGTGCCGCCGCAGTCGGCGGCGGAGCAAGACGCGCTGGCGGCGCATCGCGTCGCCGCCATCCCCGAGCCCGTCTATGGCGGCCAGCTGCAGAACTTCTCGGTGCAGGGCGTGCTGGCCGAGGGCGCGATGACCATCGCCTTCGCGGAGGTTCCGGTCACGCTCTCCGACGGCGAGGTCGTGCATCTGCGCCAGCCGACCTACGGCGTGGCGGGGCTCAATTACGGACCGCTGCATCCCGAGACGATGCTGTCGCCGCGCGTGGCGCCGCCGATGATTGGCATGGGCCTGATCGAGGCCATCCCGGAGGATGACATCCTGGCGGGCGTCGACCCGGATGACGCCGACGGTGACGGCATCTCCGGCAGGCCGAACCGGGTGTGGAGCGCCGCGCACGGCAAGGTCATGCTCGGCCGTTTCGGCTGGAAGGCGGGCCAGCCGACGGTGGCCGACCAGAGCGCGCACGCCTTCGCCGGCGACATGGGTCTGTCGACCCGGCTCCTGCCCGATCCCTGGGGCGACTGCACGGAAGCCCAGGCCGACTGCCGCGCCGCTCCCGACGGCCATGACCCGGACGAGGGGGTGGAGGTGACGGACCGGATGCTGGACCTCCTGCTGTTCTATGCCCGCAACCTCGCCGTGCCGGCGCGCCGCGACGTCGACGATGCGCAAGTGCTCGCCGGCAAGGTGCTATTCTACGAGTCGGGCTGCGCCGCCTGCCACACCCCGAAGTTCGTGACGCGGCGCGACGCGCCCGCCGAAGAACAATCGTTCCAGCTCGTCTGGCCCTACAGCGATTTCCTGCTGCACGACATGGGTGAGGGGCTGGCCGACGGCCGGCCGGAGGGCGAGGCGAGCGGGCGCGAGTGGCGCACCGCGCCGCTCTGGGGCATCGGCCTCACCGAGACGGTGAGCGCCCACAGCTTCTTCCTGCACGACGGCCGCGCGCGCAACCTGCTCGAAGCCATCCTCTGGCACGGCGGCGAGGCCGAAGACTCCATGCAGCGCGTCGTCGGCATGACCAAGGCGGAGCGCGACGCCCTTCTCGCGTTCCTGAAGTCGCTTTGAGGGAAAACGCCATGGCCCGCGTCTGGATCCTGCTGACGGCCTTCGCCTTCGCCTTCGCCCTGGCCCTCGGCCCGGCCGCGGCCAGCGAGCGGATACCGCCCGACGCCTACGCCCGCGTCAACGCCGCGCTGGTCGAGAACCATGTCGTCCCGCGCTACCGGCGGCTGACCGAAACGACGGCGGCGCTCGCGGACACCGCGGCCGCTTTCTGTTCGGGCAGGGACGGTCCGACCATGGAAGACCTGCGCGCGCGCTACCACGAGGCGATGGATGCCTGGATGGGGGTGCAGCACCTGCGCTTCGGCCCGGTCGAGCTGTTCATGCGCGCACATCGGCTCTACTTCTGGCCCGAGGCACGCGGGCGCGTCGGCGACGCGCTCGCCGAGGTGCTCGCCGGCGCCGAGACGGGCGAAGCCGCCGCGGAGCGGATCGGTGGCGGCAGCGTCGCCGTGCAGGGGCTGCCGGCGGTCGAACACCTGCTCTACGAGGGCGAACCGCTCGCGGCGGGCGGGGCGCGGTGCCGCCTGTTCGTCGCCATCACCGCCAACATGCGCGAGATGACGGCCGGCATCGTCGCCGACTGGCGAGGCGGCGACGTCGCCTTCGCCCGCGCCATGTCTTCTCCGGGACCGGACAATGCGTATTTCCGCACCCACCAGGATGCGACGCTGGCCCTGTTCAAGAGCCTGCACGG
>CAZVRW010000126.1:0-3771 GCA_964630265.1 uncultured Rhodospirillaceae bacterium
GCCGCCGCCTTGACCGCGCCCGTCCCGCCGCTATCTTCCACGGCCAAAGGTGCGGTTGGCGGGGTGGTGGGACGGGGCATGGCCGCGGGCTCCCGAGCCTTTCCGGAGATTGGCATACATAATCCGACTTTATCCTACAAAATCCTACATTTTCGCGTGCGCCGACCCCCTGTTTCCTTGCATTTCAACGCGTTAACCCCGATTTTCGCGTCCGGAGCCGCACCGCACCCCGCATTTTCCACCCGACATCGCGACTCCAGCCGCGCCGGCACGCCCATCCCGCCCGTCACGAGCAGCCCGCCCGTCACGAGCAGCCCGCCCGTCACGAGCAGCCCGTTGTCGCGCCGCAGGTGTTGCACTTCAGGCAGGTGCCGTTGCGCACCAGGGTGAAGTTGCCGCACTCGGAACACGGGTCGCCCTCGTAGCCCTGCAGCCGGGCGGTGTGCATCCGCCGGCCGGCGTCGCCGCCGCCATCACCGGCCGCCGCGGCGAGAACGGCGCCGCCCGCAAACGCGACGATGCCGTCGCCGGCGTGGCTGTCCAAGGCGACGACGCCGTCGCCGGCATGATTTCCGAAGGCGGCGACGCCGTCTCCGCCCAGGCTCTCGAAGGCGGCGACGTGCGCCGCCGCTGCCCCGGCCGGCCGCAGGTTGGCCTCCGCGGCTTGGGCCGCCACGGTCGCCGCGAACAGCGGCCCGGCGGCCCCTTCGTCGCCGGCACCATGGCCGTTCCCGTCACCGGTGCCGTCGGCCTTGCCGTTGCCCTTCGCCCGCTTGGCGTTGCCGCCCCCATTGCCGCCGCCGTTCCCGCCGCCGCCCCCGTTGCCACCACTGCCACCCTTGTGGCCGCCCTGGAACACGGTCAGCCGGTTGCGGACATAGCCCTTGCTGGTCAGCCGCAGCACCGAGTCCTCGGCGCGCTTGGCGGCGGCATCGTCGCCGGTCTCGCGCGTCGCCCCGCCGAACAGATCGGGGGCGACCGCCGCCGGGTCCACGTGCGCCAGGTCGTAGCGGCCGAGATAGGAGACGGCGAGCTCGCGGAAGATGTAGTCGACGATGGAGGTGGCCATCTTGATGGAGTCGTTGCCCACCACCGGCCCCGACGGCTCGAAGCGGGTGAAGGTGAACGCCTCGACGAACTCCTCGAGCGGCACGCCGTATTGCAGGCCGATGGAGATGGCGATGGCGAAGTTGTTCATGACGCTGCGGAAGGCGGCGCCTTCCTTGTGCATGTCCAGGAAGATCTCGCCGAGCCGCCCGTCCTCGTATTCGCCGGTGCGCAGGTAGACCTTGTGGCCGCCCACCGCCGCCTTCTGGGTGTAGCCCTTGCGCCGGGGCGGCAGCGTCGCCCGCGCCGGCTTGGTGACATGGACGACGCGCTCGACGATGCGCTCGACCACCCGTTCGCTGACCATGCCGGCGCGCGCCGCCGCCGGCGCCTCGGCCACCGCCTCCTGCAGCTCCAGCGCGGCGTCGACATCGGCGTCGTCGATGAGCGACGCCGCCAGGGGCTGCGACAGCTTCGAGCCGTCGCGATAGAGCGCCGTCGCCTTCAGCCCCAGCCGCCAGGACAGCCAATAGGCGTTCTTGCACGCCTCGATGGTGGCGGCGTTGGGCATGTTGATGGTCTTGGAGATGGCGCCGGAAATGAACGGCTGCGCCGCGGCCATCATCCGGATGTGGCTCTCCACCGAGAGGTGGCGGGTGCCGGTGCGGCCGCACGGGCTGGCGCAGTCGAACACCGGCAGGTGCTCGGGCTTCAGGTGCGGCGCGCCCTCCAGCGTCATGGCGCCGCAGGCGTGGGTGTTGGCGGCGTCGATCTCACCCCGCGCGAAGCCGATGGCGCTGAGCAGGCAGAACGTCGGGTCGTCCAGCGCCCGCGGCTCCAGACCCAGCACCTCGGTGCAGAAGCGCTCGCCCAGCGTCCACTTGTTGAAGACGAAGCGGATGTCGAAGGCGTCGGCGACGGCGGTCTCGACGGCGTCGATCTCGGCGGCGGTGAAGCCCTTGGCCGCCAGCGTCTCGGGATTGATGTTGGGGGCGCCGACGAGGCTGCCGTGGCCCAACGCGTGGTCGATGATCGCGCCGATCTCTGCCGCGCCGTAGCCCAGGCGGGCGAGGGCCGCCGGCACCACCCGGTTGATGATCTTGAAATAGCCGCCGCCGGCCAGCTTCTTGAACTTCACCAGCGCGAAGTCCGGCTCGATGCCGGTGGTGTCGCAGTCCATCACCAGGCCGATGGTGCCGGTGGGCGCGATCACCGAGACCTGGGCGTTGCGGAAGCCGTGTGGTTCGCCCAGTTTGCGCGCCCGGTCCCAGGCGGCGCGGGCGGCGGTGACCAGCGCCGGGTCGGGGGCGGCCTCGGCGCTGAGCGGCACCGGTGCCACCGACAGGCCCTCGTAGCCGCGGCTGCGGCCGTGCGCGGCGCGGCGATGGTTGCGGATCACCCGCAGCATCGCCTCGCGGTTCTCCGGATAGCCGGGGAACGGCCCGAGCTCTTTCGCCATCTCCGCCGAGGTGGCGTAGGCGACGCCGGTGAGCAACGCCGAGACGGCGCCGCAGATGCTGCGTCCGGCCTCCGAATCGTAGGGCACGCCGGCGGCCATCAGGTAGCCGCCGATGTTGGCGAAGCCGAGACCGAGGGTGCGGAAGCGATAGCTGAGCTCGGCGATTTTCGCGGCCGGGAACTGCGCCATCCGCACCGAGATCTCGAGCACGATCGTCCACAGCCGGGCGGCATGGCTGAAGGCGTCGACGTCGAAGTTGCCGTCCGCTGTCTGGAAGGCGAGCAGGTTCAGCGATGCCAGATTGCACGCCGTGTCGTCCAGGAACATGTACTCGGAGCAGGGGTTGGAGGCATTGATCCGGCCGCTCGCCGGGCAGGTGTGCCACTCGTTGATGGTGGTGTCGAACTGCACGCCGGGATCGGCGGCGGCCCACGCCGCGGCGGCCACGTCATCCCAGAGGGCGCGCGCCGAGATGGTCTTGGCGACGGCGCCGTCGATGCGCCGGGTCAGCGGCCACGCGGCGTCGTCGAGCACCGCCTGCAGGAAGGCGTTGGTGACGCGCACGCTGTTGTTGGCGTTCTGCCCGGAGACGGTGCGATAGGCTTCGGATTCCCAGTCGGTGTCGAAGATCGGGAAGTCCAGCTTGCTCGTGCCCTGGCGCGCCAGCTGGATCACCCGTTGGACGTAGTTCTCCGGCACCATCGCCTTGCGCGCGGCAATGACGGCGCGCCGCAGCGCCGGGTTGCGGCGCGGATCGAAGCGGGCGTCTTCGGCGTCGCCCGGGGCAGCGTCGCCCGGGGCAGCGTCGCCCGGGGCGGCGTCGCCTGGGTTGGCGTCGCCTGGGGCGGCGTGGGCCGGGGTCGCGTCGCCCTCGGCGCAGGCGGCGATCACCGCGCTCAGGTGTTTCCGGGCGATGCGGGAGCCGGTCACCAGCGCCGCCACCTTCTGCTCCTCGCGCGCCTTCCAGCCGACGAACTCCTCGATGTCCGGATGGTCGACGTCGACCACCACCATCTTGGCGGCGCGGCGGGTGGTGCCGCCGGACTTGATGGCGCCGGCCGCCCGGTCGCCGATCTTCAGGAAGCTCATGAGGCCGGAGGACTTGCCGCCGCCCGACAGGCGCTCGCCCTCGCCGCGGATCGCCGAGAAGTTGGAGCCCGTGCCCGAGCCGTACTTGAACAGGCGCGCCTCGCGCACCCAAAGGTCCATGATGCCGCCGTCGTTGACCAGGTCATCCTCGACCGACTGGATGAAGCAGGCATGCG
>CAZVRW010000127.1:0-3666 GCA_964630265.1 uncultured Rhodospirillaceae bacterium
CTTCGAGCGTGATGTCTTTGGCGTTCCCGATCTCGGCTTCACCGCGGTCGCGGACGTGGCGCGCCGGACTGCCGACAGCGCCCGCGAGACGGCGTCGGCGCTCGGCGAACTGGCGGGCGCGCCGCTCGCCTCGGTCGCCGCCCTGCGCGAAGCGATGGCCGGTGCCAACACCGAGATCGACACTGCGGCGGCGGCGACCGAGCGCCTCGATGCGGCCTTCGAATCGATCGGCGGCGCCGGCGGAGGGTCGGCCGGAACAGGCGGAGGCACGAGCGGCTCCGCGGCGCGCGCTGCCGAAGCCAGCCAGGCGGCCGGTGCGGCGACGGCTGCGGCGGCGGAGCAGGCGGCGACGGGCTGGGCCGCGGTTCGGGACGAGTTGGCGCGCTACGCCGACGACGCCCTGGACTGGGGCAAGGGGCTCGGCGGGGCGCTCAGCGGGGCGTTCCGCAGTGCCGAGGATGCCATCGCCGACTTTGTCACCGGCGGCAAGCTCGACTTCCAGGGCCTGGCCGACAGCATCATGGCCGACATCACCCGCATCGCGCTGCGCTCGGCGGTGCTCGGACCCCTGGCCAAGGCGCTCGGCGGCATGGGCGGCGGCACGGGCGATAGCGGCGGCGGCGGGATCTTCGGCAACCTGTTCGGCAACCTGTTCGGCGGCGGCGGCGGGGGCGGTATCCTCTCCGGCATCTTCCATGCCGGCGGCCTCGCCGGGGCGCCGGCGCCGCAGCGGCTCGTGCCGGCCCCCGCCTTCGCCGGCGCGCCGCGCCTGCATGATGGTGGATTGGCGGGCCTCCAGACCGGGGGCGGCATGACGGGTCTCCGCCCCGACGAGGTGCCGGCGATCCTGCAGCGCGGCGAGATGGTCCTCTCCCGCGCCCAGGTCGCCGCCATGGGTGCGGCCCGCGACACGCGCCCGCCCGTCAACGTCGTGATGAACATCTCCACGCCCGACGCCAACAGCTTCCGCTACGCCCAGGGGCAGATCGCCGCCGACGCCGCCCGCGCCATGGACCGGGCGCGGCGCAATCTATAGCTTTTTCGTCGCACCGCCGCGCAGGCGGGCGATCTCGGCCATGAAATCCGGTGCAAACCCGGCGGTGATGCGTTCGATATCGCGGCGCTGATGGAGGATGGTCAGGATGACGATGCCGATATCGACGACGTCATAGACGATGAAATGCCGCCCCGCCGGCACCATCCGAAAGGGCGCCGATCGATGCCGTCGCAGAAGGCCGGTCTCGGGCTTCTCGGCGACCGCCGCCATCGCGGTGTAAAGGTTCGCCATATAGGCTCGCGCGGTCTTCTCGCCCCAGTCTTCGAGGGAATGGCGGTGGATGGCGCGGAGATCGCGGGCCGCCCGGCGCGTGAGATGAAAACGCGCCGCCGTCACGACCAGCCGTTCGCGTCGCGCTCGGCGAGAGTGTTCATATCGGTCTCGAAATCACCGCTCGAGGCGAAGACGCGGCCCGCGGCGAGATCCCGGTAGGCTTCGAGAATGGCGTCCTGTTCGGGATGCAGGGCGCGGCGCTCCATATCGCGGCGGATCAGGTCGCGGATGTATTCGCTGGGCGTCTCATAAAGCCCCTCGGTGCCGACCATCCGGTCGACGTAAGCGGCCAAGGGGCCGGACAGGCGGGCGTTGATGCGGGTGGTCATGGCTCCATCTCCTGACTGACGCCTCAAGTCTGCCCCTTGTCGCCAAAGAAGTCAAATTTGTCGCCATGGATGCGACGATAAGGGCAGTTTGGAGCCATTCATGTCTTTCCACGAGGTGCAGTTCCCGCCGGACATCTCCTATGGCGCCTCGGGCGGGCCGGGTTACGCGACCGCGGTCGTCACGACCGTCTCCGGCCACGAGCGGCGCAATGCCAACTGGGCGGCGGCGCGCGGCAAGTGGAACGTGGCGCACGGCCTGAAGAAGCGGGACCAGGTCGCCGCGCTCATCGCCTTCTTCCGCGCCCGCAAGGGCCGCGCCCACGGCTTCCGCTTCAAGGACTGGACCGACTACCAGGCCTTCGCCCAGGTGCTGGGCATCGGCGATGGCGCGACCAAGGCGTTTCAGCTGGTCAAGCACTACGCCAGCGGCGGCGCCATCGAGACGCGCCACATCGCCAAGCCCGTCGCCGGCACGGTGACGATCTACCGCGACGGCATCAAGGCGACCTCGGGCTGGAGCGTCGACACCACGACGGGCCTCGTCACCTTCACGACTGCGCCGGGCTCGGGCGTCCAGGTCACAACGGACTTCGAGTTCGACGTGCCGGTGCGCTTCGACAGCGAGCGGATGGACGTCACCATCGAGGCCTACCAGCTCGGCAGCTGGGGCCAGATCCCGGTGCGGGAGATCAGGGAGTAGGCGCGCGCCGAGAGCCACGCGCCCGGCAACCGCGATCCGGTCAGTGCGGCCGGCATTTTCGGGCGAGATCGGCCTGAAAACGTCCAAGCCGCTAAACGCTCGGGCGCCTCAAGCGGACGACGCGGCTAGTCGTGCGCGACGGGTAAGGCGAAAAAAATTCGCTGAAGGCTATGCCTCTTCGATTGAGACGACGGAGCCACGCCGATCTTGCAGCTCGTGCCATTTCTTCTGAGTGGTTCCTATTCCTTTGAGACCAGGTGTTGGTCGTCCGTCCTTGCCGTTATCCATCTTCTTCCAAGGACCTCGCCAACCGTCGACTATGAGTTCGATAATCTCTCTTTGCGGCAGGCTGAGTATCTTCTCTTTCAGTCTCTCATTGTTGTGGATGTGCTTTGCCCAAAGGGCATGGTCGCGAACTTCGACGATGCTCAAGAGCCTGCTCCGTCTAGTTGGTAAGGAAGGGGCCCCCAATCACCCCCGATGGCCCCTTATAGCCCCCGGCCACCCGCCTTGTCAATGAGGCTCCCATTCTTCGCCTGCGTTCAACGACAAACGACTGCTTCGGGCCAAGATCAAGGCCTGGACCCAGGCGGACGGCCGGATCGATCTGTTCCTGCCCATGGGCTACGCCATCGAGCCGGGCGACGCCTTCCGCGTCCATCCCGGCTGCGACAAGCGCCTGGACACCGGCATCGGCCGCTTCGCCAACGTCCTCAACTTCCGCGACGAGCCCTACGTGCCGGGACAGGACGCCATGATGCGCTACCCCGATTCCCGCTGAGACCGTGACCCCAGAGACCGTGACCCCAAAGACCGTGACCCCAAAGACCGTGACCCCAGAGACCGTCACGCCCGCGGCGATCGTCGCCGAGGCGCGCGGCTGGCTCGGCGTGCCGTGGCGGCACCAGGGGCGGAGCCGCGCCGGCATCGACTGCGTCGGCCTCGTGGTGCAGGTGGCGCGCGCGCTCGGGCTCTCCGACTACGACCACACCGCCTACAGCCGCCGCGCCCAGGGCCAGGGCTTCGTCGAGCATTTCCGCGCCAACATGGACGGCATCGCCATCCCGGACGCCCGGCCCGGCGACGTCCTGGTCTTCGCCGATGCCGCCTATCCCTGCCACTGCGGGTTCCGCTCCGAGCGGCTGGGGCATGCACATCTGATCCACGCCCACGCGCTCCGCCGCCAGGTGATCGAGGAGCCCTATGCCGGCGAGTGGCCGACCAAGATCAAGTTCGCCTTTCGCTTCCGCGACCGCGAGGTCTGATCCATGGCCATCCTCGTTGCCGTCGGCGGTGCCGCGCTCGGC
>CAZVRW010000128.1:0-3466 GCA_964630265.1 uncultured Rhodospirillaceae bacterium
AACGCCAGCCGAACGGGGTTGAGTTGATGCAGGGTGTGGAACCTGCCGTCGGGATCCCACCACTCCTCCGCCATCGCCGCAAAGCGGGCGATCTCACTGGCGTCGGCCGTGGATCGCGGCGACAACGGGTCACTCTTTCGATCGCGCCAAATCATATCCATTGCTCCAGGGGTCAACCAGCATACGTCGCCGGTTTCGTTTCGGACGCGTATCGCTGCGTTATGCCGAACAACGCAAGGAAGGAAGGGGGTCGGAGCTCGATTGACCCTGAACCCGGGTCGAGCCCTCATTCATGCGAGCATCGCGACCCTGCTATGCGAAGGACGCTTGGCAGGAAGGGCGGCTGACGCACACATTGTGGAAGTGACGGGGGGCTGACCACAACGGGTAGCCAAAGGTACAATCAGTGAATGCTTCTGATTTCGACCCGGTTCTGCTCGCCCGCATCCAGTTTGCGGCAAATATTTCGTTTCACATCCTCTTTCCCACGATCACGATCGCGCTCGGCTGGGTGCTGCTGTTCTTCAAGCTCGCCTACAACGGCAGCGGCGATGACAAGTGGATGGACGCCTACCGGTTCTGGGTGAAGGTCTTTGCGCTGTCCTTCGCCCTCGGCGTCGTCTCCGGCATCACTATGAGCTTCCAGTTCGGCACCAACTGGCCGGGCTTCATGGAGCGTGTCGGCAACATCGCGGGGCCGCTCCTCGCCTACGAGGTGCTCACGGCATTCTTCCTGGAGGCCGTGTTTCTCGGGATCATGCTGTTCGGCTTCCGCAAGGTGTCCAACCGGATCCATACCCTGGCAACCTTCCTGGTGGCCTTCGGCACCACGCTTTCGGCGTTCTGGATCCTGGTTTTGAACTCGTGGATGCATACGCCGGTTGGTTTCGAGATGCGCGATGGCGTGGCGCACGCGACCGACTGGCTGGCGATCATCTTCAATCCATCCATGCCTTACCGGCTGACGCACATGCTGCTCGCCTCCGGTCTGACCGTGGCGTTCCTGATCGCCGGCGTTTCAGCTTATCGGTGGTTGCGGAACGACCGCTCGCCCGGCGTCCGCGCGGCACTCCGTACCGGGATCATCATGGCCGCCGTTCTGATCCCGATGCAAATCGTTGCCGGTGACAAGCATGGCCTGAATACCCTGCAGCACCAGCCGCAGAAGATCGCCGCGATCGAAGCGAATTGGGAAACAGGGCCGCGCGCACCGTTGGTGCTGTTTGCCCTCCCGGACGAAGCGGCGCGCGAGAACCGTTTCGAAATCTCCATCCCTGCAGGCGCCAGCCTCGTCCTTACGCACGCCGTGGACGGGGTTGTGCCGGGTCTGAACGATTTCGCTGGTCAGCACCCACCTGTCGCACCCGTATTCTTCGCCTTCCGCATCATGGTCGGGATCGGCACTGCAATGCTGGTCCTGTCGTGGTCCGGCGCCTGGCTGCTGTGGCGCCGCGGCGACCTGACGGCGTGGGCGGCACGGGCGTTCGTCGTGATGACCTTCGCCGGTTGGGGCGCAACGCTCGCCGGCTGGTACGTTACGGAAATCGGCCGTCAGCCTTGGCTGGTCAGCGGACTTCTGAAAACCACTGAGGCTGCGTCTGCCGTCCCGGCTCCGATGATCGCGGTGACGCTGGCCACATATCTCGCGCTCTATGCGGCGCTCCTCGTCGCCTACGTCGGCGCCATCGTCTACCTGGCTCGGAAGGCCGGCGGTTCCGGTCGCGGGCAGCCGGTCCCCTCGCAGGTCCCCATGCGGCCGGCGATGGGTCCGGCGGAGTAGGGGCCATGCTGGCGATGTTTGGCGACCCCGAGGTGTGGCTGCCCGTAGCGTTTGCCGGACTCATGGGGCTGTCGATCCTGGTCTACGTGGTGCTCGACGGCTACGACCTCGGCGTTGGCATGCTGATGGCGGACGCCAATGACCATGACAAGGATCGCATGGTCGCATCCATCGGGCCGTTCTGGGACGCCAACGAAACGTGGCTCGTTCTGGCGGTTGGGCTGTTGTTGGTCGCTTTCCCGCTCGCACATGGCATCATTCTGTCGGCGCTGTACCTGCCGGTGGCGGTGATGCTGGTTGGTTTGATCCTGCGCGGCGTCGCTTTCGAGTTCCGGGCCAAGGTGCGGCCGGAGCAGAAGGCAGTGTGGAACCGGTTGTTTTTCGCCGGTTCGCTGGCGACCGCGCTGGCGCAAGGCTTCATGCTCGGGATCTACATCATGGGCCTCGAGTTCAGCCCGGTGGCGGTGACCTTCGCCGCATTCACCGCTGTGTGTCTGGCGGCCGGTTACGTCTTCCTCGGCGCCTGTTGGCTCATCATCAAGACCGACGGGGACTTGCAGCGCCGCGCGGTCAACTGGTCAAGGCGGGCCCTCGTGTTTGTCGCCCTCGGGCTGGCATCCGTATCTTTGGCCTCGCCCGCGGTGAGCCCGCGGATCTTCGACAAATGGTTTGCGCTGCCCGAACTGCTTCTGCTCGCTCCCCTGCCGATTGGGGCCGCGATGACGATCGTCCTGGTGTGGCGTCTGCTCGCACGCATGCCGAACCGCAGGGATGATTGGTCGCTGTTGCCGTTCTTCGGCGCCGTCACCCTCTTCACCTTGGCGTTCGCCGGGTTGGCGTACTCGTTCTTTCCCTACGTGGTTCCCGAGAGGTTGACGATCTTCGAGGCCGCGAGCGCGCCCGAGAGCCTGATGATCATCTTTGTCGGCGCGCTCGTTGTGGTGCCGGTCATCCTCGGCTACTCGGCGCTCTCCTACCGGATCTTCCAGGGCAAGGCGACGCGGCTGCGCTATGATTAGCCTTCCGATGATACCGTCGGGCGGGTTGCGCTCTGCGCGATTGCCCGACGGCAGCAGTCGGAAGTTATCCATGGCGGCTCCAGGTCCGAAGCCGGGACCACAGCGTACGTTAGAACGTCTCTAAACTGCGATTGCACGCTGCTCAAATGGGCGCAGCGGCGTTGCCTTAAGGAGGGACGCTGACAGATGACGTCGCACCGTAACCTGATCGTCTGGCTCGCAGCCGGGCTCCTGCTGCTGGTCGTGTTCAACAGTATGCAGGCGCCAAGCGGTGCCGGGCCGATCAATCTCCCCTACTCAGACTTCCTTGCGCAGGTCGAGGGCGGCCGCGTGACGGAAATTATCATCCGTGGGCAGGAAATTGCTGGCGCCTATGATGATGGCCAGCGCTTCCGAACCTTTTCACCGACGGGTGCCGATCTGGTCACGCCGCTCACGGAGAAGGGTGTCCGCATCAACGTTGAGCCTGAGCCAGGCCCAAGCCTGTTGGGCTCCTTGCTCGTGTCGGCGGTTCCAATCCTGCTGCTCATCGGCGTTTACATGTACTTCATGCGGCGCATGCAGGCTGGAGGCGGCCCCGGTGGTGTCATGGGCTTCGGCAAGAGCAAGGCTCGCATGCTGGCGCCGGATCATCGCCGGGTGACCTTCGCGGATGTTGCCGGCATCG
>CAZVRW010000129.1:0-3379 GCA_964630265.1 uncultured Rhodospirillaceae bacterium
GAGCCGGCCGCTCATAACGGTCTGGTTGCAGGTTCGAGTCCTGCCGGGCCCACCAGTGCGTCGCGGCCGCGGGCGGCGGCACCCGACGCCCCGACGCGGACCGGGCAGTCATGGAGGTCAGGCAGGGAGATCGGGCAGGGAGGTCAGGCAGGGAGGTCAGGCAGGGAGGTCAGGCGAGCATGGCGACCGGCGGCGACCTGGTCGCGCGGGCGCTCCGCGCGCACGGTGTCGAGACCATCTTCTGCGTCCCCGGCGAGAGCTACCTGCCGCTGCTGGACGCCCTCTACGACCACCGCGACGCCATCCGCGTCGTCGCCGCCCGGCACGAGCACGGTGCGGCGGTGATGGCCGAGGCCACCGGCAAGCTCACCGGCCGGCCCGGCGTCTGCCTGGTGACCCGCGGCCCCGGCGCCTGCAACGCCGCCATCGCCGTGCACACCGCGCGCCAGGATTCCACACCGATGCTGCTGCTCGTCGGCCAGGTGCCGCGGCGCCACCTGGGCCGCGAGGCGTTCCAGGAGGTGGAACTGGTGGCCATGTTCCGGCCGCTCGCCAAGCACGCCGAGCAGGTGCTGGAGACCGCCGAGTTGCCGGCGGCCATGGCCCGCGCCTTCCAGATCGCGCAAGCCGGACGGCCGGGGCCGGTGGTGCTGGTGCTGCCCGAGGACGTGCTGGCGGGACGCGCCGCCAGCCGCGCCGTGCCGCCCATCCCGGTGGACCAGGCATCGCCCGATCCCGGCGCCATGGAGCGGCTGCATCGCATGCTGGGCGACGCCCAGCGGCCGCTGGTGGTGGTCGGCGGCAGCGGCTGGAGCGACGCCGCCCGCGCCGATCTCCTCGCCTTCGTCGCGGCGCACGACCTGCCGGTCGCCGCTGCCTTCCGCCGGCACGACATCCTCGACAACCGGCATCCGGCGTTCGTCGGCGAACTCGGCCTCGGCGTCGATCCGGTGCTGGCCGCCCGCGCCCGCGACGCCGATCTGGTGCTCGCCATCGGCACGCGGCTCGGCGACGTGCCGACTCTGGGCTACACCCTGTTCGAGGACCCGGGCCCCGAGCAGACGCTAGTGCATGTGCACGCCGATCCGACGGACCTGTCGCGCCGGCGGGTCCCGGAGTTGAGCATTGCCGCCGCCCCCGCGGCATTCGCCCGGGCGGCACGGGCCCTGGCACCGACCGGCGTCGGCGCGCGCGTCGCCTGGTCGGCCGCCGCCCGGGCCGACTACGAGGCCAACCGGACGCCGCCCGCGCCCGTCGGCGAGCCGGACTTGCCGGCGATGATGCTCTGCCTCGACGCGTTGCTGCCGGACGACGCCATCGTCACCGTCGATGCCGGCAACTTCAGCGGCTGGCCGCAGCGCTATCTCCGCTTCGGCGGCGGCCGGCGGCTGCTGGGGGCGGCCAACGGGGCCATGGGCTATGGCGTGCCGGCGGCGGTGGCGGCGGCGCTCGCCGAGCCGGCGCGGACGGTGGTCGCCTGCGTCGGCGACGGCGGCTTCGGCATGACCGGTCAGGAGCTGGCGACGGCGGTGGCGGCGGGCGTGGCGCCCATGGTGCTGGTCTTCGACAACGGCATGTATGGCACCATCCGCATGCATCAGGAGCGCGCCTATCCCGACCGGGTGATCGCCACCGACCTGAAGAACCCGGACTTCGCCGCCATCGCGCGGGCCACCGGCGCCGCCGCCGAGACGGTGACGGCGACGGCGGCGTTCGCGCCGGCGCTCCGCCGCGCCCTGGCCGCCGGCCGCGCCGCGCTGCTGCACCTGAAGACCGACCCGCAGATGATCACCAGCCGCGCCACCCTGGACGACGTGCGCGGCAGCGGCCGGCCCGACCGGTAGCCGAGCGGACCGGCCCGGCGCGACGGCGCTTTCGCCCTGGCGGCGGCGGTCGCCGGCCGGTATGGTCGCCGCCATGCGCCGCCAACGCCACGCCAAGATCGTCGCCACCCTGGGGCCCGCCACCTCCAGCGAGGCCACCATCGCCGCCCTGGTGGAGGCCGGCGCCGATGTCTTCCGGCTGAACTTCAGCCACGGCACCCACGCCGAGCACGCCGACCGCTTCCGCCTGATCCGCGACCTGGAGGGCCGCTTCGGCCGGCCCATCGGCGTGCTCGCCGACCTGCAGGGGCCGAAGCTGCGGGTCGGCCGTTTCGCCGCGGGCAAGGTCATGCTCGCCACCGGCCAGCGCTTCCGCCTGGACCTGTCGTCCGAGCCGGGCGACGCGGAGCGGGCGCCGCTGCCGCATCCGGAGATCTTCCAGGCCCTGGCCCCCGGCGAGGCGCTGCTGCTGGACGACGGCCGCATCCGGCTCCGCGTGCTGAGCGGCGACGCCGCGCACGCCGAAACCGAGGTGATCGTCGGCGGCCCGCTCTCCGACAACAAGGGCGTCAACGTGCCGGACTCGGCGCTGCGGCTCTCGGCCCTCACCGACAAGGACCGCACCGACCTGGCCTTCGCCCTGGAGCTCGGGGTGCCATGGGTGGCGCTCTCGTTCGTGCAGACGCCGGCGGACATCGACGAGGCGCAGGCGCTGCTCGCCGGCCGCGCCCGGCTGATCGCCAAGATCGAGAAGCCCTCGGCGGTGCGCTATGCCACCGAGATCATCGAGCGCACCGACGCCGTCATGGTGGCGCGCGGCGACCTGGGCGTCGAGATGCCGCCGGAAGACGTGCCGATGATCCAGAAGCGGCTGGTGCGCGCCTGCCGCGTCGCCGGCCGGCCGGTGATCGTGGCGACGCAGATGCTGGACTCCATGATCCAGGCGCCGACGCCGACCCGCGCCGAGGCCTCCGACGTGGCCACCGCGGTCAACGAGGGGGCGGATGCGGTGATGCTGTCGGCGGAAACGGCGATCGGCCAATATGCCCCCGCGTCCGTCGCGATGATGGACCGGATCATCCGCCGCGTCGAGGGCGACGCGCTGCACCGGGCGATCGTCGACGCGGTGATGGTGCAGCCCGAGGCCTCCACCGAGGGGGCGATCACCCACGCCGCCCGGCAGGTGGCCGAGACGGCGGGGGCGGTGCTGATCCTGACCTATTCGGCCAGCGGCGCGACGACGCTGCGGGCGGCGCGCGAGCGGCCGCCGGTGCCGATCCTGGCGCTGACGCCGGACGCCGACGTCGCCCGCCGCCTCGCCCTGGTGCACGGCGTGCAGGCGCGCGCGGTGCCGGCGTGCGAGGACATTCAAAAGATGGTGGGTGACGCCGTGGCCCGCGCCGTCGCCGAGGGCTTCGCCGAGCCCGGCGAGCGCATCGTCATCACCGCCGGCGTGCCGTTGCGCCAGGCCGGCAACACCAACCTGCTCTACATCGTCGACGTGCCCGCCGACGGCGCCCCGACGGCCAGGCTCTGAGCCGTCCTTGCGAGGAGCG
>CAZVRW010000130.1:0-3302 GCA_964630265.1 uncultured Rhodospirillaceae bacterium
CCGCGTCCCGCAAGCCGCCCACAATCCCGCGTCAGCGGGTTAGTTCAATCGCGACTTTAAGATAGGAAAGCGGCGATGCGCGTGTAAGGTGGGATGGGGCGCTTATGACCTTAACCGGTCATGCCGGTTTGAAGCTTGGGCGACCGAAACGAGCCTGAAGCGGCTATCACGCGCGGTTATAGTGAGCGACCACTTCGAGGCTGGTCAATCACCCGGTGTCAGGTCCTCGATATCTTGGGTCTTGTCCTTCTCAAACGCAATGCGCCGGATCTCCTGGCCCGAGAAATCCACACCATCGAGGCTCACCTTGCGCAGGCGTCGGTTGTGCTGCGTGTGGAAATACAGCGTCTCATTCTCGAGATCCCATGCAGAGGTCCAGATGGTCGAGCTGCGCATGCCTTCCGTGTCGGCGCCGGCGTCCGACCCCTCGGCCCCGCCGAGAGGCAGGTTGAAGTTGTCGAGGATGCGCAGGACCTCGTAGATCGTCTCGGATGACGTCGGCGTCGGTCGCGCCGTCTGCGTCCAGGCCACGGCCCGGACGAAGCGCGAGGGCGGCGTGTTGTCGCCAGGAAGTCCGATCATGCCGCTGCCTGCGCCGAGGGGGGCGAAATCCATCTCGTCGAGACGCCGAGTCGGCAGCGCGACCGCTGAAAGATTGAGATAGTTCTGCAGATTGGTCATGTGCCAGTCATAGGTCGGCGAATTAGTGATGACGCCGAGCGGGTTCTCGAAGAACCGCACTTCGCCGCCAGCGTACTCGATCACGATTGATTGTCCGGAGGGGTCGGTTACCATCCAATGTGCCGGATCCGGGACGCCGATCATCGGCTCGAGAACGCCTACGACCCGGACATTTTCCATCGCGGCTTTCACCTCGTCGATCGTCGCGAACTGCGTGAGCAGATAGGCGACGACATCGACTGCGCCGATAGTGTTCTCGGCCTCGGCCGCGTCGTACTCCGGGTATTCAGCGAAGCCCGGATGGTAGAACAAGCCCACGGCGAGCCCGGCCTCGTTCATGCCGTCTGCGAACCAATCGTGTTCGAGCATGTCGAGGGCCACCACACCATATTTCGCGGTCCAAGTCAGACCATTGGTCCCCTCGGGCGTGAGCCCGGTGAAGGAATGCTCGCGCGGGATGATGGCGACCCGCGAATTGAGGTCGAATGTGCCCCATTCCATTGTGCGGCCATAGACGGTTGATCCGTCCTCCGCGATCAGGCGAATACCTGTGCAGCCCATTGCGGTACTAGTCTGTCCAGCGATCAGGGCGGTCATCAGACTTATGGCGATGAGCGACTTGTGGGCTGCGCGTAGATGGAATTTCATATGCTTTTCCTTCGATGAACTAAGCCGTTTTCTTAGACTGATTGGCCTCGTTGGATCGAGAAGCTTCCATGTCTGTGTATGTACTCCCGGGAGGCGCAGTGCCGAACGGATCTACAGCCAACTGAAGCGGTTACTGCGATCGACCAGATCCATCGCATAGTTGTCACTATGGCGCCATCGACATCTCCGCAACAGTACCTCCAAACGCTTTGGAGCGGTTCTCTGCCTACGCCGCCCATCGCAGGTTTAGGCCCGCAGTGTAAATCGGCCGAGCGTCTGCCCGTTCCCGCATTTCGGACATCGCGGCTGGGCCCGGCGATGACCGTAACTGGCTAATCTCGTTCATGCAGCGCCCTTTCAGCGTGGTCCGCATTCTACGACAGCGGACTCTCGCAAACAACGATGAGCCGGACGGGGCCGCAACGGATCACGAGCACGCATGGCCCTGCCAGCTGCAGGTCGTCCCTAGCCGGAGGTCGAGCCGACGTGTTAGCGCCACGGCATCGACAAGACACGGCGCGGAGGAACGCCGCCGCAAGCGGCGCTGCCCCTAACGGTTACAGCGTCCCATACCCATACCACCCCACCAACACCCCCAGCGCCGCCACCAGGATCCCCTGCGCCTGCTCCACGCGGACCGGCCTGCCGCCCCAGCCCTGCCGCATCGCCCACTCTCGCACGCTTCGCTGCAGGCCGACGACGTGCCAGACGCAGGAGCCGGCGGGGCTGCCAAGGCCGCCGAGCGCATCGAGTGCCTTACCGACACGCCGCCGCGCGTCCACCTGGGCGTCGGTGAAGTCGCCCGGCCCGCCACCGCCCGGCAGCCGGACGAGCGACGTGCAGCGGATGGCATCGAACCGCGCGATGGTGAACTGCGCCTGGAAGTCGCGCGCCGCGTCGTGCATGGCCTGGGTGATGGTGCCGGCGCGGAGCATGATGCCCAGCGTGTCGACGGTGCGGTGGTGGACGACGGGCCGGCCGTCGGGATCCGCCTCGTAGATCGGCTCCAGCACGTCGTCCGGCCGGTGGATCACCGGCAGGCCGGGAACGACGCCCGACGCCGCCGCCTTCTGTTTGCGCTTTCGCTTGGCCATCACGCCACCTCCCTCTGGCCGTAGAGCCGCGTCGCCTCGTTCTCGAGGGCCTGCCGCGTCCAGTCGTCGCGGATGTCGGCCGGCCGGATGACGACGATCCCCCGGCGACGCCATGCCGCCCGCCGCATGGCGAACAGCTCATCCTCGGTGGGCGGCGTCTCGGGCAGGTGGCGCGCCAGCGAGGCGCGCACTTGGCTACGCACGGGTCACCTCCCGCAGGCAGGCGGCGTAGCCGGCCACGTCGACGATGCTGTCGAGGTGCGCCGGATCTCGGCTGAGCCTGGCCAGCTTGAGGTCGATGAGACACAGCGCCACCTGCGCCGCGGTGACGGGCACGCCCAGCACCTGTGACCACCGCGCAGCGATGCGCTCGAACAGCGGCCCCGGCTCGCCGTAGAGGTTACGCCGGTGCTCGACGACACCGGCGGCGTGCTGAAGGAGCATCTCGCCGTTCATCGGGCACCTCCCGCCCGGTTCGCCAGCGCCCAGTGGAGCAGCGCCAGCGCGTCTGCCTCGTTGTCGTCGGCGGGATCGAAGCCGAGCGCCCGGACCGCGGCGATGACGGCGTCCTTGTCGGCGTTGCCGCGGCCGGTGATGTGCCGCTTGATCGTGCCGACGGGCACGCCCTCATACGGCACGCCGTGGTGCTCGCACCAGGCGGTGAGGATCGCGAGCCAGCCGCCGAAAGCGTGGGCGCTGTCGACGCCGAGATGCCGACGCACGCTCTCGTACACCACGAGATCGAGCTCGCCGGCGTGGCCCTTCAACTCGGTGAGCCAGCGCCTGAACTTGAGGAACTTGATGCCGCCGCCCTGCCAGCGGTCCTGGCGGACAGCGGTGGTCCTGGTTCGTGAGACCACCGGATAGGGCTGTTAAGGT
>CAZVRW010000131.1:0-3279 GCA_964630265.1 uncultured Rhodospirillaceae bacterium
GGGTCCGGGTGATCCGCGAGGACGGCAAGATCGAGGCGGCCGATCCCACCTTCGCATCTGCGGAGGGGGCCATGTCGGTGCGCTTCGACGGTGCCACACTGGTGGCCGAGGCCGCCAATGGCGATCCCGTCGCCCTGGAGTACGGCTTCACCTTCCCCGAAGGCTACGCGCTGCGCTTCGCGCTGCCGCGCGTCTTCCTGCCCAAGCCCAAGTACGCCGTCTCCGGCCCCGGCGGGGTCGAAGCGAGCTTCGAATGGCGCGCCACCTTCGATGATGTCAAGGGCACCATGCTGCGCGCGCACCTGCTGAACGACGTCACCAGCTACGTGTGATCAGACCGCGGGACATCGCCCGGCATTCAAGCACGAGCGAATCGCCACTTGCATCCGTTTCTGCGTCCGGATTTCGCGCGCTTGCGGGTCCGCGGACTGAGGCCGGGAAGAGGTCCCGGTTTCGTTCGGGCCGGCGCAGTGCGTGCTTCGCCACTCCTGGGCTCGGTCACTATGTCCCCGCCCGGGCGGCTCGAAGACGGCGGGCCGTCCTGGTGACGATCGCCAGCGCCTCGGTGGTGCCGTCGGCTTCGCCCTTTTCGAAGTCGCCCTCGACCTGCCCCATCTGGTTGGTCACGTGCGCGAAGCAGACGACGGTCTTGTTGCGCGCGGCGGCAAAGGCGTAGAGCGCCGCCGCCTCCATCTCGACCGCGAGCAGCCCGCGCCGCACCATCGCCTCGATCGCCTGCGGCGTTTCCCGGAACGGCGCATCCGTCGTCCAGGTCGCTCCGCGCAGCACCGGCTCCTGAAGATCGTCGAAGGCGCCGGCGAGGGCGTCAACCACTCCTGACGGGGCGTCGCTGAACGGCGATGGCGGCAGGTAGTGATAGCTGGTGCCCTCGTCACGCAGCGCCCGATCGATGAGCACGAAGTAGGGCGGCGGTCGGATCGGCGTCAGCCGGCCCGATGACGTGATGCTAATCAGCAGAGCGCAACCCGAGGCGAACAGTTCCTCGGCGACGAGAACGGCGAAGGCGGCGCCGACCGCGCAACCGACGACGCCGATCGTGAGACCGTCGAGGTCGAGCGTATACAGATCGGTATGGTAGCAGGCCCAGCCGGGGTGCCGGAGGGTCCGCCCCTCTGCCTTTATCCGGCGGACGATGTCGCCGTCCGGATCCAGGAGGCAGACCTCGGGAACGGGCACTGCGTCGATGCCGCGCTGCCGCCTCGCCTCACGCAGCAGGCTTTCGGGTGTGAAGGCGGACGGCACGGCATGATGCTTGTTTCCGAGAATCGGCGGTATGGCGTCAGGGTCGGTCAATGGCATCGCTTTCCTCAGGGTGCCAATCGTTTCGCTGGCTTGACGGCGGCGAGCGCCAGGAAGGCGGCGCCGAAGGTGGTCAGCCGGCCAAGGGAGCGGTCAATCCCACGCGACAATCGGGCGGCGGTACCGCACGGCGGATAGAAGATGGCGCCCCGCAGGTCTTGGACGGTCAGCCCAGCCTTCCCAACGAGATCGCGCAGCTCATCGGCCGTCCGGAACCGCGCCCGGCCCCACACCGGATGGCCGAGCGAACCACGCAGGCGCCGCTCCGCCGCCCAAGTGCTCCATTGCCCCAACTCGCCGATCACCAGCCGCCCGCCGGGGCGAAGGACGCGACCGATTTCGTCGAGCGCCAGCGCCGCGTCATCGACGAAACACAGCACGGTCACCGCAACGACGCAATTGAATACGGCTGGTGCGAAGGGAAGCCTTTCGGCCGTTCCGACGGCGAAGGTGATATCTGCCCCCTGCCGGAGCGCGCGCTGCCGCGCCGCCGCGATCATCGCCGCCGAGGCATCGATGCCGCTGACTCTGGCGCCCCGCTCCCACAGGGCGACTGCCAGTTCGCCGTCACCGCAACCGACGTCGAGGACCGTCTGCCCGCGAAGGTCGCCGATCAGCTCCAGAAGCAGCCGTTGTTCATGGGCATCGGTGATGCGACCGAGGGAACTCTTCCTCCATCTCGCGTACGCGTCGGCGAGGGCCGTCTCAGCGCCACGGGAGCCCGAGTCTTCAGCCAAGCGGCGCCGCTCCGGTCTCAACGGGGTCGAGGGCATCCAACATCTTGATGACCGCGTCGATGTCGTCCACCGTCGTTTCGCGGCCGAGGCTGAACCGGACGGCGCCCAAGCCGACGTGCGGCGGAATCCCCATGGCCGCAAGCACTGGCGACACATCGACCATGCCGGTGTGGCAGGCGGAGCCGGTCGATGCGGCTACGCCTTCCAGCGCGGCGAGGACCTCGGCGCCGATGCGGCCGATGAACGAGACGTTCAGAGTGTTGGGCAGCCGCCGCTCGGGATGGCCGTTGAGGGCGACGTCGGAACCGAAGCGTGCTTCCATCCCCGCCCACAGCCGATCGCGCAGCGCCGTCACCCGCTCCATCACCGTGAGGTCGGCGGCGAGCCGGCACGCCTGCCCCAGCGCCGAAGCGAACAGCGCGCTTTCCGTTCCCGCCCGACGCCCCCGTTCATGGCCGGCGCCGTGGATCAACGGCTCCAGGATCCGACCCTCGCGCACGTAGAGCGCGCCGATCCCCTTTGGTGCGTAGAGCTTGTGGCCGGCGATGGTGAGCAGGTCGACACCCAGTTCATCTACCCGCGTCGGGATCTTGCCGACGGACTGCGCAGCATCGGTATGGAAGCAGATGCCGTGCTCCCGGGCAATGGCCGCGCACGCCGCGATCGGTTGGATGGTGCCAACCTCGTTGTTGGCATGCATGATGCTAATGAGGATGGTGTCGGCGGTGATCGCCCGCCGCAGGTCGTCGGGATCGATCAGGCCCGCACCGTCCACCGGCAGCCAGGTTACTTGTGCACCCAGACGCTCGAGAAACCGGAGCGGCGCGACGATGGCCGGGTGCTCGATGCGCGACGTGACGATGTGGCGGCGCTGCCGGCTGCTGGCAAAGAAGGTTCCTTTCAGCGCCAAGTTGTTCGATTCGCTGCCGCCGCTGGTGAACACCACCTCCTCAGGCGCGCAGCCGAGCAGGAGAGCAACTTCGCGGCGGGCGGTCTCGACGACGTCGCTCGCCGGCGCGCCAGCCCAGTGGTGGCTCGACGGGTTGCCGAACGCTCCCGCGAGCCCCTCCCGTAAGACCGCGGCGACCTCGGGGGCGATCGGCGTGCTGGCGTTGTAGTCGAGGTAGATGCACCGCATGTCTCAGAAGACCAGGACCTTTTCGGCGGCTAGCGTCTCGGCCGCCAACGCATCCATCGTGCTGCGCTCGGCGCCGGCGACGAC
>CAZVRW010000132.1:0-1575 GCA_964630265.1 uncultured Rhodospirillaceae bacterium
GGTTCGCATGGTCTGAGATGCCCTTCTACTGGGCAGCGCAGGTCGTCGGCGGCGTGCTCGCCGCGTTGCTGCTGTTCGCCATCGCCTCGGGAGCGCCCGGATGGACGCCCGGCGGTTTCGCATCGAACGGGTATGGCGCGTTGTCGCCGGGCGGCTACGGGATGATGGCGGCCCTGCTGATCGAAGTGGTGCTGACGGCCGGGTTCCTGATCATCATCCTCGGCGCCACGTCGCCGAAGGCGCCGGCCGGCTTCGCGCCGATCGCGATCGGCCTCGGTCTGACGCTGATCCACCTCATCTCGATCCCGGTGACCAACACCTCGGTCAATCCGGCGCGGTCGACCGCGGTCGCGCTGGTCGCCGAGACCGGGGCGATGGGCCAATTGTGGCTATTCTGGGTGGCGCCCCTCGTCGGTGCAGCGATCGGCGGCCTGATCTGGGTCGGGCTGCTCGATGCGGCGGACCCGGCCGACACGCCCCCCACGACCGCGAAGGCCACCTGAACGCGCGTCGCGCAAGCCGCCGCGACACGTCGTCGGTTTCTTGCCGGACGGCAGGGACCGACGACGCCAGAGTTCGCGTGCGTGTTGAGATATGTGGACGAGAGCTGGCCATGGCGACCGAACCTGACGTTGGTCGTCCGGCGGCTCCGCGCACGGCGATGCACGCTGCCAAAAGTGCTGGATCGAAGATGCGTGACGCCGAACGACCACGACACGGCATATCCGCCGCAAACCTCTACGAAGCGGCGCTGCGCTGCACGGACGCCCGCATATGTGGAGCGATCCTCGCTGTCGCCTCGCTTGATGACGGGATGACGCTGACGGAGGCCGCGAGGACCTGGCGCGTTGACCTGGCGACCCTGCGGGACGTCATAGGCCGTCTCGACGAGAGCGGTCTCGACGGCCTCGGGCATCTCATCGTCACACCGGGCGCCAACACGAGCGGCAATTGTCCCGACCCGTCAAATCCGAAGACGCGGAGGTGACCTGCGGCACGGCGCGAGAGGCAGCGCACTCGCTGAGCTGGCCCCCTTTTCCCTGGACATCCATCCTCAGGCGTCCTTCGACAAATGGATGTCCAGAGAAAAGGACGCCAGCGCATGGGTTTCACTATGTGGGCGCGGCTCCATTCGCGCAGGGCCGGTCTTTCGGCATGGGGCTCTCGCTGTTTGCGGCCACGTTCCTGTTTTCGGTCATTTCGGAAACAGGAACACGAGATTGACGCGGCCGCCGAAGCCCTCGGGCCCGTTGTCGGCCTCCGCGGCCCAGTACCGGACACCGGCGCCGACCTGGAGCGTCTGGCCGCCCACGGCGATCAGCTTGTTGACGCCGGCGTTGATCGGGATGGCGATGTCGTCGCTCGTCCAGTCATATGTGGCTTCGGCGTTCAGGTAGAACGACACGGCGCTCGGCGTGGTGTAGTTCAGGAACGGCTGGAAGAAGGTCGCGTTGACCTCTCCCCGGTCGCCGTCACCGGCAAAGGACCAGATGTGATTGGCTAGCACGCCATAGGTCCAAGGCCCTGCCTGGACCAGCGCGACGCCGGTCGGCCCGGCGCCCCATTTTTCGCCGC
>CAZVRW010000132.1:1675-3214 GCA_964630265.1 uncultured Rhodospirillaceae bacterium
CGACCGACTCCGACTTGAAATCGCCGAGTTTGGCGCCGGCGCCGCTGTCGCCGGTCACCTGCCGGTACCAGTAGCCGCGCAGGCCGACGGCGAGGCTCGGCGACACGAACTGCGTCGCGGTGAAATCGATGTGGAACTCCGCGCCGGTGCGATAGTCGGTGGCGGGGTTCTCGGTGTTGAGCATGATCCCCGGTGCGATCGAGACCTCGCGCCCGCTCTCCGGGTCGTACCAGGTCACCGCCGCCGCCGTGTCGAAGCTCCAGTAGTTGCGCCCAAGATTGATGGCGCGGCCCGCGTCATAGCCGCCAGTCGGCGCGATGATTGTGTGGGCTGCCTCCCAGAAAAATGCGCCCGTATTCCAGTTGAGCTGGATCGGTACGAAAGCCGCATCGCTCAGGTCGATCCGGTCGCCGCTGCGGTCGATCCGGCTGTCGTTCGGTCCCGTCAGGCTGGCCGACAGATCCGCCCGCCCGAAAGGGACCATGGCCGCTATGGTGTAGCGCCCGCCCAGCACGGGCGTCTCGAAGGTAAAGGAGGCAGCAGCAAGATTGAGCACGACGTCAAGGTCGAGATCGACCCTCGCCTCGCCGCCCAGTACAGCACCGCCGACGTCGCCGGACTGATACCAGACGGTGTTGGCGACGGTAAGGCCGGGCTGGGGCGCGACGGCCAGGAGCATGTCGCCGCCCGCCCCCGGCAGATAATGGCTCGCCGCGCCCTCCGCCCCGAGCGCCGGCGCGGCCGCGAGACAAAGGGCGCTCGTGAGCGTCGCGCGCCTCATCGGCCAAACACGAGCCAGAACGTGCCGAACGCCTCGGCTGTGAGTTTCTTGACCATCGCCGTTCTTTCGTCTCTTCGCGTGTCTGTTGAAGAAGCCAAAGCTGCGAAACGCGCAAAACATCTCGCGGCCTGCACCCTACGCCGCCATCTCGCCAGCTGAGCTTAGCGGTCTGCAGGCATCATTTTTGCCCGAATTCGTACAAAGAGGGGTGCCGTAACCTGAGGTCTGGAAATTCGCTCGAGGTGCGGGCCATGAGCCCATGCCGGGGCGTGAACCGGCAGGGGCTGCCCATTCTCGTATTCCATGGACTTGCTGAACGACCATGGAGGAGAACGAATGGACAGGCGGAATGATACGGCGGTTGAGGCGCTCATGGAACAGTTGATCGAGCACGGTCCCGGCGACATCGCCGGGGTGTTCGCCCGCGCCTTCGAGCTGGCGATGCAGATCGAGCGCGAGCGCTTTCTCGGGGCCGGGCATTACGAGCGCACGCCCGAGCGCGGGGGCATGACCTGGGGGATGGGCCAGCGGCAACAACATCTCGCAGCTGCGCCGTCCGCGCTCCCGCATGTAGTCCTTCACGATCGTGTAGCCGCCGGTGAACCCGTGCTCGTCGCGGAGCCGCTCGAACACCCGCTTCGCCGTGTGCCGCTGCTTGCGATGGACCTCCCGGTCGCCGTCCAGCCAGCCGTCGATGATCCCGGTGAAGCCATCCAGCTTCGGCCGCTTCACGGGAGCCGTCCTCCGGTATCCCGGAG
>CAZVRW010000133.1:0-3168 GCA_964630265.1 uncultured Rhodospirillaceae bacterium
AAAGCGGCTGACCTCAGGCTATCCTCGTCGATGGCCCGGGCCCCCCGGGCAACCGCCGCCGCGACAACGCTGGTTTCGTCGACGCCGGAATTGGTGCAGCCGATTATATCGCAGTAGAGAGCTGCTAAGACGGGTAGCAATTCCGGTTCCCGTATGGAAACCTTTAAGGATCAGATCGCTGCGGCACGCCCAGCATTGGCTGGAGGTGCCCCGGTACCGGCTCGGAAAGCTCCCAAATAACCGTGATCGGTTGTTCTCCTTCCCAAGACACAAATTGTGGTTCTCCACAATATAGAAATGGTGCTGCCTTGCCTTCTCGAAGCTTGCCGCCACGGACGAAAAGTTGAACTCGATAGCTTGGCTCGGTGCCGTTGATGATTCGGCCGACTTGGCTGTCGCGGCGCGTCTTAGTCTGGCTCTGCCATTGGAAGCGCTGAGGTCCGATAAATCTATCCTCATAGTGTCCACCAACGCTTAGGTTGCCCTTGCGAAGCGTCGTGAGCAAAATGAGGTCGTGCTCCAGCCGCACGATCCCGGCATTCCAACTTCCGGAATTGAAAGTGACCCCAAAAAGGGCGGGGATGTCCTCCCGAGCGTATTCACGCCATATCACCGGCGCCGGCGTATATTTGCGGGCGCTCTCGGCCGCCGCCGTATAAGGCGTGACCAGGGTTTCACTCCTCCACTCGATCAACTCGTCCAGAATCGCAGCGAGTTCGCCGCTGGGCGACGGACGCGCGAGCGTCAAACGTCCTCCCTCGGCCCGAAAGGCTGGGTCGAGAGCCCAGGTTTCGGCGCCCTCCCGGGGCGCCTCGCCCTTAAGCAGCCGCTGCAAGGCTGAGAGTGCCGGGAGGGTCAGCGCGCGGTCGGACTCCACGCGCCGGACGAGCGCGCCATGCGTGGCCAATGGCCCCGCGGGCACGGGGTCGCCCATGTCGCGAACAAAGTCGAACCAACTGCCGTGGCCGTTGCGGGCCGGGTCGAAGCCCATGCGCGCCATTTCGGCTGCGGTCGGCCGAGCGCCGGTCCGCATTCGAAAATCACGATACTGAGCCTCCAACTCGTCACTGCCCGAGCGCGGACGGAGGAGATTCCGCAGGACCTCAATCACCTTAAGGTCATAGGTTACTGAACAGCCCTCCGGTAGCGAGAGGGTGCCCGCGACCGCCTCGTCGAGCTTGCGGAGCAGGGATCGATCGCCGGCCCCCGCGCCAAGGAGCGCACGGAGCTTGGTGAGGAAAATCCGGTGGTTGCCGATGTAGTCGATCACCCGCAGCACCTTGTCCGGCCTGCGGCGGAGGCCCCGGCCCAGTTGTTGTAGCCAGACGATCGCGCTTTCGGTGGGGCGGAGCATCAGAACCGTCCCGATCTGCGGCACGTCCACGCCCTCGTTGAACATGTCTACCGCGAAAAGGATGTCGAGGTCGCCGCGCGAGAGCCTGTCGAGCGAGGTCGCTCGTGGGTCGGACGTTGGCCCGGAATGGACGGCGGCCGTGCGGTAGCCGTCGGTTCGGAAGCGGGCCGCCATGAAATCGGCGTGCCGCATCGACACGCAGAAGCCGATCGCTGGACCGACTCGGTGCTTTGCGAACTGTTCGAGTGCGTTCGCTGCCCGCGCCTCGGTGGCCAACGCGGCTTCCAGTTCGGTTGGGTCGAAATGCGCCGACCGCCAGGGGATCTGCGCGTAATCGACGTCGTCGGGAACGCCGAGATAGCGGAATGGCGAGAGAAGTCCGGCCTCGATCCCCTCGAACAGATCGCACTGGTAAATCAGTTGGTTGCCGCAGAGCGCCAGGAGGTCGGCTCCATCCGAGCGGTCGGGCGTCGCGGTGAGCCCCAGTAGGAAGCGCGGCGTGAAATGCGCGATGAGGCCTCGGTAGGTCGCGGCAGCGGCGTGGTGGAACTCGTCGACGACAATGTAGTCGAAAGCGTCGGGGACGAAGCGGCGCAGGTGCCCCACCCGCCCCATGGTCTGGATCGAGGCAAACAGGATTTCGGCGCCGTCGTCCTTATCGGTTCCATCGTAGCGGCCGAAACACGCCTCGGGCCGGATCCGCCGGAAGGTATCCATCGCCTGGGTCAAGATTTCTTCGCGGTGCGCAACGAACAAGACTCGCATGAAACGGCAGCTGTCGAAGGCGGCGAGCCAAGTCTTGCCGAGGCCGGTGGCGAGGACCACGAGACCCGCTTGCGTTCCGGCCGCTCGCGCGGCGTCGAGCGCGCCAAGTGCGGCACGCTGGATGGCGTGGGGCTCGGGCGGCGGCATGGGGGACTCTGCAGTCACAAGGCGCCGTGCGAATTCGGGGAGGGGTTGCGAACGGCGGCGAGCGGTATAGCGGTCGATCCAAGCGGCATCGAGCGGGCGGACCAGCGGGTGGCGAAGGAGCGATTCAAAGGCCGCTCCGACCAAGTCAGCCGCGTCTTCGGCGTGGAGATTCCACTCGACACCCGAAGTGAGCGCTGTCTCGGAAAGATTAGAACTACCGACAACCGCAGCACCCGTGGCATCGGCCGCTCGAAAAAGCCAAGCCTTCGGGTGGAAAGCCGTTGACCCCGTCTCAAACACCCTAAGTTCGGCGCCGCCGAGGTCTGTTAACCGACGCAGCGCCGCAGGCTCGGTAACGTCCAGATAATCGCCGACAATGATGCGGAGCCGCCCCTGGCGGGAGAGGAGGTCGCGGAACCATGGCTCCATAAGCCGGACGCCCGACTCCATTGCGAAGGCGACCGCGAGGTCTACCTGTACGGCGGCGTCGATCTGCCGGGCAACGAGCGGCAACAGCGGGTCTTTGTCACCTGTGGTCAGGGTTGGAGCCGCCGGGACCGACACTATGCGAAGGTGGAAGTGTCCATAAGCCGACGATGCCATGAACCCCACGGCACCGGCCGCCAGCGCTTCTCCAATTCGTGCGAGGACCGAAAGCTGCTCAGCTCCCGAGAGATCGGACCACGTCGCTAAGTGCCGCGGTGCGGCGATGAAGCCCGATCTGTCGGCACACACCGGGCAGGTGTCGAGTTCCCGGAACGTTAACATACCCCCTCCCTTGATTTCTTTCCTCACAGACCACGGACCGCCCGCACAAATCAATTTATCCTGGCCGGTCCCCGCGGCCGGCACCTCCCGGCGTCCGGGTGATCGCCGTGGGCGGCAACAGCCTCTCGCGCGGC
>CAZVRW010000134.1:0-3167 GCA_964630265.1 uncultured Rhodospirillaceae bacterium
CTGACACGCATGGGAATCCCCAATGGGACTCAAGCGTCAGACTTGGACCACTAGTGCGCCTGGGCGGTCTCCCAGGGCTACACCGCGTCGGCCGACCCGGACGCCTGGCGCATTGTCGACGGCAAGCTCTACCTCAACTACAGCAAGGGTGTGCAGCGCCGCTGGGAACTGGACATCCCGGGCCACATCCGGGCGGCCGACGGCAACTGGCCAGCGGTCCTCGAGAGATAGGCCGATGCCGCCCGCGCCATGGACCGGGCGCGGCGCAATCTCTGAACGGCCGGATCACATAAAAGAGCCGCCGGCGGGAAGGGCGGCGGCGGCAAGTCACGCAGGGAGGACGAGGCGAAGAGGGCCGGTTATCCTGCAGGCGGGGGCTGGCCGCCACTGGCGTTCTGACGCTGTCGTGAATGGACTCGTCCGGCCGGGGCGCCATCTATTAACTCAGCGGATCATCTGGGTGGCCCTCGCGACCAATCCGCGAACGATCGTCCCCAGGATTGGCATGGCGATCCGGCCGAGGCCGGGCCGCCCGAGCAAGAGGACTTCGGTATGATCAAGCGGCGGTTTCTCATGGGCGGCTTGGGCGCCCTCGGCGTGGTCGCGGCGGCAAAGCTGTTTTTCGCTGGCGGCAGCGCGTCAACCGCGGGGGCAGCGACGGGCGAGGTGGCCTTCGCGGTCACGAAGAGCGATGAGGCGTGGCGGCGCAGCCTCACGCCCGCGCAGTACCGGGTGCTGCGCGAGCACGGCACCGAGCGGCCGTGGACGAGCCCGCTGAACGACGAGAAGCGCGCCGGCATCTATGCTTGCGCCGGCTGCGGCAACCCGCTGTTCTCGTCCAACACGAAGTTCGACAGCGGCACCGGCTGGCCGAGCTTCTGGGCGCCGATCGAGGGCGCCATCGGCACCACGGAGGACCGCAGCCTGTTCATGGTCCGGACCGAGGTCCACTGCGCCAGGTGCGGCGGACACCAGGGCCACGTATTCGATGACGGCCCGCCGCCGACCGGGCTCCGCTACTGCATCAACGGCGTGGCCTTGGACTTCCGGCCGGCGGAGGCGTCCGATGTCGGGCCCGCGGTGCATGGCCGCTCGACGACAGGGAAGACGCGCGGCGTGACGAAGACGATGCTGGGCGCCGTGGCGGCACTCGCGCTGGCCCCTGCGACCTTCCTCGGCGGAGCGCACGCTGAGGAACTGGCGGTGGCCACCTTCGCCGGCGGCTGCTTCTGGTGCGTCGAGTCCGACTTCGACCACCTCCCTGGCGTGGTCGAGACCGTCTCGGGCTACACCGGCGGCACGGTCGAGGACCCAGGCTACGAGCAGGTCTCGGCGGGCGGCACCGGCCACCGCGAGGCCGTGCGCATTTCCTACGACCCGAGCCGGGTCAGTTACGAGGAACTCCTTACGGCGTTTTGGCACTCCGTGGACCCGACCGACCCGGGCGGGCAGTTCTGCGATCGCGGCGAGTCCTACCAGACGGCAATCTTCGTTCACGACGAGGAGCAGCGGCGGGCGGCTGAGGTGTCCAAGGAAACCGCGCAGGAGGCGCTGGGCGAGACGATTGTGACCCCTATCGAGGATGCCGGACCCTTCTACCCGGCGGAGGACTACCACCAGGACTATTATGAGAAGAACCCGGTGCGGTATCGCGTCTATCGATGGAACTGCGGGCGCGACGGCCGCATCACGCAGGTTTGGGGCGACCGCGCCTTCGAGGGGATCCCCGACCGCAATTGAGGCATCGAAGCGAAGGTCGCCCGGCAGCCTCTCGCAAGCCCGACCGGCGATCGAGCACAGGTCGGCCAGCCCGTCTTCGATCGGGGTGCCGGTGAGGGCGAGCGCGACGTCGGCGCTGTTCTTTCAGTGTCCCCGGCCGGCCGCTACCGCGAGCGGTTGCGGTTTGAGAACCCGAATTCGCCGCCGGGCGCGGTGGCGGTGGCGATCGCTTGGCAGAAATCGGAGCGTCCCATCGCCTGGATCATGGACGAGATCCTCCGTCCCGCGATCGCCCGGCGCGTGCGCCCCAAGCTGGTAAGCAACGAACGCCTTCACCGATCATGCGTCTTCGGGAACCTGCGTTTGCTACGGTGTAAACTCCAGGTCGGCGGGGGAAATCAAAACACCGAATTCGGCACATCAGATCACCAAGCTCGGGTAATTCTTCAGATTGACGCCCGCCGGGATACTGTATTTCTGGCTGCCTTTGAAGGAACGCAGGCCGCCGAGGTCAACAAACATCGTGCCTTCGACGTCGGCGTTCTCGCGAACTTCCGCTTTCGGAACAAGTTACACATGGAACGCCGGGCCGGGCCCGACTTCGAAATCCGACTCAAGGAAAACGACCTGATCATGCACCGTGACCGAGCCCTTATCGTAATGGATCGGATCGGACGGATTGGCATGGATGAAGGTTCCTGGGGCAACGACGTTCGTCTGCTCTTCCGCCGTCAACGTGTCCATCGCTTCCGGTGGCGGAAACATGATCTTCCCCCGGAAAAATGGACACCGGTTTATGCGGCCTGGAGCTCTGCCTGTTCGGGGGTGCGATACCCGAGGGCGGAGTGGCGCCGCTGACGGTTATAGTATCCTTCGATGTAAGAGAACAGATCGCGCCGAGCGGCTTCCCGGGTGACGTAGTGGGTATGGTGAACCAGCTCGGTCTTCAGGGTGTGGAACCAGCTTTCTCGACCACTTCGCGCTTGGTGAAGATCGCGCCGCGCTCTTCGATGCCGCCGTGAGTCGCCAACGTCTCTACAGCCTCTGTCAGGGGACAAAGGCCTGGGAAGGCAGGCTGCAAGGCAAGCGATACTGTCACGAGCGATTCCTCATTGAACATTCAGAGAACACATTGTCTTTGGTAGCACAGATTGTGCGGCAAGTTCCAGTCTTCGCGAGATATGCCAAGGCACTATCCCCATCTAATCGATGTAGCGAGGCTGGGACGCAAGGGTAACGGCTTGTCTGTTGCGGCGCGGTGGGGTTCCAAGGCGCGCGCCCTTGGCCATGATCCATCTTCGGTAGGATGGCGGTATCCAATCCGCGCAGGGTTGGTCAGGGGTCCAGTGGGGCCAGGAACGCCCCTTGGTCGATGGGATGGTTCCAAGGTAAGGGCAGCTACGAAGAGAAGTGGTCCCGGAATTTGAGACCGGGGGCTTGAGTGGAAG
>CAZVRW010000135.1:0-2967 GCA_964630265.1 uncultured Rhodospirillaceae bacterium
CTAGGCGCCGCCGTCCGCATACGCGGGTGCGGCAACTATGGCTCCAGGGAAAACGAGCCTGTTTGCAGCAGATTTCATCCCGTGAGGACTATTGGCAACTGGTTCAGCCCGCTCATGCCAGAGATTTTTGTGAAGTACACCATTTCGAGGTAGAAAGGAAAGAGAACATGTTTATCGCCGATGTGATGGAGCGCGTGGTCAAATTCGTCGGCCCGGACCAGACGGTCTGGGAGGCTGTCGAGGTGATGGAGCGGGAGGATATCGGTGCCCTGCCGGTGATTCACAACGGTCGCCCCATCGGCATGCTGACCGATCGGGATGTGGCGATGCGGGTCGACCGCTATGGCAAAGATCCGAAGGCCACGAAGGTCCGCGCCGTGATGACGGAACGGTTGATCTATTGCCGAGAAGATCAGACGGTCGACGAGGTCCTCGAGCGGATGTTCGCAGAAAACGTCCGGCGGATCCCGGTTCTCAGCCACTATGGCCACGGCTTGGTCGGCATCGTCAGCCTCGATGATCTCGCGGCCCAAGCCCTCGAAAACAAATTCGTCGGCATGATCCTGGCTCAAGGCTCCCATCGGAGCAAGACGGCGATGCATGAGAGACCGGCGTTGTGACCGCTCACGACACGATGGTGGTGAACGCGGTGAGACCTTCGTTCATCCACTTGGCGCGCCGTCCTGCCCGCGACAGGCATTGGGAGCAATGGCGGCGTGCCGGGCGCGAACCGACGATATCGGCGATGTTGGATGACCCGATCGTCCATCTGGTGATGCAGCGGGACGGTCTGACCGCCGACGATGTGCGTCAGGTGGTCGAGCAGGCACGGGAGTCTCTCAGGGCGGGCCTCGGCGAACTGCCGAAGTGCGTGGCAACATGGCGTTCGTGAGAGAAAGCTGGGACCGGTCGGCGAGAGCGGCGCTCCCGACCGTCGGATGGCGGTTTCCAGAGGCGTGCCGCACGCGACAAAAATTGACCCGTTTGGGGCACGTAACTTTGCGTGCGCGCAATCCTCAACTATCGGGCGACTGAGAGAGGGCTAGAATCGTCGGGATTGCTCGGCATCGAGCCGAGCGAGGTCGAAGGGAGAGGAATGATGGAAGCATTGCTCTGCAGTGATGCGGGTCCGCGCTGCGTAATCGGGGGGACGACGGTTCAAACCCCGATCGACTGGGCAACCGCGCTGAACGGCACCACGGAAGTCAAACGTGTCGAGCGCAAGCAAGACCTGTTCGTCGAGGGTGAGGAAGTGGGGGGCCTGTTCGTCCTGCGGGAAGGTTGGGCCTATCGTTACCGCTTGCTCGACGACGGCCGGCGGTACATCACCACCTTTCTCATGGACGGAGACGTCATCGGCCCGTTCACGGCGACGGCCACACACTACGTCGCGACGCTGACCGACGCGACGATTGGCCGGATGTCGACCTTGCGGCTGCGAACGATGCTCGACGGCTCGCCGGCACTGGTCGCGGCCGTGGCCAATGCCATGAACGAGGAATACGAGATGCTGTCGCAGCGCGCGCTCAATCTGGCGCGCTGCAACGCCAAGGAGCGCATGGCCCAGCTGCTTATCGAACTCGCCGACAGAACGCGAGACGCCGGCTTATCGGACGGGACGTCGTTCCGCTTCCCCGCCTGCCAGGACGTGATCGCCGACTGTCTCGGGCTCAGCATCGTTCACGTCAACCGCACGCTGAGATGCCTGCGTGAGGACGGCATCGTCATCGTCGGAGCGGGTCACGTGCATATCCTCGAACACGCGCAACTCGCAAGCCTCGCCAGAGCCGAGGACAGCGCCTGCGCGGCATGAGCTGCGCGGATCAAGCCGCAGCCTGCGCGACGGCGGGTGTGCGGGCGCGGCCGCGCCCGACAAACTTTACATGAGACATGGAGACGTGCCCCGGGCGGTCGCTAGGATGCGGCGTGGGGCGCTGAGGTTCGGTGCGCGGGCGTTCGGCCCCTGACTGCGAACTGGAGCACATGAACAGCAATAGCGGTGGGAATCCATGTCGTACCGACAGTGGTCGTTGGAGGACATTCCGTGGGCGCGATTCGACGCCTCGCTGATTGACCGGGACATCGTCCCGCTGGTGAAAGCCGCGAGCCTCGTCGAATACAATGCCGATGATTACGTGAGCTACCTCTGTAGAGTTTTCGATGACGATCCGGCGTTTTGCGACAGTATTCGCCAGTGGGGTCGAGAAGAGGCACAACACGGCGCGGCGCTCGGCCGTTGGGCGGAACTGGCCGACGCCGGCTTCGATTTCCGGGCGAGTTTCCAGCGGTTTCGCGCGGCGTATCGCATTCCTGTCGACGCGCAACGCTCGGTCAGGGGCTCGCGCGCCGGCGAACTCGTGGCGCGCTGCGTCGTCGAGATCGGGACGAGTTCGATCTATTCCGCCCTCCGCGACGCTGCCGCCGAACCGGTGCTGGCAGACCTCTGTGATCGCATCGCCAAGGATGAATACCGGCACTATGGGATGTTCCTGAAGACCCTGCAGCGCCACGGCGACGCGCGACGGTTTGCTCCGCTGCGGCGGGCCATGGTCGCGTACCAGCGCTTCAACGAATTCGATGACGATGAGTTGGCGTTGGCGTTTCACTGCGCGAACACGGCGGACCGTCCGTATGATCGCCGGCAGTCCCACCGCACCTGCGCCCGCAGCCTCCTGACCCTCTATCGTCGGGACAATGTCGACCGTGCCACCGCGATGGCGTTGAAAGCGGCCGGGTTCCGGCCGCGCGGCCGACTGTCGGCGGTGGCCTCCAACGTCGCTTGGCGCCTGATGCAGCAGCGGAAGGCGCGATTGGATGCTGCCTGACGGGGGCAACACCGTAACCATCCGGGGAGACGACACGCCCGGTCGCGTGAGGTGGCCCCCTGGAGCTGGACAGCCCGGACGCGGCATTAAGGTGAACGGGTGGTGTTCGAGCGTGTCACCACGGGAGCCGCCGACGACATTC
>CAZVRW010000136.1:0-2960 GCA_964630265.1 uncultured Rhodospirillaceae bacterium
GAGCTCGAAGAAGCGGCGCCTGGCGTGTGACCAGCACGGTGCCTCGATCACGGGTCGGGGTTGCCGCTCGGCCTCGTAGAGCGCGCCGAAGCCGCCATAGGCGTCGGCCTGCAGGATCCCGAACCAGCCGGCGAGATGGCGCTGGGGATGCTCGCCGCGGCGATCGCGCGAGTATTTGAAGAGCGCCGCCGGCGGCCCGCCGCCGAATGGCCGGTCGTCGCGGACGTAGACCCAGAGCCGGCCGGTGGCGGTCCTGGTCTTGGCCAGCACCGGCACCGGGGTGTCGTCGCCGTGCAGACGCTCGGCGGCGAGCACGTGCGCCTCGATGAGGGCGTGCAGCGGTGCCAGGGTCACGGTGCAGGCGCCGACCTGATCGGCGAGCGTCGAGAGGCTGAGCTCGACGCCTTCGCGGGCGTAGCGCTCGGCCTGGCGGTTCAGCGGCTGATGGCAGCCGAACTTCTCGAATAGGATCATCGCCAACAGGCTCGGTCCGGCCCAGCCCCGCGGGGTCGGGTGGAACGGCGCCGGCGACTGGCTGATGCCTTCGCAATCCCGACAGCTGAACTTCTCGCGCACCGTCTGGACCACCTTCCACTGGCGCGGGATCACCTCCAACGTCTCGGTGACGTCCTCGCCCAGCTTCACCAGCCGGTCGGAGCCGCAGCAACCGCAGTTCGGCGGCGCCTCGACGACGACGCGCTCGCGCGGCAGGTGCTCGGGGAACGGCTTGCGCTTGGGTCGGCGGCGCTCGAAGGCCTGGACGGTTGTCGTCCTGGCCGCCGCCTTCTCGGCCTCGCGCTCGTCCTCGGCGGCCGCCGCCTCCAGCTCCTCGAGCTGCAGCTCGAGCTGGTCCAGCAGGCGAGCCGTGCGCTCGGAGCGCTGCCCGTAGAGTTCGCGCCGGAGCTTCTCGATCTGCAGCTTCAGCGAGGCGATGAGCGCTTCGGTGCTGCTCAGCACCGCCTGCAGCCGGGCGGCTTCCGCGGCCTTCGCCTCGGCGACGGCGAGGGCGGCACGCAGCCGCTCGATCTCGTCCTCCAGCGCTCCCATGACTTCGAGTGTAGCCGAGACAGCCAAGATCGCGAAGTCAAAACGCCGGTCAAACCGCAGTTCGTCTTACCCGGCGGCCAGCGGTCGCCAAGTCCGCTGGGGATTCCGCCAGTCGATCCCCTCGAGCATGTAGCCCAGCTGCGCCGGCGTGATGGCGACCACCCCATCCGCCGGCGAGGGCCAGAGAAAGCGGCCGCGCTCGAGTCGCTTGGCGTAGAGCGAGAAGCCGAGCCCGTCGTGCCAGAGCACCTTAATCAGATCGCCACGCCGGCCCCGGAAGACGAACAGATCACCGGCGTGGGGATCGCGGCCCAACTGCACCTGCACCTGCAGCGCCAGGCCCGGCATGCCGCGGCGCATGTCCGTGGCACCCGTGGCGAGCCACACCCGCACGCCCGAAGGCACCGGGATCATGCCCGCGCCACCACCGCCAGCACCCGTGCCAGCGCCCGGTCGTCGACGGCGCCGTCGACCAGCACGCGATGGCCGTTCGGCGTCACGATCTCGATCCGGCTCGCCTGCGGCGGAGACGGCGCCGGCTCATCATCGTCGACCACCACCGCCGGCACGAAGCCACCCGCGGCGAGCGTCCCCTCGCGATACGCCTTGCGCCATGAGAACAACAGCGAGGTCGAGATCCCGTAGCGCCGTGCCGTCGCCGACGCCTGCCGCCGACCGACGAAGCTCTCCTCGACGATCCGCCGCTTCGCCTCCTCCGTCCAGCGCCGTCGGCGGCCCAGTTCGACCACCTCCAGACGCTGAACCTGCGCACTGTCCTTACGCCTATCCATAAGGGCAGTCCGCACGGGCGCGCCGCCTATCGCAAGACGGCCTTCACCGTAGGGTTACCATTGCGCGCCTCCGGTTGCGGCTTCGGGAGCCTTGAAGGTAGCCGGGAGAACGACGAGGCGGCCCGGCTTGTCGCTGAGGAATAAGCGGCAGGATCGTGCGCATCGAGGCGTAGAGTCCCTTGCCGTTCTTCGTTGGCCAGAGGGCGCAGAGTTCCGTCCAGCGGGCATCCTTGCCCTCGCCCTGCACGAGCCAGAAGCGGTGAGTGGGACGGGTCGCGTCGCGGCGCGGAGGCTCTGACGCGGGTGCGGTTTCGGGGGACGTCGTGGTCTGATTTTGCGTGGTCATGGTCGTGGTTCCTTTCGCTTGGGTTGATTTCGCGCGCCGGACCCTTCCGGCTCGCACCCAAGCGAAAAGCGGATCGGCGAGCGGCCCGCATGGACCGGAACGCTAGCAAGCCCGCCGCTGCGTGACGTCGCGCGCGCGGCGACGAACGCGGCGGCGATCGGCGCGCTTGTGTTTCGAAGCCATTGCGGGACGGGAGAGCGCAGCGGTCCGATCTGCTTCGCTGAACGGGTCGAGCCTGGAACGCGGTCCCGGCGCCGAAGGTCACGCCCGCCGCGAAGAACCGGCAAGACCTGCGCGGCTCAGCACGCGAGTTTCCCGGATGCGTGACGGCTGACGTCCTGCCGTGCCCCGACCCTGTCCCGCTGTGTAGGACGCGCCGGGGTAGCGTGCCTGCATCGGAAACCGGCCATCGCCGCGCGGCAAGAGCGGCAAAGGCCCGATGCGGAGAAAGCCTGACATGCCTCCAAACAAGCGGCAACTGCCGCCGCCCGACTACACCGAGGGAATGCCGCCCGGATTTGTGTGGTCCCTTCTTCTGTTCATTGGGGCCGTCGCGCTGAAGTTCGGCTCCTTCATGCTGTTCTACGCCATCTTCAGCAAGACGCTAGGCCTGATGCCGGGCATGTTCCTGTGTGACCTGCCTGGACCGGGCGCCATATTCTGCGAGGTCGCGCCCGACATGGCGCTCGGCGATTTGCTTGCAATGATGGTCGCGCTGTTTTCGACGCTCACGCCGATCGTGATCTGGAACGCGGCGATCGAGCATGACGCCCTGC
>CAZVRW010000137.1:0-2908 GCA_964630265.1 uncultured Rhodospirillaceae bacterium
ACGCAGGGAATCACAGGCCCGCCGAAAACGCCAGTTTTTCAGCAGCCTGCTAGCCTTTTGCTCCCTTTTTGGCACCGTTTTTCTGTAGCGGCACGGGACTGCCCTCGTCCGCGGTGGACGGGCCCTCGTAGGTGTCGACGCCGACGCTCAGGGCGAAGCAGGCGAGGCTGACGGCCTTCGGCACCTCGACGGTCTCGCCGTCGCGCTCGCCCTTCTCATAATATTGAACCATCCGACGTTTGAGGCCCAGGGCGGTCGCCGCTTCCTTTTGGGACCACCCCAAAGACTTCCGCCAGCGTTTGAAATCCGTCGGTGTCACACGTGGTCTCCCTCGAGCGACCCCGCTCGGGTGTCGCAAAACCGTCACTTTACCGATCGCCAGCACACATGCAAGCGATGCGTACGACGTGCGCATTCTGGTTGACTCGGGCGCAAAAAGTGCGTACACTTCCCAAAGTTGCAGTGCTTTCATGTCCGGCGTAGCAAAGCGTTAAAATCTGCCCGTCGGTTGATCTGGGAGATAGAAAATGCTGAACCAGTTGATCCTCGCCCGTGCCGTCGCCCAAACAGCCCATGTGGATCTGGTCGTCGCCGGGCAGCGCAACTGCCAGGGGCCCTCCTGGCTCGTTCGCGTGCTTTGGCAAGCGTTTGGCGCGGTCGCTAAGGTCCGTTAGAGGCAGACGACGACGGGCGTGTCACGCGCGCCTTGCACGGCAGGGACTGTCAAATCCTCCGCCGGACGACGGTGACGCGGTACCGAGCCGAATCGGCACGTTTCAGGCGGCGCGGCTGGCCTTCTTGCGCTCGTGCTCCTTCAGCAGCTTCTTGCGCACGCGGATGGATTGAGGCGTCACCTCGACAAGTTCATCGTCGTTGATGAACTCCAGCGCATATTCCAGGGTTGTGCGGATCGGCGGCGTCAACAGGATGTTCTCGTCGCTGCCCGCGGCGCGAATGTTGGTGAGTTGCTTCGGCTTCAGCGGGTTGACCATGAGGTCGGAATCGCGGCTGTTGATGCCGATGATCATGCCTTCGTAGACCTCGGTTCCCGGGCCGATGAACAGCCGGCCGCGCTCCTGGAGATTGAACAACGCATAGGCCAGCGCCTTGCCGGTCGCGATCGAGACCAACGCTCCGTTGACTCGACCGCCGATGACGCCCTCGACGCGCCGGCCGTAGTGGTCGAAGGCGTGATACATCAGCCCGGTGCCAGAGGTGAGCGTCAGGAATTCGGAGCGAAAACCGATCAGACCGCGACTCGGGATCTGGTAGTCGAGGCGCACCCGGCCGTTGCCATCGGGAAGCATCTCCTTGAGCGCGCCTTTGCGCTCGCCGAGCTTCTCCATCACCGCGCCCTGATGCGCCTCCTCCACGTCGATGGTGAGCATCTCCCATGGCTCACGGACCTGACCATCGATCTCGCGCAGGATGACCTCCGGACGGGAAATGGCGAGTTCGTAGCCCTCGCGCCGCATGGTCTCGACAAGGATCGCGAGGTGCAGTTCGCCACGGCCGGAGACCTTGAATTTGTCGGCGTCGGCGGTGGGAGCGACGCGCAGCGCCACGTTGTGCAGAAGTTCCCGCTCCAGCCGTTCCTTCAGAACGCGGCTGGTGACGTACTTGCCTTCCCTGCCGCCGAACGGCGAATCGTTGACCTGGAAGGTCATGCTGATGGTCGGTTCGTCGACCACCAGCGCCGGCAGCGCGTCCGGCGTCTCCGGATCACAGATGGTGTCGGAGATCTTCAGCCCCTCGATGCCAGTGAAGGCGATGATGTCGCCGGCACTCGCCTCCTCCCGCTCCTCCCGTTCGAGTCCGTGGAAGGCGAGGATCTGCAACAGCCTCGCCTTGCGCTGGCCGCCACCGGCATCGACCACGGTGACCGGAATGTTGCGCCGGGCCCGGCCGCGGCGGATGCGGCCGATGCCGATGATGCCGACGAAGCTGGAGTAGTCGAGCGCGCTCACTTGTAATTGCAGCGGCCCGTCCGGATCCACGGCGGGGGCCGGCACCCGCTCGACGATCGTCTCGAACAGCTGCGTCATGTCGCCGCCGGGCGTTTCGTGCTGGAGCGACGCCCAACCGTGCAAGGCGGAGGCGAACAGCACCGGGAAGTCGAGTTGCGCCTCGCTGGCGCCGAGGCGGACGAAAAGATCGAAGGTGTGGTCGACCACCCAGTCGGGCCGCGCCGCCGGGCGGTCCACCTTGTTGACGACGACAATGGGCTTCAGACCGTGTTGCAGCGCCTTTCTCAAAACGAATGTGGTCTGCGGCATCGGCCCCTCCACTGCGTCGACCAGCAGCAGCACCGAATCCACCATGGACAGCACCCGCTCGACCTCGCCGCCGAAGTCGGCGTGGCCAGGCGTGTCGACGATGTTGATGCGCCAGCCGTTCCAGTCCAGGGCGGTGTTTTTGGCGAGGATGGTGATGCCGCGCTCGCGCTCCAGGTCATTGGAGTCCATCACCCGCTCCACGGCGCCGCCACCTCGGCCCAGCGTGCCGGCCTGTTGGAACAGGCGGTCCACCAGCGTCGTCTTGCCGTGGTCGACGTGGGCGATGATGGCAACGTTGCGCAGGCGCGCGATGGTATCGGGAACCGTGCGCGGGCGCGCGATGGCGTCGGTCATGGGAGATCCGGCAGGTTGTTAGGAACTCCGCTTTATATGGTGCGCCGCGGTCGCCGGCTACAGGTTTGTGGGCGTGCGATGGTATTGCGGACAACCTTGGTGTCGGGGACCACGATGCCGTGCTCAAACTGCCGTGGTGAGAGCACGCTGTTTCAGCGTCATCCCCCGCGCTAGGGCCTGTGGACATTCACTTGAGGGCCAGACAGGAGCTTGCGAGGTGGATCATGGCGGCGTAGAGAAGTGGTCCCGGAATTTGAGACCGGGGGCTTGAGTGGAAG
>CAZVRW010000138.1:0-2805 GCA_964630265.1 uncultured Rhodospirillaceae bacterium
GTTCGAGGCAGACGCATGTCCAGCGAAACACTACACGCCCCGAGAAATCGACTGACGTCGAAAACCCTCATTCACCATCACGCCATCGTCTCGCTCAAGGAAGAACTCGACGCCGTCGATTGGTACCGCCAGCGTGCCGAGGACTGCGAGGACGCGGCCCTCAAGGATGTCCTGCTGCACAACATGCGTGAGGAAATCGAACACGCATGCATGGTGATCGAATGGTTGCGGCGAAGTGTTCCCGACTGGGCCAGCCAACTCGACACTTACCTCTACACCGAGGCGCCGATCACCGAGGTCGAAGAAGCGGAAACCGATGCGGCCGATGGTGATCGAGCGGAAGAAGGCGCATCAGGGCAAGACGCCGATGGCAAATCCGCGCAACCGATTTCTCGACTGACCGTCGGATCACTCAAGGACGAAACGAGCTAAACCATGGACTATCTCAATCGACATCAGGCTCCATTCGGCGAAAGCATTTGGGAGGCCATCGATGCGGCCGCCGTGAAGGCGGCACGCGACCGGTTGACCGCGCGCCGGTTTCTCGATCTGGAAGGGCCGTTCGGCCCGGGATTGACGACGATCGAAGTGGGCAATGACGGCTATTGCCGCGAACCCGGTCCGGGAGAGGCAGGCGCCGTGATCGGCCGCGCGATCTCGGTGCCGATGGTCCGCAAGCGCTTCCGGTTGAGCATCCGCAGATTGGCCGCCTTCCTCGACAACGGCCTGCCGTTCGATCTGGCGCCGGTCGAGGACGCAGCCGAGGCGGTCGCCGCGCGGGAAGAAGAGATGATCTATCGAGGCCAAGCGGACTTCGGCCTCAGCGGACTGTTGACCGCCGATGGCAGAAATCAACATCAGGGGCAGAACTGGCTGGACCTGGATCAGGTCATCAACGACGTGCTCGCGGCGGTGACCACGCTGGACGAGGCCGGCTTTCGTGGCCCCTATGCCCTCGTCCTCGCGCCGTCCTTGTACAATGGCTTGTTCCGCTTCTACCCGGGGACCGAACTTCTCCAGTTGGAGCACCTGCGCCGCTTGTGTACCGAGGGGATCTACAAGGCCGACATCGCGGGCGGCGCCGTGATCGACCTGCACGCGGGCGTGCTCATCGTCGGGCAGGATCTGATGGCGGGGTACATCGGCCAGGACGGCATCCATTACGACCTGTTCCTTTCCGAAAGCATCGTCCTTCGCCTCGATGAACCTCAAGCCGTTTGCACGATCAGCCAACCCGGCGCGTGATCGCGTCGCCGGAAACGGAAGAGCCGACCCATGTCTGAGCAGACCGAAGGTCGCCGCCGGCCGCGTCCGGAGAGTGACCGTGGACGAAAAACGCAAAACGTTTACTCGCCTACTGAGGCCCGCCAGGGAATGATCGTCTTCAAAGGTCCTCGCGAACGGAAGATGTTCTTCGGGAGCATCGTCGTTGCCCTGATCATTGCCGCGGCGATCGCCCTGACGTTCAGTTGATCTGACGTTCAGGTGACCTGACGTTCAGGTGACCTGACGTTCAGGTGACCTGACGTTCACGTGGCACCTCTTCGTTCGCGGGTGTGAGGGCGTCCCGATCCTACCCGATCCTGGTCGTCTTATCCTGGTCGCCCGGGCCTGATCCATAGAGACCGGCAGACCTCGTCCGGCCACGGCCGAAGGGCAACGCGTGTCGGCTCGACGGTTCGGGCGCGAAGGCGGTCTCTCGGGGGGCCGCCTCTCGCATCGTGGGGCATGATCGTTGCCACCCGCTTGGCCGGTGGCAACGATCGGTGGCGAACGTCATGCCGTCACGGTCGGATCGACCGGGCTCGGGCGGCGCTGCAATTCCGCCGCCACCAGATCCCAGTTGATCAGGTGATTGAGAAAGGCATCGATAAAGTCGGCGCGCCGATTTTGATAGTCCAGATAGTACGCATGTTCCCACACGTCACAGGTCAGCAACGGCTCATCCGTTCCGATCAATGGCGACTCGGCGTTGGCGGTACTTGTTATTTTCAGGCTGCCATCCGCCGCGAGGACCAGCCAGACCCAACCGCTGCCGAACTGCCCGACGGCCGCTTTCTTGAACGCATCATTGAAGGCGTCGATGCTGCCGAAGTCCCGGCTCACCCAGTCGCGAAGCGCGATCGTCGGCGGGCTGGCGTTGGGCTTCAGCGAAGACCAGAAAAAGTCATGATTCCAGACCTGTCCGGCGTTGTTGAAAATCGCCTGCATCTTCGTCTGTCCATAAGTCAGGCGGATGATTTCGGGCAGGGACAGGTCCGCCATGCCCGTGCCTTCAATAAGTTCATTCAACGTGTCGACGTATTTCCGATGGTGTTTTCCGTGGTGCAACCGCAACGTTTCCGCCGAGATGTGGGGCTCGAGCGCGTCTTCTGGATATGGCAAAGGAGCCAACTCGAACATGTTGATGTCCTCCGATCTGGTGGGTCGCCGATGAGTCAATCCCGGTGGCCACGGTATATCTTGCATTGATATTTCTGTTGCGCGGCGCCGTGATTTGTCAGGATCAATTTACATCGCTTCGCCCGATCCGGCATTTACCTGCGTTAACGTCGATGCGGTCGGCGATCACCCGCCGCGATTCGAGCACAGCTGGCGCCCGATCGCCCCGACGTGCCGACCGGCTGGCAGCCTGTCGACGCCTCCAAGGCACGGTCGACAACCTGTCGGCGCCTCCACGACACGGTTTGTCGCGAAGGAGCATCCACGCGGCCCCGGTTGATCCAGGTTCCGGTTGATCCAGGTTCCGGTTGATCCAGGTTCCGGTTGATCCTGGTTCCGGTTGATCCTGGTTCCGGTTGATCC
>CAZVRW010000139.1:0-2678 GCA_964630265.1 uncultured Rhodospirillaceae bacterium
GGGAGCGTGCGGTCCGCTCATTCGGTTGGGCCGCGGGTGGCCCGACCACCTCCAGGGGGCTCCTCCCGAAAGCCGCCGGTCGCAGGGCGGACGGGGGAAGGCGATAGGCAGCCATTCGCGCGATGGGCAATCGGCGCAGGACGCGAATTCAGCCCGGCCGCGTTTTGGTCTGCGCCGACGCCTCTGACGGATTCAGGGCGCAATCCATCCCGGTTTCGCCGCCGCGTCGGCCACACGCCCGCGGTAGCGGCGAAGCCTGTCAGCCCATGGCCTGCGGGCCGAGAAGATAGTCCAGCTTGCCCAGGTCGACGCCATTGTGCCGAAGCAGCGCGTAGGCGGTCACGGCGTGGAAATACAGGTTGGGGATGGCCCAGTGCTTGGTATTCATCCGGCGGGGGCCGCCTTCTGACGTGGTGCCTTGTATGTGAGCCACGGGGATATCCCTGAGGTTATCCATGTGGCTGTCCCTATGGCTTTCGGTCGAGTGGAAGTGATCGCCGACGGCGGTCGTCGTCGACGGTATGACCCAGAGGAGAAGGCCCGGCTGGTGGCGCGCGCGTTCGCGCCGGGTGTTTCGGTGACGGCGTTCGCGCGTGAGCGAGGGGTCGATCCGAGCCTGCTCTACCGCTGGCGGCGCCGGATGGGAGCGTCGACCGCGTCGGCGGTGTCGTTCGCGCCGGTGATCGTCACGGCGGATGCGCCGCAGTCGGAGATGCGCGGGGAGCACGCCGATCGGGTCGAGATCGTGCTGGGCGCCGGCCGGCGGGTGCTCGTCTCCGAGACGGTGGACGCCGCTGCGCTGGCGCGGATCATCGCCGCAGTGGAGCGGGCATGATCGCGCTGCCGCCGGGCGCGCGGGTATGGCTGGCCTGCGGCGCGACGGACATGCGCCGCGGCATGCCCGGGTTGGCGCTGATGGTGCAGGAGGGGCTCGGCCGCGACCCGCACGCCGGCGACGTCTACGTGTTCCGCGGGAAGGGGGCGTCGCTGGTCAAGATTCTCTGGCATGACGGGGTCGGCATGTCGCTGTACATGAAGCGCCTGGAGGCGGGGAAGTTCATCTGGCCGACGGCTGCGGACGGCGCGGTGGCGATTTCTGCGGCGCAGCTGGCCTATATGCTCGACGGAATCGACTGGCGAAATCCACGCCACACCTGGCGGCCGCAGGCGGCGGGATAATCCTCGCGCGGGCGTCGATTTCACTCCAAGCCTCTGACTCAATGCGGTAAACTACGCTGCATGACGGACGCCGCCGCCGAGATCGAAGCCCTGCGCGCCGCCCTCGCAGCGGCCGAGGCGCGGGCTGACGCCATCGCCGCGGAAGCCGCGCAGGCCAAAGCGGCAGCCGCCCACGCCCAGGCGCTGGTCTCGGGCGGCGAGGCGCTGATCGCCCATCTGCGGCTGGAGATCGAGAAGCTGCGCCGCGAGCTTTACGGCCAGCGCTCCGAGCGCAAGCAGCGGCTGCTGGAGCAGATGGAACTACAGCTCGAGGAGATGGAGGCCGCCGCCTCGGAGGATGAGGCGCTGGCCGAGGCGGCGGCGTCTGAGGCGAAAACCACGGTCGGCCCGTTTCAGCGGCGCAAGCCGGTGCGCAAGCCCTTCCCCGAGCACTTGCCGCGCGAGCGGGTCGTGCTGCCCGCGCCGTGCAGCTGCGCGGCCTGCGGCTCGTCGCGGCTGGCCAGGATGGGCGAGGACGTCACGGAGACGCTGGAGGTGATCCCCCGCCAGTGGAAGGTGATCCAGACCGTGCGGGAGAAGTTCACCTGTCGCGACTGCGAGCGCATCAGCCAGCCGCCCGCGCCTTTCCATCCCACGCCGCGCGGCTGGGCCGGCCCCAGCCTGCTCGCGATGATCGCCTTCGAGAAGTACGGCCAGCATCAGCCCCTGAACCGCCAGGCCGAGCGCTATGCCCGCGAAGGTGTAGAGCTCAGCCTGTCCACCCTCGCCGACCAGGTCGGCGCGGTCGCCGCCGCGCTGGCGCCGCTGCACGCGCTGATCGCGGCCCACGTCATGGCCGCCGAGCGGTTGCATGGCGACGACACCACCGTGCCGCTGCTCGCCAAGGGCAAGACCGAGACCGCCCGCCTCTGGACCTACGTGCGCGATGACCGGCCCTTCGGCGGCCGAAGTCCGCCCGCCGCGCTGTTCCGCTTCTCGCGCGACCGCCGGGGCGAGCATCCGCAAAAGCATCTCGCAGGGTGGCAGGGGATACTGCAGGCCGACGCCTATACGGGCTTCAACGCCCTGTTCGGCGTCACCCGCAAACCGGGTCCGATCCTGCCCGCGTTCTGCTGGAGCCATTCGAGGAGGAAGTTCTTCGAGCTGGCCGACATCGCCGCCAAGCCCCGGCGCGGCAAGAAACCCACGCCGATCTCGCCGCTCGCGCTGGAGGCCGTGAAGCGCATCGACGCCATCTTCGCTCTCGAGCGCGCCATCAACGGCCTGCCCGCCGACCAGCGGCTGGCCACGCGAAAGACCGAGATCGCTCCGCTCGTCGCCGGTCTGCACGGCTGGATGAAAACCGAGCGCGCCCGGCTCTCCAAACACGCCGCCGTCGCCAAGGCGATGGACTACATGCTGACACGCTGGGCCGACTTCACCGGCTTCCTTGAGGACGGGAGGATCTGCCTCACGAACAATGCGGCAGAGCGTTCGCTGCGCGGCGTGGCCCTCGGACG
>CAZVRW010000140.1:0-2576 GCA_964630265.1 uncultured Rhodospirillaceae bacterium
GGTAACCATCCGGGGAGGGCCGTCTTCCGCGACGTGCGGTGATGTGGCACCGGTGCAAGCGACAGTGTTTGCAGCGGTGCAAGAGACGGTTCCATGGCGCGGATCGATGTCATCACGGGGGTCGAGCGGCGACGGCGCTGGAGTGTCGAGCAAAAACGGGCGGTCGTTGCGGCGGCGTTCGCGCCTGGCGCGGTCGTCGCGGACGTGGCGCGCCGGGCCGACGTGTGCCCCAGCCTGATCTATCGATGGCGGCGGGAGTTCGCCGGCGTGCCGGCCGGTTTCGCCGAAGTGATCGTTTCGCCGGTCGCTTCCGATGACGACACGGGCGGTCGCGATGAGCCGGGCCGCGCCCCGGCGGCAGCGGCGCGTCCCGATTTCCGGGATGTTGCGGCGGCGATCGAGGTGGCGGTCGGGGGCACCGCGCACGTCCGCATTCCGGCGACGATCCCGCCGGCGCTGGCGGCGGCGGTGGTCGCGGCGCTGGTCGGGCGGTGATTCGATGATTCCGGTGCCGGGCGGGGTGCGGGTGTGGCTGGCGGTGGGGCGGACGGACATGCGCCGCGGCATGAACGGCCTGGCGCTGCAGGTACAGCAGACGCTGCACCGCGACCCGCACGCCGGCGATCTGTACGTCTTTCGGGGGCGCCGGGGCGACCTGATCAAGGTCCTCTGGCACGACGGGCTGGGCATGTCGCTGTATGCCAAGCGACTGGAACGCGGGCGTTTTCTGTGGCCGTCCCCGGCCGACGGGATGGTCTCGATCACGCCGGCGCAGCTGGCGTATCTGCTCGACGGGATCGACTGGCGCAACCCGCAGCACACCTGGCGGCCGGCCCGCGCGGGCTGAGGTGGCGATCGCGGCACCGCGCGCATTTTTTCCGAGTCACGGGGCCGTCAATCGGATTCACTGGGAGGCATGACGACGCCCGCCACGCCCCATCCCGACGATCGGCAGGCGCTGCGCGCGGCGCTCGACGCCGAGCGGACGGCGCGCCGGGAGGCCGAGGAGAGGGCCCTTGGCGCCGAGGCGCGGGCGTCGAGTGCCGAGGCGATGATCGCCCATCTGAAGCTGCTGATCGCGAAGCTGAAGCGCGAGCGCTTCGGCCGCTCCGCCGAGCGCGGCCGCCAGCTGCTCGAGCAGTTGGAACTGCAGCTGGAGGACCTGGAAGCAACCGCCGCCGAGGATCAAGCGGCCAGCGACGGCGCCGCCGGCGGGAGTGGCGAGACCGACGAGAGCGTGGTCAAGAGCTTCAGCCGCCGCAAGCCGGTGCGGGCCCCACTGCCCGCCCACCTGCCGCGCGAGCGCGTCGTGATCCCGGGGCCGACGGCGTGTCCGTGCTGCGGCGGCAGGCTGCACAAGCTCGGCGAGGACGTCACCGAGACGCTGGAGGTGATCCCCCGCCAGTGGAAGGTCATCCAGACGGTGCGCGAGAAGTTCGGCTGCCGGTCGTGCGAGACGATCAGCCAGCCGCCGGCGCCCTTTCACCCGATCGCGCGGGGCCGTGCCGGCGCCGGGCTGCTGGCGATGGTCCTCTACGGCAAGTTCGGCGATCACCTGCCGCTCAACCGGCAGAGCGAGGGCTTTGCCCGCGAGGGTATCGACCTCGACGTGTCGACACTGGCCGACTGGGTCGGTGCCTCTGCTTCGGCGCTGTCGCCGCTGGTCGAACTGATCCGCGCTCACGTGCTGGCGGCCGAGCGGCTGCACGGCGACGACACCACGGTGCCGGTGCTGGCGAAGGGGAAGACGGTGACCGGGCGGCTGTGGACCTATGTTCGCGACGACCGGCCGTTCGGCGGGCCGGATCCGCCGGCAGCCGTCTACTCCTACTCGCCCAACCGGGCCGGCGAGCATCCGCGGCGGCACCTCGCGGGCTATGGCGGCATTCTCCAGGCCGATGCGTATGCCGGGTTCAACGATCTCTACGATCCGCGCCGAACGCCGCGGCCGATCATCGAGGCGGCGTGTTGGGCGCACGGGCGGCGCAAGCTGTTCGAGCTCGCCGACGTCGGCAAGGCGCCGTTGGCGATCGAGGCGGTGCGCCGGATCGACGCGATCTTCGCGATGGAGCGCGACCTGAACGGGCTGCCGGCGGACCAGCGTCGGACCGAGCGCCAGGAGCGGGTGGCGCCGCGGGTCGCCGATCTGGAGGCCTGGATGCGCCGGGAGCGGGCCGGGCTCTCCCGCCACAACGCCGTCGCCAAGGCCATGGACTACATGCTGAAGCGCTGGCCCGCCTTCACCCGCTTCCTCGACGACGGCCGCATCTGCCTGACCAACAACGCCGCAGAGCGGGTGCTCCGCGGCATCGCCGTCGGACGGCGCAGTTGGTTGTTCGCCGGTTCCGACCGCGGCGGCGAGCGCGCCGCGGCGATCTACACGCTGATCACCACCGCCCGGCTCAACGGCATCGATGCGCAAGCCTGGCTCGCCGACACCCTCCGCCGCATCGCCGACCACCCGGCCAACAAACTCGCCGACCTCCTCCCCTGGAACTGGCAGCCGCCGGCCGCCAACTCCACGGCCGCCGCCGCCTGACCTCCAGCCCCCCGGGGCCTTCGGCGGATGCTTACCG
>CAZVRW010000141.1:0-2401 GCA_964630265.1 uncultured Rhodospirillaceae bacterium
TCGCAACCCGAACCTGGGCCTCAATCGGTCAGTGATTTCACTCGCTGGTATAAGTCGTTAGCCGACGCTGACATAATGCGAATAATTTGCATTCGCAACATAGTTATTGTAACCTCTCGATCCGGGTCGTCAGGATTGGTTCACGGCGGCTCCGCGGCCCCCCTCCATCGGGAGACAGCCTATGCAAAGTGTCGACGCCGATGCGGCCGTCGCATTCGGATCCCTGGCCTTCCGCCATCAACTGCTGCTGTGGGCGGCGCGCCACTGGGTCACGGCGTCGGCGCGGGGCGACGTCATGCCGGGCTTCGTCAAGGCGGCATTTTGCGTCGCGCATGCTCCTGCGGCGATGGACTATCTGAACGCCGTGATGACGATCATCGGTGTGACGGCCGAGCGGACCGTGGTCTTCCATCCGGTTGGGCACCCGATGCTCTCCTTGGACGAAATGTGTTTCCTGACGGCGCTGGAGGCAGCGGGACGAGAGGACGGGGATTCCCGGGCCTTCGACGTTCTGTCGCAGTGGTTGCCGCCGGCCGCGGTGCGACAGGCACTCCAGTCCGCCCGCCGGTTGTCCCAGAGCCTGAGGGCGGGCCTGAAATGCGCCGCGCGCACCACCTCTGCCGACGGTCCGGCGCACGCGACGGGGGACCCGCTGAAGGCGGTCTTGTGGTCGGGATCGCTGCACTGAGAGGTGTCACTGCTACCCGTTCTTCAGCCTGGAACCGTCCTCCCCAGGACACGATGTGTCAGTGGGCTCGCCCGTCTCGGTAGGCGGCGGCAGCACACAGGAGGCGGCACCGACCGAGCCGCGATAGTTTCAGGCTCCCGCTGCGACCAGGTGGTTGTCCCATCGCCCCGCCGCGAGGAAATCGGCGGCAAGCGGCCGCAGGGCGCCGGCCCGGGCATCGATAACCGCCACTCCGCCCCGGCCGCTGGAGGCGAGGAACGTTCCCGGCCGGTCCGCGGGCGCCACGCCGCTGCCATCGGGCACGGCGACGGAGGAGAGGTGAGTTCCGGAGACGCCGTCCCAGAAGGTGATGCGGTTGCCGCGCGACGCCGAGACGGCGAGCACGCGGCCGGCGCGGTCGAAGGCGACGCTGCCGCAGTAGTGCTCCATCGAGCGCACCACCTCTGCCGGTCCGTCGAACAGGGTCACTGGGGCGTCGCGGCGGTGGGTGGCGATCAGCGGCACGCGGTCGCCGGCCGGCCCCTCGTACTGCATGGCGATGGCGACGGTGTCATCGCGGCCGATCGCGAGATGGCGGATCGAGAGGCGGTGCAGGTCCGGGGCCAGCCGCACCATTCTCAGCAGGCGGCCGTCGCGGCGGTCCAGGTAGACGAGCGACGGCGCCATGGTCGACAGGTTGAGCTTGACCCGCGGCAGATCGGGGTGGGTGGCGATGCCGCCGTTCGCCACGACCAGCGTTTCGCCGTCGGGCATCAGGCGGATCTCGTGCGGGCCAATGCCGTGCGACGGCAACTCACCGACGCGCCGGTAGCCGGCGGCGGCCTGGTAGATACCGATGACGCCGCGCCCGGCCGCGAAGTCGTTCTCGGTGGCGTAGAGCAGCCGCCCGCCCGGCCCGAACACGCCGTGGCCGTAGAAGTGCCGGTCGGCGGGTGTCTCGAATTCACGGACGGGGGCGCCCCGGCGGAGGTCGATCGCCCTGGCGAAGGCGCCGGGCCGGCGCGCGAAGTGCACGGCCTCGGCGCCATCAGGACTGACGGCGAAGGAATGCCCGCGGGCCGGCAGGGCGAGGTCGAAGACCGGCCGGCCGTTGCGTTCGAAACCGCTGACCCGGAAGCCGCCCGTCTCGTCGGCCCGCGCGCTCAGGTAGAGACGCTGCGCCGTCTCGGCCCGCAACCGCAGCGGCAGCAGCGGCCAAACGAGCCCGCCTGCGAGCAGCCGGAGCAGCGCAAAACGGCTAATCGCCGTCGAACGCATTGAAGCCCACCTGCAGGTCGAGAGCGGCGGCGAGCCGCGTGCGCGCAAGCTGCTTCAGCGCCAGCACGCGGGTCTGGAGCGTTTCCACTGCCGGGCGTCGCATCGGGTCGGCCGCCGCCTCGCCGAGCGGCCCCTCGACCGCCCGAACGCTCTCGATCGTCATCGGAAAGGCCTTGCGCAGCAGCGGATCAAGCTCGGCGTCGCTGCCGAACTCCCGGGCGAGACCACCCAGGCCCGGGCCGCCGTCACCCAGATAGAGCGCCTCCAGCGCTTCGAGGTTGACCACGATGTTGCGCATGGTCCGGCCGCTCAGATGCGACTCGGCCAACGCCGGACGGGTGGTTGCCGCCGAAGTGCCGATCACCGGCTTCAGCTTGACGTCGGCGATCAGCTGCAGGCCGCCGTGCAGGCTCTTGAACAGGGCCAGCGTCGCATCCTGGTGGGTGCGGAAATACG
>CAZVRW010000142.1:0-2229 GCA_964630265.1 uncultured Rhodospirillaceae bacterium
GCGGTCAGCGCCGGTTCCAGCATGTAGCCGGACAGCCGCGTGTCCTTGCCGATCAGCACCCGGTGGCGATGCGTGCCCCGGCGGAAGTACAGGCCGGCGGCCATGCCCACCTTGAGCGCGGTTTCCGCCGTCATCGGCTCGCGGTTGGCGGTGCCACGGATGCCATCGGTTCCAAACAGGCGGTTCTGCATGCTCACGCTGGTACTCCGATCGAGTTGACAAAGCCTTGACGTCGGGGAGATGAGCGGGGTTGTAGCACAAGAGACAGGCGAAACAGAAGACCCGCGGCAAACCCGCGCGGTTGGGGGCCGGTTGGTGGGCGGGCAACGGTTCAGCCGGCCGGCGGTGGTTCAGCCGGCCGGCGATCGCACCGAGCGGTCGATCGCCGTCCACACGGCGAGGGCTTGACGGGTTGCCGCGACGTCGTGGACACGCACGATGTGGGCGCCGTGGGCGACGGCCCACAGCGCCGCGGCCAGCGATCCCCCCAGCCGTTCGCGGGCCGCGCCATCGCCATCGATCCGGGCGATGAAGCTCTTGCGGGAGACGCCGACGACGATCGCCACCTCGAGCGCGCGCAGGACATCCAGGTGCGCCAGGATCTGCAGATTGTGCTCGACGGTCTTGCCGAAGCCGATGCCCGGGTCGACGGCGATGCGGTGCCGGGCGATCCCCGCCGCCGCAGAGGCGGCCACACGCCCGGCGAGCCAACGGGCGACGTCAACCGGCGCGTCGTCGTACCGCGGCGCCTGCTGCATCGTCCGCGGTTCGCCCTGCATGTGCATCAGCACCACCGAGACCTCGCGCGCCGCGACCACCGCCAGCGATTCGGCGTCGCCGGTGAGCGCCGAAACGTCGTTGACGATTCGCGCGCCGGCGTCGATGGCGGCCCGCATCACCGTCGCGTGCCGCGTATCGATGGAGATCAGGGCACCATCAACGGCGAGCGCCGCGACCACCGGGACGACGCGCCGTAGTTCCTCGCCGACCGGCAGTGGCGCGGCCCCCGGACGGGTCGACTCGCCGCCGACATCGATGATGGCGGCGCCGGCCTCGAGCATCGCCCGGCCGCGGGCGATGGCGCGCGCCGTGCACGGCGTTTCGCCGCCGTCGGAGAAGCTGTCGGGCGTGACATTGACCACCCCCATGATGCGGGGACGATCGAGCGGCATCCCGGCCCACGCCAGCGGTTGCGCGTCGGTCTCGGTCACGGACGCCCCGAAGCGACTCCGGCCGGAACGCTGTCCGCCGTCAATGACCGGGCTGCGGTTCCGGACCCAGCCCGCCGCTCGGCCGCTCCTTGCCGTTGCGCCCGCCGGTGGTCGGCACCGAACTGCGCCGGCCGGCGTCGCGGCGCGGCGGCTCCTCCGACGGATCCGGGCGGAAGATCGGCCGGCCCGCCAGCAGGTCGCGCACCTCCTCGCCACTCAGGGTCTCATATTCGAGCAGCGCTTTCGCCAAACGGCCCAGGTCTTCGTGGTGCTCCTGGAGAATACTCCGCGCCCGGCCCTCGGCGTCCTCGATGAGCCGGCGCACCTCCTGATCGATCAGGCGCGCCGTGGCGTCCGAGATGTTCTTGTGCTGGGTGACCGAATGGCCGAGGAACACCTCGTCCTGATTATCGCTGTAGCGCAGCGGGCCCAAACGATCGCTGAAGCCGAACTCGGTGATCATGCGCCGCGCCATGTCGGTCGCCTGCTTGATGTCGTTGCCGGCACCGGTGGTGACGTTCTCCGGACCGAACACCAACTCCTCGGCGATACGGCCGCCGAACGCCACGGCCAACCGCGACTCCAGTTCCATGCGCGAGTAGCTGTAGCGGTCGCGCTCGGGCAGCGACATGGTGACGCCGAGGGCGCGGCCGCGCGGGATGATCGTCACCTTGTGCAGGGGATCGTGCTTCGGCACGTGCAGCCCGACCAGGGCGTGTCCCGCCTCGTGATAGGCGGTGATGCGCTTGTCCTCGTCGGTCATCACCATGGAGCGCCGCTCGGCGCCCATCATCACCTTGTCCTTGGCCGACTCGAAGTCGACCATGGCGACGACCCGTCGGCCGGCCCGGGCCGCCAGCAGCGCCGCCTCGTTGACCAGGTTGGCGAGGTCGGCGCCGGAGAAGCCGGGCGTGCCGCGGGCGACGACGCGGGCGTCCACGTCCGGCGCCAGCGGCACCTTCCGCATGTGCACCTTGAGGATCTGCTCGCGCCCGAGAATGTCCGGATTGGGCACCAC
>CAZVRW010000143.1:0-2201 GCA_964630265.1 uncultured Rhodospirillaceae bacterium
CGCGCCGAAGTCCCGGAGCCCGAATCGGCGCCTAAGTCGGACAGGCTCCTAGGCGACCCCACCGCTGTGGTTGTTCTGTTTGGCGCCGCTAATCGGCGGTGTGTTGGGCGCTTTCATGTATCCTTTATCGGCAAACCTGAAGTATTGGCAAACCCCAAGATGAATTCCGAGGCGAGCAGAATACGTCTTGACGAATGTCGTGAATCCATTTTTTTTGGGAGGGAGAAAAGGTGAAGAGCAGAAGCAAAGTAGAAACGTGGCGAGGGCTGCTTGCCGTTGCTGCCCTGGTGTCGTCCGGCGTAGCAGTCGCACAGCCGGCTGACCGCCCGAATATTCTCGTGATCTGGGGCGATGATGTCGGGCAATCCAACATCTCGGCCTACACGATGGGCATGATGGGTTATCGGACCCCGAACATCGACCGGATCGCCGCCGAAGGCATGATGTTCACCGACTACTATGGCGAGCAGTCCTGCACCGCCGGGCGGTCATCCTTCATCATGGGGCAGTCGGTTTTCCGCACCGGGCTGTCGAAGGTCGGGCTGCCCGGCGCCGCGGAAGGCATGCGGATCGAGGACCCCACGATCGCCGGCCTGCTGAAGGCCGAGGGGTATGCCACCGGCCAGTTCGGCAAGAACCACCTCGGCGACCGTGACGAGATGCTGCCGACAAATCATGGCTTCGACCAGTTCTTCGGCAACCTCTACCACCTGAATGCCGAGGAAGAGCCGGAGAACGAGGATTATCCGCGCGATCTGGTTTTGCCCGCGGGGGACACATTTCTGGAACGCTTCGGCCCGCGCGGCGTGATTCGGTCCACAGCCGTTTATGGCGAAGAAGCGATCACGCAAAAGGTCGAGGATACCGGCCCGCTGTCGATTGCGCGGCAGGAAGTGGTCGACGACGAAACTTCTGCTGCGGCGCTCGCCTTCATCGAGGAGCAGACCGCCTCAGGCACGCCATGGTTCGTATGGTGGTCGGGCACTCGGATGCATTTCCGCACCCATGTGTCGGACGATATGCGCGCGAAGGCCAACGATATCGCCGGCCGCAAGCTCGACGAATACCAGGCCGGCATGGTCGAGCACGACCTGCATATCGGACGATTCCTCGACAAGCTCGACGAACTCGGCATCGCCGACAACACCATCGTGTTCTATTCCACCGACAACGGCCCGCACATGAACACATGGCCCGACGCGGGCATGACCCCGTTCTGGGGCGAGAAGAACACCCAGTGGGAAGGGGCGTGGCGCGTGCCCGCAATGGTGCGCTGGCCCGGGCAGATTCCCAAAGGTGCGGTCACGAACGAGATCGTGCATCACATGGACTGGCTGCCGACGTTCCTCGCTGCGGCGGGCAACGAGACGGTTAAGGAAGACCTGCTGAAGGGCGTCACGGTCGACGAGATGGGTGGGCGCGACTACCGCGTTTATCTCGACGGCTACAATATCTTGCCGCTGCTGAAGGGCGAGACTGACGTGAGCCCGCGCAAGGAGGTCTTCTACTTCACGGACGACGGCGATCTTGCCGCGTTACGCTATGCCGACTGGAAGATCACTTTCCTCGAGCAGAAGGAATGGGCCACGCTTCGGGCATGGATGGAACCGCTGACGCCGCTGCGCGTGCCGCTGATCTTCAACCTGCGCCGCGATCCCTATGAACGCGGCTACCGGACGTCGAACACCTACTATGACTGGCTGCTCGACCACGCCTTCATGCTGGTGCCCGCGCAGGTCTATGTCGGACAATTCCTCGCGACGTTCCAGGAATACCCGCCGCGTCAGGAAGCCGCGTCCTTCAGTCTCGACAAGGTGATGGAGAAGTTGTCTGACGGCGCCACCGGCGCGCGCTGACACCACGTGCCCGTCCGTCCCGGCCACGCCCGGGACGGACGGCCCTCGGAGTAGTTGATCGGAGAGTGGTGCCATGCGTCCCTCGCTGTTACTTCTTCAGACCGCTGTGGCGATCGTCGCAGTCACCGCGCCTGCATTGGCGCAGAGCCAAGATCGGCCGAACATCGTATATATCCTGGTCGACAATCTCGGCTCGGGAGAGCTTGGCACTTACGGCGGCGGGATTCTGCGAGGCGCGCCCACGCCCGCAATCGACCAACTCGCCGAGGACGGCTTCAAGCTTCTAAATTTTGGCTCTCCTGCCCTTCTGGTGGGTCGGACTGAGGCCGGTCTGGGCCTGAGAGC
>CAZVRW010000144.1:0-2046 GCA_964630265.1 uncultured Rhodospirillaceae bacterium
TGGGCATGCCCCTGCCGGACCGCTCGCGAACTCGAACGGAAGAGCGAGGCTTATACGGGCAAGCGGCGAGAAACGCAAGCCACGCGCGCGGCGCGCGGCCATCGCCGGGACGGTGCCGCGACGGCCTCGCCGACGCGACAACGACGCCTGCGCACGCCGGACGGGCGGCCAGACGCGGTCGTCGCCGGTGAAGGGAAAACACGGCTCCGACCCGTAGACTTGCAATCCGTCCGGGAAAATGGGAGAATACGTGCTAAATGGTCGAGTCCAATGGCACTCGACGAAATGAATTTAAAGATCTCGGCGCGTGCGCGTGTCGTGGACAAGCAGGGAGGTTCGTCATGCGGAGGTGTTTCTCGCAGCCCGCAACGTACATGCGGAGCTCGGCGCGAATGTTCGTGCTGGTTCTGCTTTTGGTGCCGGTGCTCGTCTTGGTTCGGCCGACATTCGTCCGCGCCGTTTCGCTGATTTCGGCAAGCGGGCCGCAACCCGCCACCGACCTGATCAATCAGCCGGACAACTTCGTTTCCTTCGACACGTCGGTCATCACCTGGAAGATGTCGGACCTGTTCCGGCTGGTCTTTGACGATCCGCGCCTGCAAGACCAGGTGCGACTGGCGTTTCGAGAATGGGAGAGCGCGTCATTCGATCCGTCGCGGCGGTTACCGTTGGCTCGCTACGCGTGGACCCGTTACAAAGGCCAGCGGTCGTTCAGCGACCTGCAGACGGTGGTGATCCACGAACTGGGCCACGCCCTCGGCTCGCAGCATCCCGATGCCGCCTGGTTCAACCAGAACCGGATGCTGAATTTCCGCCCCGACGGCAGCGGCGGCTGGATCGCCGCGGCGCCGTTCGGCGGCGAGATCATGAACGAGGGCAACATCCCCGACACGCTGCCGGGCGCCAAACCCGCCAAGGGGATCAAGGGCGGGGAATACTGGCGCACCGTGTCGAAGGATGAGCTCGCGTTTCTGGATTACGTCTACCCCCAGGGGCTGCAATTCCAGGAGGTCGGCCCGGACGACGACGCCGACATCATCGTCACCATCCGCAACCTGTTCGGTCCACCCGATGGCAACCTCGGTGCCGCCGGACCGGACAGCACGACCTTCAAGGATGCGGGCAATCCGCTCGCCGGCGCCACCATCAACCAGTCGACCATCATGGTCAACGCCAACGCCAACGTTCCCATCGGCATGCAGGCGCGCATGTCGGCGTGGGAAATCACCAACACCAGTGGGCAGCCCGTGGATGCCCTGAGCATCCGCGTGGAGGGGTCGAGCCGATTCGGGGCACTGGAAACCAGCAGCGTTGGCAATCGCCGCTTCACGCGCTATGAGCCATCGTTCGCCGTCGGAATCTTTCAGTTGGAGAACCGCGGCCATCGCTTCCTCGACCCCGTCAACGGCTCGGTGCCCGACGGCGCGACGGTGCAGGTGGGGCTGCGGGTCGACGTCTGGGACTGGTACAGCACGGGCGCCAATTTCCTGACGACAGCGGGCGACGTGGTCCCGGCGAACCTCGTCTCCATCATCCCCTTCGTCAATCCGGGCATGGGGTTCGCGGTCGAGTTTCCCGATCCGTTCGATCTGGGGCTCTCGCTCATCCCGGGCCTGTTCGAGATCCTCAACACAGGAATCGTGCTCATCAACGGCGATGTGGAATCGACCATCACCCAACTGGCGTTCGCGCCGGTCACCGGGATGGGGCTTGGCCTCGATGACCTGGTCAGCGACACGCTGCGGGAGCTGGCCACCGACGGCCTGTTGCAGGCGTTCAGCCTGCGTGACCCGATCGTGCTGGCGCCGGAGGAAGAGTTCGTCGTCATTTTCGACGGGTTGCGCGAAGATCTTCCCCAGGACCTCCTCGACGCCGGCAACTTTCTGATGCTGGATTTGCCCGGGCTGTTCGACGAGGAGTTCCTGGCCTACGCGCTGGTCGGGGGGGGCGACTTCACCGTCGGCAGCTACTCGTTGATCAACACGCCGCCGATCGTCGGCCGCAGCGACATCACGTCGGTCCGGGCGCCTGGCGGCGCGGCGATCC
>CAZVRW010000145.1:0-2037 GCA_964630265.1 uncultured Rhodospirillaceae bacterium
AGGAGGTTCAGGCCGGCAGAGCTACTTCAACAGGGCGCTTATGCTGCCTATACCCACATCGGCGGTGACACTACCGGATCGCTTGAGATCAGTGTGTCGGGGACAGGATCGCGGCAGGCCCCGATCCAGGGATCTGGAACCTTCAGCAAGAGCCAAGCCGGCATGACCGCCGCAACGACAAGTTTCGACAATGCGTACTCCGATAGTGAGTCGGGGGATATCTTGCATGCAGGGGCTTTCAACATCGTCTTCGTGAAGTATGGCAACACGCCGGGAGTGATCATCGACAATGCGTTCCTGCGGAAGGAATAGCTGCAGCAGCACGGTCTGCGCAAGAGTGCTCGCCATGCCCCGAGCCAATTCATCGGGACGACGTGGCTGGAGAGTCTTTGGGCGGAGCCGCAGCCTTGAGTTCGTAGATTTCCCAGTCGCCGGCATCGCGCACGTCCAGAATCAAGAGAAGGTGGCCGCTGGAGAGCCCGAAGAGCCGACCGAAACTGTCGGATGCGGCGGCCCGCAGGTCGGGAAGCAGCCAGCCGCTGTAGACCGGTGCCGGCTCGTCGGCGGCGAACTTGGCGCCCAGAAAGACCAGCCCCGAGGGCGAGTTGAAGCCGGCGAAGTCCCGATACAGACGCCCTTCGCGCCGCTGCGAGCCGGAGGTCTTGCGAAAGACTGTGCCGACGTCGGCTTCGATGGTGGCGTCGAACCACGGATTGACGACAACGTCGCCGTCCGCGCGCGGCCGGATGGCGCGCACCCCCCATTCGCCATAGAGTTCCTCGGGCTCCGGTGTGCGGTACCCGCCCTCGAGATAACGTCGCAGCAGAACCCGGCCAACCGCTGCCTGGCTGAAGTCGAAGATCGTCACGGCGTCGGAAAGGACGCGGTGCATCTGCGCGAGGTGATGGCGATCCTCGTCGCGCACGCCATCGCCCCACCAGCCGTCATCGTGCGCGTAGGCCTGCGGCGGGGGGAATACCGCCTCCAGCGCCGGCGGCACCTGCTCGAAGAAAATCCGTGGGCCGAAAGGCTTTTCGCGGTCGGGCGAGCGGCGCCCGCCGATCGCGGCCGGCCGCATCTCCAGGTTCCACCAGCCGTTGGCGAGTTGATGCGGCCCAGGCGCGCGGCGGGTGTCGATCTCCGCCAGCTTCTCGATGCCCGCGCCGATGGCGATGCGATAGAACAACAGTCGCTCGGCTTGTTGGCCGAGCTGTGCGGTGAAGATCACCACGTTCGAGTGCGGCACGTGGAAGCTGGCCTCGATGATCCAGCCCTCGCCAGGTGCGCGTAGCGGCGGGTATTCCACGATGCCGGGCGAACTCTCTCCCACCGGCAGATCGTGAATCTCGGCCTGGAGGTGGGGCTCGAAGCCGATGCGAATTTCCGAGGCCAGCGCACGGCCCCGGTCATCGCGATTCTCGTCGTTGTGGGCGTAGGTGATCGAGTAGGCTTCAATATGCGCGTAGTAATCGAAGACCTGTGACTCGGCGTCCTCCGCGTCCTGCCCAACTTCGATGTGGACGAGCGGGAAGGTCGCCGGCACCGGCGTCGCGGAACTGTCGCCGGCGTGAAGCAGACTTGCAAGACTCACGCTAATCGCGCAGGAGATCACCCCCATGAAATTGCTCATTCTGGGTGCGGTTCCTTTCGTCATGGCACTGGCTTCCTGGTTCGGGTCATCACTGTGGTCCGCGGGCAAAGCGGATCGCGAGACCGTGTTGGCCATTCCGGGTGGCGGCCGACTGGCCGAGCCCGAGGGCTTTCATTTCGATGACCACGGCCCCGAGCTCACCCGTCCCGACGACATGCTGGTGTTCGTGCGCGACTACCGCACGACCATAGGCGGCCATGTGCGGCTCGGCGGCGCGATCACCGTAGCCCACCGCCACTGGATCGAATCGCCGAAAGAGCTGGTCAAGGCCTCCGCCCAGGCGCTTCGTGATCACGACTGGCGGGCGGCGATTCTCGAGGGCGCAAGCCACTTCCTGATTAGCGTCGAGCCTCAGCCCTTCTCAGGTTCTGAGAGGCTGCGCCCGG
>CAZVRW010000146.1:0-2018 GCA_964630265.1 uncultured Rhodospirillaceae bacterium
ACGAAACGGTACCAGCTTCCACTCAAGCCCCCGGTCTCAAATTCCGGGACCACTTTTCACCGCTCGATAGCAACGTCCACTCCGCCGACGTCATCCTGAACATCCTGGCGCGCCGCCGCGCGGCGATCCAGCCGCTGACGATTGCAATGCCGGATGCCCTCAAGCTTCGTCATGAACCCGTGGCCAGCGGTGGTCGGCACCTTCATCCCCGCCAAGGATGGCGGCTGGACCGGTTCCATCCACACCCTGACCATCGACGCCAAGGTGCGCCTCATCCCCAACGACAACCGCGACAGCGACACCGCGCCGCTGTTCCGGGTCTTCGCCGGGCACTCGGAGCTGGGCGCCGCCTGGGCGGCGCGCTCCGGCGGCGACCGCCCGAAAGACTACCTCCGCGTCCGCATCGATGACCCCGGCCTGCCGCAACCGATCAGCGCCGCCCTGTTCCCGTCCGCCGACGGCAACGAGGCGCAACTCGTCTGGACCCGGCGCAAACCCGAAGGCGGCGCCAGATAGGGGAGGTGGCGTGGGAACGGTGGCCGCCCGGCGCGCAACCCCCGAGGCATTTCGCAGTCAAGTCGAACCGCTGAGGTGGTTTCAGCGCCGTCGCGGCGCTGGCCAAGGCGACGAAAGGATGTGTATCATGGGTGATATCGATACACATGGGACCATGCTATGCGCACCAACATCGAGATCGACGACGCGTTGATCCGCGACGCCATGCAGGCGAGCGGCCTGCGGACCAAGCGCGCCGCCGTCGAGGAAGGCCTGCGATTGCTGATCCGGCTGAAGCGCCAAGGCGCGGTGCGGAGCCTGTTCGGGCAGGCGCGCTGGGAGGGCGATCTGGACGAGAGCCGCGCCGGCCGCCTGCCGCCGGAATGATCGTCGTCGACAGCTCGGTCTGGATCGACTTCCTCAACGGACACGCGACGCCGGAGGTCGGTCGGCTGACGGCCCTGCTCGGCACCGAGCCGCTCCTGGTCGGCGACATCGTCCTGCTCGAGGTCCTCCAGGGCGTGCGTTCGGACGCCGATGCCGTCCGCGTCGAGGCGGCGCTCCGCCGCTTCGACGTGGTGCCCATGCTCGATCCCGACCTCGCCGTGCTCGCCGCGACGCATTACCGGCGTCTCAGGGCCTCCGGCATAACCGTGCGCAAGACCATCGACCTGATCATCGGCACGTTCTGCATCGCCCGCGGCCACGCCTTGCTGACCGCCGACCGCGACTTCGCGCCGATGGCCGAGCACCTGGGACTCGTCCTCGCCTGACCGCGAACCGGCGCTGGGGTGCCGGCGGCCGGTGGCGATGGGGCGCGGCGTCAGGCGGCCGCGGCCTCCTGCTTGCCGCGCAGATAGTTGAGCATGGTGTCGGCGTCGGAGACCTCGAACGGGTCGGTGGGGCAGAGATCGCCGAAGTCGGGCTCGACGAACATCTTCTCGATCTCGCCGTCATTGACGACCATGGAGTAGCGCCAGCTGCGCATGCCGAAGCCCAGGTTCGACTTGTCGACCAGCATCCCCATCTTGCGGGTGAACTCGCCGTTGCCGTCGGGGAGCAGGAACACCTTCTCGGCGCCTTGGCTCTTGCCCCACTGGTACATGACGAAGGCATCGTTGACGGAGAGGCAAACGACCGCGTCGACGCCGAGCGCCTTGAAGTCGTCGTAGAGCGCCTCGTAGCGGGGCAGGTGGCTCGTCGAGCAGGTGGGCGTGAAGGCGCCCGGCAGCGAGAACAGCACGACGCGCTTGCCCTTGAACACGTCGTCGGTGGTGAGCTCCTTCCACTCGAACGGATTGGGGCCGCCGAGCGCTTCGTTGCGAACGCGGGTCTTGAACACGGCCGACGGAACATGGGCCATCGAAAACCTCCTCATCTTTGAATCCAAAATGTGTGCGGTGGAGCGGCGTCCCGTCCCCGCCGCGACGACCTGAGCCGCGGATGCCGGGGCACGATGAGGCTCACGAGATAATACCAGCGAGCGGAAAGGCTGACTCTGGGGCTAGTGGTCCAAGTCTGAC
>CAZVRW010000147.1:0-1983 GCA_964630265.1 uncultured Rhodospirillaceae bacterium
TGATCGCCCGATCTCGTAATTCGAGGCGTTCAATGCGCTCTGGCGCTGCGGGCGTTCGCCGGGGCGGCACAGGCGGCCTGAGCGCGAGACAGCACGCTCAACAGCGCGGCAAATGCGGCGGCAAGCCGCTTCAGGTTGATCGCGGTCGCGGTGAGAAGGGCCTGGATCGTCATGTTGTCGAGGCCGCGACGAATGGCGCGGGCGAGGCCGTGCCACGTCTTCGCCTCGCCGTGGAAGCCTTCCGAACGCCAGCGATGCCGCCGGTAGAGGCGCCGATCGTCGTCCGACCAGCGTTCGCGCCGGCGCCGCGCTCGCAACAGCGCCGGATAGTCGTCACCGATCACCACCGCCTTGTTGGCGCGGCCCTTTGACAAACACAGGTGGGCCAGCGAGCAGCGCGAGCAATCCCTGGCGCGGGCGGTGAAGAAGCGGCCGTAGACGAGGCGTCGGCCGGGGCGCATCACCTTGCCGCGCGGGCATCTGACGATGTCGTGGCGGGCATCGTAGCGAAATCGGCGCGTCGGCACCGGGCTCCTGATCGGTTCGGCCTTGCTCGGGATCAGCGCCTCGATGCCGCGCCGTTCCAGCGCCCCGTAGACCTTGGCGTACGCGTAGCCGGCATCCGCCGTCACCGTCGTGAGCGAAACGCCGGTGGTCGCCATGGTCGCGTCGACCTGGCTCTCGATGACTTGGCCTTCGTTGACCTCGCCCGTCGTCACCGCGACATCGAGGATCACGCCTCGGAGATCGTCGACCACCGTGTGCTGCTTGTAAGCGGGCTCCAAACGCCGGTTCCGGCCGTTCGTCGCCATGGTCGCATCCGGGTCGGTGGTGCACACTTTCTTGGACGTGCCGCTCCGCCGACGCCTCGTCTCGGCATCGTCGCCGGGCTCGCCGTTGGCGGTGACGGCCGCCTCGGCGTAGCGTACGGCGAGGCTCTGTCCCAGCTGACGTTGGCGCGGATCAGCGAGGCATCGATATGGACAATCTCGCCCTTGGCGATGCCCGCTTCGACGCACGCCTTGACCGTGCGCTGGAAGATCTGCCGGAACCGATCGGCGCCCCAGCGCTGGCGGATCCGCGTCAGCGAGGAATGATCCGGCAGGACCTCGTGCAGACCGTATCCGGCAAACCAGCGAATCGCGATGTTCACCTGGGCTTCCCGCATCAGTCGGCGATCGTGGACAATGCCGAGGAGGAAGCCCGCCAGCATCAGCCGCACCGCGACTTCGGGGTCGATCCCGGGCCGGCCGTTGTCATCGCAATAAAGCCCCGCCACCTCCGCACGCAGCCAGCACAGGTCGAGCACCCGATCGACCCGCGCCAGGACATGGTCATCAGGGACCAACTGCCGCAGCGATCCCGTGACGAACAACTCCAGCTGACCGCGGTCCTTCTTTCCCAGCATCTCGCCCGCCTCTCGATACAAGGCCCAACATCTTGAGGACGGAATCACATCCATCGGGCTTTTTCAACGGCCCCACGACGCAGCGCTGCCAGGCGGCATCGGGATAGAAGTCGCCGACACTCTCGACCAGCCCGAGGCAGGCGTCGCTGACGATCAGCTCGACGCCCTTCAGCCCGCGCCCCTTGAGGTGGGCGAGAAAGCCGCTCCAGCCCGCCTTGTCCTCCTTGGCGCCCTCGCAGATGCCGAGGATCTCGCGGAAGCCGTCGGCGTTGACGCCGATGGCGATCAGCACCGAAACGTTGCGCACCTCGCCGGCCCACGTCCGTTTCAGCACCACGCCATCGAGATAGACGTAAGGATGGCGTCCCTCGATCGGCCGGTTCCGCCACGCCTCGATCTGCCCATAAATGCGCCGGTTCAGCTTGGAGACGGTACTCGGGCTGACGCGGGTGCCCCACAGTGCCTGGGTGATGTCCTCCACCCGCCGCACCGAAACACCGGCGAGATACATCTCGATCAGCGCCTCCTCCACCGACGTCTCCCGCCGCCGGTAGCGCTCGATGATCGCCGTCTCG
>CAZVRW010000148.1:0-1951 GCA_964630265.1 uncultured Rhodospirillaceae bacterium
CCTTCTTCAAGGGCGCCTGCACGCGCGGGATCTACGACAACATGAAGACGGCGGTCGAGACGATCTTGGTCGGCAAAGAACGTGCCTATAATCGTCGTTTCCTGCAGATGTGCAGCCATTTCCTGGTTGAACCGGTGGCCTGCACGCCGGCGTCCGGCTGGGAGAAAGGGCAGGTCGAGAACCAGGTCGGCGTGGTCCGCGGCCGCTTTTTCACACCCAGGCTTCGGGTCAAGAACTACGCTGAATTGAACGCTTGGCTGTTGGACAAGTGTATCGCCTATGCCAGGGCCCATCGCCATCCGGAGTTCCGAGACCAAACGATCTGGCAGGCGTTCGAGGCGGAGCGGACGAGCCTGGTGCCCTATGCCGGCCCCTTCGATGGCTTCCATGCCGTGCCGGCGTCGGTCTCCAAGACCTGCCTGGTGCGTTTTGATCACAACAAATACTCGGTGATGGCCAGCGCGGTCGGCCGTCCCGTCGAGATCCGGGCCTATGCCGACCGTATCGAGATCCGTCAGGACGGTCAGATCGTCGGCCAGCACCAGCGGTCATTCGGCCGCGGCGAGACGATTTACAATCCTTGGCACTATGTACCGGTGCTCGCCCGCAAGCCCGGTGCGTTGCGCAATGGCGCCCCGTTCAAAGATTGGGTGCTGCCGGCAGGCCTGGCGCGGGTGCGGCGCAAGCTTGCCAATGCCGACGATGGCGACCGCCAGATGGTCGCTCTTCTCACCGCTGTTCTGACCGACGGTCTGCCCGCCGTCGAGGCGGCCTGCGGGGAAGCGCTCGATAGCAACGTCCACTCCGCCGACGTCATCCTGAACATCCTGGCGCGCCGCCGCGCGGCGATCCAGCCGCTGACGATTGCAATGCCGGATGCCCTCAAGCTTCGTCATGAACCCGTGGCCGACTGCGCCCGCTACGACCGCCTGAGGAGGGCCATTTGATGGAACGTTCCGAAATTCTCAGCGCCATGAGCACCCTCAAGCTCTACGGCATGAAGGCTGCCTATGACGAGGTCCTGGCCACCGCCATCAAACGCCAACATGAGCCGGAGCGGGTCGTTGGTGATTTACTCTCTGCCGAGATCTCGGAGAAGCAGGCACGCTCGATCAAATATCAGATGACCATTGCCAAGCTGCCGCTGGCCAAGGACATCGACGACTTCGTCTTCGACGGCTCGCCGATCAACGAGACCCTGGTGCGCGACCTCGCCGGGGGAAACTTCCTCGCCGATCAGCGTAACTGCGTCCTGGTCGGCGGAACCGGCACCGGCAAGACCCATCTCGCCATAGCGATCGCCCGGGCGTGCATCCGCGACGGCGCCCGCGGCCGGTTCTTCAACGTCGTCGATCTCGTCAACAAACTCGAGGCCGAGGCCCGCGCCGAACGCCAAGGTCGGATCGCGGATCGGCTCGCACGCCTGGACTTCGTCATTCTCGACGAACTCGGTTACCTCCCCTTTGCCCAAACCGGCGGTCAGCTCCTGTTCCACCTGGTCAGCCATCTCTATGAACAGTCGTCGGTGATCGTCACCACAAACCTCGACTTCGGAGAATGGCCAAGTGTCTTTGGCGACGCCAAGATGACCACCGCCTTGCTCGATCGGCTCACCCATCACTGCGACATCATCGAAACCGGCAACGACAGCTGGCGCCTCAAAAACCGAAACTAACCCCCCGCTCTCGCAAGCGCCCTCCGGCGATGCGCTGCGCTCCAGCAAGGCTTCCGCGCATCGCCTCCGGGCGAACCTCTCAGCCATCCAAAGGGGGGTCAAAATTGGACGCCGATAGGGGGGCAATATTCAACGCCGATTGACAGTCCAGGTCGGCGGCGGCGATCTGCGCCCTGATCGCCGCCACCTCGTCCTCCAGGTCACGGATCCGCGCGAGGCACGCCTCCCGCGTCGCGGGCAGCGCGGCGGTTGCGCGGTTCTCGGGCTCGCGGTGCG
>CAZVRW010000149.1:0-1847 GCA_964630265.1 uncultured Rhodospirillaceae bacterium
ATGAGGCGAGAATTGGCCAAAAGAACGGCCTTGTCTACCAGTGGGCGCGAAAGGGTGCACATTCCGATGATCGCGACCAGCCATTCCGATCGATCGCGACCACCTGTTCCGACGCATCGCGACCACTTTGCGGGTCGGGCGGACAGGGGGGCGTGATGGTCGCCGCCGGGTGTCGGGGTGATGTCATTTTCCGTCTGAGTGGTCAATCGCCGTGGCGAGGTTTGCCGGGGCTTTGAGCTTGCGCATGGAGGGGCCGTCGAGCTCAAGGCGATGGGCGTTGTGGACGATGCGGTCGAGGATGGCGTCGGCGAAGGTGGCCTCGCCGATCACCTCGTGCCACTGGGCGACGGGGAGCTGGCTGGTGATCAGGGTCGCGGCGCTCTGGTAGCGGTCCTCGACGATCTCGAGGAGGTCGCGGCGCTGATCGGCGTTCAGCCGGTCCGGCCCCCAGTCGTCGAGGATCAGCAGGCCGGCCTTGGTGAGGGTGCGGAACAGCCGGGGGTAGCGGCCGTCGGCGCGCCCCACCTGCAGTTCGGCGAACAGTCTCGGCATCCTTTTGTAGAGTACCGAGACGTCGTCGCGGCAGGCCTTCTGTCCGAGCGCGCAGGCGAGCCAGGATTTGCCGACGCCGCAGGGGCCGGTGATGATCAGGTTCTGCTTGCGGGCGATCCAGCGGCCGCGCGCCAGCTCCTGGAAGAGGCCTTTGTCGAGATGCCGGGGCGTTCGGTCATCGACGTCTTCGACGGCGGCGCCGGGGTGGCGCAGCCGGGCGTTTCTGAGCCGGTAGGTGAGCCGCCGGTCGTTGCGCTCGGCGTCTTCGCGGTCGAGCAGCAAGGCCAGCCAATCGGCGTGCGCCAGCGCCTCGGCGTCGGCGTTGTCGCTGAGCTCACCGAAGGCGCGGGCCATGCCGTGCAGTTTGAGATGGCGGAGTTGGTCGAGGGTCGGATGGTGGAGCATGGAAGACCTCAATGGAAGTAGCCGGGGCCGCGGATGTTGCCGTGGTCGATCGCCGGCCCGTCCGCGGCCCGCTCCGGGGTGCGGCGATCGAGGTTGTGTCTGAGGATGGAGGCGACCGAGGAATACGAAGGCGCGCCGATCTCCAGGGCGCGTTCGCAGGCGGCCTCCAGTCGTTCCGGCCCGTGGGTCCCGGCCAGCCGGAGGATGCCGATGCAGGAGCGGAAGCCCTGTTCGGGGTGGCGGCGCGAGCGCATGACGACGTCAACGAGGATTTCGGTGTTCGGCCCCGTGGCGGCGGCCCGTCCGCGGATGCGCTCCGGCGTCCAGGAAGCGTAGCGGCGATGGGAACTGGGCATGTGCTCGGGCGTCGTCGTGTGGCGCCGATTGCCGGATCCGCGGATGTGCGCCGCGACACGCTTGCCGCGATGGAAGACCTCGACGGTGCGCGCCGTGATCCGCGCCCACAGCGTCTCCCGGGCCAGCGCATGCGGGACCGAGTAGTAATGCTTCTCGACCTCGATGTGGTAATCGAGGCCGGCCCGGCGTTTCTTCCACTGCGCGTATTCGTAGGCCTCGGACGGCAGCGCTTTGAGGGCCGGACGGTCGAGCTCCTGGAACAGCTGCCGGCGGGACGCGCCCAGGTGCCGGGTGATGCGCCCGTTCAGCTCGTCCAGCAGCTCGGCGATGGCCTGGTTCAGCTCGGCGAGGCCGAAGAAGCGGCGATTGCGCAGCCGTGCCAGAACCCACCGCTCGACCACCTGGACGCCGACCTCCACCTTGGCCTTGTCCCTCGGCTTGCGCGGCCGGGCGGGGACGACGGCGGTGTCGTAGTGCGCCGCCATGTCGGCGTAGGTGCGGTTGATCTCGGGATCGTACAGACAGGCCTTGGC
>CAZVRW010000150.1:0-1636 GCA_964630265.1 uncultured Rhodospirillaceae bacterium
CGAGTTCCGCCAGCACGGCGGCACCGTCGAGGCCGAGAAGGCGCTGGCCTGGATCCGCTTCGGCCTCGCCTTCATCGAGGAGAGCCGCCGCGTCGCCGCCGGCACCAACACCGCCGCGCTGATCCCGACGAACAGCAAGATGGCGACGGTGGTCACCATGCTGAGCCGCATGGGCGGCGCCAGCATCGACGACCTGATCGCCGCGACCGGATGGCAACGCCACACCTTACGGGCCGCCATCTCCACCCAGCTGCGCAAGCGCGGCCTCGAGGTGGTCAGCCGCCGCGAGAACGGCACGACGGTCTATGCCATCATCAACCGCGCGGTCGATGCCGCCGACCACGTCATGGCCGGCATCGATGTCGAGACCGCCGCCTACCTGCGCCGCCGCGCCGCCCACTTCGCGCGCCGCGCCAGCGCCGCCTGAAAGGAGACCGACGAACGATGCTCTACGTCGCCTACGGCTCGAACATGAACCGCCGGCAGATGGCGCGCCGCTGTCCGAAGGCGCGGCCGCTCGCCGCCGTCCGGCTCGAAGGCTGGCGCCTCGTCATGAAGCGCGTCGCCGACATCGAGCCGGATCCTGACGCGGTCACGCCGGCCGCGCTGTGGGAGATCACGCGGGCCTGCGAGAAGGCGCTCGACGCCTACGAAGGCTTCCCGCACCTCTACGTCAAGGAACGCCTCGCCGTCGCCCTGCCCAACGGAAAGCGGGTGAAGCCCATGGCCTACCTGATGAACGGCCCGCGCCGGCGCGACCGCGGGCCGGCGTCGGACGGCTACCTCGCCGCCATCGCCGACGGCTACCGCGACTTCGGCTTCGACGACCTCGCGCCGCTGCGCGCGGCGCAGGTCGAGGCGATCAGCCTTTCCAAGCGTGCCGAACGCGCCGCGTGGCGCGACGCCGCCGCCTCGTCGCCACCGTGGGCGCCAGGGGTGGCGTACGGGTGCGAATGAGAACCGCCACCATGCGTTACCGCGCCCAGGACGACGGCCGCGTCTACGAGGCCGCGACAGCCACCGAGCTGGTCGACCGTCTGCGCGCCGTCAGCTTCCTCGAGCACGGCGATGCAGCCGACTTCATGGCCAAGATGGCGGCCAACTGTGCCGCCTGGGACGGCGCCCGGGTGCGCGCCGACTCGGCCGAGACCTTCATCGCGGACCTCATCCGCTGCGGATTTCTTCAGCCTGCCTGAGGCCGCGGACGCGAAACGCTTCGAACACCCTGCGAAGCGCGTACGAACGGGCGATGGATATCCCGGTGAAGATCGAGCCCAAAGCAAGATTATCGACGAACGAGGCATGCAGTCCGAACATCGGGAACATCAGCATCTGCGTTGCGATCGCCAGGCCGAAGCCAACGACGATATTGCTGATCGCCTCGATCAGCGACATCCGCCGCGACTGCATGCCGCCTGCGGCGTCCGCCTGGGCGCTCACGCCGCTCTTGGCAGCCGTTCGCCGGCGACGTCGTCGAACGTCCGGCCGTCGCCGTCGAGGGTTGCGGACTTGCCACTTGCCGTCTGCCAGCGCTTCACCGCGACATCGACGTATTGCGAGCTGATCTCGATGGCGAACACTCGCCGGCCCGTCGTCTCGCCGGCGATGATCTGCGAGCCCGAGCCCGAGAACGGCT
>CAZVRW010000151.1:0-1502 GCA_964630265.1 uncultured Rhodospirillaceae bacterium
CGGTTGCCCGGGGGGCCCGGGCCATCGACGAGGATAGCCTGAGGTCAGCCGCTTTCGTGATGCCGTTCGTGGAGGAATGGGGGCCCGCCTACATCGTCCTCGAGAACGTCAGCAGGATGCGCCGGTGGGTCGGCTGGAACGATCTTCTGACGACACTTCGTTGCGCAGGCTACAACGTCGAAGCCCAGCTTTTGAATGCGAACGATTTCGGCGTGCCGCAGAAACGCGCCAGGATGTTCGTGCTTTGCAGCCGCGAACACCTGCCGTCTGAGGTTCTGCCCGCATCGCCCTCGCCGCGGGCGACTGCGAGGTCGGTGCTCGCGCCGACCGGCGTTTTCCCGGCACGACCCATCCGCGGAAGAAAGCGCCCGCTGGCGTCGGGAACGCTCAGGCGCATCGAGCGGGCGCTTGTTGAACTCGGGGAGCGGGACGACTTCCTGGTTGTCTATTATGGCAGCGACGGTGCCGGTGGCTGGCAGCCGCTTGACCGCCCGCTGCGGACCGTCACCACGCTCGACCGGTTTGCGCTGGTCTCGCGGGACGGCGGGGAGCTGACCTTGAGGATGCTCCAGGTCCCGGAGTTGCAGCGGGCGATGGGTTTCCCGGACGACTTCAGATTGAACCATGGAACCCGCAGGGACCGCATCCGGATGCTGGGCAACGCCGTCTGTCCGCCGGTCATGACCGCGGCCCTGAACGCCCTGCTCGATGCTCGATCGTCACGGGTGACCCGGTCGAACAGACAACCGGCGCCGATCGGGCCGGAAATCGCGAGGCAGGGCGGCAGGAAGAGACAAGCAATGTACGGCGGGGGTTAGGCGCCCCATGCTTCACGGGGGATCGTGCCAGGGATCGACGACGGCGATCCCGCAGTCCGCGAAGTCGCCGGTGTTTCGCGTCGCGATGGCCGCGCCGTGGGTGCTGGCGATGGCGGCGATCTGGCAGTCGAACTGACTGATCGGCCGGCCGGCGGCCCGCCTATCGGCGGCGATGGTCGCGTAGGCGACGGCCGCCGCGCTGTCGAAGGCGAGGACCCGGCCGTGGAACACGTCCGCGAGGATGCCGTCCATCGCGGCGGCGAGTTGCTCCCGCCGGCGGCCCGCGGCCATCACGGCAACGCCGAAGCGAAGCTCGGCCTCGCTGACGGCGGTCAGGTAGATGTCGGCGCCGTTCCTGGCGGCGAGCCACGCCGCGACGCGCGGGTCCGGCAGCAGCCGCAACAGTTCCGAGACGACGTTGGTGTCGAGGATGATCACCTGCGCCGGTCAGTCGAAGCGGGGCGGTTCGCGCATCGGCTCGCGCGGCGGCAGGTCGAGTTCGACACCCCCCAGGCCCGCCACGCGGGCGCGGATCGCCGCGGCGAGATCGCGCGGTGGCGGCCGTCCCGACACCACCTGCCGCAGGATCTCCCGCGCCTCCTCCTCCATGGAGTGGCCGTGCTCGGCCGCGCGGATGCGCAGGCGGCGTTTCAGGTCGTCGTCGAGATTGCGGATCGTGATGCT